>CAQGLR010000093.1 GCA_948794795.1 uncultured Lachnospiraceae bacterium | reverse complement strand
TTAAGGAAATTTGAGGAAATGTTCAAAACCTGTGCAGATAAAAAAACGGAAGAAAACGAACCAGGAGTAGTGTTATATTAAAAAGAAAGGAAGTGTATAAAATATGGCATGGTTTCCATGTTACAAATCGGGGGGGGGGGTATTAAAACAGGTAAGTGGTAACAAGGATTATGTTGGCCAGACAAACCTGCCACCACAGTTAATTGACGTCCAGGAAACATTGGTAGACGGGTTTGGAAATTTCTGGACAGTTTTTAATATTGGCGCATATGATGATGGTACGCCATCCAGCAGCTATAAAACACAACTGCTGGTTCCATATGGCCATGGATTAACTGATACAGATATTTTTATCAGGACAGCAGACAAAGATTATACAGACCAGGATAATCCTGTTGCCATCTGGCGCACTGTGAGGCGTGTATTGCATGATGGGAATTATGCCCCATATATTTTTGAAGCGGATATTAATGGATATTGCAGCATACGGATGCCAGACAATGGACAGCCTGAATGGTTAAGGACACCACTATATGGTCTGTTACCGTATGAAGGTGGCAGTATAGATGCCGCACACGGCACTTTAGGCACAGAAGGCTGGTATTTCCTTGAATCATATATAAACAGGATGTATGGGCGTACACTGGAACTAGATGGCAATGCCATAGTAAACAGTGTTTGTATAAAAAAAGATTCTGGATGTTGCATATCAACAAGAGATATAAGTGGTGGCGGTGGTATAGCATATGAAATAATATTACAGCCTGGAGAAAGAAATGTACCAAATAATGGTATGATTTTAGGTGGGAATTATATATATCCACTGCAGGATAATGTTGCATATCTGGGGAACGGCAACCACAGGTGGAACCAGGTTTATGCAACCAATGGGATTATACAGACATCCGACAGGAACGAAAAAGAAGAAATATCATACATAGGGCAGGAAAGCAGTTATAAAGATACTAATATAACAGATGAACAGTTAATACAGCTTATATTAGGTTTAAAACCTGTTGTCTTCAAACGTATAAACGGTGAAAGTGGCAGGCCACATCATGGGTTTATAGCGCAGGATTTTGAAGAATTATTAAAAGATACTGGCATTAAAGACCATGCTGCTTTCATCAAATCCCCTAAAACCAGGGAATTTGAAACAGAAAAAGAAGTGGAAAAAGAGGTTACAAAAGAAGATGGTACAAAGGACATTGTAAAAGAAACTATCAAAGAAGTACACCAGGAAGAAATACCAGGTGAGTATACACGTGGCCTGCGGTATGAGGAATTTCTTCCAGATATGGCACGTTTTGAACAGATTTTATACCAGCAGAACCAGGAACAGCAGAAGAAAATAGAAAACCTGGAAGAGCAGTTAAAAGAAGCATTAAACAGGATTAAAAAATTAGAGGGTATTAAGAATTAGATACCAGAAAAAAGAAAGGAAGTGTATTTTATGGCATGGTTTTCATGCAGTAAAACCGAGGGGGGGGGTAACAGTAAAGACAGTATTGTAACCTTTAACCCAGCAGAAAAAAGAGAAAATATAAACAGTGGGGAAAAACATAAAACAATATTTGGAAAG
>CAQGLR010000092.1 GCA_948794795.1 uncultured Lachnospiraceae bacterium | reverse complement strand
GCACTCTCAAAAGGTAAATAGAAACTATTGGAATAAAATTTATGAAACGGACGTGCTACTTTTTCTGCTTTAAGGAAAGTGCAAGCAGCACTACAAGGTCTATAGAATAGCTGGCAGCTATTAAATAAAAATTAAGGCTGTTAAATTCTTCACCAGGCCTTATAAACATCAGTATGCTGTAAATTATGCCACATGCATATGCAAGACACCATACAATATATGGCTTTAATGCTATATAAGCAGATAATGCCAGTACAAGTATAAATATTATTATAGCAACCACTATACTTGCTGTGTAGTATTCATCACTTATTAAGGTTTCTATATTGTTTCCAAATACCTTAAGCAGCACTTTGGGTATAATTGTTAAACCAAACACAGGTATTAATGCTATAACTAAAAAGATAATTATCTTCTCTAAACCAGGCTTCTCCATTTTAATTCCTCCAGTTTTTATATGGCTTTCTTTCTGCCATTTATTAACATACCACAAACTGGATATTTTCACAATACTATTTTCTTTTAAGTTTCACTATTTTTTTAGTACACAAGTATTCTGGCTCTGGCAATTCCAAAATTTTACCACCAGCAGCCGCCCCGGCTTGGATGGGATACGCAACTGTATGTAATAAACACATTAACTAAACCAAAGTCCTTTTCCTGCAATTCCATGCCATCTATGTTTTTTATACAATTTAGAAATATTATTTATAAGACTATAATTATATCAAATTGCACACCACTTCTGCTATAAATACTGCTATACAGGATACAACTGCCACCATAAGCAGGCTTTTTCTCCTATATGCAAATACAAGTCCTGTAAAAGTACCTGCAATTCCTGGTACAATTCCATCTGCAGAATATATTACTGCTGGAAATGTCATAGCGGCCAGGACTGCATAAGGAACATAAAAAAGAAATGACTGGACAAATTTATTTTTAACCTTGTTCCTGCATAAGGCAAAAGGCAAAGCCCTTATAAGATATGTAACACCTGCCATTACTATAAGATATATAAAAAATTTTTCTGTTGGCATCATTCGTCCTCCCCATCCTCAACAGGATATAATATTGCACCTATAACAGAAGCAGCTACAGCACATATTATTATTACAAATCCTGAAGAAATATTTTTAAGCAAAGGAATCCATTTAAAACAACAGCTTAAAACAGCAGCTGCTATTATTACTATAAGACATTTATGGTTATCCCTTGCCTGTGGGATAATTATAGCCATAAACATACCATATATTGCTATACCTAATGCACTACTTAAAATCTCTGGTATAACCTCACCTAAAAGTGCACCTGCTGCTGTACCCGAAGCCCAGCCAATATATGGCATAATAATAAGCCCTGCCATATAATATTTGTTTATAGTTTTGTTTTTACTGGCGGCTACTGCAAATATCTCATCTGTAACCCCAAAACCTGTAGCAAGCCTTACCGAAAAGGTAAATGTATTGTCAGCTTTCTGCGATAATGAAATTGACATAAGGGCATATCTTAAGTTTATAACAAACTGTGTGAGTGCCATTTCAACCATGCCTCCTGCAGTAACCATTATCTCAAGTCCTGCAAACTGTCCTGCTGAAGTAAGGTTTGTCATTGAAATTAATAATGTCTGCCACCATGACAATCCAGCAGCAGCCCCCATAATACCAAATGTAAAACTTACTGAAATATATCCCAATGCAATAGGAATTCCATCATGAATACCTTTTTTTAAATCTTTTAAATAACTTATCCTGTTTATACTATCCATCAAAAACCTCTATATAATACAACTACTCCTAATGCCAGATGCAACAATTACATTAACACAAAATACTATAAAAATTTACTCCACACAAAAATTATATTACCCAAAATTCTATATAACTTATTAAAAACAAGCTATATGAAAATGCTGGTGCTTACCCTGTATTAAATGTTTTATAAAAACATTGGTACTTTATGCACCACTGTGTATCCCCATCCAAGTGCAATGTCTTTTAGTTAAGCAAAACCTAATAAATTAAAGGACTCATTTATGTTTGAAAATTAAAATTCCACAAAGATTATATTACTCTGGCAAATTCCAAATGTTTTACCATAAAGCAGCTG
>CAQGLR010000091.1 GCA_948794795.1 uncultured Lachnospiraceae bacterium | reverse complement strand
ATGATTAAATAATGGAAAAGATTAGAAAAGTAACAGTCCATGCAGGACACAACCCATCTGGAAAAATCGCCTGTGGGGCATCAGATTTACTGGATGAATCAACAGAAGCCAGGTATATAACCAGAAAAGTAATAAGATTGTTAAAGAAAAAGGGTATAAAAGCTGTAAATTGTACTGTAAATAATGGTATAAACCAGAGAGATGTCCTGCGCAAAATCTGTGCTAAATGCAACTCTGTATCAGATGCAGACCTGCATATATCCATACACTTTAACAGCGGCAGGGGCGATAAAAAGGGAGATGGGAGAATTGGCGGAACGGAAGTCCTGCTTACAGAAAACGCGGCAGATAAAGGTGACATTGCAAGGCGCATCTGTAACCAGATGGAAAGGATTGGATTTACTAACCGTGGTGTCAAAACCAGGACAGATTTATATTTCATCAACCATACCAAAGCCCCAGCAATATTAATTGAAACCTGTTTTGTAGATGATAAAGACGATTATATGTTGTACACCAGTGACAGGGATGACATAGCAAGAGCAACAGTTAAGGCTATATTGAACCATAACAAAGAGTGTTAGAAAATTTAATGAATGTGTAAAGCCGCTCAAATTTGAGCGGCTTTATACATGTGGACAGGATAAGAAAGACCACATTATTTATAGAAAAGACCAAGTACACAAGATACTTGGTCATTTGTTGAAAAGTGTTTCCACAATCAACTGGTTATAATATTCTCTCAACAAGTTTATTATAGCATTATGGAATCCTTTTTGCAAGCAGGTACTGGGTATATCCCAGTACCCTGGCTAATCAAGACAAAGTTCCATTGATATAGAATATTCCTTTTTTAATTTTTCGAAAGCCAGGTTTGTAACCTGGTATTCGTTACGTCCATCATTACATTTTTTAATAAATTTAATGCCTCTGCCCTTAATCTCTAATAAGGTATAGATAAAAAAGTGTTTTCCATAATATGCCCTGCTTGCTTCCATCTGGCAGTTAACTGGCTTTTGTTCTCCCATTTCTGGGGTATAACAGTATGTTCCTGGCTTTTCTGCTTTTTCTGGTTCTTTTACAGGATTTGCTAATTTTAAACGTTTCTGCCTGCCAATCCTGCGCAATGTGTACATTTCTTTTTCTGAAATATATCCATTTTTATATGATACTTCTACAGCTTCTAAATAAAAATTACAATTTTCTATGGTGTCACATTCATCAAAAAACATTACCAGGTTTTTATAACTATTGCTTTCTTTAACTGGGAACTGGATTATTTTACACATATTCTATACCTCTGCTTTCTTTATTTATTTAACTGGCTTCTGCCATGCACCATAAGTGTAGGGCTGTGCATTAAAATTCAATGCTGCAGTCAAGATGATGCCTGCCGCCAAGGCTGCAGTTATCTGTTAAATCATGGCGTCCTGCTACATATTTACCTGTCTGGTTATCATAAAAACCGTAGTCATATTTAGCATTGTGGTTTGAATTTTTGCGGGTTTCATAAACTGCAAAGTATGTCCTGCTTTTTCCATACCCTTCCCATTCAGATACATAAACATTGTACATATAAACATCTGGTGTATTATCTGCAATGAAATTTAATTTATCAACCAGCTTTTCTTTTAAACTCTTCTCTTCTTTCCCGCTTCCCGCTTCCTTTGCTTCTGCCCATGCCATTTTAAGGCATAAACTAAACATATTCTCTGTATTTTCTCTTTTTATATCCCATGCTCTTGTCATTATTTCTTTCATATTGTATTTCATAATTATTTACCTCTCTTTTATATATTTTTATTGTTCCCTTGCCATGTATATATAATACATGATTTATCATGTAAATACAATATACAATATACACGAAATTAGATGTAAAAAATAAAAATATTTTGTACATATTACACGAAAAATGATGTTATTGACAATGAACGAAAAATAATGTAAAATAACCAAAAAGGAGGTGGAATAAGTGCTCACATATAAAATCAATGTACTGGAAGCATTAAAGGAAGCAGGATACAATACAACAAAATTAAGAAAAGAAAAGCTGTTAAATGAAAGTGCAATACAATATTTAAGAGAGGGGAAGCCAGTAGGGGCAAAGGCTCTTGATAATATTTGTATGCTTCTAGATATGCAGCCAGGAAATATATTAAAATATGTTGAAAATGAAAACATGAAAAATACTGTAAAATAATTTTTGTAAAACATGAAAAAAGATGTAAAAAAATTGTTGACAATACATGAATTATCATGTATACTATAATTAGTCCAAAGGAAATAAGGACTAATAACCTATAAGGCAGAGGGCAAGCGAAACCTCAAGGGGAAAGGAGAAAAACATGGATAATATGACAATGACAGAAACCGCAAGATTAATTATAGGATTAAGGGCTGCTGGATTTAGTGAAAAAGAAATAAATGATTTTATTCTTTTCATTGAAACTGGAGAAGAACAATATAAACCAAAAAAGGCTGAATAAACCAGCCAGAGGAAACACAGAAAAGGGCGGGCTTACCACCGCCCCAAACTGTAAAAACAGTATAACATATAATTGAAAATAAATCAAATAAATTCGGAGGACAAAGAAATGATAAAAAAATTATATTTTTGTGAAACAAATGGTTACAACATGGTAGTATCAGTAGATAGCGAAAACAACTGCAGGTATCTGACAGAAACGAATGATTTCCCATATATTGCTGGTATGGATACAGAACAGAAAAAACAGGCGGCAAGGAAATTTCTTGAAACGGCAGAGGATGACAGCAGCTGGGAAGATGATTGTACATATAACCAGATTTTTGCGGATGGCGTGGAAGTATTGGCAGAAATTGAAAAAGAATTGTAAAAAGTAAAAGTTAACCTGGTGCATGGCCAGTATTAGC
>CAQGLR010000090.1 GCA_948794795.1 uncultured Lachnospiraceae bacterium | reverse complement strand
TAATAGTCTAAACCATCGGTTTCTTCATGTCAAGCTGACCTGTGAACAGTAACTAGTAAAATGGTGATGTAAGCATACATCATAAGTTATTATTTGCACTTTAAAAAAATTAATGTATAATTTTAATAGAAAAAAACTGGCATAACAGTTAAAAAGTTTACTGTTATGCCAGAATAAAAGTATCCATTTTGAAAATTAAATATACTCTTTGTGTAAATCTAATTTTCAAATATGCTATAGGATTAAATTATATTGGTTAATATTATATATTTTGTTTGTAAGTGCTTAAGAAACTAGCAAGTTTTCCAATAGATTCTTCTAAAACACTAAGTTGTGGCAGGTATACTATACGGAAATGGTCTGGTTCTGCCCAGTTAAATCCTTTACCATGTACAATAAGGACTTTCTTTTCTTTAAGGAAATCAAGTGCAAATTGTTCGTCATTATGTATGTTGAATTTTTTAATATCCAGTTTTGGGAAAATATAAAATGCTGCTTTTGGTTTTACTGCAGATACACCTGGTATATCATTAAGTGCTTTATATATATAGTCTCTCTGTTCACATATACGGCCTCCTGGCATAACATAATTTTCTACACTCTGGTATCCGCCAAGTGCAGTCTGTACTATGGATTGTGCAGGAACATTAGAACAAAGCCTCATATTTGAAAGCATGTTAATTCCTTCAATATAATCTTTTGCTAAGTCCTTGCGTCCGCTAAGAATCATCCATCCAATACGGAAACCTGCAATCATATGTGATTTGGACAAGCCGCTGAATGTTATACAAAACAAATCTGGTGCAAGTGATGCAACAGATATATGCTTGCCATTGTCAAACAGAAGCCTGTCATATATTTCATCTGAAAAAATAATAAGCCTGTGTTCTCTTGCAACATTAATTATTTCTTCTAATATCTCTTTTGGATAGAGTGCACCAGTTGGGTTATTAGGGTTTATTATAACGATTGCTTTTGTACGGTTTGTAATTTTATTTTTTATATCGTTAATATCTGGATACCATTCTGCTTGTTCGTCACAGATATAGTGTACAGCTTTGCCACCTGCAAGAGTTGCAGTAGCTGTCCATAGAGGATAGTCAGGTGCAGGTATTAAAATTTCATCACCTTCATTAAGAAGCGCCTGCATACATAAGTTAATAAGTTCACTTACCCCATTGCCAGTATAAATATCATTAATAGTAACATCTGGGATATTTTTAAGCTGTGCATATTGCATAATTGCTTTTCTAGCAGGAAATATTCCTTTTGATTCAGAATACCCTTGTGCATTATTAAGCCCATGACGCATGTCAAGAAGTACCTCTTCTGGAGCTTCAAAGCCGAAAGGTGCAGGATTTCCTATATTTAACTTGAGGATTTTAGAACCTGCTTCTTCCATGCGGCTGGCTTCTTCAAGTACAGGACCTCTTACGTCGTATAATACATTGTCAAGTTTAGAAGATTTTTTAAAAAGATTCATTATTGCTTAGCCTCTTTTCGTAATATATAATAGATAATTTTAATGATAGTATTATATATTAAAAGAAAAAGGATATCAATAATAATATTTTTTGAGTTTCCCCATTTTTTTAATACACAGGTATTTTGGCTCTGGCAATTCCAAAATTTTACCAACAAAAAGCCATGTGCAACATGGCTTTGCACGCATTCCGCTTGGATGGGATGCGCAGTGGTGCATAAAGCCCCAAATGCTTAATAGAAACAACTGTTTCTATTAAGCATTGAAGACGTGGCTTAAGCACCAGCGCCCCCATAACAGCTGCCTTTTGGTAAAACATTTGGAATTTGCCAGAGTAATATAATCTTTGTGTAATTTAAAAAATGGGGAAACTCAAATAATATTTTCTTTAATTCTTTCTATTTAAAAAATAATATAATTATTATAACTGTTTTTCAATGGTTTAATGCTGGTATTGTATCTGGTTATATGTTATACTTGTATAGCTATATGGATAAAGGAGGAATATATATGCCAGGACAATACAATGATTATGATTTTGAAGAAACTATGGTAACTTTGACAGATGAAGACGGCAATGACAAGGATTTTTATATTGATGAAATATATGAGGTGGATAACCAGCTGTATGCTGCCGCAATTCCTGCTGGTGTAGATAATATTACTGAATATTATGTATTCAGGCTTAAAGACCTTGGGAATGATGATTTTGAAATGGAAGATATAACAGACGAAGAAGAGTATGACGCTGCTGCTGATGCTTATGAAGAAAAACTTGATGCAAGATTGTGGAACAAACTTAATGAAAATGAAAATATATAGACAAATATACCAGAGGATAACCGGCAGTCTGCATTGCCTGTAAGCAGGCAATGCGGATTGTGGACAACTGTTAGTTATTCAAATATAATACAGAGTATTTGTCTATATTTTGTATATATTATGGCTGATATACATTATGGTGAAAATAATTATCCAGGTTAGTATACCAGGTATTAATGGAATAAAAAGCTGTATGTTAAAGAATTTGCCGCCATATATATGTGTATAAATTATCTTGGCAATAAATGTTATTATTTGTACAGGCAGGACTTGTTTCATTATATATTTGCTTAAAAGTATAGATTTGGCAAAGAGCAGCTGGTTTATATCTACAGGGATGAATTTATATTTTTTAAATATATTACTGGATTTACCATTTTCTTTAACTATGTACAGGTATTTATATAGAAACGAAATTGACATAAAAAATATAATTAAAAAGGTAGTATATGTATTTAAAGATTCATCACCAGATAATGACAAGATAAGTGATAATAATATGTAAGGTATTGTAAATAAGTAAAATACATAGTAGCATCCTGTTGTTTCATTTTTACGCCGTTCTTTCATTTCTTTATCTTCTTTATAAATAAGTTCTTTAAGGGCCAGCATTAAAGCACCTCCTAGTATAATAATGGTGTACTCAATCAAGAGTACTTGTTAATAAGTTT
>CAQGLR010000089.1 GCA_948794795.1 uncultured Lachnospiraceae bacterium | reverse complement strand
TTTTCTTCTCTTGATGACGCTATTTATTCCTTTTTTCAAATTGAATGACTATATTATTGGTTCAGGAGGGGTAAAAAAATAAATTTAGGAGCGTGAAAAACTTGAAAATCAACAATTTAAAATTAAAAAATATTGTAAAAAATTATGAAATTGAAGAACATGAATTTGAATATGCAGAAACAAATGGTATTGCTGAATTATTAGGATGGCAAATTGTCTTTTTCCGTAAAAATGAAAATTTAAATGATACAATAGCTATTGCATTTGATGAAATAACCAGTACAGAATTAATTAATATTTCTAACTCAATATTAAATATTATGAAGATAGATATAAGATTTGGTGATAATCTTGATATAATCAATCATTTTTATGGAAATGCTGATTTTATTGACAGTATATATGAAGATACGCTCAGGTATAACTATATTATTTCTCCAGACCTGTATATTGTATTTGGCTTAACAAATAATACACTATCAGGTTTAGAGATTATTACTGATGAAAATCTTATTAATGAAATTGTTAATGCTAGAAAACCTGATGCTATATAAACCAGATATAATAGATTTAAATAGTTTTGGTAACTGTATTAGTTAAATTATTGTTATACTTATGGCTCCAGACACCCTGGTTTCCTTTCACATAGAAAATGGCCAGAAAAAGGCTGGTTTTGATAAAATTATTGGAGAATATGCAGACCCAGATACTAAAAGCCAGAAAATTACCCATTGTCTAAAGCCAATGGGCTTCCTGCTTCGCAGACCTCGTAACCTACTATCTCCACAGGCATTAATTCGGGCAGTCCCTGCCCTATAACGGTTTATACTGTACATTTATGCATGTGCTATGGAAATCATAAAAGTAATAAAAGATACAACACCAGAAAAAAGATATAAAGAACATATGTTGATTGAAATTAATTACTTAAATTATCCAAAAAGTATAACTGGTTTAAATTCAAGAAAAATATAAATTTAATTATAGTTACACATTAAGATTTATGACTTCTTAAATTTTTAAAAAATAACTGTATTACCTGACTGTCCATAAATGAATAACACATAGGTAATACAGTTATTTTTAGTCTATCACAAGGAAAAATTAATTATTGGTGATTAAGTATTGCCTAATATACACAAGTAAATAACAATAAAATAATTATTCTTTAAAAATTTACTAACTCCAAATAAATAATCTACAAGGTGACGAAATATTTTCCAGGTATAAAAAAACTGGAAGGACTAGTTTTAAAGAGGTTGAAGATGTATTTATAAGAGCAATACATACAATTTAACATGTATGTTTGCAAAAAATAAAGTGTTACAATAGGCAAAAATACAAATAGACTCTGCAAAATTGGCAGGATATAAAGTTGAATGGTTAGTATCTGGTAAAAAGGCAATAAACCAGTTGGAAGCTCTTTTTCATAATAATAATATGGATATAAAAATTAAATATTATCCAGAATAGGAAATGTAAATATATGGAGATTTTAAAAGAAAATATAGATGAATTACTTATGAAGACTAAATACATAACCAAAAATCAATATAAGGATATAAAATTAAATACATTCTTAAATTATTGGATTTTTTTTGATGAAAAAGAAACAAGGATTCAAGAATTAACTAATGAATCACTCGAAGTAATCTTATATAGTAAATATTATTGGTGTTCAAAATACAAAGACAGATATACAGCATTATATGGCCAAGATGTGGGTATTGAACAACAACAATATAAAATTATTGAAGAAATAGAACAAAGAATAACTGATGATATTAATTGGAACTTTATTAAATTATTAGAAGAAAATAATTTATAATTTTAAGTCATCCCCCTTTCCCTCACAAAGCATGGCTATACAGTTATTAAAGAAATACAGAAAGGTGACGAAATACTTTCCAGGGATGGTGACAGCTATTAACCTGCGTGAATGTGATACCCTGGAAACAATGTGGCACAGCATGTATCACAAAGATTGTGAAAGAAAGGCATGAAGAGCCAGTTATTGTGTATAACCTGGCTTTAAAAAACTGGGTATCGTACTTTGCGGGAAAAGTAAGGGTTTATGTACATAATGGTAATGGATATGATGGTGGTAAAGAGTCTTTATGCAAACCAACTACAAAGAAAAATGTTTTATGGAATAAAGGAAAACTTAAGAAACATTATGAAAAACATGGTATTCCAGAATTTGGAACAGGAACATCAAAAAAATATTTAGAAATGGCATATAATTTTGGTATTAGAAATTCTGATAACATTATTAAAGTTATAAAGAAATCATATGTATATAAATATGAGCCACTAACTAATAATATTTTTGTAAGAACTTTGAAAGGAAGCAAAACCAAGTCATCTTATAAATGGGATAGCAAAGCAGATGATGTTGTCATTCAAACTTTAAAAAAACTTGGAAAATTGTAATGTTAAATATATCAAGAGAAAATGCAATCAAATTAATTAGTGATATACGTAAGGTCAATGAAAAAGAAATTGATTTTAAAAAATATACAAAGGATAGTTCTTCAATAAATAACATGGTACAAACAGAGTTATACACAGAAATCCAAGGAGTTAGTAATGGTTTTTTATCTGAAATACTTTATATAGTTACAGGTCAAAACATCGAAATTTATGGAGAAGTTGAAAGATTATTTGTTTGTCCATGCTGTGGACTAAGAACATTAACAGAAGAATATAATCTGGATAAAGGAACTGGTTATGATATTTGTCCATATTGCAACTGGGAGGATGATGGAACTACGGATATAAATGCTTACAGGTCTATCAACAGGGGAAGCATAAAAGATTACCGTAATAAAATCCTTACAAATAATAACAAATATTATATTAACAAGTGGTTTAACAAATAAAACTAAACCAGATTTACCAACATACGTAAAAAGTTGGAGAAAACAGACAAAAGCAACTTTTGAATTAACAAGTACTAAAACTAAAGCGCAAATTAGCATTGATTTACCACATACAAATAATCCAGCTGCACCACAAATACCAC
>CAQGLR010000088.1 GCA_948794795.1 uncultured Lachnospiraceae bacterium | reverse complement strand
TCATGCATTTACCTTCCCCACTTTCTGCAATCCTTTAAATAATATTTCCCTCAATTTAAAATCCTCCAGAGCCATTTTATTAACTGTTTTCTATTTTCAAATCAATATGGGAAATAATCTTTTTAAAATCCTCCAGTTTTAATCCAGACACAACACATCCATCTGCCAGGTAATACCCCCTGAAAGTGTCATAATCAATGCATGTCACAACAACTTTTTGATGATAACCATCATCTGTAACTACATCACCAACTTTTATTACTTCTGTGGCTTTGTGGATAGCAGGTTTAATCATATTCCTGTATGCCTGGGCAGAAAAAACTTTTATAATTTGTTCCGCCCCAGCTTTTCTTTTAATAACCAGCCCATCATCACAGTTATGTAAAATCCATCTTGCAGCAGCACAACCCACATTATTAATAATTTTTTGTTTAATTTTTATTAATATTGTATGTAACATTTAAAATCCTCCTAAATCTGTGCCATTTCTTCAAGCTTAACTTCTGCTTCTTTGTATGTGAGGAAAACAGTTTTTCCAAAGTCATAAAAACTCCTGTATGCTTTTGTACAGCTCCCCTCCAAATAAATATTCCAAACTTTTGCTTTTCTAATATCCCCAAAGGGATTAATGTTGCATACTTTCATTTCAAAAACATGATATTTCCCATCATCACAAAAGACAACATCATAGACAATATCCCCTGGTTTACAAGGTAATTCCAGCAGCAGCTCTTTTTCCTCTAAATCCTCATATTTTGCTAGCTTATTCAGTGCGGTTGTGACTTTATTGAATTTGTCAAATTCAAGATTGCACTGCAAATCCATGCTGTCCACGCCGATAATGTCAGTATTTCCAAACTCGTCACGTTCTGTCAATCTCTTCATTCTTCCTATTCTCCATTTATTTTCACTTACAACATAAAAACATTTTTGCATTTATGGTGTTTTCATTCCTTTACTTTTGCTGCCCATTTCATTCAAAATCTCTTCAAATTTCTGTTCTGTCATATTGGTTGGTACAAAATAATCTTTTACCGATTCAAATGGTTTAAGATAATTATTAATTACATCCCTTGCTTGCTTCTTTCTTTGCTTTTTCTGCACACATTTCTATATATTCTTCTTCTGTCATGTTGTAATGTGTTACTGTATCAACAACAGTAGAAAACCTGCATAACAATCCATTTGGTTGTCTCGCTATAAATGCTCCCATTTAATCACCTTCTTCCAAAAGTTCTGGATTGTCGAAAATATTCCCGACAACTTCAACTCCGCCTCTATTCCTTACATAAAATCCTAGATTACAGTAGTTATAACCACTTTCTTTTCCGCTTGCATAACTATAATCAAGTGTCCAATCTCCGTCATGATATGTAACAATTTCGGGAAACTTCTCTTTTCTATCGCAAATATCATTCTCAAAAATCTTTCTGCCGTTCTTGTCGGTTAATCCAGTATATTCGCAGACAGTTTCGTAATCTACCTTGTAACAATTAAAACCTGTTTCTGAAACCAGCGCACTTTTCATATTTAATACACCAATCTGTTCATAGGCATCTAATATAATCCAGGATTCAAAAACTTTTCCATCACTGCCTTTTCTCTGTGTAAGATATCCTTCAACCCACCATTCCTCTCTTGGAAGCTTCCTCCAATCTGCACGCTTTGCCTTAAATAATATTTCCTTCAATTTTGAAATCCTCCATAAAATCAAATAAATCTACTTGTACATTATCTGGCTTGAAATTCATCCATAATACCTCACGTTTTTTGGAATGTGTCTGTGAATAGGATATATTTTGAACCTTCGTCCAGCCTTTTAACATGTCATTATACAGGTCTGTATCATAGCCACTTATCAGTACTGGTCCTTTGTGCTGCAGCAGTATTTTTAGTAATTCTTCGTGGCCCCTGGCATCCATTTCACAACGGTATTGCTTGCCATTCCTGGTTTCTAACATATATGGCGGGTCACAGTATATTAATACATCTGGATAGTTGAAACGCTTTATTAATTCTACTGCGGGCCTGTGTTCTATCTGTACACCTCTTAACCGTTCTGCTGCCCACATAATCTTATCTGGCAGGTTGCACCAGTCCTGTGCTGCATATGCCCGTTCCCTGCCCTGGATGTCATTTTTCCAGCCAACACGCTCACCAGATGTGCGGAAACCATGCCCCATATTTAAACGTATGTAGAAATTTAAAGCAGCTCCGTATTTGTCTTCTGGGACTTCTTCAAATGCTTTTTCATATACTTCCCTTGCATATGGTGTCATATAAACCATGCTGGCCAGTTTTGCAGGGTCTTCACGTATACATCCAAACAGGTTTACAACGTTGTTATCCAGGTCATTTACTGTTTCAATGTTAGAACGTGGTTTGTTAAACAGGACTGCACCAGAACCAAAGAAGGGTTCAAGGTAACTATGGTGTTTAGGGAAATAGCTGATAATCCAGTCTGCCAGTTTCCATTTACTGCCTGGATATTTCAATATTGCTTTCATGTGGCATTATCCCGCTTTTTATTTTTTTAAATTTACAATAGCCCCATACGCAGACCACATTATAAGAATGTTCTATATAATCCTTGCTCAAGCATTCATCATTTTCACCAAGAAAAATACATTCCTTGCAATAGCCAGGATGGTTTGGATGCAATATAACCTCCGCCATATCAACCCCCTGCACCTTTTTCCATTGATTCTACTTCTTTTCCAGCCCATTCCTTATATCTGGCCACATCATCCCCAAGGTCTTTGAGTATTTTATAAATATCTTTAATTTTGCCAGCATCTTTTTCTTTTTGCATCTTATGGCTGTATTTCTGCAATGCGGTCACATCTAGTATAATACAGTCATTAAAATCTGATGCTGTTTCGCATAAATCATATAATGGCTTCATTATTTACCACCCCAGTCTATGGATTGTCCGCACCATCTGCAATAATCATCTGAACCTGTTACAGGTTTCTTACACGAAGGACACCAATATGTTTTTGTACCTGCTTTGAAAGTAATACAACCAATTTTTAAATCCTCTCCTTGGATTTTTCTTTCTGGTTTCCTTGTTTTCTGCCTTTCCCTTGCCTTCTGGCATTCCTCAGCTGTGCCAATTTCCTCATAATCTTTTAATTTGCACAAAGCACCATACAGTTCCGTAGGAACTTTTTTAATGTCATAACCATGAAGCC
>CAQGLR010000087.1 GCA_948794795.1 uncultured Lachnospiraceae bacterium | reverse complement strand
TTCGTCACATTTCACAATGGTTTATTGGGGGGTGTGAACTGTAACATAAATTCCAGTAATTTTTATTATCCACTTTTATAGGAAACTCAGATGTCTCATTATATTGTTTTAAAAACCAGCCTTATAACAAATTCCCTGTTTTCTATTGAAGCTGTCACCAATCCGCCCATCCTGTCTGCCAGTTCCTTTGCTACAGACAGCCCAAGCCCTGTTGAACCCCTGCTTCTTGCAGTATCTGCCTTATAAAACCTGTCAAATACCTGTGAAATATCTATTTCTTCTGGTGTATTTATACTGTTCCTGCAGCAAAATTCCACACTTCCACTTCTAATTTTATATATTATATTAATATTTCCACTTCCATGCAGCATTGCATTTTTCAGTATATTAGAAACCATCCTTTTAACTGCTATATCATTACAAAGCAGCATTACAGGTTCTTCATCTATATCAACATCCACAATAATATTTTTCTTTTTAAACTCATTATAAAATGAAAAAAGAGTCCCAAGTACAATCTGGGTAAAATTATTTTCTTTTAACTCCAATATATATTCTTCATTCTGGAGTTTTGTATACATAAAAAGTTCTTCTAAAAGTTCTGTCAGGTCTGTGAGCTTTTTATTAATTATATCATTATATATTTGTCTTTTCTTAATATCTGTTTCACTTTCTAAAAGTTCAAAATAACCTTTAAGTGAAGTAAGCGGAGTCCTTATATCATGTGAAATTCCAGTAAGTGCATTTTTAAGCCGCCTGTCCTTCTCTTTTAAAATATTTTCTTTTACCTTATGTTCCTCACACATAAGATTTACCAGGTCTGTAAGTTTTAAAACTTCACGCTCTACAATATCATTATAAATAATTTTATTAGTATTATTCTCTCTTATAAACGCCATCTGGCGGCAGATATTAACTATCTGCCGCCTGTATAAAATATATTTCACTATAGTAATTATTAGTAATACGCTTAATATAACTACCGTTGTAATAAGTTTTGCTTCCATATTATACCACCATTACACAATATCTTTATGTGAAAACCAGTATACATTTGCAACATTATATATAATAAAAAATGTTATACCTACACCAAGTGCAAGTTTAATAATATCCCAATCCATTCCAATATTTATATTAGACATACTTGTAGTAAGATAATATTTTGCTATATTGAAATTTGTATGGAAAATCTTGTGTACTATTCCTGAAAAGAACATACCACATATTCCCATAACGCTTAAAATCCCTATAGTTATTGACGCTGCTGTACTTTTGGTAAGTTCTGTTATTAATAAAAGACCGCTTATAAGTGCCATATGGATAAGATATTCAAGTGCAAATACTTTTAACGCTTCTGGAATATGTTCCATACCAAAATTTATGTCAACTTCTATTAAAGTATTAAATACAATATATTCTACAAACATATAACAAACCATGCATACAAATGTATAAATCCCAACAGCTATAAGCTTTGAAAAGAATATATTATATCTGTGTTTTGTCTGCCCTGCAATATTTTTCAGAAAACCACACTTTTCATCCCCAATGAAAAATAACACTGCACCTATAAGTATAAATAACAACAATACACCACTGCTAAGTTCTTCACAATAAATAAAAATATAATCACTTAATGAACCATCTTCTTCTACAGGAGTCTGTATTGTAATTCCCACTTCTGCTATCTTTTCTCCATTTTCTTCAACAACTAGGCCTGGATTTTCTTGCTGTACACTGGTTTTTTGTTCTTCTATTTCTTTTGCCATCTCTTCACTGTCATATGCAGACATAGAACCACTTAAAACTGAAAATCCCATTAATAAAATAAATACAACTATCACACCTTTTGTGTGGACCATCCTGAATAAATTCATTCTTATAAGATTAAGCATTCTGTACACCTCCTGTAAGGTTAAGGAAATAATTTTCTAAGTTCTCTTGTACTACTTTTATTGAATTTACCATACAGCCTGATAGTACAAGCTCTCTATTAATTTCCCCAAGCCTTTCTAATTCTTTATAAATATGGATAGAACCATCTTCCATAACCTTGTAATCACTAAATCCAAGTTTCTCTATATTAGTACATGCTTTTGCGCTGTCATTAACTATTATTTCAATATAATCATTACATTTATTTGAAAGTTCTTCCCTGGAAAGTTCCTGTACAAGCTTCCCATTATTTATAATGCCAAATGTGTCTGCAATCTTATAAAGTTCTTCCAGTATATGGCTTGAAATCATAATTGTCATATTCTTTTCAGTCTTTAATTTAAGCAGCATATCCCTTATTTCTGCAATTCCCTGTGGGTCAAGCCCGTTAATTGGCTCATCCAGTATAAGCATATCTGGCTCTCCAGCCAGTGCCATTGCAATACCAAGCCTCTGCCTCATTCCAAGTGAATATTTCCTGGCTTTCTTCTTTCCCGCATCTTTAAGCCCAACCAGTTCAATAAGATGTTCTGCATATCCCTTCCTGTAAATTCCAAGGGCATAACATTTACATTTTAAATTATTAATTCCACTAAGATTTGGAAATATCCCTGGTTCCTCAATCAGGTTACCAATCCTTGTCCTCTGCTCATTAATGGCACTTCCTTTTGCACCAAATAGTTTTATTTCACCACTTGTAGGGAGTGCCAGCCCGCATATCATTTTCATAAATGTTGTTTTACCAGCACCATTCCTTCCAATAAAACCATATATTTCACCACGTTTAATGTGCAGGCTTACATTATCAACTGCAAGATGCTTTGAATACTGTTTGCATAAATTTTCTGTATTCAGTACATACTCCATAACTTTCCTCATTTCTGCGTTTATACGCTTTAATATTGTTTGTGTTTCTTTAGTACATATAATACACTTGAAAATAAAAGAAACCACCAAAAAAGTTTAAAGAAAAGTTAAAGAAATATTTATAAAGATGCAAGTTTAAATCCAAGCCCCCATACAGTTTCTATATATTCTGTATCTGTAATCTTTTTAATCTTCTGCCTTATATTGCTTATATGTACATTTATTGTCTTATCTTCGCCTATATAATAATCATCCCATGCATATTCATAAATTTCATTTTTAGAAAAAACACGGCCTGGATAGCGGAGCAAAAGTTCCATAATCTTTAATTCATGCACAGTAAGGGAAAGGCTTTGCCCGTCAATAGTAACCTGTTTCCTCTGGATATCATATCTAAGATTATTAAACTCTATAATACCATCCAGGCTGTTTTCTTTGCTGTCCCTAAGCTGTACAAGGGCTCTTGCTTCAAGTTCTTTAAGTGCAAAGGGTTTTGTTATATAATCATTAGCTCCAAGTGTAAGCAAATCCACTTTTGTATCAAGTTCATCTTTTGCAGAAAGCACAATAACAGGCACTTTGCTTTTTTCCCTTATATTTTTTAATACTTCATCACCAGGCATGCCTGGAAGCATCAGGTCAAGAATAATTAAATCAAAATTGCTGTTTTCCATTCTAAGCAAAGCCTCTGTCCCTGAAAAAGCACTTGTACATTCATATCCACATTTATTAAACATCTCATATACCATCTGGTTTATATTGCTGTCATCCTCAACTATAAGTATCCTGTCCATAAATATAATATCCCTTCCTTATTATATTGTTGCCTTTTATATTATATATTTATTTAACATAAAAAACAACCAGTGATAAAAAAGCAGGCGCTAGCACGCCCACTTTTTGTTACTGTTCACAGGTCAGCTTGACATGAAGAAACCGATGGTTTAGACTAT
>CAQGLR010000086.1 GCA_948794795.1 uncultured Lachnospiraceae bacterium | reverse complement strand
AAAAATAGATAATAAAATACCTTTATTGGTAATAACTTTTTATGCGGTTATCCTGCGGATTGCTATTACTAAAATGTTTAAATACCAAATTGCTTTTTACAGATTATGGCTTATATAATTAAGAACAAGTATTTTAATATACAGAAATAATATATAATATCTATTTAATAAATCTTTAGAATTTTTATTCCAGACAGGCTTTTTTCTTAAAAACCAGGATTTGCAATCTATATTTGCGTAATTCTATAAATTAGTTTTATATTTCTACCACTGGTTGCACACATATACATATAACTATATAGAAAGAAAACAGGATTTTTGATATTATCCAAATATCAAAAACAAGGAGGATAAAAATATGGATTTTCCAGAAAAACTATTAACATTAAGAAAAGCTAATAATCTTACACAAGAACAGCTTGCAGAAAAACTTGAGGTTTCAAGGCAATCCGTTTCAAAGTGGGAAAGCGGACAGGCAATACCAGAATTAGAAAAAATAATAACATTAAGTGCAATTTTTAATGTTACTACTGATTATCTGCTTAAATCATCAGAAATAGATGATTTATCAGTAAAAACCGGAATGTTAGAAAAACAACAGCAAATAATACTTACCAGGGAACAAAAACAGAAGAAAGTTTTTTGGTGTATTATGTACTCATTTGCTGTATATATGATATTTTTTGCCATATATTCCATTGGACATTTTTATTTTGAAACAGGGAATTTATTAATATTTTTTTCAGGATTTCTTATTACAACAGCTATAATAATTTTTATATGTGCTAAAAAACTTAATGAAAACAGTAAATTATAATTACTTAGGACAATTTTTGTGATATAACTTACACAATTAAATTCACAATCCCTGCATTTTCTATTTTACAATTAAAATCCAGATACCACACTATTTATATATATGATATCTGGATTTTTTAATTGGAATTTACAATATCTTTATCTTATAAATACCATATTTACGCTTTCTTGATAATAATACTGTTATTACCTTTATTTTTAAATAATTTCTTGTAAGCAGAAACTTTATTTGCAGGAACTTTTATCACTAAATTCTTTGCTGTCCCCTTTAAAGCATCTTTGCCAACTTTAGTAATATTTGTAGATTTAATTACTATTGTCTTTAACTTGCCACAGTTTTTAAAGGCATCTTTTCCAATAGAAGTTATATTCTTGCTTACTGTAATTGTCTTTATTTTCTTATTGCCTTTAAATGCTTTATCTTTGATACTTGTAACTTTATATGTTACCTTTTTACCATCAACCTTAACTTTAACTGTTGCAGGAACTGAAACTGATGCTTTTTTACTACCTTTTGCAGCAACATATGCTACTGTCTTTTTAGAATTGTTTGTTACTTCATACTTCTGTCCAGAAACAGTAACTTTATCACCCTTTTGTATATCATTAGCCCCACCAGGTTTGTCAGATGGTTCCTCTGGTTTTGATGAAGGAGCTGTAACAGGTTCCTTTGTTGGTGCTACAGTTGCAACTGGTGTTACTGTAGGAACAGTTGTTGGATTAACTGTTGGAACTGATGTAGGTGCTGTTGTTGGTACTGGTGCTGTTGTTGGAGCAACTGTTGGAGCTGTTGTAGGTGCAGCTGTTGGAGCAGTTGTTGCAACAGGAGCAGTTGTTGGTGGTGTTATTGCATAAGGAGGCAAGAAAGGCTTTGGTGTTGGTACAGCAGCTTTATCTACCATTAAAGATATTACTGCAGTATTTCCACCTGACACAAGAGCTGCCTTTCCATCCTTTGATGTATACAGCACATCACCTTCCTTATGTCCGCTCCACATATTTATAAAATCAACTTTATATAAATTCTCATCTTCTTTATATGAAGCAGCTTTTATTTCTTCTAAAACAAATTCATATGTGCCATTTACAGTTACAACAACATTTTTCAAAGTATATGCTGCATCACTTGAAACAAAACCTAAATTATAATACCCTGTCTTATCCCATGTATTCCATGCTGATTCTAAAATATCTATTTCATATGTGCCATTACCATTGAAACCATTTACATCCATACCACTTACTTTTAAAAATGTTGCATCTGTTTCTCCTGTTTTTTCATATGTAAATGATAACTTGCTGGATTTTATATCTACTTGTACCCTGTCTGGTTTCTGTGTATCCCCATCACCTGGCTTTTGGGTATCATCACCACCTGGTTTCTGGATATCATCACCACTACCTGTATTGTCTGAATCATCACCCTTATCATCTGATACAAATAAAGATATTACTACATTATTTCCACCTGAAACAAGAGTTGCTTTTTTATCCTTTGATGTATACAGGATATCTCCTTCTTTAGCATCACCCCAGATATTTGGAAAATCAACCTTAAATACCCCTTCTTTTTCTTCAGAATTAAATGTTTCACCTAATACAAATTCATATGTATCATTTACAATTAATATAACATTTTTAAGAGTATATGCTGTATCACTTTCAATAAACCCTAAATTATAATATCCTGTCTTATCCCAGGTTTCCCATTCTTTTTCTGCAACATCTGCTTCATATGTGCCATTTCCATTAAAACCACTTAATTCTGCTCCACATACTTTTAAAGCTTTTGCCTCTCCTTCTCCTGTATTTTCATATGTAAATGAGAGCTTACTAGATGTTATTTCTGTTTTTACTTTACCTGGTTCTTGTGGTTTACCATCACCGCCTGGTTGGCTGTCACCATCACCGCCTGGCTGGTTATCACCATCGCCATCACCTGGCTGGTTATCACCACTTAATACTTCTAAATATATTGGTAAATTATCTCCACCTGAAACAAGAGTTGCTTTTCCATCTTTTGATGTATAAAGAACCTCTCCTTCTTTTTTGCCACTCCACATATTAAAAAAAGCAACTTCATATTTACCTTTATTATTTTTACTAGCCTGTACTGCATCTTTTAATACAAATTCATATGTACTATTTACTGTCAAAACAACATTTTTTAATGTATATGTCGCATCGCTAGTAAAATATCCTATATTTTGATACCCTGAATCTTTTAACTCACCTGCATTTTCTATTTCATAATTACCATCATTAAAATCAAAACCAATTACATCTTCATTAATAAATTTAAATTCAGTTGCTTCTCCTGGATTAAATTTTTCATAAGTAAATGTTATTTTACTAGATTTTATATCCGTTTTTATGCCACTTACATATAAAGATATAAGTTTATCATCACTATTATCAGCATTAGTATATTTAAGTGCTGCACTTTTATCCTCTGTTTCACATACAGGTTCTTGTTCATTTGGAATATAGAACGTATGTGGGCAATCTAATTTATACATTGTGCCATCTTCATTAAGTTCAGAATCTTTTGTGTTATTTAACAAAAATTCATATGTGTCATTTATTATTAGTTTAATATTATTCAATGTATAGGCTGTATCACTTTCAAAACTACCTATCATTGTATAACCATTACCTTTTTCGGTATTATTAAACATCCATTCATCATGTTGTATTTCATAATCACCATTACCATGAAAACCTGCTACATCAGTACCATAAAATGTAAATTTTTTTGCTTCCTCCTGTTTTGCCTTTTCATAATCAAAACTAATTTTACTTGAGGTTACATCTGTCTTTGTTCCTGTTTCAGCAGCTTTTACCCGTTTACCTCCTATCACAGGAAACTGGGTTATAACAAGGCATAATACCAGTATTACTCCCATTATCTTCTTAAAATTTTTCAATATAAATTCTCCTCTCTTGATATACCATTAAAACTAACTATATTTACAACCACGGTTTGTTATTTTTTACTATCACCTCCATATAATTATTTTTATAAATTATATATCTTTGCTAAGTCTAATATACTAAAATTATATTTTCAACCCTAAAATTACTAAAAAAATTACCTATATTTTCATAGATTTTTATATATCAGAAATATATTCTTGTTCTTTAAATTAAACTTTACAATTTTTCTTTACATAATTAAAGACATCTGCTAAAAATATAGACATAATAACACTACGTCTGCATTTTCAGTAAATGCCCTTAACAAATTATTCTATATAAAATTCTACAAAATTTAACTTATTAAATAATAGATGTATTTTAAACAAACAATATTGTCCCATATATAGTAAACATTATTTTGTCCAATAGCAGCTTTGTAGCACTAGCACATAAAACTAAATAAATGTTTTTATAAAACATTTATTTTACAAAAACATATAACTGTTATATGCCACTGTATAACCCATAATAGCATAACATTATTTAATTAAAAACACACCTATAAATAACAGACTTATTGATGTTTAAAAATTATAATTATACAAAGATTATATTACTCTGGCAAATTCCAAATGTTTTACCATAAAGCAGC
>CAQGLR010000085.1 GCA_948794795.1 uncultured Lachnospiraceae bacterium | reverse complement strand
ATTACTTCTTTTAGAATTTTCAGGGTTGTTTTACTGTTCAGTTATCAAGGTTCCTGTGTTTGCGCCTTTGCTTGCGCCAACGTGTTAAATACTAACATACATGTCTAAACTTGTCAACAACTTTTTTGAACTTTTTTAAAATTATTTTTCAAAAGCTAATAAATCCACGTTATCCTTTGCATTGCAGCCTGATTAGGCATGGACAGTCCCATAAGGTATTGTATATATTTGCCACCAGCAGGCATATTTCCACTACAGCACAATGTCACACATAATGATACATAGAATCTAAAAAACAGATTCAAGCACTAATATAATACTTCCCAAATACCTGGCTTACGAATATATACAATACCTTATGGAAACCTGTTTCATTGTACAATACTACAAACCAAAAACAAAATTACAAATATGGTTTATTAATCTGTATCAATACACAACGTATTAGAAATCCATTATATAACTGAACATTTCCCCAATATTGCCATATGCCCTGTAATTTGCCCTGTCATCCCCTGGCATCTCTTCCCTGTTAAGCAAAACCAGTTTATCACCATTATAGTATTTAACCATATATTTGCAAAGCGGGGATTTTATTGGTGCCCCGATAACAAGCAATATATTTGCCCTCTCCACGGCTAAACTAGCCCTTGTTATTTTTCCGTTATCTATCATTTCACCTAAAAGTGAAAAACCAGGTCTTAAAGGTACATTACATACATCACATTCAGGCACCCCTTTAGCCCATCTTATATAATCAGAACCAAAAACCCTTCCACATGCAGGACAGCGGTTTTCTTCAACTGAACCATGAAGTTCAATTACCCTGTCACATCCTGCTTTTTGGTAAAGGCAGTAAACCATTCTCGTAATAACTGTATCAAGTTTCCCATAACGCTGTAATTTTGCAACCCCCTCATGGACAGAAGACGGCTTTATTTCATCCTTATTAAGTATTATTTCTTTATAATATTTATAAAAAATATCTACACGCCTTGAAAAGAACAAAGAGGATACAATGTCATCATTGGGATAACCATATTTTTGTTCTATATCATACGCTATATGTTCAGCTCTTACCCCATTAAGCCCTGCTTCCAGCATTACTTCAATTCCACCCAGAACAACAATGTTTCCACCATTACGTATTATGTTTTTAATTGTTTCAAGACTTCTTTGCATAGCCGCCACTCCCCTTTCTCTCCCAAATCTTATCATTAGTTATGATTATTTTCCAAGATATGCACAAATACATGCCACAGCATTATCTATACCTGTCAAGTCACTCCTTATTACTAAATCATAATTATTAAGATTTGTCCATTTCTCTCCTACATGGTAATTATAATAATTTGACCTCCGTTTATCATTTTTAACAATTATATCTGCTACCGATTTTTCATTATCATTATACTGGTTTACCGCCCTGTCAATCCTGAAACTCATTGCAGCCTGGATAAAAACATTACAGACATTATCATATTCTTTTAACACATAATCTGCACATCTTCCAACAATTACACATGGCCCTTCATCTGCAACTTTCCTGATTACATCAGATTGTGCTAAAAAAATCCTGTCATCAAGCGATAACCCGTTAAATCCAAAATCCTGGTTTCCATATACATTTATTCCCATTGCCAGAGAATATAGCAGGCTATTAGTTGCTTTATCCTCTGCCCTTGCAAATGTTTCCTCTGCAAACCCGCTTTCTTTTGCTGCCCTGGTAATTAATTCATTATCATAAAAGGGTATGCCATAATGTTCTGCTATCTTTTGTCCTATTTCCCTTCCTCCACTTCCGTACTGCCTTCCTATTGTTATAACCTTATCCATTATTATACCTCCTCCCAAAAATTTCTTTAAATTTTTATATAGATTTATACAAATTTAAAATTAGTTTTATTACTTTATATTATAACCTCTTAATATAATTTCTACAAGATAAATTAAAACCAATTTCCCAACAAAAAGAAAAGCCTCTGGCAAAATATAATAAATATTTTATATATGCCAGAAACTTTTTAAAATAATAATTTTATTCTTCTATACTAGGTATTTTTATCTGTATATCTACATCTGCATCATAGTTTACACCATCAATTCCAAAACCAAATATTTCATAAAACTCATCCCAGTATCCATCAATATCTGCAATATCTTTTATATTATCTTTTGAAACACTTTGCCAGAGATTAAATACCTCTTTCTGCACTTCATCTTTCATTTCATAATCATCCATACGTATTAAACGGTCTTTATCCACAGGTATGTCTGCCCCATTACCAAGACGGTCATGCATAAGCCTGTACATCTGCTCAATACAGCCTTCATGCAGACCCTTTTCTTTCATCACTTTGAAAAGAAGGGACATATATAATGGAACAATTGGAATCGCTGAACTTGACTGTGTAACAAGTGCCTTATTAACAGAAACATATGCCCTTAAATCTGGATACATTTCATCCATGCTGTCTGCTGCCTTATATAAATCTGCTTTTGCCTTGCCTATTGTACCATTATAATAGATTGGATGGGTAACTTCTGGCCCTATATAAGAATACGCAACTGTAACAGCGTCATCTTCAAGGACATCTGCATTTTTTAATGCTTCTATCCAGAGCTTCCAATCTTCACCACCCATAACTTTAACTGTATCATTAATTTCCTCTTCTGTTGCTGGAGGAATTGTAATTTCAGAAATCTCATTCGTTAAAAGGTCTATTGTTTTATTAGTATATTCTTTATCTGTTGTCTTAAGGACAGAACGGTATGTTACACCATCCGGGGCTTTTCTTCTAGGTGCAGCAATACTGTATATAACCATATCTGCTTTGCCCCAGTCCTTTTTAATAAGCTGTATAGTTTCTTCTTTCATTTCCTGGGAATATGCATCTCCATTTAAAGTCCTGGCATAATATCCATCTGACTGGGCAAATTCTTCAAATGCTGCTGTATTATACCAGCCTGCTGAAGCAGTACGCTTCTCTTTGCCTGGCTTGTCAAAAATAATCCCAATAGTATCTGCACCATAAGTATATGTAGCTGCAATCCTGCTTGCAAGCCCGTATCCCATTGATGAACCTATCACAAGGACTTTTTTATAACCATCTGCTTTTGGCTGTGATTTAATATAATCTATCTGTTTCTTTACTGCTGCCTTACATCCTTCTGGATGCGCTGTTGTACACATAAACCCTTTTACTTTTGGCTGGACTATCATATTTTCCTCCTCACATAGTGGGAAATCACGGTTACTATTTGCACACTTATATTCTGTATATGCTTATATATGATACCATAAAGAACCCACAGTGTCAAAATATTACTCCATTTGAGTTTCCCAATTTCTTCACTATTGAAAGAAATTATGCCTGGAATATTAAATATATAGTCCAATTTTTCTAACAGCAGTTATATGCCGGTTCACCAACTATAATACTTTTATTACCAAAGTATAGAAAATAGTATAGATTACTATAAAAACTGGAATTATCTTATACAAAATAACTGTTATAAACTGCATTTATATGTTATAGTAATAACAACAGGAAAGGGGAAAATACGTGGAAGACATAAAAATACAATGGCATCCAGGGTTTGTTGCTGCTATGGACATGGAGTTAAGGGAAGACAGGGATATGCTGGAACTTGAAAGTGAACATAACCTTAACAGGAAACCCTTGGAAATTGACCTTCTGGTAATAAAGAAAGAACCCCATGCAAAGATACATAATGAAATAGGCAGGCTTTTCAGGGGACATAATATAATAGAGTATAAATCACCAGGTGACACATTAAATATTAATACTTTTTATAAAGTAACTGGTTATGCCTGCCTTTATAAATCTTATGAAGAAACAGCAGACGGGATAAGTGCAGATGATATCACAATATCCCTTGTAAGAGGAAACAGGCCGGAAAAGCTTTTAAAATATTTCAAAGATAATAATGTGCAGATATCCACACCATACAAAGGGATATACTATATAAATGGCATATCCCCATTCCCAGTACAGATAATTGCAACAAACGAGCTTGAAGAAGAAACACACATATGGCTTAAAGCCCTTACAGATAAAATGGAAAAAACAGACCTGGAAAAGCTGGTTAGAGAATCAAGCATGGTATCTGGAGAGTATGAAAGGGAACTTGTGGAATCCATACTTGAAGTAACTTTAAATGCAAACAGAGGATTAATTGAAGAACTGAGGGGAGATGTTAAAATGGGTGAAATGATATTAAAAGTTGTACAGCCTTTAATACTTGAAATTAAAAAAGAAGCTAAAACTGAGGGTATTGAAGAAGGTATGGAAAAGGGTATGGAAAAAGGAATGGAAAAGGGTAAAATACTTGGTGCTGTAGAAATTCTCCGCAGTTTTAACAGCAATGATGAAACCAAGAAAATAATTATGGAAAAATACCATCTTACAGAAAGTGATGCTGAAAATTATTTAAAATAAAAAATGTTATAATGTACCCTATAAGGTGGACACGGCAAGCTGAAGGGATTGCCCAAAATGTTGATTACCGCTAGGGGGTGTTTGAAAATTAAAAAATGCACAAATTATGTGGCTCTGACAATTCCAAAATTTTACCACCGGCAGCCGCTCCCGCTTGGATGGGATGCGCAGTGGTGCATAAAGCCTTAAAAAACAAGGCTTAAGCACCAGCGCCCCCAAACAGCTGCCTTATGGTAAAACATTTGGAATTTGCCAGAGTAATATAATCTTTGTGCAGTTTGATGGTTTAAAAGCAATTTTCAAACACGCCCTAGAGGAAATAATATATAATTGCTAGACCTGAAATAACGAACGGAATTCCAAGCCGCAGACACTTTGAAAAAAGAACATACCCATAAAAATAGACATATAAGCTCCTTGTTTAATTTCCAGACTGTGGACATATAGAAAAGGGGAATACACTTAGAAATCGAACACAAGAAAAAGGTAAGGAATCCCCAAAAACAGACAGAAGCTAAAGTTATAAAAACAATAAAGTGAACATCTGGGTATTTCTAAGCCCAAGGGCATCTGATACAATAAGTGATGGATTGGAGAGGATGCAATAAAAGAATATACAGCAAAGGAAATGAAACTGCTGAAAGCAAATCCATATACGTTTAAAGCAACAAAAAACAAACTCTATTTTATGGCTGGGTTTAAGGAACGAAGCATTTAATTTATATAATACACAAGGCAGACAGGTACTCCTTACGGACTTGCTGGAAACACTGGACGGAGGTGCTTCCTGTGCTATGTTTTATTACAGGGACAGCCAGAA
>CAQGLR010000084.1 GCA_948794795.1 uncultured Lachnospiraceae bacterium | reverse complement strand
TTTTTCTTCTCTTGATGACGCTATTTATTCCTTTTTTCAAATTGAATGACTATATGCAGGAAGTATTCAGCCTGCTTGGAAGCCTTAAAAACCAGCATGGTATATATTATGTATATGGAAACCATGACAGACAGCCATATACAGACCACAGGACTTTTTCTGATGAGGAGCTGGAACAGGCAATTACCCAGAATGGAATACAGATTTTAGAGGATACATATGTAGAAACTGGTAATGGGATAATCCTTGCAGGCAGGGCTGATGCCACTATGGGAGGGCATTCAGACCGCTTGTCTTCTAAAAAAATATTAAAAGATGCAGACCATAGTAAATATATAATTGTAGCAGACCACCAGCCTATAGGTGTAGAAGAAAATGATGCACAAGGAGCCAGTCTTGAACTTTCGGGGCATACACACGGGGGACAGATATGGCCGGCAGGACCACTTTCTGAAATTGCTGGTGTATTAAATTATGGAATGTATAAAAAAGGCTGCTGCAAATTAATTGTATCTTCTGGAGTGGCAGGATGGACATATTCCATGCGTACAGGAAAGCATTGTGAATATGTTATTGTTGATATTAAAGGAAAATAAATACGAAAGGGGCACTTTGTGTTATGACAGTAATTGAAAATAAAACATTTGATATGGAAAGGGCACTTTATGGCAGGGAAGGGCTTGTAGTTAATGGATGTGTATTTGATGGTCCAGCAGATGGTGAGAGTGCTTTTAAAGAATGTAAAGATATAAAAGTTTCAGACTGCCTGTTTAACTTGCGTTATCCATTTTGGCATGACAATGGGCTTTGTATATCTGGTTCAGACCTGACAGAAAAATGCCGTGCTGCATTATGGTATTCTGATGATATTAGTATTATAAATTCAAAACTTCATGGAATTAAAGCTTTACGTGAATGCAATAAAGCAGATATAAACAGATGTGATATTATTTCGCCTGAATTTGGATGGTTTGTACAGAATATTAAAATGCAGGATTGTACAGTACAAAGTGAATATTTTATGATGCGTTCAAATAAACTGGACTTTCAAAATGTATTCCTGGATGGCAAATATTCATTCCAATATATTGAAGACTCTGTATTTGAAAATTGTGAATTTAATACAAAAGATGCTTTCTGGCATGCCAGGAATGTAACAGTGAAAAACAGTGTTGTAAAAGGAGAGTACCTTGCATGGTACTGTGAAAATTTAACTTTTATAAATTGTAAAATTACTGGTACACAGCCATTTTGTTATTGTAAAGGTTTAAAACTTGTAGATTGTGAAATGTATGATAGTGATTTATGTTTTGAAAAATCAGAAACAGAAGCTGTAATAACTACTCCTGTGGTAAGTATTAAAAACCCTTTAGCAGGTAATATTTATGTGCCTTCTGTTGGTGAAATAATACGTGATGACAAAAACTCTAAGGGCAAAATAATTATAACAAAAGACTGTTGTTGTGCATAAATAAGACAGTATGTTCTGTATATTACACAGAACATGAAAAATAATCCGCCATAGTTTTTTGGTTTATTCTATTACATATAATGGATGAATAAACCTTAATACATATGGAATTTTATTTTGCTGGACTTATGTTAATATAAAATAAACTAGCAACAATGTGCTAGTTTATTTTATCACTTTGAAAATTTCTAAGATACCACTGCTAAAATTAACTAAATCCGTCTGTTTACTTGTGTTATCAGAATTTATAAATCCAAGTGACCAATTAAATTCATATTGAGAATTGGGATTAGTCTTAATATATATTGTGTTGGTAGTACCACTAAATCCTGCATGATGGCTCTCTCCGTTTTCAGTTTTGAGAGAGAAGTTTATTGGGGCACTAACATTCTTAAATGAAAATATTAAGTCTTCATACCCTTCAGTAATCAAATATGTTTTTATAGAATTTACCTCTGAAAGTTCAAACGGAATACTTTCAATTAATATACTATTATTTGCTATTTGATTACTATTTATAAATGATATTGGAGTTGGTAATTCTTTACTTTTATTCTCAGGTATTATTGAAGCCACTTTGCTATTGATAAAAGATGCAAATACCATGAACACAGTAAATATAGTAAACACTATTAATATAAGCTGTTTATTTCTTATTTTAAACATCTTATGAGCACTTTGCTGTTATGGCATAATCACCATCAACTTTACTTGCAGATAACCAAAGTTCAACTGTTCTAAATGTTGTAAGTGAAAAGGTTGTATAGTATCCAGCCTTTAAACCCCAATAGTATTCTGTTGTTAAATCAAGATAATCAGGATATTTTATTCTAATGTCAATAGCTCCAGGATTACCTGACTTGTTTGTAACTTTTAAATCATTCTGAATTATAGGATAATCATCTCCTATAAGACTCCAGTGAGTTGTTGTTAAAGAAAAGGTATCTTTTACATTGAAAGCAGGCATAGGTTCTGATTCATCAATTGGTTTGAGAACAGCAGTAGCTTCTTTCCATGATATGATTACTGTATTTATACCATCTTGAGCTTCTTTAACTATAGTATTTAATTCGCTTTGGGAAACTTTTGTTGCATCAATATATACAACAGCTTCATTAGCAAAAGCAGTTGCTTTTATTGTGAAAACCATAATAACCGCCAGCATTACAGATAATAATTTTTTCATTATTTAATTCCTCCTTAAATTCTTTTATATTTTGTTATTACTATTATCGTTAAATAAGTCATATAACATAAAAAAATTCAACTTAAATAAGAATAATAAGTAACCAAATAGCTATTTCCTAATATCCTCCTTTCATTTTTTATATGTTAAATAGGTAATTGTAAAACTCTCAAAGCCGCATAAATAAAGCATTTTTTTATTATTAATATAAAATATCTCCCCACGGTTTATGGTATAATAGAGTAGCAACAAACTATGACCAGTAACCACAGTAATTCCTGTTGATGAAATCCATTGCCACTAATATATATGTAATATAAAACCTTTAATTGCATAATTTATGCCATTTTTTCTTTAATTATTCATATTAATGCTGTTAAAAATTCATTTTTTCATCAATGTAGCTTTTAGTCACTTATTACCATTCATTTCGCAATTGCTTATTTATATATAACATATAACAGTTAAACTGTCAAGAGATTTTATATAATAAACTTAATAATTATTATATACACTGTATTAGTTTTTATATAAATTTTATGCTGATAAATAGCTTTATAATATATATTTCAATTCTTATGTCTATTATAACGAAAAGCAATAAAACTACTATTATACTAATTGGCTCTGGAATAAGCAATCACATGAATCCAAGAGTCAGGGCAACAGCATTTACTTTTTTGCATAAAAAAGATAAAATAAGCATCATGGAGATAAAAAAATTAAAAGAGGAAATTAAAAATATAAGTGAACCAAGGCGAACAGCATATGGAAATATTCGTCACAAACTGAAAGAGATTATTATCATTGGGCTGTGTACTGTAATCTGTGGAGGAGAAGATTTTGCCTATATGAAGGAATTTGGTAAAAGCCGTAAGGAATACCTTGCGAAAATTCTTGGACTTTCAAATGGGATACCAGACAGTGATACTTTCAGGAGGGTGTTTGAAAAATTAAATCCGTCTGAACTTTCTTCCTGCATGATAAACTGGATTTCTGAGGAAAGAGAAGAACGCAGTGTTATAGTGGTAGATGGTAAAACAATACGAGGCAGTGGGAATGTCCAACACAAAACATACCATGTTATAAGTGCATTTGTCGTCGGGAACTAGATTACTTTAGGCGGATTGGCCGTGGAAGAAAAGACAAGTGAAATCACGGCAGTTCCTGGACTTCTTGATTTGATAGATGTATAAGGTGCGGTTGTAACCGCAGATATGATGAGCTGCCAGAAAAAGATAGCCGAAAAAATAACAGATGCAGGTGCGGATTATACCATAGGATTGCAACAGAACCAGCCAGTTTTGTATAATGACTGTAAGGAATATTTTGAAGTGTTTTCATCGGGTCTTCTAAATAAAGTCACGCATGAAAAAAGGACATGGCAGGATAGAAAAGAGGGAATACTGCCTTCTTACAGATGTTTCGTGGCTGGAACAAAGAAGTGGGTGGTGTGGATTGAGGGCATTGGCATGGTAAAATTTACAATAACAGAAAAAGAAAAAACACATGAATTTACAAAGTATTTTATCATATCACTAACTGATATAAATGAATTTGCATACCCTGTGAGGAAACATTGGTCTATAAAAAACCAGCTTCACTGGTGTCTTGATGTAATTTTTCGTGAGGATGCCTCAAGAGCAAGGAAAGACAAATTTCTGCTTAACCTTAATATACTTCGGAAAATTGTCTTAAACTTTGTTTCACAAGCACAATATGGACGTATCAGTAAAAAAAAGTTGATTTTTAAAGCTGCTCTTGAACCTGAGCTGTTTTTAAAAATCTTGTTTTCTTCAAAAAAGTAAATGCTGTTCCCATGTCCAAGAGTTAGGTTTGGCATACATATAAAAGTCATCTTTTAAAAAGCCATATAATATAATTAATCCATGAATAGAACAACATTAACAGAGTTCTTTGAAGAGATAGAAATAGCAGAAGAATACAATGGATATTTTTGCAGTATTGCAGAAGCAATTAGCATCGTGATACCCATAAGCATGTGTGATTAAAAAAATGTCAGTTAGATTCATCAGTGACCGGAAAGTGAACATGTAAGCGGATTTTTGAACGAGAAATTTGGGATAAACCACATTCCATGCTACTATTAGATTTTGATGTTGCTGAAGATTGTGAAAACAGACTCACTGAACTAATGTCTGATGAAATGGGCAATAGAAACATGGAACTTCCCAATAAAATACTTCTAAGAAAACGTGCTGTAGTAGAATTTGTAAATGATTTCCTTAAAAATATATGCCAGATAGAACATTCCAGATACAGGAGCTGCTATAATTTTGTAGTAAACCTGATATCTGGTATTGCAGCTTATTCTTTTTTACCTAAAAATTCATCTATACAGCTATGGAACAATGCAATTCCATGTAGGATTTTATAATTATTAACAGCAAACATACATTTTGTAAATATGCTATTTATCAAAAAAATTGCCATAATCAACTGAAATTTAAAACTATATCTTTTATTTCACTTTATACCAGGCTAACGTTAAATTGCCACAATCAAGGCAGAAATTGCTATGAAGGTATAAAAGAAAATAAAAAGAACTCCCTGACTCCATTTATAGATGATGGGCTAGGGAGTGTCTGAAAATTAAAAAGTGCACAAATTATGTGGCTCTGGCAATTCCAAAATTTTACCAACTAAAAGCCATGTGCAACATGGCTTTGCACGCCTCCCGCTTGGATGGGATGCGCAGT
>CAQGLR010000083.1 GCA_948794795.1 uncultured Lachnospiraceae bacterium | reverse complement strand
CCCAAAAAACGTGGCTTAAGCACCAGCGCCCCCAAACAGCTGCCTTTTGGTAAAACATTTGGAATTTGCCAGAGTAATATAATCTTTGTGCAGTTTGATGGTTTAAAAGCAATTTTCAAACACGCCCTAGCAGCAAAAGAACCACTGGTTATAAAACCAGTGGTTCCCTGTATTTTCCCAGATGCTGCATATAAAATCATCAGAAAATATTATTTTGTAACTTTTACACTATTACCTGCGCCGCCTTTTACCTTAACAATCTTAGTATAAGCTTTAACTTTGTTCTTAGGCACTTTAACTGTTGCTTTCTTATTAATACCCTTGAATGCATTCTTAGCTACTTTAGCAGCTGTAAGCTTCTTAGATTTAATTGTAATCTTCTTTAAGTTCTTGCAGCCTTTAAATGCATTCTTTTCAATAATCTTAACATTAGCACCAATTACAAGAGTTGTAAGTTTCTTACTGTTCTTAAAAGCATTTGACTTAATTGATTTTACTTTAAATGTCTTTCCTTTAATCTTAACAGTTGCAGGAATTGTTATCTTTTTAGAGTTCTTCTTACCATTAGCAAATCCAACTGTCTTTGTGCTGTCTGTAGATATTATCTCATACTTGATACCATTAACAGTATACTTCTGGCCCTTCTTAACCTTTGAAGAAGAACCTGTTGTATTACCTGAACTTCCACCATTACCATTATCTGGATCATTTACACCTGGATTGTTATTTCCACCTGTAGTACCAGTACCATCTGTTGGAGTATTTGTACCTGTTGGCACTGTTGTTGCAACAGGTGTTGCACTTGGTACTGCTGATGCAGATGGGCTTGCAGAAGGTGTTGCTGTTGCACCTGGCTTTGTTGTTCCAGTTGGAGGTAATGTAGCTCCACCATTCCATGAGCTGTTTACATCTTTGTAGCAAAGAATGAATTTAGAGAACTTATCATTCTTGAATGAGAAATTGTTACCTGATGTTTCACAATCAATGCGTTTTGCTTCTCCATTATGAAGCCTGATAACAAAATAAGTCCTTAATTTAGAAGCATTTTTATTTCTGCATGCTTCTGGTATTTCCATAGTAATTTCTATTGCTTCACCAAGATCAGAAACATTTTGAATAATAGTTTCTTTGCCATCCTTCTTAAAAACAAGATCTATTGTAAGATCAAAAACAAAAGAATTATTTGCATTAAGAAAACTCTTAACAAGATTCTCTATTGTAGGATTCTTGCTAAGGTAACTTTCTATAGCAGTTTTATCAGCATCATTCATTACAGTAGTATCAGCCTTAGCTTTAAGCTCCAAAGTTGCTTTTGTAGCCTTTACAGCATCAGCCTGCTCTTTAGTAATTACGTTCAGCTTAAGAAGACTATCTACCATTGTATCAGATATTGCACTAGTTGTAGCTGTCATATTAGGTTCATTTGTTGAACCTGGAACAATACTTGGATTATATGTACCATCTACTTTTACTACAACATCATCTGCATATATCCCAGTTATTGTAGCAGACCAAACTTTGCCAGTAGCATCATAAGCAGCTTTTGAATACTCGAAACTAATAGCTGAATTTGTTGCTGGACTTACTTCAAAAGCCCCTGCAGTTGGTACTTCTGAATTTGCTTCTTTTTTTGCTGCAGTTATAGTTATTTCTCCTTCAGTACCTGAGAATTCACCCTGGACTGCAGTTACATTTACAATAGCAGAACCACTAGCTGTTGTACTTTCATTTACAACTACTTTTACTACATCATCACCAAGTTTATTATCAACATACACTATCTTTTTAACATCTGCAGCCTTAACAACTGGTGATACTGGTAAAAGGGATACTATCAACGCCAGTGCCATGATGAAACTTATCTTTCGTTTTGACTCTCTCATCTTGAAATACTTCATTACGATGATTCCACCTTTCTCATATTTTTATTATGTATCTATATCAATCGTAAAGCGCAAAATATTCACCTGGAATTTTTATATGCAGGCTGAGTTAATTAAGTATAAAATAATACCATATAAAATTAAACCAGGCTAGAATACTTACATATTCATAACCTAATAATGCAACATCTTGAAGTAAATATCTTTTGCCCTACAACGGATACCATATAAACATACCAATCCTTCAATAAAGTTTCTACACAAGATTATTTACTTCCTGTGCAACCCTACATATGTATGTACTATAAAAATAGTAATATTTGTATTATCCAGACTTTCTTATTACGTCAAAACAAGCCTGTTAAATAAAGGCAGGACTGGTTAATAAGTTTACTGTTGATAATAATATCACACATCCTTTTAAAATTCTACCCCATTTTGAATTTTTTTGTTCCTATTAATTATTAAAATTTTCTTTCAATCCCCAGAACTCCCATTTTTATGGGAATTGCAGAGTACTTATGGTATATATGGTACATTGTGGAAATACAGCTATATTGTATATTTTTACCATAAAAAAACAATAAATTGTAAAATCAAATTTTATATACAACACATTTTTCCACTCTAAAACCACATATGTTTTTTTCCACACTGTTGTATTACAAACTAATTTTTTGATTATTTCTGTTCCTAACAGTTTCATCTGTTTCTACAATTTAACCTATAAATATAATATTTTTATTTCTTATCACCTTTATATCAAATTATAAAAATAAATATAAAAAATTCCTATAATATATTTTTTATATAATTGTATATTCCTTATTGTAACAACCCATTATAAAACTATACTTCCATACTGCAAACTGCTTTTTTTACTGCATATCTTTCTTCCTGATAATTTCAAGCACCTCTGCTTCTGTAAGCTGCACTTTTTTGGCTATTTCGTTGGTATTCATATTCATTTCATAATACGCATAAACCATGCCTTTTTTCATACCTTCTTCTATACCTTCTTCCCTGCCTTCTTCCCTGTTGTATTTTATTGCGTCTTCAATATTCCATTCTTCTAACATAAGCTCCATCATTTCTTCGCTCCTTTCTTCCATAAAACCAGCAAGTATGTTTTCTTCCCTGCACCACGCTACAGCTTCCTTAAGTGCCTTTGTAAATGTATATCCCTGTGTACGTTTTAACTTTTCAGCTTTCTTTACAAATGCAATGTAACCACCAAGTATATTGTTTTTATCTTCATCTTTTATTACTTTTATATCCAGGTTTAAAAATGAACTGTTTCTGTACTCCTCTGGAAAAGCATCTGTTAAGTGCATGTAGTCCACACATTCATTATTGCCTGTATAAACAACATAAAATTCAGGGGCAGGGAGCGTTATAAGCTTACTGGAATACAATGATTTATAATCACCATTCCTTTTTATTATTTTCTCATATTCCCCTGCTATGTATAACAAAATCCTTACTGGCATGTTAGGGTTAATTGTAGACTGGTGTTCTGAAAGTATAATAAGTTTATCCCTTACACCCATTGCAGCGTCATTATACCTGCGTATTAAAAGTACATTCTCCAGTGCAATTTCTTCAATATCATCTGTTGTTACTTCCGTATCTTCAGGGTGGAGAACCTTATATAATTCTAAAAGGGTTTCTTTACTGCCAAACAATGCAGTGAATACAGAGTCCTTATATTTTCTGTTTGGTTTAATACTGTCTGGTCTGGTACTGCCTGTATCTTCCTTCTCCATAACTATAATAACTGCCTTCCATTTTCTTTTTATTATACCATTAGTACAAACCTGTTACAAGAAGTCATACTTAAAACTATCTCTATAGTTTATTATGGTTAGTACATGGCTTGCTTATATCTGTAGTTATAAATTGTAAATATAAAAAATACCTGCCATATATTTTTTATTAAAACTTCATACCAATTGCATACCATCAGATATACTAATATTCTAGTTTTTTAATTGGCAGCCAGAAGTTACTTTTATCTGTTATCTAATTAATGGGATTGCTACATAAACACAGAATAAACTGAAGATATATTATATATGGAAATGTTAAACTGCTATACCTTATATATGTTTCCTAATGCAACAACTCATTATAAAACTATAATTCCATGTTGTAAACTGTTTTCTTACTGTTTCTCTTTTTTACTGATAATTTCAAGCACCTCTGCCTCTGTAAGATGTACTTTTCTGGCTATTTCATTGGTATTCATATTCATTTCATAATACGCATAAACCATGCCTTTTTTCATACCTTCTTCTATACCTTCTTCCCTGCCTTCTTCCCTGTTGTATTTTATTGCGTCTTCAATATTCCATTCTTCTAACATAAGCTCCATCATTTCTTCGCTCCTTTCTTCCATAAAACCAGCAAGTATGTTTTCTTCCCTGCACCACGCTACAGCTTCCTTAAGTGCCTTTGTAAATGTATATCCCTGTGTACGTTTTAACTTTTCAGCTTTCTTTACAAATGCAATGTAACCACCAAGTATATTGTTTTTATCTTCATCTTTTATTACTTTTATATCCAGGTTTAAAAATGAACTGTTTCTGTACTCCTCTGGAAAAGCATCTGTTAAGTGCATGTAGTCCACACATTCATTATTGCCTGTATAAACAACATAAAATTCAGGGGCAGGGAGCGTTATAAGCTTACTGGAATACAATGATTTATAATCACCATTCCTTTTTATTATTTTCTCATATTCCCCTGCTATGTATAACAAAATCCTTACTGGCATGTTAGGGTTAATTGTAGACTGGTGTTCTGAAAGTATAATAAGTTTATCCCTTACACCCATTGCAGCGTCATTATACCTGCGTATTAAAAGTACATTCTCCAGTGCAATTTCTTCAATATCATCTGTTGTTACTTCCGTATCTTCAGGGTGGAGAACTTTATATAATTCTAAAAGGCTTTCTTTGCTGCTGAATAATGCAGTAAACACAGAGTCTTTGTATTTTCTGTTTGGGTTAGTATTTTCCCTATCTGTTTTTCTCATTTAAAATAAACACTTTCTTTTTATTTTAATTATACCATTACTGCCTGTCTGTTACAAGAAGTTATGTTTAAAGATAGTGTAACTTTAACTGGATATATGAAAACTTATATATATTGTAGGATTTTTTTTAACATGATATTACATATAAGCTTTGATATGGCAATTTCAAAGATTTTTCCAAAAGGCAGTGTGGTCTGGAAATAAAGCCGCTGATTATATTGTATCATAAAAAAGCACATCGTTTATCACTTTTTTACAAAAGTTTCCTGGATAAAGTTACACTATCATGTTTAAGCTGGTATATATAGTTTATTATATGGGTAAATATTTTTATACATTCTGTTATAAATAAAAAAATACCTGCCATATATTTTTATCTGAAATATATGGCAGATCCAGGTTTTATATGCTATTTCTTATTTTTTTCTAAAAAAAATGGGATTTCTTTTATCCTCATAGGCTTCAATTTGATTTAACAAGTTCCCTTCTCGTCTAGCCTTATAAACTGTAGACTTACTTGTTTCAGTAATAACACTCAAATACTCTACATCCTTGCCAGATGGATTAACTTTTGCAATACATTTTTTTTGCTTAACAGTAAATTTTTCATTTGCCATTTTAATTACCTCCTATTACTAAAATACTGGCTGCCAGCAGATTTTTTAAAATCAAAAAAAGCCTTATTTCACAAGGCTTTCAAGTAATGCGGAAGAAGGGACTTGAACCCATAAGTGCGAACTTAAGCAAGCAATCCTGGTAAAATTGCTGTATGGAAGTC
>CAQGLR010000082.1 GCA_948794795.1 uncultured Lachnospiraceae bacterium | reverse complement strand
TAATAGTCTAAACCATCGGTTTCTTCATGTCAAGCTGACCTGTGAACAGTAACATTAATGTAACTATTTACAGAAACCCAAAAAATAAAATACTTGACAAAAACAAGAGAGGAGAGTATACTAGCGTTATCTTAATGAACAAAGGCGTTCTGCGTGTCAGCAGGGCGCCTTTTGCTTTGTATAGAAACCTGTACACGGGACGAGGAGGGATGTCAATGAAACAACCAGAATTATTGAAACATACAGATACAGTAAATGAACAGCTGGCACGTTATGGCGTAAAATTTGGGATATATAAGAATAATATATTTAAAGAACAATTATTTCCATTTGATTCAATACCAAGGATTATAGAGCATAGCGAATTCTGTCTTTTAGAGAAAGGATTAAAACAGCGTGTTACTGCACTTAATTTATTTTTAAAAGACATATATAGTAAAAAACAAATTGTAAAAGATGGAATTGTACCAGAAGATTTTATATTTGCATCCAGTGGATATATGGCAGAATGTGAAGGTGTAACTCCAGTAAAAAGTGTATATTCACATATATCAGGGATTGATTTAGTAAAAGGAAAAGATGGACATTGGTACATATTAGAAGACAACTTAAGAGTGCCTTCTGGAGCTTCATATCCCATGATTGCCAGGGAACTCTGCAGGAGAAGTTCCCCAGAAACTTTCCGTGATAACAGGTTAGAAGATAACAGGAATTATGCAGAGCTTCTTAGAAAGACAATGGATTATGTAAACACAGGCGGACATACAGTTATTTTAACTCCAGGAAGGTATAATGCAGCATACTTTGAACACTCTTATCTGGCAGAGAAAACTGGTGCACACCTTGTAACAGGTTCTGAACTAAAAGTAGAGGATGACAAACTTTATTACATATCAGCAGACGGGGCTAAAGAACAGGTTGGGGCAGTTTACCGCAGGATATCAGATGAGTATCTTGACCCAATGAATTTTAACCCTGGTTCATTAATTGGAATACCACATATTTATGATGTGTTCCGCAAAGGTAATGTAGCATTAATAAATGCACCAGGCAACGGTGTGGCAGATGACAAAGGAATATATTATTTTGTTCCAAAGATGATTAAATACTATCTGGATGAGGAACCAGTTTTAAGCAATGCCCCTACATATCTTCCATTTTATAAAGAAGATATGGAATTTATACTAAAATATTTTGATAGCCTGGTATTAAAAGATGTTGCAGAAGCGGGAGGATATGGAGTTGTATTTGGCAATTCAATGTCTAAAGAACAGAAAAATGAATTTATAAAATTATTAAAAAAAGAACCAAGAAGGTTTATTGCACAGGAAGTAATTGATTTCCAGGATTTAGACACTATAGAAGACGGGGAAGTAGTGCCAAGAAAAGCAGACCTTCGGGCATTTGTCCTTATGGCAGATGAACCGTTAGTGTGGAGAAGCGGGCTTACAAGGTTTTCAAGAAATCCAGATTCATTTATTGTTAATTCATCACAGGGAGGAGGATTTAAAGACACATGGGTATTATATCAGTAGAACAGGCAGACCATTTATACTGGCTTGGAAGGTATACAGAGCGTGTATATACAACATTGCGGGTTTATTTCCAAAGCTTTGATACCATGATTGATGAAAAAGCAGACAGTTACCAGAAATTCTGCGAGTCAGTAGATATACCAAATATTTATATTTCAAAAGAAGATTTTTTAAAGCGTTATCCATTTGACCCAGATAACCCTGATTCTATTATTAGCAATTTAAACAGGGCATATGATAATGCGGTTGTACTTAGGGAAAGTATTGGCTCAGAAACATTGTCTTATATACAGCTGGCAATATATGATATGAATAAAGCTTCAATAAGCAGTTCACCTTTAATTGAATTACAACAGCTCCTGGACCATATCCTTGCGTTCTGGGGTATTGCAGATGACAGTATTGATTCTGAACAGGTACGCAATATTATTAAAGCAGGAAAACGTATTGAACGTGTGGATATATATGCACGGCTTGGCGCTTCAAAAGGTGAACTTACAAGAGAAGTACACAGGATGTTTCCAAGGGTTATAAAAAGCGGGATTGCTTATAATGAAACAAAATTAAAACAAGTAAAAGAACTTGTGGAAAGCTCCAGTTTAGATTATTATATGATTGTATCAAATGTTGAAGCAATTATATAATAAGTCAGGAGTGGTAAAGTGGCAGTTTTACACTTTGAGTACAATATGGAGATTAGTTATGGAAAGCCTGCCAGCAGATGTTATTTTACAATTAAATGTATACCAAAAGAGGATGCAAGGCAGCATTTACTTGGAATGGATATTTCATTAAAACCTGTAACAAAATATTCTTTTGGTAAGGATTCTTTTGGCAACAGGCAGATTTATGGATGTGTTGAAGAAGAACACAATAAATTTGTATTCCATATATCTGGAGATGTGGAGATATTACAGACAGATTATGAGGAAGAAGAATGTGCAGACAGGACTGGGATGTACCGTTTTCCTTTTGGGAAATGTATTCCAGGGCAAGGGCTTATAGATTATTACAATTCCCTGGATGTTTCTAGTTGTAAAAATAATTATAATATCTGTATGTATATAATGGACCAGTTATACCATGATTTTTCTTATGTACCAGAAAGTACCAATGTACAAACTACTGCGGAAGAGGCATGGAATCTTGGAAAAGGTGTGTGCCAGGATTATGCACATATTTATATTTCACTGCTTAGAATGGCACATATACCAGCAAGATATGTATGTGGAATGATTATAGGGGAAGGGGCAAGCCACGCCTGGGCAGAAGCTCTTTGTGATGGAAGATGGATAGCATTTGACCCTACCCATAACTGCCTTGTTTTAAATAATTATATAAAATCAGGTGATGGAAGGGACGTATCAGACTGTGCGATTAACCGTGGAATTATGTGGGGCGGTGGTGAACAGACACAGACGGTATCAGTTGTTGTAGAAGAAAAGTAATTAAAACTTCCAGAAAGAAATATGCAAAAGCAGTATTTTTCTAAAGCAGGTTTGTTATGTTATATTATTTGTGCCATAAAAGAGCATGGAGGATTATTATGATAGAAACAGTTGCTTCTGTGGGACTTCCCATAGATGAAATGTTAGAGATTAAAAAGAACCGGATTATGCCAGATAGTCCTTCTAAAAATATGAAACGTATTAGTATTGTTACAGGAATACATGGAGATGAATTAGAAGGGCAGTATGTATGTTTTGAATTGCAGCAGCGTATTAACAAGGAAAAGGAAAAACTTACAGGAATTATAGATATTTATCCTGCAATAAATCCTTTAGGAATTGATTCAATTACAAGAGGAATACCTGCATTTGATTTAGATATGAACAGGCTGTTCCCAGGAAATATAGATGGAAATATGACTGAATACCTGGCAGCAGGCATTATTGAAGATATATCAGGTTCAGATTGTGTAGTTGATATACATGCTAGTAATATTTACCTTACAGAGATACCACAGATACGTATTAATGAGCTGCATGAAGATACTCTTGTACCAATGGCAATGGAAGCTAATGTAGATTTTATATGGGTGCATGGTGCAAGTACTGTGTTAGAGTCTACATTTGCCTACAGCCTTAACAGTACAGGCACTCCTGTTTTAGTTGTTGAAATGGGGGTTGGAATGCGTATTACAAAAGAGTATGGACAGCAGATGACAGATGGTATATTGAACCTTATGTATAAAATGGGAATCTGGAAAGGAAAACCTCCAAAAATTAAGAGACCGGTATTGTCAAAAGACCCAGGTGATGTATATTATTTAAATGCCAGTGTAAGCGGGTTATTTATTCCAGCTGCCAGACATGGGGCAAAGTTAAAGAAAGGTGAAATAATTGGATGCATTACAGACCCATTGTGTGGAAAAGTCCTGGATGAAGTAAAAGCACCTGCAGATGGCATGTTATTTACTATACGTGACTATCCAATAGTAGATGAAGGGTCATTAATAGGACGTCTGCTTAAAAAGGAGGTCTGTGGGTATGAATAAAAAAGTTATTTATGAACTTAAAGGCATTTACAGGGATTCATTCAGGGTTACTGGTTATGAATATGGTGAAGGTGAAAAGTCTGTGTGTATTATAGGAAACATGCGTGGAAATGAAGTACAGCAGATTTATTGCTGTTCACAGCTGGTAAGGAAATTCAAACAGCTTGAAAGTGAAGGCAGGATTAACAAAGGACATAAAGTCCTTATAATACCATCAGCTAATCCATACTCAGTGAATATACAAAAAAGGTTCTGGCCATCAGACAATACTGATATTAACCGTATGTTTCCAGGATATAATATGGGGGAAACTACACAGCGTATTGCGGATGGTATATTTAAAGAAATTGCTGGATATAAATATGGCATACAGTTTACTTCTTTTTATATGCCTGGAAATTTTATGCCACATGTCCGTATGATGGATGAAGGGTTCAGCAAGGCAGAAATTGCAAAGAAATTTGGGCTGCCTTATGTTGTAGTGCGTAAAGTAAGGCCTTATGATACTGCGACTTTAAATTATAACTGGCAGGTGTGGGATACACAGGCATTTTCGCTATATACTTCAACTACTTCAAGAATAGACCAGAACGGGGCAGGAAAAGCGGTTTTGTCTGTTATGAATTTCTTATCTGTCCAGGGCATTTTAAAATATAATGTACCACAACTTATAGAACCAGAAGTAATAGAAGATACAGATATGATATCTGTACGTACAGCAGAATCAGGAATTTATGAGCCATTAGTAAATGCAGGCCAGACTGTTACAATAGGACAGCCTCTTGCAAACATATTAAATCCATATGAAGGTGAAATAATGGAAACATTATATGCACCTGTTGCTTCAAAAGTATTTTTTATACATAATGAACCTTTAACCTATGCAAATACAGCAGTTATAAAACTGGTGAAAAACCATAAATAAAAAGAAGCTGCCGCATTAAGAAAGTACCAGGCAGGATATAGAATTTTTATTAAAACTATATCTTTTGGTCTTAATGCGGCAGCTTCTTTTTAAATTGCCTGTAAATTCAAAAGCCAGCAGTAAGGATGTTTGTCCAGGCTTGTGATAATATATAAATAATACAAAAGAATACGAAGCAGTAACACCATTTCCCTCTGGAGTAATAAAATAAATAAGAAAGGGGATAAAAATATGGAACTTATAAAAAGACTGGTTACATTTATATTAATAATAACACTGCTTGGAAGTTTATCTGCCTGCGGCAGTAAAACATATTCAAATAAAAACAATGAAAGAAAAGGCAGTAAAGAAATATACCGTACTTTAGATGAAATTAAAGAAGATGGAACTATTAATATTGGTGTATTTTCTGATAAAAACCCGTTTGGGTACGTAGATGAAAATGGAAACTACCAGGGATATGATGTTTATTTTGCGGAAAGGCTCGCTAAAGATATGGGAGTAAAAATTAATTATGTTTCTACAGAAGCAGCAAACCGGATTGAATATCTTAAGACAGGAAAAGTTGATATAATTCTTGCAAATTTTACTGTAACTGATGAACGTAAGGAAGAAGTGGACTTTGCGCTTCCATATATGAATGTGTCACTGGGTGTTGCCAGCCGTAATGATAATATTATTAAAAGCCTTGATAGTTTAGGCAAAGATGATGCAGTTATTGTAATCTCAGGAACTACAGCAGAAAATTATATGATTAATAATTATCCTGATGTTAAATTACAGAAGTTTGATTCTTATGCAACAGCAAAAGAAGCTTTTGAAAATGGAACAGGTGTTGCATGGGCAAATGATAATACAGAAGTAATTGCATTTGCTTTACAAAACAAAGGATATACAGCAGGTATTCCAAACCTGGGAAGCAATGATACTATTGCACCAGCAGTTACAAAGGGCAATAAAACGTTGCTGGAATGGATTAATAAAGATATTAAAAAGCTGAGGGAAGAAAAGTTTTTCCATAAGGCATATGATAAAACACTGGCTGGTACTTATGGTGATGAATATAAAGAAAGTATTATAGCAGAAAGTGGAGAAAAGGAATAGAAATATATAACAGAGTCCAGCTAATAAATGTCAATAGCAAAATGAAAAAAGATTGAAATTATTTTTTA
>CAQGLR010000081.1 GCA_948794795.1 uncultured Lachnospiraceae bacterium | reverse complement strand
AGCTGCCCCCAGTATTTAATCCAGCTTGTTATCTTCATCTGCCCTTCCCTCCAGCTTACAGCCAGGCATGCCAGGCAGATATTATATCCTGGACAACCTGCAGCCAGCCATCTGCGTCCTGCCTGCAAAGCACTGGCAAGGTTAAAACATACCATGCTCTCCTGCCTCCTGGCGCTATTTACCACATAACAAAAATTATGTGTATAAACAAGGAGCTGTACTTTAAGCATATAAAGTATCTGGCATTAAAAGCCGATAAAATAACTGGAATTATTTTTCACCTGTATAAAATTAATCTTTTCATTGACAATACAGGACAAAAAGACTATAATAAACAAAGAATTTGTTATAACATAATTTTTGTTATGTTGTATTCCCTTAAGCCTGGTAAACACAGGCTTTTTTATATTTTTAAAAATTATTATCCACACTCCATAACTACAACAGATAGTATCCAAAGAAAAAATTACTGGATATTTTCCACTAATATACTTATCCCCCGTTTTACAATATATTCAGGCACTTTCCAATACAAGCCCCATCCTGTCAAGCATCCTCTGGTGTTCAGTACTTGTTGACTTTATATATCCCCTTGTTGTTTCAATATTACTATGCCCAAGCACATCTGCAAGCTTTGCTATATCTTTCCCTGCTGCATAAAATTCCTTTGCAAACAAGTGCCTCAGGTTGTGTGGATAAACTTTTCCCCTGTGTATCCCTGTTTCCTCCCCAAGAAGCTTCATTTCTTTCCAGATATTGCTTCTGTCCACTGCCTTCCCTCTTGAAGTACAGAACACACTGCCTTCTGCAATACTGTTCTCCTTTATGTAACGCAGAAGCTTTTTCCTAAGCTTCCCTGGAAGAAGTATTATTCTTTGTTTACCCTTGCAATAGATTTCCACAACACCTTCTGCCACACTTTCCAGTGTAACACTTGCCAGTTCACTTATTCTCATACCTGTTGAGCAGATTGTCTGGATTATCATTGCCAGGCGTATTTTCCCCATTTTCAATGCTGCTTTTACAAGTCTTTTATACTCTTCCCTTGACAAATCCCTGTTTCCGGGTACAAAAGCCTCTTTTTGTATTTTATATGTCCTTACCCTGAGGTCATACCACCCAAGATACTCAAAAAGACGGTTTGCTGCCACCAGAAAAGAATTAATACTTGTCAGCTTGTACTTTTTCTTTTTCCTTAGATACTCCTTATATCCAACCACCATTTTCTTTGTAATTTCTTTGCCTCCCGCATATAACACAAGCTTCCCAAGGTCACGCATATATTTTTTAATAGTTGCTTCTGATTTCTCTTCCTCATACAAATACTCCTGGTATCCTGAAAGTATCTCCTCTGTAACAAACCTTCCCATATTTATCCCCTTTCTTCTGTTTACTGCATGCGAAAACAGCTGGTACATATTATTTATTTTCTATTTCCATATTATAGATTATATAGATTTCTATGTATACACTTACAAGTCCATTCCCAAAACAAACTTACCACTTACTCTGTGTATATATAGCTAAATCTCGAGGCAAAAGAAAAAAGAAACATAAAAAAAAGACCACATTACTGTGGTCAGATAAGAACTTTCCATTCCTCTTCTTTAAATCCTGCCAGCACTATATCCCCTGCAACCACTAAAGGCCGTTTTACAAGCATACCATCAGTTGCAAGCAGCTCCAGCTGTTCATCTTCACTCATTCCAGGCAGTTTATCCTTTAACTTTAATTCCTTATACAAGTTGCCACTTGTATTAAAGAAACGTTTTAGTGGAAGCCCGCTTTTCTTATACCACTCTGCAAGTTCCTCTTTTGAAGGATTTTCTTCCTTTATAGGGCGCTCATTATATGCAATACCATTTTCATCAAGCCATTTAAGTGCCTTTTTACATGTAGAACACCTGGAATAACATAATACTGTAACCTCCATGCCAAATACCTCCTATATCCAACAATACAACCAAAATACCTGTTATACTGCCCAAAATATTATTTACACAATTCCCCGCTTTATATACTCTTCAGCAACCACCAGGTCATTAGGGTATGTAATTTTAAAATTATACATTTCCCCTTGTACAATAATAACAGGCAGATTATTTTTTATATATACACCAGAAGCATCTGTAAGCTGTTCCTTTTCAATATCACTTAAACCATTATATAATTCACGAAGTTTTTTTGCAAAAAATGTCTGTGGTGTCTGGCACATATATAATGCCTGCCTGTCAGTTATACTTTCCACTGCCTGCCCGCCAGGGCAATACAGTATTGTATCTGTTGCAGGGACAGCTGTTGTAGCTGCCCCATATCTTATTGCTGCCTTTATATTTTCATTAATTATACGGTTATTAATAAATGGTCTTGCTGCATCATGTGTAACAATTATTGTACTATCATCAAAAGTATAATTATCTTCAATATAACGTATACCCTCCATAATAGTATTATTACGGCTGTTACCGCCTGATGCCACTGCTATATCCTTCTTATAACTACTAAGGTATTCCTCTATAAGTCCTTGTGTATAAGACACCCATTCCGAAGGACAAAGCACAATAATCTTTATAAAAGCACCATTTATACAGAACTTTTCAAGTGTATGGATTATAACTGGTTTACCACAAGCCATAAGAAACTGCTTTGGTTTACCATTATTACCCATACGGCTTCCAATCCCGCCTGCAAGCACCAGGCCAAAAACCATCACCATAACCACACCTTCCTTTTACAGGTTATATCCATCCTGGTATATAAGATAACCAGATAACACAGGCATCCCTGCCTGGAAATCTGGCTTTACAGACAACACACTAAACTTATTTCTGGTTAATATAATTAACAAGACCTTCCGCTGCAATTATCTTCTGCATAAATTCAGGAAATGCCTGTCCTTTATATTCATTACCTTTTGTCTTGTTATAAATCATCCCGCTGTCAAAATCAATTTCAACTGTATCACCTGCATCTATATCCTTTGCAGCTTCAGGGCACTCAATAATAGGAAGCCCTATATTAATAGCATTACGGTAAAATATCCTTGCAAATGTTTCAGCAATAACACAGCTAATTCCTGAAGCCTTAATTGCTATAGGTGCATGTTCACGTGATGAACCACAGCCAAAATTCTTATTGGCAACCATAATATCACCCTTCTTTACACGTTTTACAAATCCAGGGTCTATATCTTCCATACAGCTTTTGGCAAGCTCTGCTGGGTCAGATGAGTTAAGGTATCTTGCAGGAATAATTACATCTGTATCTACATTATCTCCATATTTATGGACTATGCCACATGCTTTCATAATATTTTCTCCATTTCTGTACTGCACTTTAAAATATAGTAATGTGGGGCAGTACCATCCCACTATACCTGTATGGTTTTACTAATTAATGCCAGATTATAAACCTAATTCAGAAGGCTGTGAAATCTTTCCAGTTACAGCACTTGCTGCTGCAACAGCAGGGCTTGCAAGATAAACTTCCGAATCTACATGCCCCATACGTCCTACAAAGTTACGGTTTGTTGTAGAAACTGCCCTCTCTCCTGCTGCCAGTATACCCATATAACCTCCAAGACATGGACCACATGTAGGAGTGCTTACAATAGCACCTGCCTCTATAAATATCTTAACAAGCCCTTCTTCAACAGCCTGCAGATATATTGCCTGTGTAGCCGGGATAACAATAACTCTTATACCATCAGCAACTTTGTGTCCTTTAATTACCTCTGCTGCAGTACGGAGGTCCTCTATACGCCCATTAGTACATGAGCCAATAACAACCTGGTCAATCTTAACCTCACCTGCTTCACTTACAGTCTTTGTATTTTCAGGAAGATGAGGGAATGCCACAGTTGGCTCAAGTACACTTAAATCAATAGTGTATTCCTCATCATACACTGCGTCCTCATCTGCTTCATATATAGTATATGGTTTATTTGAATGTTCTTCCATATATGCTATTGTCTTGTCATCAACAGGGAAAATACCATTCTTGGCACCCGCCTCAATAGCCATATTGGCAATAGAAAAACGGTCATCCATTGAAAGATTTGCAACACCATCACCTGTAAATTCAAGTGAACGGTATAAAGCACCATCAACACCAATCATACCTATAAGATGAAGTATAACATCCTTTCCACTTACCCACTTTGAAGGCTTTCCTGTAAGGACTACTTTAATTGCAGAAGGAACTTTAAACCATGTCTTTCCAGTTATCATGCCACAGCCCATATCTGTACTTCCTACTCCTGTAGAAAATGCACCCAGGGCGCCATATGTGCATGTATGTGAATCAGCACCTATGCACGTTTCCCCTGCAACTATAAGCCCTTTTTCAGGAAGGAGGGCATGTTCAATACCCATCTGGCCTACTTCAAAATAATTAGTAATATTATGTTCTTTTGCATACTCACGTACACATTTACAATGTTCTGCTGATTTAATATCTTTATTTGGAGCAAAGTGGTCAGGTACAAACACCACTTTGTCTTTATCAAATACTGTCTTTTTATCCAGTTTATCCGCCTCATGGATAGCCACAGGACCTGTAATATCATTAGCAAGGACTAAATCCAGGTCCGCTTCAATAAGCTGCCCTGCCTCAACATATGGCAGTCCTGCATGTGCTGCAAGAATTTTCTGTGTCATAGTCATTCCCATTTATTTATCCTCCATTTAATAAAAATTCCATGTATACCTATTTTATATAATAAAAATGTGCCTGGAAATGTATACACATTATATTGACAATTCCAGACACACAATAAGTACCACTGCCAGCAGTTATTACTGTTTTGCTAATACAAACTGCCCAACAAGACCATCTAATATGTTCGCCTGTGCAAATAATTCCTCACTCGTTGCAGAAGCCTCCTGTGCAGTTGCTGCATTACTCTGAACTACCTCTGAAATCTGGTTTACACCTGTTCTTGCCTGGCGCATAACCTCTGCCTGGTCTTCAACTATAACTTTAAGGTTCTTAGAGAAATCCGCAATCTGGCCGATTCCGTCAACTACAGAACCAATAGCCTCAGATGCACGCTTTGCCGCATGGTTTCCTTCTTCAACTTCCCTTATAGAACTTTCTATAAGCTCCCTTGTGTCCACTGCTGCTTTCGCACTCTGGTCTGCAAGTTCCCTTATCTGGTCTGCGACAACTGCAAAACCACGTCCTGATTCACCAGCCCTTGCTGCTTCTATAGATGCATTTAAGGACAAAAGATTAGTTTGTGATGCGATGGACTCAATTTCAGAAATAATATCACCAATCCTCGTAGATGTATCATTAATACGTTTCATTGCAGCCATCATAGTATTCATTTCTTCACGGCTGTTATCAGCCTGGCTTGCATACTGCTGCGCTTTTACAAAAGATTCATCTGCACTCTCTGCACTTTTCTCCATAGCTACAGTAATATTTGCAATAGTTTCATGTAAGTCCTGTACAGTATGTGACTGTTCTGTCGCACCTTCTGCAAGGGACTGTGCTGCTGTTGCCAGGTCACCAGAACCAACAGATACCTGGTTTGAGGCTTCACCTATTGCAAGTAATGTTTCCGTCATCTGGACTTTCAGGTCATGCATTGCTTCATGTAATTTCTTAAAGTCACCAGTATACCTGTCTGCCACCCTGGACTTTGTAGAATAATTGCCTTCTGCCATATCACCTAAAACTTCACCAATATCTTTTATAATTACATTCAGGTTATCTGCCATCTCTGTGGCATCTTTTTCCATATGTTCTACTTCATCTCCAGTTTCTACCATTGGGAAAGGAGAAGATAAATCCCCTGATGCAAATGTCTTAAGACGCTTGCCAAGTTTTCCTAAAGGAGAAGATATTTTCTTTGAAATACTCTTTCCAATCTTAGTAGCAAATACTATGGACAATGCAATAACTGCCACAATAGCAAATGCAAGAATCCAGCCTGCCAGCGACAACTTTGTAGAAATACTCTTACCTTCCTCCACCTTTACATCTAACAGCTCTGTAAGGTTAGCATAAATGCTGTTATAAGAACCTGCCAGTTCATTAAGTGCTATCTCTTGTGCCTGTCTACAAAGTTCCCTGTCTGTTGTGGCGCCAAGTTCCATAACTCTTGCATCAATCTCCCAGTAGCTGTCAAGTGCAGATTTAATTTCATCATAAGTTTCCCTTCCACTGTCTGATACAATTGTATTTTCTATTTCAGCAAAACTCTTCTCAAATGCTGTTTTATGTTCATCATGCTGCTTTGACACAGTGTCAATTACATCCTGGTCATCATATCCGATTGCTGCCCTCAGTGACGACCTTGTATCCGCAAATTCAAACATCGCCTTTCCAATATCCCCTTGTGCAAACCCAAAATAGTTTAACGCATAAGAATATCTTAACGATACAAAAACAAGTGCAATTAATCCTAAAACTGCTGCTATTGCAGTGACAGCTGATACGTTGAAAAAAGACTTTGTAAGTTTCTTTTCAATACTCTCCTGCTTTTTCATTACTACCCCTCCTGTTTATATTACAAATATGTACTGGTGCTTTTCCAGGTAACATCCTGCTGCCTGCATGTCTGGACTATATATTATAAAACATTACAGAATATTCCAGGCAGCACACTGATAATTATTTTCTGGATAGCCAGCCTTATCACTCCATTATAAACTTATTTTTATAAATATTCAATACAAAATAAACTTTGAGTTTCCCCATTTTTTAATACACAGGTATTTTGTCTCTGGCAATTCCAAAGTTTTACCAATAGCAGCCCGCTTCCGCTTGGATGGGATACGCAGTGGTGCATAAAGCCCCAATGTTT
>CAQGLR010000080.1 GCA_948794795.1 uncultured Lachnospiraceae bacterium | reverse complement strand
TTAATAGAAACAAAAGTTTCTATTAAGCATTGAAAACCAGATTTAAGCACCAGCGTCCCCATAACAGCTGTCTTTTGGTAAAACATTTGGAACTTGCCAGAGTAATATAAGCTTTGTGGGATTTTAATTTTCAAACGTTAATAGGTCCTTTATTTATTAGGTTTTGCTTAACTAAATGACATGATGTTGTGGTCAAAATGTTATTTCTACTCAAAAGGTGCTAAGTTTCCCCATTTTTCAAGTTACACAAAGATTATATTGCTCTGGCGGATTCCAAATGTTTTACCATAAAGCAGCTGTTTGGGGGCGCTGGTGTTTAAGCCCCGTAAATGTTTCACAGAAACATTGGGGCTTTATGCACCATTGCGCATCCCATCCAAGCACAAGCGGCTGCTGTTGGTAAAATTTTGGAATTGCCAGAGGCAAAATAGTTGTATACTAAAAAAATAGGGAAATTAAATTTTGTGAAACGGATGTGTAAAATTAAGTGGATGTGTTGTTTTTTTTGCAATTTTGTTGTAACATAAAGAATGTTATCCTGTTTATGGGGTTAATAAGAAATTTGTGACAGAGGAATTAGATTATGAAAGAAGCAGAGTTTGATATAAGGCTTACGGCAGGTGAGCTTTATGTATTTTCAATGCACCATACGTATTCGGCCATATCGGGGATAGCTGGGCTTGTCATTAGTTTTGGCAGTCTTGCCATATGTGCTATAAGGTATAAGTATCTTGACAAAACAACAATAATGGCACTTATAATAATAGGCCTGTTATTTACAGTTGTCCAGCCATTTATGCTGTATTGGAAAGCAAAGGTACAAGTAAAGAAGAATGAAAGTATTAATAATGTCTTGCATTACAGGCTTTCAGAAGAAGGAATAGAAATTTCACAAGACGGGCAGCAGGCATTTGTGAAATGGTATGAAGTAAGGAAAAAGAAACTGGCCAGAAATGCAATGTATCTTTATATGTCACCAGTAAGGGCATTTATCTTTCCTAAAAGCCAGTGTGGGGGACAGTTTGATACAGCCCTGGATATTGTAAATGAAATGATGGACAAGTATAAGGATTATGAGCCAGAAGAAGAGGATAATATAAAAGAAGAGGAAAGTGTTTCTGGGACAGACAGGAAAGAGGATTAGGATGTTATGGAAGACCAGGTTATAGAAAGTTTTTGTGAGAAGGATACATTTGAAGCAGGCAGAAGGCTTGGTGAGGCCTGCCATCCTGGAGATATTATACTTCTTGATGGTGACCTTGGTGCAGGCAAAACTGTTTTTGCAAAAGGGTTCGGTAAGGGGCTTGGGATAGAAGAAACTATAAGCAGCCCTACTTTTACTATAGTCCAGGTTTATGATGACGGGCGTATTCCATTATACCATTTTGATGTATACAGGATTGCGGGAATAGAAGAGATGGATGATATAGGATATGAAGATTACTTTTTTGGTGATGGTGTATGTCTTGTAGAATGGGCAGGGCTTGTTAAGGAGATTATACCAGAGGGCTGTATAAAAGTAACCATTAATAAGGATTTGCAGAAAGGTTTTGATTACAGGCATATAGATATAGGAGGCTGGTAAAGTGCAATGAAAGTATTAGCAATAGACAGTTCAGGGGTAACTGCATCTGTGGCAGTAGCAGATGATAATAATATTATATCAGAATTTACGGTAAATAACAGACAGACTCATTCGCAGACATTGCTGCCAATGCTTGACAAAGCTGTACAGATGTCAGAAATTCCGCTTGAGGATATTGATGCAATAGCTGTTGCATCAGGTCCTGGCTCATTTACAGGGTTAAGGATAGGTTCAGCAACAGCAAAGGGGCTTGGGCTTGCATTAAAGAAACCAGTTATACCTGTTCCAACGCTTGACGGGCTTGCATACCATGCAGCATGTTATAATGGCATAATATGCCCGCTTATGGATGCAAGAAGAAACCAGGTATATACTGCAGCATACCATATGGATAATGGAAAGCTTGTTAATATAATAGAACAGAAGGCAGTTAATATAAGTGATGTTTTACTGGAACTGGAACAGGCTGGCAGGGAAGTGCTTTTCCTTGGTGATGGTGTGGATGTATATAAGGATGTTATACAGGATAAAATGGGGATAAAGTATTTATTTGCACCTTGCCATATGGTAAAACAGAGTGCTGCTTCTGTTGCTGCTCTTGGAATTATATACTATGGTGAGGGAAAGTACGTAAGTGCAGCAGAGTACAGGCCTTTTTATCTACGTAAGCCACAGGCTGAACGTGAACGTGAAGAGCGTCTGGTAAAGGGCAAGGCGTAATTATGGATGTTTATAAAAATATAGAAAATGTGTGTATACGCAGTATGCGCCAGGAAGATTTAGATGAAATAATGGTTATGGAAAGTCTTTTTTTTGGTGCACATCCAGACCCGGCAGCTTATAAGAAAGCATGTTTAAGGACAGGGAATATTTATATGGTTGCAGAAATTAATGGATGTATCATTGCGTATTGTACAATTATAACATCTTATGAAACAGCAGATTTATGTAATATTGCTGTAAAAAAAGAATACAGGCGCTGCCATATTGCCAGCAGGCTTTTAGAAGAGAGTATTTTACGTTGTATAAACCTTAAGGCAGAAGTGGTTTTGCTTGAAGCCAGGGAAGACAACCTTCCTGCATTAGATTTTTATAAAAAAATGGGTTTTAAGGAAATTGGAAGAAGAAAAGCTTATTATTCAAACCCACATGCAGATGCAATAGTTATGGAAAAAAAGCTGGTGCTTAATGCTAACAGGGATTGATTTTTTAAAATATGTGCACTAAAATGCATAATCTGCCTGCCATGCATTTCCACTATACAAATATACATAAAACATATATTATATACCATATCATAAGTTTTAAAAAAAACTTGTTCTGGATAAGGTAAACGCCAGGTACAGATTATTTCTCTGTTATCTTAAATAATTTATGTATAAACTAAGGAGGAACTGCCGTGAATAAAAGGATATTTTGTAATGTATGTGGAAGACAGCTCCATATGGAAAATAATATACTATTAGAGGATGCATTTGAGGCAAGGAAGCAGTGGGGGTATTTTTCAAAGAAAGATACTACCCTCCATTCTTTTGTTATTTGTGAAGAATGTTATGATAAAATGGTAGAAAAATTTGCAATACCTCCTGAGGTTAGTGATGTGACAGAGTTATAATTTAATGCTGGTACTGCCAGCATTAAGAAATGGGGAAATATATGTTAGATTTATGTTTGCTTGGAACAAGTGGTATGATGCCGCTGCCAGGCCGCTGGCTTACTGCCCTTATGGCAAGGCTTGGCGGCAGCAGCCTTCTGGTTGACTGTGGGGAAGGGACACAGATTGCAATCCGTGAAAAGGGATGGAGTGTTAATCCTATAGATACAATATGTTTTACACATTACCATGGTGACCATATAAGCGGGTTGCCAGGTCTTTTACTGTCTATGGGTAATTCTGAACGTACAGCTCCTGTTACCCTTATAGGGCCAAAAGGGCTTGAAAAGGTAGTGGACTCACTTCTTATAATTGCCCCTGGGCTTCCATTTAAACTTGAATTTATTGAGCTTTCTGGGGCAGAACAGGATATAGAGATTAATGGATATAATATAAGGGCATTTAAAGTAAACCATAATATTACATGTTATGGGTATACAATAAATGTTCCACGTGGCGGACGTTTTTATCCAGAACTTGCAAAAGAAAATGAAGTCCCTTTGAAACTGTGGAGCCGCCTGCAGAAAGGGGAAACTGTAGAACATGAAGGAAAGGTTTTTACTCCTGGAATGGTTACAGGGCCAGCAAGGAAAGGGATAAAAGTTACATATTGTACAGATACAAGGCCAGTACCAAGCCTAATTAAAAATGCCCAAAATGCCGATTTATTAATATGTGAAGGAATGTATGGGGAAGAGGGCAAGGCATCCAAAGCTGTTGAAAATAAACATATGACTTTCTGCGAAGCAGCACAGGTTGCCAGAGATGCAGATGTCAAAGAAATGTGGCTTACCCATTACAGCCCGTCATTATTAAGGCCTGGAGATTATATAAAAGATGCCAGGAAGATATTTGCAAATGCATATGCAGCAAAGGACTGCAGAAGTGTTACCATTGGGTTTCCAGAAGAAGAGTAACCAGAAAATAGTGCAAATATCCCTGGTATGTTGTATAATATATAAAAGGCATAGATATTAAGGAGGTACGGTTATGGATAAGCAGAAAAAAAAGATAGTGACAGCTTTTGTTTTAATGTTGTGTGCAGCAGCAGTTGTGCTGGTGGTTTATTATGTTATAACAAGGCAGTCCAAAGATACAGGAGAAGAGAAAGAGCCAGGGACAGAAGTAGAGAAACTTCTTGTTAAAGACCTTGATACAAAATATCCTGAAACTCCTGCTGAAGTAGTGAAGTTATACTGGCGTTTTAATAAGTGCATGTATAATGAAAAAATGGATGATGAAGAGTTTGAAAAGTTGCTGGAACAGCTGCGTAAACTGTATGATGAAGAATTCCTTGCAAGGGAAGAAAACTCATGGGAAAATATGTTAAGCAGTTTTAAAAGTGACAGGGAAGATTACAGGAGCAACAGCAGGAATATTGCCATGTATTCAGTTGAGTCTAATAGTTCTACTGTATATGGTGAAGTTGATGGCAAGGAGTGCGCTTATGTAATGTGCAATGCCCTTATTAAACAGAAATCAGAGCGTACAAAGGTTTATGAGAAATTTATGTGCAGGGATGATGGTGAAGGCAAGTGGAAGATATTAGGATGGGAACAGCTTGACAGCCAGGATGAGGAAGATAGTGAGGGAAAATAATTAAAAGACAGAGGCACCAGGTTATGGTGCATGGAGGAAATATGCCAAATAATGTGTTAATGCTGGGGATTGAAAGTTCTTGTGATGAAACAGCAGCAGCTGTTGTAAGAAATGGCAGGGAAGTTTTATCAAATATTATATCTTCGCAAATAGATATCCATACCCTTTATGGTGGTGTTGTACCAGAAATAGCGTCACGTAAACATATTGAAAGAATAAATTATGTTATAGAAGAGGCATTGGCAGAAGCAGGCGTGCCACTGTCTGGAATTGATGCTGTATGTGTGACGTATGGGCCAGGGCTCGCAGGTCCGCTTCTTGTAGGGGTTGGCACTGCAAAAGCAATAGCATATGCAGCAAATAAGCCTCTTGTAGGTGTACATCATATTGAAGGGCATATTGCAGCAAATTATATTGAGCATAGCAGCCTGGAACCACCATTTTTGTGCCTTGTTGTATCAGGAGGACATACACATCTTGTACAGGTATCTGGTTATAATAAGTTTGATATAATAGGACATACACATGATGATGCAGCAGGTGAGGCATTTGACAAGGTTGCAAGGGCACTTGGCCTGGGCTATCCAGGCGGGCCAGAGATAGACAGGATATCAAAGCAAGGTAATCCGGATGCAATTACTTTTCCACGTGCCAAAGTTGATGGCTGTGAATTTGACTTTAGTTTTTCTGGTCTTAAGTCGGCAGTGCTTAATTATTTAAACAGTTGTGAGATGAAAAATATAGAAGTTAATGTAGCTGATGTAGCAGCGTCTTTCCAGCAGGCAGTGGCAGATGTACTTGTAAGCCGTTCTGTAAATGCTGCAAGGCAATATGGCAGCCACAAAATTGCAGTTGCTGGAGGAGTTGCCGCCAATTCTTTCCTGCGTGCTGCAATGCAGGATAGCTGCAAAATTAATGGAATAGAATTATATTATCCATCACCTGTATATTGTACAGATAATGCTGTTATGATTGCAGTCCAGGGTTATTATAACTTTATGGCTGGCATAAGAAGCGGGCTGGATTTGAATGCAGTACCAAATCTTAAACTAGGGTGTGTTTGAAAATTGCTTTTAAACCATCAAACTGCACAAAGATTATATTACTCTGGCAAATTCCAAATGTTTTACCATAAGGCAGCTGTTTGGGGGCGCTGGTGCTTAAGCCTTGTTTTTTAAGGCTTTATGCACCACTGCGCATCCCATCCAAGCGGGAGCGGCTGCCGGTGGTAAAATTTTGGAATTGTCAGAGCTACATAATTTGTGCATTTTTTTAGTTTCCAGGCATCCTTAATGCCAAGCCTTAGAATAGCGGTTTTCTAAGGCTTGGTGCCGTTTTGGGGTTAATCTGTTTCTATGTTAAAAAAAAAAATTAAAAAATTTTAAAAAAGGGGTTGACGAAATATATAAAATGATGTTATACTAGCAAAGCGCTGTAAGGGAAAGGCGCTAAACAAAATATAATATGGAGAGATATCGAAGAGGTCATAACGAGGCGGTCTTGAAAACCGTTTGTCCGCAAGGGCGCGTGGGTTCGAATCCCACTCTCTCCGTTTAATTAAAGTAATGGTTATAGTATAGATAGTTATAAGTTGTATATATAGCCAATGTAAACCTGCCAGGTTTTTATAACCTGCTTTTATTTTGCAGGTGTATGTATTATTAAATAAGAAAAAGGCTTATCATGGAAGGTGGTAAGTTAGATAGACACTGTGTAGTACAACCAGCACGAGGAGAAATACCCAAGAGGCTGAAGGGGCTCCCCTGGAAAGGGAGTAGGCCGTTAATAGCGGCGCGAGGGTTCAAATCCCTCTTTCTCCGTTGACGCAGTAGAAGTTACTGTGTTTTTTTATGCTTATTTTCTGGATTATAGTAGTATATTATAATGGAAATAAGGGCATAAATATTATATAAAATAAATAAAAAAAGTTGTTGACAAGATTGAAGAGGTGTGGTAGTATTTAACACGCTGGCGCAAGCAAAGGCGCAAACATAGGAACCTTGATAACTGAACAGTAAAACAACCCTGAAAATTCTAAAAGAAGTAAT
>CAQGLR010000079.1 GCA_948794795.1 uncultured Lachnospiraceae bacterium | reverse complement strand
TTTTGGAATTGCCAGAGCCACATAATTTGTGCATTTTTTAATTTTCAAACACGCCTTAGTGTAATCTCTATAAATTAGTGTATTTTATTGCAATATTTCCTAATTGAAAATAGTAGTTTTTATAGATATAATCTTCTATATTATAATGAAATGGAGGAAAAATATGAGCATATTAAAAGCGAAAGCAGTCCATATGGGTGCTGCACGGTGTGCTGTGGACCTTGGAGATGGAAGTGAACGTGGGGAATATGTGAACCAGGACTATATATTACAAAAGCTTGGCAGGCCACACAGAGCCATAAGCCTTATGTATTGTTATTATCCTAATGACAAGGAATGGCCACAGAGAATTAGTGAAGCATGTAAGGATATGGAAATAAACTTTGCATGGGATTACCCATATGATGACTATTTCACATATAAAGGAGGAATTAATGGGACAAAGGATGATGAGCCATTCACATATATGAGGGATGTGCGCAGGCATGGACAAGATGTACTTCTTACAATGACTATTGACCCAAAACTGCCAGATGAATATATTGTGGCAATTGCACATGATTTAAAGACATTTGGGCGCGTGCAGCTTAGAATAAACCATGAAGCAACAGGTGACTGGTTTTCATTTAATAAACGTGCAAGTTATGAAGAAGTGGCGGCATTTTTTGTAAATGTATGTAATATTATCCACAGGGAAGCCCCAAACGTTAAGACAATAATATGCCTTGACGGATATAAAGAGCTTGATGATGAGAAGATGGAGAAAGAAGATATATTTGCAGAGGCAGCAAGAGCAGCAGATATTGTTTCTGTAGACCGTTATATGGCGCTGCACTGGGGCTGGCCATATGATGTTGCAGAAGAGGGCGGTAATACATTTGCACGCTATACAGTTGATAAAATATATAATCTTGCTAAAAAGAGTTATGAAAGGTATGCATTTTTAAATAATGGCGTTAAGAAGCCTATGGTACTTTCAGAGTTTAATTCAGATGGTGATGTTACAGGACCTTATGACCAGGTGTCAATGTTCCATGATTTCTGTGAAATGCTTAAATCAGATAATGAAAAATGGCTGGATGGTTTTACAATGTACCAGTTCAGGGACCGTGGAAGGCTTGGGCTTGAAATTGAAGACCCTAATAATGCAGATGTTGGAATTGAGCAGCCTCTTATGGAGGAGTACCGTAAGGTTATACATGAGGATTTCTTTAGTCCTGTAATGGAAGAAGGAGAGGATATTGTTCTTCCTGCAAAGATGCGCTGGGGTGGTTCAGAAGATGCAGATGGTATTGCTATAAACCTTCATTTTGACAGTTCACCAGTATTTTGTGAGGCTTATTTTGATGACAGCAATGTGGACATGAACCTTATGCTGGAGCTTAATGGGCACTGGTTCTATAAAGCACCAGGTGTTAAATGTATAGATATGATGAGTGCTTTCTTTAAGAAACCTCTTGACAGGGCAAAAGATATACCATTAAAAATATTTGCGCCTCCAGCAAGCGGGGAAAATGACCCTTCACAGGGAGATGGCTGGCAGCTTAATTATTATACAGAACTTAAGTCATTGCCTGAAATAAGGATACGTTATGCACCTATAGTAAAATAATAAATATTATAATTAAAAAACTGCCTGGCGGGTTGTATATGGACTGCCAGGCAGTTTTCTGTACAAGGAAATGTCTGGGAAACAACGGAACATTGTACTAGTTGTAACAAAAATATCAAAAACTAATCGACAAAATGAATAAATGTTGGTATACTAATAGTATTAATTAGTAGCAGGTTTAATGTAAGATGGTTATTTTTTAATCAATTTTTTAAGAGAAGGAACTCGTTTTAAATTAATATAGACAGGATTTTGTAACATAATTTCAGATACCGGCTGTACAATGGAGTGTAATACCGGGGAAAAGAGGTGTTGATATGGGCGCAGAGGATAATATATATAACCGTCTTGTACCTACATACAAACCACAACCGCTTACTAAATATGATACCCATAAAGCATCTGAGCTTCGTAATATTGTCAATGAGATAACTAAACTGACAAAGGAATCTCCGACATATTTTGTAAAGCTTAATGATGCTAAGCAGACTTACCTGCTTGGAATAAAAGAAGCAGCAATAATGTTCCAGAATGGTTTTGGGGAACTTTGTGATACATCTCCAGACAGTGCTTTTAATAATTTGAAAGCATATTCATCTGATTCTGGAAGAGTAGGCGCAGAAATTATAAGCGCTGACCAGAGCAGGCTTCCTGATAAATTTTCACTCAGGGTTGAGCGGCTTGCTTTAAGCCAGGTTAACAGAGGCAGGGATTTATACCCATCAAGTAAAGGATTGTCTGGAGGAACATATAAGTTCCAGGTAAATGTTGGGGATGATATGTATGATTTCCAGTATAATATAAGGAATGAAGCAAGTAACAGAGAGGTTATGAAAGGATTATCTTCATTTATAAATAAAGCTAATATTGGAATAAATACAAAAGTAGAACGTAATGCTGCTGAACCAGATAAGATAAGGATGAGGATAGAGTCAGACATGACAGGCTCGTCAGCAGGTGAGCCTATATTTACGCTGGCTGACAAAGAGAATGTCAATGGTAATGGAATTGTTTCATTCTTAGATTTAAACAGGGTTGAACGTAGCCCTATGAGTTCAAAGTTTTTTATGGATGATGTTGAAAGACATACCCTTTCCAATGAATTTACTATGGGTAAATGTCTTAAAATATCACTTAGGCAGACAACAAATATGCCTGTACAGATAAATTATTATCCTGATGGCGACAGGATTATGGGCAGTCTCCAGAAAATTGCAGATGCATATAACTTTATGCTTGACAGTTCACAAGAGTTTGCAAAGGTTACAAGTTATAACCTTAAACTTGCCAATGATATACAAAGTACAATAAGACCATATAAACCAGACCTTGAAGCCTGTGGGTTTGTTTTTGATGAAAACAACCGTATGTTTTTTGACAATGCACTTGCAACCCAGGCTATAAACGATGGTGCTTTAAAAGAACTGTTTTCAAAAGATTCACAATTTGTCCGGACTATGATGGCGAAAGCCTATGAAATTAAGATTAACCCAATGGAATATATAGATAAACTTATGGGGACATATCCTGATTTCAGTAAACCGTCAGAAGGATTTTCTTATATAACATCTTTATACAGCGGGCTGATTTTTAATTATTATTTTTGAACGTCAGTTTATAGTGTGTAACAGCCAGTATAACCATTACTGGCTGTTGTTTTATTGTTATGTTAATAATTAAGGATTTTATGGATACTGGCAGTGTTATGCTAATATTATGTTTTAATATGCTACGCCATCAAGCCCGGACTCTTCTTTTGAAATAACAGATATAACTACTTTATTAGGAAGGCATACAATAGATTCTCCTTTATAGTGGATTTTCTTTTGTTTCTGGCATAGTTTGTCTGGGCAGTCCGCATTAGTAACAGAAGCGTATCCATCTTTAATTTGTAAAGTATTGGTTCCATTATTATATCCATTTATTATAATAGTGGTATCTTCATTAAGAGGAAGTGTTTTATATACTTTACCATTTGTTGTTATCTGGATAAAAGCCCCATCTTTATAAAAGAATAAATAATAACATACAAGAAACAGAATGGCAGAAATAAGCAATACCACTATTAAAATAATATCATTGCGTGCTGGCTTCTGTAATGTGTTTTGTTTTTTCATAGAAATCCTCCATGCGTTTTTTATTATGTCATTTCCCCTTTTATCCAGCTACAGTTTAACATAAAGTTTTAACAGTGAAAAGAAGCAGTTTAAGAAATTGTTTAAATTGCATCGGAAACTGTCCGTCCACGCAAAAGTGGATAATAGAAATTATTAAAATTTACGAAACGGGCGTTTGGGTAATAAAAAAGACCTTGACTACCAATGTAAAATTATGCTATACTTGTTTGGCGATGTAACAGGTCTTTTTTTTATGTCCTGGTTTTATGGAATATATATAGAATAGTTTATGGAGGTGAAATCTGTGAGAGTAAAAATTACATTAGCATGCACAGAGTGTAAACAGCGTAATTATGATACAACCAAGGAGAAAAGGAACCACCCTGACAGAATGGAAATAAGAAAGTACTGCAGGTTCTGCAGAAGGCATACTTTGCATAAAGAAACAAAATAGTCTTGTTAATTAGGCAGGCTGCCATGGAGCAGCTGCAGTATGGAGGCTTACTATGGGAGATTCTGAGAACAAAGAATTAGTTGGGCAGGACGAACCAAAGAAAACTGGAAATGTAGAAAATGAACCAAAGAAAAGCGGTGGACGTATTCAGAAATTAAAGTCTGAGTTTAAGAAAATTATATGGCCAGACAAGAATACAGTCATCAAAGAAACTACAGCAGTAGTTGTTGTAACAGTTATTTTGGGTGCAATCATTGCTTTGCTTGATTTAATTATTAAGACAGGCCTTGATAAGATTCTTCAGATGGGATAAGGTGATAGACTATGGCAGATACAGAAGCACATTGGTATGTTGCACATACTTATTCAGGATATGAGAATAAGGTTAAGATGGATATCGAGAAAACTATTGAAAACCGTAATCTCCAGGACCAGATTCTGGAAGTTTCAGTACCTATGTTAAATATTACTAAAGGGACTGATGGAGACGAGAAGACTGTACAACAGAAGATGTTTCCAGCATATGTTCTTATTAAAATGATTATGAATGATGATACCTGGTATGTTGTACGTAATACACGTGGCGTAACAGGTTTTGTAGGACCAGGGTCCAAGCCAGTGCCTCTTTCAGAAGCAGATATAGAGAGCATGGGGCTTAAGGTAGATGCTCCAAACGCACCATTCAGCATTGGTGATTCTGTAGTTGTTAAGTCTGGTGTCTGGGAAGATACTACAGGTGTTGTCCGCCAGATTGACCACAAGAATAGCACGGTTACTATTAATATAGATATGTTTGGCCGTGAAACACCAGTAGAAATAAGTTTCAATGATATTGAAGCTGTTTAGCAGCCTTATTTCACTACTGCATATAGATTGGAATAACAGATTAAAATAGAATGGCGGCTTCTATACATTTGTTGTATACCAGCAAGCCAGTGGATTTTGCGGTAAAACGCATTATTATAGTAGGAGGTACTAAGAAATGGCTAAGAAAGTCGAAGGATATATAAAATTACAGATTCCTGCTGCAAAGGCAACTCCAGCACCACCTGTTGGTCCTGCGCTTGGACAGCATGGAGTTAATATTGTACAGTTTACAAAGGAGTTTAATGCTAAGACAGCGGGCCAGGAAGGCATGATTATCCCTGTTGTTATTACAGTATACCAGGATAAGAGTTTCAGTTTTATAACAAAAACTCCTCCAGCAGCAGTACTTATTAAGAAAGCCTGCAATATCCAGTCAGGTTCAGGTGTTCCTAATAAGACAAAAGTTGCTAAAATTTCCAAGGACAAGATAAGGGAAATTGCTGAAACAAAGATGCCAGACTTAAATGCTGCAACTATTGAGGCAGCAATGAGCATGATAGCTGGTACAGCACGCAGCATGGGTGTAACTGTAGAAGATTAATTATATTTAAGTTTTAAAAGATTATTATATTTCATAAAATTAGTTGTATATAAAGAGGTTTGTTATTGTTTTGGACGATGTGGGAGGCGGCACTAAAGTGCCTTTGAACCCGCCGTTACTACCACCAGGAGGTTAATTATGAAAAGAGGAAAGAAATATGTAGAAGCTGCTAAGTTAGTTGACAGGACACAGCAGTATGAAGTTCCAGAAGCTGTTGCTTTAGTTAAGAAGACAGCAGTTGCAAAATTTGATGAAACAGTAGAAGCACATTTCAGGCTTGGTGTTGATGGCCGCCATGCAGACCAGCAGGTACGTGGCGCAGTTGTACTGCCACATGGTACAGGTAAGAAGGTACGTGTACTTGTATTTGCAAAGGGTGACAAGATAGACGAAGCTTTAGCAGCAGGTGCTGATTATGCAGGCGGTGAAGAGCTTGTACCAAAAATCCAGAATGATGGATGGTTTGAGTTTGATGTTGTAGTTGCTACTCCTGATATGATGGGTGTTGTAGGACGTCTTGGACGTGTACTTGGACCAAAAGGACTTATGCCAAACCCTAAGGCTGGAACAGTTACAATGGATGTTACAAAGGCTGTTAATGATATTAAGGCTGGTAAGATTGAATACAGGCTTGATAAGGCTAATATAATCCACTGTCCTGTAGGAAAAGTTTCATTTACAGAGGAACAGTTAATTGAAAATGTTAATGCACTTGTTTCTGCAATTACAAAGGCTAAGCCTTCATCAGCAAAAGGCCAGTATTACAGGAGTGTTACACTTGCAAGTACAATGGGCCCTGGTGTAAAGGTAAATGCAGCAAGGTTTATATAACAAGCAGCTATACAATTATCTTTTATAAATAAAATATGTTGCGGAAATATAAAAGGGAACGCTTATGCGTTCCCTTTTATAGATTTAAGTAAAACAGTATTTTATGCTATTACATCAATAGTGCTTGTGCCAGATGTACCTGTACCAGATGTATTTGTCTTAGGTACAGTATTTGGTGTTGTAAGGTTGATATAATTAGATGCTTTATAAATCTTCCCTGCATAATACTTAATCTGTTGTGAAAAACCACTGTCAGAAGAAAGTACTTTGGATATTTTTGAAGGAGAACATTTAAGCAGCTTTTCTTTATCAACTTTCAGCTTACCAGAAGCAGATACATTGATACCTATGCTTTCAAGCTGGTCTTTATTGTTTATTATATAGTTCTTGAGCTTCTTAGTTGGACGTGTAATATCATATGCTATTGCATCGCTTGTACTTGATGACAAGTTATTATATGTATCTACAAAAGCCTTGATATTATTATAAATTCCAACACCATTGTCAGAAGAATATTCCAAATCACGTAATGTCTTGGCAACTTTTGAAAGAGCACTTGAATCTGCTGTTACTAAAACCTTGTTTTCCAGCTTTTTACGTGTAACTTCCCTGGCAGCAGGACGGTTTTTAGAATAATAATTCCTCATTATAAAGTTATAACTTGATGAGGTTGAAGTTGCATTTATAGCCATAATCGCACCTCCCCGGAAATTTTAAATGCACATATACTAATACTTCTCTTTTATTTATCGGCTAAATATGCTATTAATTTAACATTATTATAAAAGATTCATGCATAACATCACGTCCGTTTCATAAAATTTGAGTTTCCCATTTTTTTAATATACAAGTATTTTGCCTCTGGCAATTCCAAAATTTTACCAACCAAAAGCCATGTGCAACATGGCTTTGCA
>CAQGLR010000078.1 GCA_948794795.1 uncultured Lachnospiraceae bacterium | reverse complement strand
TTAAGGAAATTTGAGGAAATGTTCAAAACCTGTGCAGATAAAAAAACGGAAGAAAGCGAACCAGGAGTAATGTTGTATTAAAAGAAAGGAAGTGTATTTTATGGCATGGTTTCCGTGTAACAGACTAGGGGGGGGGTAATGCAAAAGTGCTGTTTAACAGTCTTGGCAGACCTTCAAACCTGGATTTAATACCAGATAATTTAATGAAAAATGGTGTAATTTACACATTGGCGGATTCAAAATGCGCAGCAGGAAAACCGCCATTTGATGCTGGTGTAATGACATTTTTCTGGGAATACCCTGCATATGCAGCGCAAATGGCAATAAAAACAGAAACAGGCACACATATGGCAATACGTGGTTCAAACATAGAGGGTATATATGAACCGTGGAAGATGATACTAGATTCTGAAAATTATACCACATATATTTTTGAAGCGGATGCTAATGGGTATTGTTCTATACGGATACCAGACAATGGACAGGCTGAATGGTTACGTACACCACCATATGGCCTGTTGCCAGATAAAGGTGGTGGCATAGATACCGCACACAGCTCTATAGGTACGGAAGACTGGTATTTCCTTCAATCATATATAAGCAGGATGTATGGAAGCTGGATTTGCATAGACAATATCTTAAGCCGCCAGAGTATTAAAGATAATGGTGCAGCAGTACGTAACAGACAATCACAAATACTGCTAAGAGAAGATTATATAGAGTTTAGGACTAATGATAATTATGCTGCCCCAGCATTTGGGGTAAAATTATACACATCCAATACTCTAAGCTTCCAGCCAAACCGGGGCGGTATGGGGAATATAGGTTCTTCATCCTATAAATGGAACCAGGTCTATGCAGTCAATGGGACCATACAGACATCTGACAAAAGCGAAAAGGAAGAAATATCATACATAGGGCAGGAAAGCAGCTATGAAGATACTGCCATGACGGATGGACAGTTAATACAGCTTATATTGGGGTTAAAACCTGTTGTATTTAAACGTATTAATGGAGAAAGTGGCAGGCCTCACCATGGGTTCATAGCGCAGGATTTTGAAGAACTGTTAAAAGATACTGGCATTAAGGACCATGCCGCTTTTATCAAATCCCCTAAAATTAGGGAATTTGAAACAGAAAAAGAAGCAGAAAAAGAGGTTACAAAAGAAGATGGCACTAAGGAAGTTATAAAAGAAACCATAAAAGAAGTACACCAGGAAGAAATACCAGGTGAGTATACACGTGGCCTGCGCTACGAGGAGTTTATTCCAGATATGGCACGTTTTGAACAGATTTTATACTATATGTCCCAGGAACATCAAAAAAGGATAGAAAACCTAGAAGAGAAGTTAAAAGAAGCATTAAACAGGATTGAAAAATTAGAGGGTATTAAGAATTAGATACCAGAAAAAAGAAAGGAAGTGTATTTTATGGCATGGTTTCCATGTAGCAAATCGGGGGGGGGTATTAAAAAAGGCGGTATTTTAAGTTCACAAGCGGCAGCCCCTGGCCAGTCTGGATACATAAATTTTGCAAGGATAAAAATATTAGATAATTACGCTAACCATACATGTTATTTTACTATACAAAACCGTGGGGTATATTTCCCGGTAATGTTATCTATAGGGTTCCAGAATATAAACCATACTGACCCAGGGTTAATTTCATTTTTATACTGGGGTGCAAGTGATTACGGGATTTATGCGGTAAAAAATACAACATCCACATGGGATTTATATGTGAATAAAACAGAACCACATGACACAGTTGAAATATTAAGCCTGGTTTATGATACATCCCATTTTGAAATAACATCCCCAAATGGGTTTTGTGCTGAAAAAGGTGAAGACTGGATTAGCCCAGAACCTGGCGGACGGGTTGCAGGTGCAGGGCATGTTTATGACAGTGGTAATGATGATGGTATTACTTTTTCCTGTAATAAACCTGAAAAGTTTTATGACAATATAACATGGGTAGCTGTCTGGGACGGGAATGAAATGCGTGCAATGCACAAACATGCATTTACTTATGTAAAATTAACAGACGGTTTATTTGGCATGTGTATCCCGCCATTCCTGGGCGGTGAATTAAATGACCAGGCATTTATCAGGACAACAAAAGAAGGGCTAATCCCTTACCGGTCAGAGCTCGATTATGGCGAATCATACATCGGGACAAGCACATGGCCTTTTAATGAAGGCAATTTTTATAAAATGTGTGCAAGGTATCTTGAAGCTGAATATATACAAAGCAAAGAATTATATAACCCAGCCCCGGGTTATAATTTCAGGATGATGATGAAATTTACAGGCCAGACCCTGGATATATATAACACATATAATGGTGCTTACGCTGGTGTGCAGTTTTGCTATAGTAGTGATGGGATTATAATACGTCCAAATGCAAACGGATATGTTACTTTAGGCGGCAACACCCTGCGGATTAAAGACATTTATCTGGTAAATGCACCAAATGTTTCTTCTGACAGGAATTGCAAGAAAGACATTTCTTATATTGGTGAAGAATCTGTATATGAAAATACTAAAATGCCTGATGAAACACTGGTTAAATTCATAAAAAGCCTTAAGCCTTGCATCTTCTTGAGGAAAGATGGGGACAGTGGCAGGCCACACCATGGGTTTATTACACAGGATTTCAAAAAATCAATGGATGAATCAGGAATAGCAGACCATGCCGCATATATTAAATCACCTAAAACAGAAATGGTGGAAAAAGAAATCGAGCAGGAAAGGGAAGTATATGATGAAATAGCAAAGAAAACCAAAACAGTTAAGGAAACCGTTAAAATCCAGGAAGAAAAGGTTATCCCAGGTGAATTTACAGAAGGCTTGCGTTATGAGGAAGTTATCCCAGACATAACACGTTTCTGCCAGATATTATACCAGCAAAACCAGGAACAGCAGAAAAAGATTGAAGACCTGGAAGAACGTATAAAGATTTTAGAAGATATAATTAAACAAGGAGCTTAGGCTCTTTTTTATTTGGAAGGAGGAACAGCAATATGAAAGCATTTACAGACACATACAACATTGTAGTGGGTGCACTGGTTACATTTATGACAGCAGTGTTTGGGATATACTGGTATATCTTTGCCGCATACTTTATATTTAATGTCCTGGACTGGCTTACAGGCTGGTACAAGTCACGCAGGCTTAAAAAGGAAAGCTCCAGTGTTGGATTGAAAGGAGCATTAAAAAAACTTGGCTACTGGGTTATTATCGCAGTAGCTTTTTTAGTATCAGATATTTTTGTGATGCTAGGAAGGGACATACTGCATGTAAACCTTGGTTTCCTTATGATGGTGGGCTGGTTCACACTTGCCTGCCTTATGGTAAATGAAGCCAGGAGCATTTTAGAAAACCTGGTTGAGTGTGGTTATGATGTGCCAGAAGTCCTTATAAAAGGTTTAGAGGTTGCGGATGAAATAATAAATAAAGAAAGTGAGGAAAAGGAACATGATAATAATTACAATGACTAATTCGCAGAAAGTAAAATGGCAGAAAGAGGAATATGACAACTATATTTATGATGGTAAATTTTTCATCATCGTTAAAAATGGTGAATGGATTGGATTTTATAACCTTGATACAGTGATAAGTATAGTTATTAAAAAGTGAGGGGGATAGTAATGAAAAAAATTAGAAAAGTAACAGTCCATGCAGGACACAATCCGTCTGGAAAAATTGCTTGTGGTGCATCAGATTTATTGGATGAATCCACAGAAGCCAGGTACATAACCAGGAAAATAATAAAACTGTTAAAGAAAAAAGGTATAAAAGCTGTAAACTGCACTGTAAACAATGGCACAAGCCAGGGTGATGTACTACGTAAAATCTGTGCCAAATGCAATGCTGTAGCAGATGCAGACCTTCATATATCCATACATTTTAACAGTGGCAGGGGCGACAGGAAGGGTGATGGAAAGACTGGCGGAACGGAAGTGCTTCTTACGGAAAATATTTCAGACAAGGGTGACATTGCAAAGCGTATCTGTAACCAGATGGAACATCTGGGATTTACTAACCGTGGTATAAAAACCAGGACAGATTTATATTTTTTAAACCACACCAAAGCCCCAGCAATATTAATTGAAACCTGTTTTGTAGATGATAAAGACGACTATATGTTATATACCAGTGACAGGGATGACGTAGCAAGAGCAATAGTAAAATCCATAATAAACCATAACAAAGGATATTGATAATACAGCAGTCCTGCCATGCACTATAAGTGCAGGGCTGCTTGTTAAAATTTAATGTTGTATTTCAGTGCATTCATGCCTACTATATATTTATTAGTCTATCTGTAGCTTTATTAATTATTCCATTTATACATTATATGGCGATTGTTGTATAGTTTAAGTTTTTTGAAAAAATAGTATTGTTAAAAAAATAAACAAAAAGTGTTGACAAATTTTGTTATAAGTGTTAATATTTGGTTGTCTATTAAAAATAAAGAGAGGGGAACTGGATATGTTGACTGTATTTGGAAAACATCTACGGAAAATCCGTATTGATAATGATGAAATCCTTAATGATATGGCAAAAAAATTACATGTAACAGCAGCGTATCTGTCAGCCGTTGAAAACGGAAAACGTGAGATACCAGAAGGGTGGATAGAGGAGATTAAGAAAAGTTATGGATTGGATGGTGAACAGTATGTAGAATTACAAGAAGCAGCAATCAGAAGTAAAAAAAACATTAAAATTAGACTAGATAATGAAACAGACAGGGACAGGGATTTATTAATTGCTTTTGCAAGGAGATTCCGTGAACTGGATGACAGTGAAGCTCAAACAATACAAAATATTTTAAATAAAAAGAAGGGGGTATAATGTTTGGATAATATATGTTACAGAAAAGCCAGGGCATGTTCCCGCAAAGATATAAGGGATGTTGCTTTGGCGGTAAGAATCATAGAGGGGAGTACTGATTCATTATTTTTTGATATATTACATTTTATGGAAGTAACACTTCCCCAGATTATTCCAGAATACGAATTTTGTGTAGAAGATATTAAAATTATGAGAAATGCGGAAGGATTGACATATCCAGATAAAGGCATAGTAAAAATAAGACAGGATGTTTACAATGGGGCTGTTTCTGGAAATGGAAGACACAGGTTTACTATAGCACATGAGTTATTTCATTTATTACAACATGATAATTCTAATATAATGTTTGCACGTGCTGGAAAAGAAAATGCGATTAAAAAATATGAAAACCCTGAATGGCAGGCAGACGCTTTTGGTGGCGAACTCCTCATCCCAAATCATTTAATACAGGGATTGAGTGTAAAAGAGATATCACAAAAATGTGGTGTATCTTTGTCCGCTGCCAGTTATCAAAAAAATTTACTAAATAAAATGATGTAAAGAGTAAACTCTTTATATAGAAAAACCAAGTACATAAGATACTTGGTCATTTGTTGAAAAGTGTTTCCACAATCAACTGGTTATAGTAATTTCTGAACAATTTTATTATAACATTGCGGAATCCTTTTTGCAAGTGTAAATTGCGAAAGGGGGTAGATGCTAATGTACTATATATTCAGGGCATCTTTTACCACAAAGGATGGTAAAAAAGTATATGCCAGGGATTATGGAAAGAAAGCATTCAGAATCCCGGTTGGTTCAAAAACTAAACCAGTGAAAAAATAATATAGATTGAACAAAGCATTTTTACCAGTTGGAGTGCTTTTAATACGAAAGAGAGGTAATGACATGGCTAAAACAAAAAGTAGTGTAAGAGGTAGGCAAAAAAAGAAAATTGTTCCAGTAAACCCATATATACGAAACCATAAAAGAGTCAAGGGTCATAGAAGGTCTACTCCAAAATAATATTTTGTAACACATAAGTTTTTATAAACCACCTTAGTTTAATAATAAACCAAGGTGGTTTTATATTTATCTTATTTTATGTTTTATGCTTTTAACAGAAAAAGATACCAAGGATATCTTGGTATCTTAACTAATCAAGGCAAAGTTTCATTGAAATAGAATATTGCTTTTTCAATTTTTCAAAAGCCAGGTTTGTAACCTGGTATTCATTGCACCCATCATTACATTTTTTAATAAATGTAATACCTCTGCCCTTAATTTCTAACAAGGTATATATAAAAAAGTGTTTTCCATAATATGCCCTGTTTGCTTCCATCTGGCAGTTAGCTGGCTTTTGTTCTCCCATTTCTGGGGTGTAACAATATGTTCCTGGCTTTTCTGCTTTTTCTGGCTCTTTTGCAGGATTTGCTAATTTTAAACGTTTCTGCCTGCCAATCCTGCGAAGCGTGTACATTTCTTTTTCTGAAATATATCCGTTTTTATATGATACTTCTACAGCTTCTAAATAAAAATTACAATTTTTTATAGTGTCACATTCATCAAAAAACATTACCAGGTTTTTATAACTATTGCTTTCTTTAACTGGGAACTGGATTATTTTACACATATTTCTATACCTCTGCTTTCTTTATTTATTCAACTGGTTTTTGCCATGAATTATAAGTGTAGGGCTGTGCATTAAAATTCAATGCTGCAGTCAAGATGGTGTCTGCCGCCAAGGCTGTAGTTATCTGTTAAATCATGGCGTCCCGCTACATATTTACCTGTCTGGTTGTCATAAAATCCATAGTCATATTTAGCATTGTGGTTTGAATTTTTACGGGTTTCGTAAACCGCAAAGTATGTCCTGCTTTTACCGTATCCTTTCCATTCAGATACATAAACATTGTATATGTAAACATCTGGTGCATCATTTACAATAAAATTTAATTTATCAACCAGCTTTTCTTTTAAACTCTTTTCTTCTTTCTTGTTTCCAGCTTCCTTAGCTTCTGCCCATGCCATTTTAAGGCATAAACTAAACATATTCTCTGTATTTTCTCTTTTTATATCCCATGCCCTTGTCATTATTTCTTTCATATTGTATTTCATAATCATTTACCTCTCTTTTATGTATTTTTTATTGCTCCCTTGCTATGTATATACTATATCACTTTTTAAAGAGATAGTCAAGTACTTTTATCACTTTTTTAAGAAATATTTTTGTTGACTTTTTTTATATAGTAATATATAGTAGAACCAAGGAGGATTAATAAATGTTGAAATATAAAATAAATATTGCGGATGCGCTGGAGCGCAAGGGATTCAATACCTATAAAGCTAAGACTACCAAACTTTTAAGCCAGGAAACACTAAAAAAAATAAAAAAAGAGGATACGAACATATCCCTGGAAAGCATCAATAGGATTTGTATGATACTGGATATGCAGCCCAAAGACCTTGTGGAATATGTAGAAAATGAAGAAGAAAAGAAAAAATATAATTTATGAAAAATTTTAAAATATCTCTTTACAAAGAGATAAAAATATGGTATTATATAATTGTCCAAAGGAAATAAGGACAATATCCCAAAAGAGCAGAGGGTAAGCAAAGTTCCGAGGGAGAAAGGAGAAAAATATGGATAATATGACAATGACAGAAACAGCAAGGTTAATTATAGGATTAAGGGCTGCTGGATTTAGTGAAAAAGAAATAAATGATTTTATTCTTTTCATTGAAACTGGAGAAGAACAATATAAACCAAAAAAGGCTGAATAAACCAGCCAGAGGAAACACAGAAAAGGGCGGGCTTACCACCGCCCCAAACTGTAAAAACAGTATAACATATAATTGAAAATAAATCAAATAAATTCGGAGGACAAAGAAATGGTGAAAAAAGTATATTTTTGTGAAACAAACGGTTACAATATGGTAGTATCAGTAGATAGCGAAAACAACTGCAGGTATCTGACAGAAACAAATGATTTCCCATATATTGCTGGTATGGATACAGTACAGAAAAAACAGGCAGCAAAGGGATTTCTTGAAACAGTAGAGGATGACAGCGGCTGGGAAGATGACTGTACATATAGCCAGATTTTTGCGGATGGCGTGGAAGTGCTGGCAGAGATTGAAAAAGAATTGTAAAAAGTAAAAGTTAACCTGGTGCATGGCCAGTATTAGC
>CAQGLR010000077.1 GCA_948794795.1 uncultured Lachnospiraceae bacterium | reverse complement strand
AATTTGCCAGAGTAATATAATCTTTGTGTAATTTAAAAAATGGGGAAACTCAAAATATAAATCTGCTTGCAATAAAGTGGTAATAGAAGTATAATAAAGTAAATTATTAACATGGTTATTCCAGTATATGTAAGGAGGGGTATTATGAACGTACAAAGAGTTTCAAATAATGGGATATCAGGCAATTTTTATATATTTAACAATAGTAATTACAGGCAGATAGATAAAACTGCTGTTACACCAGTTAAACCAGTAAAGAAGCTGCCAGGATTTACAGGCAGGGGAGATAACAAGGAACTGGCTGCAGTGTATAAGCAGGATAAAATGCCAGAGGCTTTAGGTACAAAGCAGATAGATTCTATAAAGGATGGATATGCATATTCAAATAAAGCAAGTTATGATATGGATAATATGTATGAACGCCAGAGGATGGCATCAGAAAGTACAGTGCTTTTAGGAATGAATATAGATACATTTGCATAGGCCAGTGGCAGTTTTGGATATTTCCTGGGAACCAGGATAGAACAGGAGGAAACTTCCCTATGTGCTGGTGGAAGAGGCTTATATTTTCAGTTATTAGCCTTATATGGGGCTATGTATCATTAGATTATTTATATTATGCATTTTCAAAGCTTACTGATGCTAAAGGGAGTTCAGAATATTATGCACCAGAAAGTGATGGTTTATTCCAGCTTATGGGACTTGTAATGTTCTTTTTATGGTTTTTTATATCCGGGCTTTATTTTTGGCTGATAAGGAAATCATCACTGCAGATAGATATAGTGGAAGAAGACTATAAAACTGGAAGGCAGGTTGTTAAAAGAAAGTGGTCTGATATATTATTACAGGCAGCATTTATTATAACAGGTGCTGTATTGCGTATGGCATATGTAATTTATATATATATTCCAGGCATGTAGTTATAATTAGATAAAGCTTTTATTGTTAAACAAAAGGAGACAGATAAAATATATGTCTCCTTTTTGGTGGTTATAATATGCAAATTTATATTTATCTATATAATTTCTGTAATCTGTATATCTGACATTTTTGAAAGGTCATATGGTCCTTTTTCTGTAACTACTACAGGTCTTGACAAAAAGCCAGGGTTCAACAGGACTACACGTCCATGTTCACCATTTGATAGTGTTACTTCATTATTTATATATGCCTCAGCTGTACATTTTATAAATTTATGTAAAGCACCAGGCTCATATGCGTCTTTTTCAAGTTCCATCTGTTCAAGTACATGGAACGGGCATATACCTTTTCTATAAGACCTGTCAGAAGTCATTGCATCATATACATCGGCAATAGCAACTATTGAAGAGAAGAAATTTATTTCAGAGCCAGCAAGTTTATATGGGTAGCCATGGCCATTATAACGCTCATGGTGCTGTAAAGAAGCAGTTACAATTCTTTCATCAAGGTTTTTGGTTTTTAATATTTCATAACCATATTCTGCGTGTTTACGGATAAGGTTAAATTCTTCATCAGATAGTTTGCCAGGTTTTTTAATAATTTCAGGCGGTATTTTAAGTTTACCTATGTCATGTAATAATCCTGCTGTAATAAGAGTAATTAAATCATCATCATTAAACTTAAGCCATTTGCCTATTATATTACAGATAAGGGCTACATTCATTGAGTGTGCATATGTAAGGTCATCATATCTTCTCATACATTGCATCATATCAAGAAGATGCAGTGGGTTGCGTACTTTGCTGAATATTGTGTCAACGTGTTTAAGCATATCATTAATAATGCCATCATTGCTTTTCACAACAAGGTCATTTAATTCTGACCTGAATTCATTTACACATGAATTAAATGTCGTTTCAAATATTTTAAATTCCTGGGAGGATTGTATTTTCTCATAATAGGTCATGCCATCTTGTGCCTGTGGGTTAAGAAACTGTGTACCGTCAAAAATTTCTTTTCCTTCTTCTGGAACCAGGATTTTAACAGACCTTACAGAATAATACTTTAACTTATCAATTATATCAGGAGTTAAAGTTGTATTTGATGCTATAACAAGGTGGTTTGAAGAATTATATACTGCTTCGGCAGTAACCATGCCTATTTTTAAGTTAGCTGTTAATATCTTTTTGATTTTCATAGTGACCCCCATTTACATTTACAATAGTAACCCGCTATTGTTAAAAAACTTTATATAAAAGACAAGTACCTATAAACTATATTATCATTTCTTATATGAAATAACAAGCAAATGATGAAAACAATATATAAAATACTGAAAAATGTATTAATGCCAGGACTTATGGTATATAAGGTGTTTTTGGCAGGATTTTTGGGAATGGAACTTTAATGTTTTGTACATAATGGAAAAATATGTGTTAAAACCTTGACAAGCCCCGGTATTCGTAATATAATTAGCAAATGTGGCGTGTGAAATGCTGAACCATAAGCCCCGGTAGAGCATCTACGCGCAGTTGTAATGTAGATAGAGATAGAATATAGCAGTAATTAAGATTAGGAGGTACTGGGATGAAAAGTTTTATGGCTAGCCCATCCACAATTGAAAGAAAATGGTATGTAGTAGACGCTGCAGGACATACTTTAGGACGCCTCGCATCGGAGGTTGCCAGTGTATTAAGAGGTAAGAATAAGCCAATTTATACACCTCATATTGATACAGGTGATTATGTAATTATAGTTAATGCTGATAAAATAAAGGTTACAGGCAAGAAGCTTGACCAGAAGATTTATTATAGCCATTCTGCTTACGTAGGCGGAATGAAGGAAACAACACTCAAAGATATGCTCGCTAAGAAGCCTGAGTATGTTATTAGCCATGCTGTAAAGGGAATGCTTCCAAAAGGGCCTCTTGGCCGCCAGATGCTGAAGAAGCTTCATGTATATGCAGGTGCAGAGCACGGGCATGAGGCTCAGAAACCAGAAGTTTTAGATATTAAAGAAAGAGCATAGTTGAGAGGAGGAAATTTCAGTGGCAAATGCAAAGTTTTATGGAACAGGCAGGAGAAAAAGCAGTGTTGCCAGAGTATATTTAGTACCAGGCTCAGGCAAGGTTACAATTAATAAGAGAGATATGGATGATTATTTTGGTCTTGAAACATTAAAGATTATTGTACGCCAGCCTCTTGAAGCTACTAATACAGCAGATAAATATGATGCTAAGATTACAGTACGTGGTGGTGGCTTTACAGGACAGGCAGGAGCTATCAGGCATGGTATTGCAAGGGCTCTTCTTACAGTAGACGCAGATTTCCGTCCTACACTTAAGAAGGCAGGATTCCTTACACGTGATTCACGTATGAAAGAGCGTAAGAAATATGGTCTTAAGAAAGCCCGCAGGGCTCCACAGTTCTCTAAGAGATAATTATAAGCCAGTTATTAAGTGCATCAGTGTATGCAGCATAAATATGGTGTGTATAGACGTTTCCAGGGTAATCTGGAAACGTCTTTTAAAATTGCAGGATGAATATCCGCTTGACATGAGAGGAGGGAAATAAGTGGCTAAAATAGTTATAGACCACCTGGCATCAATACATCATATTGAAATGGATATAAAAAGGGTAAATATTTTTATTGGTGAACAGGCTACAGGTAAGAGTACCTTGTGTAAAGCAGTATATTATTTCCGTAATTTGAAAGAAATCCTGCTGGATTATTATTATAGGCTTGGGACTGATGGAGGAAATGGGAATGGATTGACAAAGGAAGTAAATGGAAAGCTTAGAGATTCTTTTGTGAGTCTTTTTGGATATAGCTGGAAGCTTCCAGATAATCTTTCTATGAAGTATTACTATACAAATGAATTTTCAGTGCGGGTAAATTTAAAGAAGAAGTATATATCTATAAAATTTAGTAAAGAATTATTGGAAGAGCTGTATATTTTAAATGACTATTCAAAAAATTTTTATAATTTTATAGCAACTGTTGATGGTAAGTCATTACTGACAATGCTGGAAAATAAGAATTTGTATGAATATTTAGAAAATGAAGTCTGCAGGATACTTGATGATGATATGTCAACATACTATATTCCTTCTGGAAGAGGACTGTTGTCATTGTTATGTAACCAGAAGACATATCTTGATTATAGGGAACTTGATCCGGTTAATAGAAAATTTATGCAGACAATAGAGACATTACAGCCTAAATTTGCAGATGGGACAGCACATGTACACAATTATTACCCTTCAGATGAAAGAAAATTTAATATTGAAAAAATATCTAAAGAGATTATTCATGGAATGAAAGGTGAATATTTTTATCAAAAGGGCAAGGAATATATACAAATAGAAGATAGTGATGAACAGGTTGCAGTTAATTTTATTTCATCAGGACAACAGGAAATCCTGTGGTTATATAACCAATTATATGTACTTATGTTAAAAAATGAAAAGTCTTTTATTATAATAGAAGAACCAGAAGCACATTTATACCCAATTTTACAAAAGAATATAGTAGATTTTATTATAAAATATATAAATATTACAGGAGGTTCAGCAATAGTTACGACACACAGCCCATATATACTGACAGAAACAAATAATTTATATATTACTGGCAAATTAAAAAAGGACAGTAAAAGTAAACGTATGGTTGAAAAGATTGCAGGTAAGTGGCTTTATATTTCTTCAAAAGAATTAAATGCATTTAAACTGGGCAATAGTCCCCAGGGAACAGAGATACAGTCTTTAATTGATGAGGAAACAGATGAATTATTAGCAGAAAAAATAGATGATATTAGTGAGGAAATTAATGAAACTTATACAAAATTATTCTATTTAAGGGAAGGAATATAATGAGTAAAATTGATAAATTCTCAAGCCTGCTTTTAACAGGGGAGAAAAAGACACTGGTGGATGAAACATCAGAGGTAAATGCAAAAATTTATATAAAAGCAAAAGATAGTTTGGAAGTTGTCAATGTTGACCATAAATTAATTGGGGAGAAACAAGGAAATAAAAAGTGTGATTTTGTGGTTTTAGGTGTAAATACTAATAAAACACATATGATAGAATTAAAGGGTGCAAATATAGATGCTGCTTTTAAACAAATAAGCAGCACTATTGATTATTTCTATGATGATTTGGAATTAAATAAATATGTTAAATTGAGGGAAACATTAGATGCATATATAGCTAGTCCTGAGAGGCAGAGAGTACCAGATATACATTCAAAAGATGAAAAGGAATTAGTTAAGAAATTAGCTGTTAGGAGTAAGTGCAAACCAGCAGATATTTTTAAACTGGTACATTTTGTAAAAGTAGTAAAAAAGCAGAAAAGAGCTGTTATAAATGGACGGCAGGTTATTATTTCAGGGCAGGCACCACTTGAATTAGACTGAGCCAGATGTATGATATATTAATTATGAATAAGAGGATTTTGCATTAAGAAGGTATAATACAGAATATAGAAGAGTTGTTGTAATAAAATATTATATTTTGTATTGTAATTCCTAATGTGGATTCCTCTTATTTTTTACCAGAATATATATAAAAGTAACAATAGCCTGGAAGATATCTGGCTGTATATTAGATAGTAATATGTATAACAAGATACTGGCATGGTATATTTTCAGAATTATTAATTGTTTCATTAAATAATTCAATAGTACCTTTATGTGTCTGTACCAGGTTTTTTACATATGGAAGCCCAAGCCCATGTTTTGATGTATTATTTGTTTTAGATGTATATGTATGTGAAAAAATTTTCTTTATAAAATCCTGTGTTACTTCTGGACCAGGATTTTTAATGGTTATTGTATAAGGCACAGATGGACTGTGGTTACAGTTTATATCCTGCATATTAGAACCAATTTCTATATAGATTGTATCATTTTTTCCAGAAGCTTCAATGGCATTATCTAATAAAATCCCTGTAAGGTCTACAATCTGGAATTCATCTGCCCTGCTTTTATATGAATAATTATGTATATTTATATCCAGATATATTTTATTGTTTATTGCAAGGCAGTACTCATTGTAAAGCAAAGCGATAAGAAGTTTATTTTCAAAGTGCAGCAGCTGTGATGGCAGGGCACCTTTTACCATATGTGAACTATAGTGTTTCAAAGCATCTGCTAGTGAGTTATAGTCGGAAAACAGTCCAGGAAGGTTAGAGATTGCCTGGATAATGTTATTATAATTATGTTGTGTTTTACGTATATTAAATATCATATCGTCAAGTATAGGCAGATAAGTTTCATAATAATGGACAGTCTGCTCTTTTTTATGTGCTTTTACTGCAAAAAATAAAGCCAGGAAAAGAGTTAAAAATAAAAAAGCCATAATAGCAAAAAATATAAAAGGAGATAAAGCATTTAATTCATAAAAATAAAAAGTGTTAATAGCTATCAGGCAGATATAAAAAAATAATGATACAAAAATAAAACCAGGAATTTTTAATAATTTCTGATAAATAGTTTTAATATTTACAAAGCGGTAAATACCTAAAGTAAGTAAAAAACCAGATATAATTACAGCACATTGCATAATACTTGAGTCTACAATACGGGTATTTGGAAAAAATAATAAAAATAGTGCAAATACAGGCATTTGCAGCAGACATTCTAAAACATATGTAAAAATTACAGCAGTTAATGCTTCTTTAGGTTTTGAATTTGAAATATATTTAGTAATTAAAAAATGTAGAAAAATAACAATAAACCCTTTTAAAACTTGTGAAATGTTTTCATTTATTTGTAATAAATATGTAAGGGTAAATGAAAATATAATTAATAGAATATTATGTGTACTGGAAAAAATCTTTGGGAGGGAAGTGATATTTGTAAGATAAAACATTATCCACAAAAAGGTAATACTTTCTATAACAGATGTCATAATATTTATTGGAGTATACAAAGTAAAATCCCTCCCAATGATTGTATATTATAAATGAATTTCTATTCTTTTGTTACTAGGGGGTGTTTGAAAATTAAAAATTGCACAAATTATGTGGCTCTGGCAATTCCAAAATTTTACCCCAAACAGCTGCCTTTTGGTAAAACATTTGGAACTTGCCAGAGTAATATAATCTTTGTGCAGTTTGACGGTTTAAAAGCAATTTTCAAACACGCCTTAGATTTCCCTTGGTTTTTCAAATACTTTCTAAAGGCAGGCTGAAATTTCTGCTTATTGGTATTGCTTCATCATTAACTATCATATGTACAAAATGATTTACAAAATCAAAATTTTTAACAAATGACTGGTTAATTATATATGAACGGTGGCATCGTACAAAACCATCTGGCAATATAGTTATAAGTTCTTTTAATGTGTGCTGTCTTGAGTGGTATTTAGATGATGCAGTAACATATGTTAAATAACGCCCATTAGAATGTATATATTGCAAGGCATCTAAAGACAAGCGTATATGTATGTTTTCAGAAGTTTTTAATAAAATTGTGTGCCTGGGTTCAAAAAGGCATGCTAATTGTTTATGCAGTTCCTTTTCAGAATAAGGTTTAACAAGATAAGCAAAACAATGCAGCTGGTTTATAGCAGAATAAATATGTTCTGGAAATGCTGTAATAAATACAAATGGAGTACGCTGGTAGCGCATAACAGAACGTATCTGGCGTGCAAGGGAAAGCCCGGCATGGTCAGCATTTTTATTGTCCAGGGAAATATCAAGAAAGAATGCATTAAATATAATTTCTCTTTTTAAAAGGTTATCTGCCTGCTCAAGGTTCATTGCATAGTAAACTTCAATGTTTGCTGAATAGTTGTTAATCATTTGTTTAAGTGCTTTTGCCTGTATGGCATCATCTTCTAATAGTAGTATATTCTTTTTCATTTTTAACCTCACTTCTGCGCTGGAATGGATTGTAGTAAAAAGTTGTATTACGCAGATACATAATACATTTTAAATAGTTTACTGGTAAAAAACAACAGGTTTTATAAATAAAATTTTGCAGTTTATAACCAAATAAGCACACTTTATTACCATTCAGGACACAATGATTAAAAAGTAAGATATAATGCTTGGTAATATTAAGGTTTAAATAAAACTATAAATTAACCAGAATATAAAAGTCCAGCTAATAAATGTCAATAGCAAAATGAAAAAAGATTGAAATTATTTT
>CAQGLR010000076.1 GCA_948794795.1 uncultured Lachnospiraceae bacterium | reverse complement strand
ACTTTGGTACTATTTCCTTTTTATCCTGGTATCTGTCCCATGCAAAATGTACCTGTTTAATTTTCATCTGCATTAACATTTTTATTTTTTCCCTGTCCATAAGGCGGATATCTAAACCCTGGGAAAAATCAATCCAGACATTGCTGTCTATTAACTGCTGGAATAATGGTTTCCAGTCCCTACAAGCGGTTATGTTAGGGTCTAAAAGGACAATGTTTTTCTGTCCATGCCAGAAAGTACCAAGGTCTGCAACCTTATAAGATTTCCTGCCCTCTTTGCAGCCGACATGACAGTATTCACAACCTCTTGGACAGCCTCTTGTCAAAAATCCATAGGCAGTATTTTTAACTTCTGGTATAATGTCATAGTAAATTTCATAATCTGGATATATTGTTTCTATCTTTGGTGGTAACATGGTATCTTTTTCTTTGTCATAGACTTCTTTCCCGTTCTTTAAACGGATGCAATAACCACTTCCACCCTTTATAACTTCTTTTGCATTAACATGATAAGGAAAATCTGGTGTAAAACTGAATACCTTTGACATATATACCTTGTCAAATGGTTCCCCAATGCTATGAAATAACTGGTCATACCATTCAACAGTATCCCCTTGCTGCTTATGCCACGCAGACAATTTCATTAGTGGGAGGCTTGGGAAATTGTGCCCATCAACATCTACCAGACCAATCCTCATTGTTTAATGCCTACCTCTCTGCATCTGTATAAATTATGTAAACACGCTTAATCGCACCATCATTACCTTACTCTTCTATAAAATCAAATAAATCCATCTGTGCATCCTCTGAAATAAACCTTGCTTCAAGGTCATGTATTGTTTTGTTACCTTTAAATGGCATCTGTACTTTATCTTGCAATTCCTTTAATTCCTGCCATATGTCTGGCATGAAATGATAGATATTCCTTAATTCCTTTAAATTTTTATTTTTACAGTATTTACATGAAACCCTGTCAAGCAAATCATATAATTCATATCCGTTTTCACTCCAGTGCCATCCGTGCGAATAGCAGTATTCCAGGCAATTACTTTCCGTCATTTCCCATTCAGTAAGTGGATAAATTTTTATTCTGTTTCCATTTCTCTGTCTGCTTATCCTCTGTCTTTCATCTGCTGCAACACCGACATACTCCGCTATCATTTCATCTCCATATTTTTTATTGTTATCCCTGATAGCATCTAATTTTAACGTTGTACCCCACCTTGTACAGCCTCCACACCATTTGTAACCACATTGTAATGTACCATCACGTTTTACCACTGGTTTTTCTGCCATGCACCATATAAACGGCTCTTTGGGTTCCAAAATAGTAAAACTAATCTTTTTATCTGCCAGTATCTTACCCATTTTCTCTGCATTGTACCTTATGCTGTCAAATTCCACCCCAATATCAAAATAAACAACTTCATCAAGTGGATAATCCAGTTCTAATAATTTTAACAACATAGCAAGACTGTCCTTGCCAAAACTTACACTTGCAATGAATTTCATAACACCACGCTACAAATACCGTATCGTGGATAATCGGTTTCAGGCTACCCATGAGCTTTTTATGCCCGCAACTACTCAACCAATTTTTCGCCATGTCTTAATCACCCGACAATTCAACCTGGTCTACCAGGTACTCGTTATTCCTTTCTTATTAATCTCCCTGACATTTTAGGCCAGGGTTCAAATTTTTCCATAAAATCACTGGTTTTCCTTTCTTTATCTTTGCTTTTTATTTCCTGGCAGCAGAAACAATTCCACTGCCAGGGCTTTGTGTGCGTTTTTTGTAGAGGTAAATGTAATATAAAAACAATGCAATATATGTAAAAAAGTGTAAAAACCTTGTACAGGCATGGCACACACAGACCATGCCTTAATTCCCCTGCTGCCTTTGACAGCAGCAAAGGATGGTTACTTCTTTTGGAAGTTATAATTTTTAATATTGTGTTTTGGTGCACTGGTGCTTATATTGGTGCTTCCACATTTCACACACGCATCATTTGCTCTTATAGTGCTCCAGTATTCCTTACCGCAATCCCTGCATCTGACAACAAAAAACGGGTCAGCTGAATTATATCTTTTACTTTCCATGCATAGCCCTTTCTGCCTATCTATAGCAGAAAGGGCTATTGACAGGCTGTTTTAATATGATATAATTAAAACAACAGTCATAGCAGATTGTTACGAACTGGGCACAGCGACGCCTTATGCTGTGCCTAATTTTTTATTTCAATGCTGGCTGCCCCTTCTTTCTGGATGTCCTCTTTCAGTTCCAAGGAAACCAGTTTTACATCCACACCCTCACGCCTTGAAACTATCCTTGCCAGCGTTTCATAAAATCTCCATATCTGCTCTTTTGCTAAATCCATTATTATTACCTCCCTGCATGTTTTGAATTTATTCCTGCGTCAAAGCCCACATTTCCCAGATTGCAATACTGCACATTTTTGCTGCAGAATCCGCTACAATTGGATTATCAGCCGCTACCTTTTGCTGGCAATGAATATATTTTTCTACCACATGGGCAAGCCGTTCATTTACTTTTTTATCATGTCTTTTCATATTTCTTACACCTTCTTCCTTGCCTGGTTCTATATTTTTTAATACTTGCTATCCCTTTCCTTATATCCTATAATATTTATGTTGCAAAACGTATATGGAAGGGGGATTAAAAATGTTCAAAAAGCTTTTTATTGTTTCGTTTGCATGTCTGCCACTGGTCATCTCTCCTTGTGGGGAAATGATTAATCCTGATACTGCAATAATGGCAGAAGCCAAAACTTATGTTTACTACGTTCCTGGGTCAAGCTATGCTTACCATTCCGATAAAGACTGCCGGTCATTGAAACACAGTAAAAAAATCAAAAAAACTACTTTAAAAAAGGCTAAAAACAAATTAGGCTTAAAACCTTGTGGCATATGTTACAGATAATTGCCAAAAAAACCTTTGCCACGAGGTTTTGAGTGTGGCTCTGCTGCCCTTGTGCTTCTCTTGCAAGGGCAGTATTTTTGATTTTATCCGCCATCTGTTTTCTTTTTTATTTATTTTCGGTTATTGTTTTTGGTACATATGTACAATTCCATCTGGCAATCTTTGCCACTATTCACATTTCATATATCTTTGTTTTATGATATTCTTTATGTACAGGCTGTTACCAGCAGCCAAGTACATAAAGAAAGGAGATTTCATTATGTGGGAATGTTTAATTTGTCATACACACAATGATGATGATGACCCCTTTTGCATTGAATGTTCTGCTGCAAAGCCAAAATACGAAGATAATCATTGCAGTAATCCGAAATGCAAATTTTATAAAACAATACTTGAAAACCCTACTCAAAAGTATTGTGGAAAATGTGGTTGTGCAACTACATTTTTTAAAAAAATAGAAGATTTATGTTAGTTTTTATTTAACATCAATATCTTTCTGTTAATTAATTAAAATAAAAATATAATTTTTATTTTAATTATCATCTTTAGCCAGTGCTTCATTTCTTGCGCTGGCTATTTCATTCCCGCAATTCCCACAATAATTATCATCAAACTCTTGAAGCCGCTCTTTTGCACATAATGCGTTTCCACAGTTTGAGCAAACAAAATACTCTTTCTTTTCTCCACAAATTGCTCTTCCGCAATGTGGACAGGAGAAAAATTCTTTAAAATGATTCATTATACAAACCATCCTCCTTTCTATTTTCTAGGCTGACTGTTATCCAGCCGTTCTTGCACTGGTGTTTCTTTGTCTGCCTCCAGCTTCCTTTTTTTGACCCATTCCCATAAAATCTGTAACACAAGCGCATTTAAAGTAATCCCTATCCTTTTCGCTTCGCATTGCAGGAATATCTTAATTTCCTGGGGTGCTCTGATTAAAATTTGCATTAATATCTCGCTTTCTATTTGGTGTATTCACTTTGTCAACACCATTAATATATCAAAGTGTATTCACTTTGTCAACACTTTGAAAGTATATATTTTGAATACTATATGATATCATAGTGATAACACTTTATTGGAAGGAGGATATCATCATGCCATCAGCTATACCAATGAGAGGGCTTCGCATGGAAGATGAACTTTACTTAAAGCTCAAATATATTGCTACGAAAGAAAACCGTTCATACAACCAGGAAGCTGTCCATATACTAAAAACTTTTGTAGAACAATACGAAACAGAGCATGGTATTATTTCTGTAGACACTGACGCCCTGTATCAATAAGTAATAAAATATAGCTGTTTAAGCTTATTCCCCTGCTGCTTGCTTCCTGCTGTAATCTCTCTTTTAATTCTGGTGACAAGCGCAGGGTTGCTTGTTCCCTTGTCCTTTCATCTGCCAGGTCAATCCACCCTCTTTCTTTTTATCAGTTCTTATTTATTTCCTGCGCTGAATGTTATCCAGCTGTTTTTGTGTTGATATTATCCCCCTCACCCAACCACCTGCTCATGTGTCTCTTCCTGTCTGTTCTTGGCAGGCAATTCAAGCTGCATCGCCATGCCATCTCCTAAGCCAAGGATGTAGCCTTTGTCCCGTTCTGATAATTTACAAAACACTGTCATAAATACCATCAAGGTCTGTTTTTCTTTTTCTGTCATTCTCTTCACTCTCCTTTCTGTTGTTCTTATGCCACTATTTTAAGTTCTTTTTTCTCTTTTGTCAAGTGTTTTTTGTTCTTTTTTCTCTTTTTGTTCCTTTTTCACATTTTTTATTGACATTAACATTGAAACATTATATTATTACTTAAAAGGAGGTATGTTAATGAATAAAAGACTTAGAGAGCTAAGGAGAAAGTTAAATATGACCCAACAAGAATTTGCCGATAAGATAGGTGTAAGCAGAAGCAATGTTGGCAAATACGAAACAGGCTTTAGTGAGCCAAGCGCTGCTGCACTAACGCTTATTTGCCGTGAATTTAATGTAAATGAAGAATGGCTTAGGAATGGCACGGGAAATATGTTTATTAAAAAAGAGCGGGGGGACGAGATTGCCGAGATAGTAAGCAAGCTGCTTAGAGATGAAGATAATACTTTTAAGACTAAATTTATAACTATGCTCTCCGAGCTTAGTGTTTCTGATTGGGAATATCTTGAAAAGATAGCAAGAAAATTATTAGATAATGATAAGCAAAATACTACATCAAAAAAAACATCTGCTACCACAGAACTCTCACAGGCTGTAAAGAAAGCCGAGGAGGCATATATAAAAAGTCGCTCAAAACCTGTAAGGAAAACGGCACAATCTGCCTTGAATACTACAGAAGAAAACGCAATACTTGAAGATGCCGCTAACCAGTAACTTTATATTAACCAGCCTGGCATAATGCCAGGCTTCCAAAGCTACACAAAAATATTTTTATATTATTTCAAATACTTAATATATTGGAGAAAAATAAAATATGTCGTTTAAAGAATTTATTATATTATTTATTATATTAGTCATTTTTTTCAGGTTTCTTTTCCGTGCTTGCTGCAAATATTACAATAAGACAAACTCAAATCAAAATCATGTAGATATCAAAACCAATAGTTACAATATTGCAGATGCAGAAGCTATGCATATAACAGAACCTGCATATAATGATGTATCAGTAAAACCACCATCACCTAAGAATATGATAACCATTCCAGACATTAATCTGACATTTCCTTCGCATCTGCCAGATTATAAGGAAATTGTATCCAATGAACATAAAGACACAAGAATGTTAACTTTGTTTATAAAATCAATGTTTCATAGAACAGGAAATTCTTTTACCGATAAAGATATTTATGAATATCATTCAAATGACTTCGAAAGTGCAGCTATCATACTGGACATATTGGAGGAAAGAGGATTAATTAAAGAAAAAAGTCCAAAAGATATTATGCAAAATCTTTATACTGCAAATGAACTTAAGACTCTTTGCCAGAGAAAGAATTTGAATGTAAGTGGCAACAAAGCCGAACTCATAGAAAGACTTTTAAACAATGGATATAAAGTGGATAGACGTAAATATAGACATAAGTTATATGAAATTACAAACTCTGGTCAGGAATTTATTAACGAAGAAGAAAAAGACCGTAATTTTGCCATTGTAAATGCTATGACTGCTATAAAAAGACAAAATTACCAGGAGGCTGTTAATTATTACAATAACTATGATAATAAATGGGGGTTTGTTCACGCATCTGGAAAGAAGCGTACAATTTTTGCTAATTACGATATTCCTCACGCCCGTTTTGAATACATAGCTAATTACCCAATGCAGGAGTTACAAAATTCCGAAGAATTTAAAAATAATCTAAAATCTTGCCTGATAGCAGGTCTTATGCGTGGAAATAAAGACAGTGATAAGCTGCTCAATAGATTTCATATGATTTGCAATGAAGATATTTGTTGTCCTGATATTCTTGATATGTATAGAGATGACTATGACGAAGACCCAGATACTGCAGAGCATATTTTAACAGGTATGCAAATAAACATTGAAGAAAACGCCAGCTATTATGTATTGAAATATTATATTGGCAAAATTCTTTATTTGAGCAAATATGAAACTTAGATAAAACACTTAGTAAACAGCCCTGCAGTGCAATGCAGGGCTACCAGAAAAAAAGAATTAAAAGTGTAAAATATGTTGCAAGTTGAAATAACATATTATACAGAACTGCGTATACAATACCACCTTGCGACATATTTTTCAATATATTTTTGAAACGAAAGGGGTATTTTATGGAAAAACATTTTTTTGCACACTATCCAACGATAGAACATAAAACCTGCTGCCTGTATGTGCGCTGTTCCAAAGAAGAGCAGGCAAAATTTGGAGATACAATAGAAGCACAGACAGAGGATTTAAAGGCATTTGCCAAAGAACACAAATTAAAAATCTATGATATATATGTGGATGAAGGCTTTACTGCCAGAAAAAAATATGATAAACGCCCTGCGTTTATGCGTATGCTGCAAGACGTTGAACGACACAAGTTTGAATATATTATTTTTACCAAATTAGACCGCTGGTTTCGTAATGTTGCTGATTTTTATAAAATACAAGAAGTATTAGATAAAAATAATGTAACCTGGCTCACGGCTCTTGAACGCTATGAGATGGAAACTACCAATGGTAAATTAAACGTTAATATCCGTCTGTCTGTAGCCCAGGATGAAGCAGACAGGGACAGTGACCGCATTAAAGATGTGTTCCGTCTGAAAGTTAAGAAGGGTGAAGCTATAACTGGAAGTATGCCAACAGGTCTTATGATAGATTCTGACAAAAAAATAGTTATTGACCCTGATAACGTCCAATTTGTATATGATATGTTTGATTATTTTGAAAAAACAAACAGCAAGCGTGCCACTCACATTTATCTGACTGAAAAATACAATAAATATATATGTTATGAAACTATTTCAAGAGGGCTGCGCAACACAATGTATAAAGGGATGTACCGTGATAATCCAAATTACTGTCCAGCTATAATAGAGCCAGAGCGCTTTGACAGGCTTTCAAAAATGAGCAAACGCAATGTACGTGTGCGTTCCACCAGGCGTTTTTATGCATTTACAGGACTTTTAATCTGCAAAGAGTGCAATCATTTCCTTGCAGCGAGTACAGCAACATATAAATGCAAAGAATACACATATTACCGCTGCGGTTTAAACAAAAGAGGGAAATTCTGTATACATTCACATAATATTAACGAAAAAAAATTAGAAAACTACTTGCTGGAAAACATCAAGCCAGAACTTGAAAAATATATAGCATCATTTGAACTGAATGAGAATCTGGTGGTCAAAAGAACAGAACCAGACAAAATCAAAGCCAAGATGCAAAGACTTAGAAATTTATATATAAATGAACTGATTGAGCTGGAAGATTATAAAAAAGAATATGAATATTATAAAAAAGAGCTGGAAGATGCTGTTGCTGCCACCCAGAAAAAAGACCTGTCTGCTGCACGTGCTTTCCTGAAGCTTGACCTGCAAAATATTTACGAAGGATTATCCAATCAGGAAAAACGGGAACTTTGGGGGAGCGTTATTAACAAGATTGTTATAGATAATTCAAATAATATTGAATTTATATTTTTTTAAATATTTTTTGTACTAACTAGTATTGCCCCTCGCGGGGTGCAAC
>CAQGLR010000075.1 GCA_948794795.1 uncultured Lachnospiraceae bacterium | reverse complement strand
AGGCACCTAAAAGCCTTGTTTCGTATATTTTTTTCTTAAGTTCGCACTTATGGTGTATGTTACCCGGCTGGGGGATGTAAGAAAGAACTTACATGGAATAATTAGTTATTTGGATTTTTAAGGATAATGTGGCAGTTTTGCCACGTTGTCTTTTGGGATAAGGAAACTGTAAAAAATAATTGGTACTGCTTTAAACCAGTATGCAGTAAAACAGTTTCTTTATTCCAGGGGATAACAGTCGGCGTATCTTCCTGTAAAAATCCAGAAAATTTATTATGTGTGGTATCACAGATGGAGGCAGGGTGTGTTATGGTTATGGAGGTGCAGTGTAATGACAGATATAAAGCGTGGTAATATTTTTTATGCAGATTTAGGGACAGAATACCATGGCAGTATGCAGGGTGGTATACGTCCGGTAGTGGTAATAAGCAATAATAAAGCAAACAGATACAGTACTGTGTTTACAGTAGTGCCATTATCATCAAAAATTTCTAAAAAACAGGACCTGCCTGTACATGTTCTTGTACCTTCAAGGAAAAGCAGGGGGCTTGTACAGGACAGTGTTGCATTGTGTGAGCAGGTGACAGCTTTAGATTCCAGGCAGATTATAGAATATATAGGGACTGTAGATGCAGAAACACTTTTAAGGATAACAGAAGCGGTGCAGGTCCAGGTTGGCGTATTTGACCAGTATAATTAAAACACATAAATATTTAAAAAATGGCTGTGGAAAAAGGCTTTTCACAGCATGTACATAGCTGTCATATATCTGGCAGCATTATTTTTTATAAGGAGGCAGGCAGAAGTGACAGCAGAAGGACACAGGAAAATGCTGGAAACCAGTTTTGAAGATGCAGGACTGGAAAATCTGGCGGATATCAGCAAAATCAGGATTAACAGGGAGCTTCCACTTGATGAAAGGAAAAAGCAGTATGTTAGGAAAACAAGGAATCCCTATATGGTATGTGTTGGAGGGATGAAAGTAAAAGTGCAGTTCACAGAAGGTGGCATTTCTTTTGATGAAGCGTTTGAGAACCTGCTTTTATCTGTATAATTTATGATTATGCCATAAAAGTATCAAAAAATATAATAAAAAACAGTGGAAAAAACCGGCAGGGTATGCTAAAATCATTTCAGGACTAAATTTCATATTTTCTAACTTGGGACTAAATTAGCACCCTTCTGGGTTTTCTGACAGCTTAGAAAACCAAAAAGGAGTGGTAATATGGGTAACAAGGTCAAAAAAATCTATCATGCCGCCATCTATGTAAGGTTGTCAAAAGAAGATGGTGATGTTTCTGACGCTTTCAAAGAGGAAAGCAACAGCATTTCAAACCAGAAAAACCTGGTCCGGGATTTCCTGAAGGATAAGGAAGATATTGTTGTGGTATCAGAGAGGGTGGACGATGGCTACAGTGGTTCCAGCTTTGAGCGTCCTTCGTTCCAGCTTATGATGGAGGATATCAAAAAAGGCATTGTGGACTGTGTTGTAGTCAAAGACCTTTCACGTTTTGGGCGTGAATATATCGGCTCCGGCCAGTATATTGAACGTCTGTTTCCAGCATTAGGGGTGCGTTTTATTGCAATTAATGATAATTATGACAGCCTGGACAGAAAAGACCAGGCGGACGAAATCCTGCTTCCTTTTAAAAATCTCATTAATGATGCTTACTGCAGGGATATTTCTATAAAGATAAGAAGCCACCTGGAAGTAAAAAGGAGAAAAGGGGAATTTACAGGCGCTTTCGCACCTTATGGATATAAAAAAGATGGGTGTAATAAAAATAAGATTGTTATTGATACTTTTGCGGCAGGCATTGTGAAAGATATCTTCCGTTTAAAACTGCATGGTTACAGTAATGATGCCATTGCTGCCAGGCTTAATGGTATGGGTGTGCCTTCACCAATGGAATATAAAAATAATATGGGAAGCAATTACCAGACAAGCTTTAAGACAAAGGAAAAAGCTTTATGGAGCCCGGTAACAGTAAAGCGTATCCTTGGGAATGAGGTTTATATAGGGAATCTGGTACAGGGCAGGCAGACAACGCCTAACCATAAAGTAAAAAAGACTATATTAAAGCCAGAAAATGAGTGGGCAAGGACAGAGGGGAACCATGAGCCGGTTGTATCTGCCAGGGATTTTGATATTGTGCAGCGTCTGCTTGGGCTGGATACAAGGACAGCGCCGGACCAGGCAGAAGTATCACCGCTTGCAGGGCTTGTAACCTGTGCAGGATGTGGGGCTTCCATGGTAAAGAAAAGCAGCAGCGCTGGCGGAAAGAAATATTATTATTATGTTTGTTCCCACAACAAGGAAACAAAAGAATGCAGCAGCCACAGGATTCCTGTAGGGAAACTGGAAGAAAGTGTGCTTAAGCTTTTAAAAGTGCATATCAGCAATATACTTGATTTGCAGCGTATTATGGATAAAATAGCCTCTGTGCCATTCCAGGAGCTGGATATCAAAGAACTGGAAAAACGCATAGAGCAGAAAGAAGAAGAAACAGAGCGTTTTAAGGGACTGCGCAATATGCTGTATGAGGATATGAAAGACGGGATTGTGTCAAAAGAGGATTACACAGAACTGCATGAAGCTTATACAGAAAAGCGTAACCAGGCAGAAGAAGCCGTCAGGAAAATGAAAAAAGAAATACAGGATATCCTTGCTTCCAATACGGACAAATACCAGTGGCTGGATTATTTTGCACAGCACCAGGATATTGGCAGCCTGACAAGGAATGTAGCTGTTGAATTAATTGGACAGGTGAGAGTAACAGATAAAGATAATATAGAAGTAATATTTAATTTTGCTGACTGTTATAAGGAAATCTTCAATAACCTGCAATACGCAGGATGCAGGGCGGGGCATGACAGCAGTGGCAGGATAAAATTTGAATGGAAGGAGGCTGCATGGCATGGCAAGGAAATCAAGAAAGAAACTATTAGATAATGCTGGAAACATGGGACAGAAAGCCTTTGAATCTTCCGTTAAAAATAAGAATGCCTGTTACAAGGCTGGTTTATATGCCAGGCTTTCAGAGGAATCTGAGGCAAACAGGGAGCGTGCAACAATAGAAACACAGATGGATTTACTGCGCAGGTTTGTAGCAGACAGTGATGATATAGTGGTGGAAAAAGAATATTTTGATATCTCTTATTCTGGCACAAATTTTAACAGGCCAGGATTTGAAGAAATGGTACAGGATATGAGGAAAGGCATCATTAACTGCATCATTGTAAAGGATTTGTCCAGGCTTGGCAGGGATTATATTGAAACAGGTAACTATATTGAAAGGGTATTCCCATTTTTTAATGTAAGGTTCATTGCAGTCACTGACGGCTATGATTCTAATAAATCCGGGGAAGAACTGCTGGTGCCATTAAAAAATATGGTGAATGAAATGTATTCAAAGGATTTGTCAAAAAAGGTAAAAACGGCATTTGAAACAATGAGGAAAAATGGAGAATACCCTGCAGGCTCTGTTCCATATGGATACCAGAGGGTAAACAGGCATCTTTTACCTGATGACGGAGTAAAAGATACTGTAAAAGAAATTTTTGGCCTGTTTCTGCATGGAAGTAAAATAAACCAGATTGTAAAACACCTTTCAGCTAAAACGGTAAATCCAAGGGCATATAAATATTTAAAGTCAGGAAATGCTATTCCAGAGGGTTTTTATACAGGCTGGAATATCCAGACTGTGCATGGCATACTGGAAAACGCTGTTTATACAGGTACAAGTATATGGAATAAATCTAAAAAGGTTAATGGGAAAAGGGTAAAACTGCCCGGAAAAGAATGGACAGTAATAGAAAATACCCATGAAGCACTGGTAAGTAAAGAAGATTTTGATAAAGTGCAGGAAATGCTTAAGAAAAAGGCATCGGATTTTCATGCGTCCTGTGTACATGACCATGCGCAGTATAACCTTTTTGGAAAGAAAATTATCTGTGGCAGCTGTGGGAAAACTATGGGTTTCCGTGTGGAATACCTGAAAAATGGCAGCAATAAGAAAATATACCGCTGCAGGACTTACCTTAATGGCAATTCTGCTGGATGCACCAGCCATAAAATATCTGCCTGTGAAGTGGAAAATGCTGTATTCCAGGCTGTCCATAAACATATGGAGCTTTGCATAAGTGAAGAGGATATGGTAAAAAGAATGAATGCCAGGACGGAAAGCCAGCAGAAATATAACCTGTATGGAAAAGAAGCGGATAAGATAAGGAGAGAACTGCAAAAGACAGCAGAAATTAAAGCAGGTATTTTTGAAGATTATAAAGAACACCTGATAGATGAAGAACAATATGTGCAGATTAGTAAAAATTATGCAGATAAGATGAAAGGACTGGAATACAGGCTGGAAGAGATGCTGAAAGCACAGGCATCTTATTCAAAATCATACCACATTGATACAGACTGGAAAACAGTTGTAAAAAAATATTTAAAAAAGCGTAAACTGACAAAGGAAATGGTGGGGGCATTTGTGGAAAGTGTTACTGTGCATGAAGGCGGCAGGCTGGAAATACACCTGGTTTATGATAACATGCTTAAGGGACTTCTGGCATTAAGCGCAGAAAGGCAGGGTATTTCTAATGGATAAGACAGTAGTTGCAATGTATCTGCGTTTATCAAGGGAAGATGATGATAAAAACGGGAAAGAGGAAAGCAACAGTATCATGGCACAGAGGGAACTGGTTAAAAACCATATAGAAACTATTATGGCCGGGCAGTCTTACAGCATTTTGGAATTTTGTGATGATGGTTATTCTGGTGTTGGCTTTGAAAGGCCAGGATTTAAGGCAATGGCAGAAGCAGCCAGGTCAGGGGGGATTAACATAATAGCAGTAAAAGATTTTTCACGCTTTGGAAGGGATTACCTGGAAGTGGGCAGGTATCTTGAATTTATTTTCCCTGTCATGCAGGTGAGGTTTATTTCCGTTAATGATAACTATGACAGTAATAACCAGGCTGGTGCAACAGGCGGTATGGGAATGGCACTGAAAAATCTTATATACAGTATGTACAGCAGGGACCTGGCAAAAAAAGTCCGCACGGCACAGCATACCAGAGTAAAAAACGGGGAATTTATCGCTTCTTTTGCTCCATACGGGTACAGGAAGGATCCGGAAGATCCGCATAAACTGCTGGTGGATACAGAAGTGGCATGGGTGGTGCAGAAAATATTCCATATGGCGGCAGATGGAACCAAAGTTTCTGAAATAGCAAGGTGTCTGAATGAAATGGAAGTACCAACAAAGTATTTGTACCACAGGGCAAAAGGAGAGAATTTCCCATGTATTTATGACCATACTAAGATTAAATTATGGGACTGCTCAATGATAAGCAAGACCATTAAAAACCAGGTATATCTTGGGAAATTAGTATGGAACCAGTCAAAATGTGGGCTGGATACTGGCAAAAAAACAGTGAAACAGCCGGAAGAAGAATGGATTGTTTATGAAAACCACCACCAGCCTCTTGTTACGCAGGAAGTTTTTGATAAAGCAAACAGGAATATCATTCCAAGCAACAGCAGCAGGAAAGGAATAAAGCAGCAAAACCAGCTGTTTTTCTGCGGATATTGTGGGAAAAGCCTGCAGTGCCGGGGCGGCAGGTATTCCTGCCGTAGCTGTGTGCAGCAGAAAAAGAATGACTGCCAGAATGTCCGTATCAGTGAAAAAAATCTGCATGAAGCAGTAACCTGCCAGATAAGAAGCATGGCAAGTGTGCTGGCAGATGAAAGGACAGCCATTAAAAAGCAAGGGAAAGACAGCAGGAAGATTGTCCTTGAAAGTATTGTAAGTAATAATATGAAAGCAATATCCCAGTGGAAAGATACCAAGGTAAATCTTTATGGGCAGTACAAAGACGGAAAGATTACAAAAGAGGATTATATAGCAGAAATGGAAAAAGGAAAAGCAAAACTTCTGGAACTGGAGCAGGATAAAGAGGAAGCACAGAAAGAACTGGATGCTATGATGAAAACGGAAGCGTCAGAAGAAATCCAGGAAGAAGAATTGTCAGGACTGTCAGTGCTGGAAACTTTTGATAAAGAAAAGATACAAATACTGGTGGAAAAAGTTTTTGTCTATGGCAGTGATGCAATAGAAATCATTTGGAAAACCAGCAATCCGTTTGAGTAATGGTGCAGGAATAAGCAGCAATTTTGTTTGTAAAAAATAGGATAGTTTTTGGAACATTTGAGCCATAGGCAGTGTGCCTGTGGCTCAAAAAATTTGAAAAAATTCAATATTTTTTTTGTTCCTTACTTGACACAAGCAGAACTGGACAGTATGCAAACAGTATCAGAGAAAGAGGAAATACCTTATGGAGAACTGGCAGAGCTTTCCGTGTTGGAGTCCTTTGATAAAGACAGATTGAAAGTGTTGATTGATAAGGTCATTGTTTACGGATCGGATGCCATAGAGATTGTATGGAAGGTGGGCAATCCTTTCAGGACTGAAACCACGGCATAAAAATCTATTTCAATTTATGGGAAGTAATGGTAAAATAAGAGCCATAGGCAGGCATTGCCTGTGGCTCGAAATTATATTCTCTACTTGATACTGCCAGGAAATACCTCTGAGTGTAAGGAGATGTTACTATGAAAATTATTGAAGAATTGTATAAGCAATATATACAAAAGAAGAAACCTAATATGAAATACAAATATTTAGATCGCTATTTTCAAGACACGACAACTGATAAATTTTGTTTTTTGTCGTTGAGAGCTCATTTGGAATTAGGAGAGAGATTGCTTTCCGAATCAATATCCATGATGGGGAATACTGCAAAAACGTATGGTGTACAGGGGGGACCTAGCGTTGAAGAAATAAAAAAATTAATAGATGCTGTGAATTTGACTAAGGTCTATGAATTTTCGAATATGGACTTTGACAGAAATGATAAACAAAAGGTTGTGAACCTTTTAAATGAGGATATTACTGGTATATTGATACCCATTTTTTTTAGACAGAATCAAAATATTTTAGAATTGCTTATGTTTTATGTAGATGCGTTGGTGTCTAATTCAGATTTGATAAAAAAGTCACTCTTAGAAGGTAAGTTTCACCAAAAATTTCCTGTCCTTGTAGGGTTAATTATGGCAGAAACGATATCCATAAAGCAATTACCAGAGTTTAAAGACAATTTAAGTAGTTTAAGTCCTCTGGTTTCTTCTGATGAAAATGTGTTTAACTATATTATGAAGAATTTAGAGTATTTTAACTCACGTACTGTATTAACTATTGCAAATGCAAAATATGAAGGCCAAGAGAATTATGGGGAATTGGTCTTTTATAAAATAGTCAATACTGTACATCGAGATGTTAATTTGATTTTTTCAGAAGGATGGAATACCGAGCTAAATCCAGATGATACTAATATTGCAGGGTTAGAAAATGGGTGTAAGATTAAATTTAAAGAAGCTTGTGCATTGAATTGGAAAAATGCTAGGGAAGTCAGAAAATATCTGGAAATGTCCAATAAAAAAATGCCTTTAGTAATTGCTGGATTCTTTAGAGATTTTCCTTATGAAATGATTGATCCAGAAGAAAAATGGAAGGTATATGGATTGGCAGAAACTGATTTTAAGAATTATGATGCAAGTATATCTTTTCGCGGAGATAAGGGATTTGAAATGTGTTTTCGATATGAACGAATCTTTTATGATGGCGTATGCTATCAGTTTTTAGGAAAAGGTGTAAGGAATGACTATATAACTGAACAGATTAGAAATGTTAATTTCCTTTTAGAGCAGCAGAAGACACAGGTTATAAATATTATAAAAGAAGCAAGTAAACAGCATCATGGAACTATGTTGGTATTTCATAAAGAAGCAGAGAGAGAGGCGCAACGTCTGGGGAAGTGTGGACGGGCATTAGAATTAGAGCCTGTTTACTTACAAAATGAGATAGAGTATCTTGTGCAGATGACATCTATTGATGGAGCTTTGATAATTGGTTTTGATGGAATGTGTTATGCGTTAGGGGCTATTTTAGATGGGATTGCATCAGAAGATTCTCAGAGAGGGAGAGGCGCTAGATATAATTCGGGATTAGCATATGTGGATACACAATATAAGCAAGGTGAAGATTGTTTGATTGCGGTTATATCAGAAGATGAGACTATAGATATTTTGGTGCGAGAAGTAAAAACGGATATGAATGATGAATTTGCTCCATAGGCAAGCATTACCTGTGGTTCGCAAAAAAATGGAATTTTTTTTATTCCTTACTTGACACAAGCAGAGGAAGTCGTGAGGGATTATGTGCAGAGGAATTTTGTTGACAAGGGAATGTGTGCTGACTGGGCAATCCATGACAGCGAGAACGACAAAGGACAGCGCAATCTCCATATCCATGTTTTACTCACTATGCGCCCTCTTACTGAAAACGGGGAATGGGGAGCGAAACAGAAGAAAATCTATGACCTTGACGAAAACGGCGAAA
>CAQGLR010000074.1 GCA_948794795.1 uncultured Lachnospiraceae bacterium | reverse complement strand
GTTAATAGTCTAAACCATCGGTTTCTTCATGTCAAGCTGACCTGTGAACAGTAACCCCAGGTAAAGTTATACTATCGATAATACTGGGTAATCCTTGAATAAAATGCAGTTTTTTTATATAATAGGGACAGGACATTACAAAACAGAAAGGAAAAAGCATAATGCAGGAAAAAGTTAAAGGCAATGTAAAGGACAGTATTTTCTGTAACCTGTTCAGGATTAAGAAATACCTGTTGCAGCTGTACCAGGCACTCCACCCGGAAGATGCCGGGATGACAGAGGCGGGGCTTGAAAATGTCACAATAAACCATGTATTTACCAATGGAATATATAATGACCTGTGTTTTACAGCCGGGGGCAGGTTAATATTAATGTTGGAGGCACAGTCCACATGGAGTGTTAATGTCATTATAAGGATGTTTATATACCTGGCACAGACATACCATGAATATTTCAAAGGGAACAGCACAAACCTGTATGGCAGCAAAAAGGCTGTAATGCCAGAACCTGAACTGTATGTGGTTTATACAGGGGACAGGAAAAAACGGCAGGAATACATATCACTTTCAGAAGAATATTTTGGCGGGAAAAATACAAACATTGAATTAAAGGCAAAAGTAATTTATGGCAGCAAGGGGAATGATATACTGGAACAGTATATAAAATTTACAAAGGTGTATAACGGGCAGGTAAAAGAACATGGCAGGACTAAGAAAGCAGTCATTGAAACAATCCGTATATGCAAAAATGAAAACCTGCTTAAAGAATACCTTGAAAGCAGGGAAAAGGAGGTTATTGGTATTATGATGGCATTATTTGACCAGGAAGAAGTATTTGATACTTATGTTAAAAGTGAAGTAAAGGAAGCAGAAAAAAGGACAAGGAAAGAAACAGCTATAGAAACAGCTGTAAAATTTTTAAAAGCAGGAAAATGTTCAGTTGATGAGATAAGGGATATTATTCCAGAATTAAAAGATGATGATATAACAGAAATAGAAAAGGAATTTATGCAGCAGGTGTAAAAGTCTACAGACCATATAGTACCAGGTCTGGTGCATGGAATATAACCAGCTAGGTTATACGTTCCATGCACTTTTTACATGTTTAAAAATATTGGATAGCCTTTACAGGTTTTTAGTAAACAAAAGACAGAAGTAAAATAAAATTTATGAATATTGTTTTTGTTTCAATACTTTTAAAATATTGTTAGGGGTGCAGTCCAGCAGTAAACACAGGGTTTCAATTGTATTTACAGTCACACTTTTGTTTTTTCTGAGTGCATCAAGTGTTCCTGTTGAAAAATTATACCTGTTAATAAGCTGGTACTGTGTTATTCCTTTTGCTTTTAAATTTTTCCATAACGGGTTGTAATCAAACATATTATCTACACTTTTTTTGTATTTAGTATAGGTGTAAATTTTTTATTGGATATTGCCGAATATCCGACTATAATGAAAATGTTATAAATATAACAGGAGGAAAACATATGGAAAATGATATTTTTACAGCTTTTGAACCAGTCATTACAGAACGTTTAAACAATGTATTTTCCCAAGAACATGGCTATAAACAGGCTGTAAAGGAAGAATGTATGGCATATGGGAAACTTATGGGTGAGATTAAGGAAAGGCATAAGAAAGTGCTTTAGGAATATTCTGATACAGTTAATATAACAGTTTCCAGAATAGAAAGACTAGATTATAGACAGGGAATAAAGGATTTAGTCGGTATTTTAGGTATATATAATTTATACACCCTAAATTTTATTATTTAAAATCTTCTATTTTTAGTGTATTTTATAATTATCTGTCATATCACAATCTAAAATTATGCAAAGTTCACTTAATATTGTCAGAGTAATAATCCTATTATACTTTAAATTATCTAACAGTTCATAGTTAATATTATAGTAATTTAATAATTTGCATTTAGTGATGATTATTTATTTAGGATTCCCCACAGTGGTTTATAAGTTATCATATTAATAATATCTCTATTTATTATTTTATGATATATTCTATTAATTAAATATTCCCATAGAAATGGAAATGCATGCTTGACAGATAATAACATAAAATTTATACTAAAATTAGTATTTAAAATTAAGAAAAATTTTAGAATTAAGGGAGGTAATGTTATGTCTAAGAAAAAAATGTTGATAAAGAAGTGCATTGTTCACTTTATTGTATTTTCTTTAATAGTGTCAAAGTATTATGTAAATTGTAAGAATGATAAAGTAATGGCAACATCAAATGTTAATTTTTTGTTGCAAATACCACCACCAGATAATGATGCCATTGGAATATCTAGTGTTGATGACTTAATTTTAAAAATTTCTAATAATCCAAGTGGACATTTTAAACTTACAAATGATATAGACATTTCTGGTTTTTTTGAAGGTGGATATTGGAATCCATTATGTAGTGAAGAAGGATTTTCAGGAATATTAGATGGGCAAGGACATAAAATTTATACAATAGATAATGCAGAACAAATTGTTAATGAAGATGTTGAAAAAATGGGTCTATTTGAGCATTTATCAGGAGCTGTTGTTAAAAATTTAAGAGTTGATGTTGATTATATTTGTGGACAGTGGACAGGTGGTATAGCCACTACTGCTAAAAATTCAACTATTCAAAATTGTATTGTTTTTGGTAATGAAATTTCTGCGAAATTTAGTAATTCTACTACTATTGTGGGAGGATTTGTTGCTTATGCAATGGATGAAATAAAAATATATGATAGTGTTTTAGCATGTAATATTAGTACATATTCTAATAATAATTGTACAGCAGGGGGATTTATAGGGGAATTTTATGGTGGTAATATTGAAATGAAAAATTTAAAACTTTTAAACAATATTACAAGTAATACTAATGGAACAGAGGATTTTAATGATGTTATAGTGGGGGGTCTTGTTGGTGAATTAAGCGATTCTATCAGTGTTGTAATAGATAATGTTGTCATTGATGGTAATCAAAAAGTAAATGCATTATTTAATGGAAAATATTTAACTTCTGTTTATTCAGGAGGTTTAGTTGGAAAAGATACACATTATTATGGCTCTGGGAAATTTTATTATGATAATAAAATTGATATTAGTAATATTCAAATTAATGGGGATATTGATGTTGATTCCCAACACTCAAGTTGTATAGGAGGTTTAATTGGCTTGACGCAGGGAAGGAATGAGGAAAAATCTTATACTCTAGAATGTAAAAAATGTATAATATCAAATAATATTATATCAAATTCATTAAATGGTGGAACAGAAATTGGGGGTTGCATTGGTTTTGGAGAAAGTACAACGGATTTTTCTGATATAACAGTCAAAAATACAAAAATAGCAGGCAGTGCTAATGGTTATTATGGATATATAGGAGGTTTAGTAGGTTACCAAATAAGTTCTGTTAATATATCAACTTCTAAAATATTACCTAAAATATCTTTTGAACTGTCTTGTGATACTAATTATATAGGAGGAGTTTTAGGAAATTCTTCTTCGTTTTCATCATCAGGAAATAATATTTTAATTTCAGACAAAACGTATTATAATTGTAAACCTGCTTTTGGAGATTATCCAGATTATACTGATGATAATTTGATATATATAGAAGGTGAAGAAATTCCGAAAGCAATCGCAGTCTTTACTACCAATAAGTCCATGAAAGTTAAAACAGGCAAAAGCATGTGGCTAGGTTTTGGATTGTTAGATAAAAATAGTGGTTTGTTAGATGATAAATGGAGAAATATGTCTGTGGTGGTTAGTAATTCAACAGTCATTGGATTATCAGATTATAAGGAAATGGAATATGGATATTCTCTTGAAGTTATTGGGAAAAAGCAAGGAACAACTAATATTACAATAACAGATACAGAAACTGGAATTAATACAATTATTACAGTTTCTGTCCAAGATGATTATGTTGATACATATTCATATGCCATAGATAATATTGCCCATTTTTATCCGAATAATAACTTTGAGAAAGACATAGAAACAAATATTTATAATTTAAATGGTTTATATGTAAATAATTATAAATGCACTAAATCAACAGATTCCTATAATGTTAGTTTTGATGTTTATAATTCAAAATACTATTCCGGGGCAGTTGATATTTATGATGAAAACGGAATGTGGACAGGGTATGAAGAAATAGATAAATATAGTGATATTTCTAGTTTTTGGAATACTATAGAACAAACCTGGTATTTAGTTTCAGATACAGTTACAGGGAAAATGCTTACATATGAGCAAGCGTCGTTTTCAAAGCATAAACATATTGATATTGAAGTTCCAGAAGGCGGGTATTTTACAATATCTAACAATGTATCAGAATCACCAGGAACATTTTTCATTAATGCATTTGAGATATTATTTAATGGGGTTTCTACAGCATATGGTTTGCTTAACTCAGGCAACATTGAAGATTCAGCACTTACTAAACTTAAGAAAGAAGCAAAGAAAACTTTTGCTACCCGTTTAATTGAAGCACGTAATGAAGGGCTGAAGGATAATGTTAAAAGAACTTCACAAAAAATTATGCTTGACAGCATGAAATCTAAAATAAAAGAAATAAATAAAGAAAACATTAAAACAGGATTAAAAGATAAATTAACGTCAACAAATATGATGTGCTCCAGTATAGCAAACCTGGCAGAGGATATGTTAGCTCCCCAGTCATTTAATATTGAATGGAAATCTATATTGGAAAATGCAACAGGAATTGGAGAGTCATTTTTTACTAAATTTGCAGGACCAGCAGGAATTGCATTGGAGGGCTGTTTTGCCTTAAATGATTCTGCCAGTACAATTTTAATGGCAACACAAATGGCTGAATCTGCTGAAAATCCATATGTAACAATTTTTTCATCAATAGATACAGGTTATATTAATCCATACGGCATTACAGTAAATTCAAATGGCAATATTGATGCGGAAGCTGTACTTCAGGTTTTCAGAGTATCTAATAATGATGTGGTTGAGATTTTACTTGACAGTGACAATCCATTTGAAAATTATGAATTATATAATATATGCTTTGTCAAAAATGATAAACTTGTACAGCCTAATGGAAAAGTAACAGTACAAATCCCAGTTCCAAAGGGTATGAAAGGTAGTACGTGTAAAGTATACCGTCAGGAACCAGGTGGGGCTTGGACAATTATTGATGCAAAAGTACAAGGAAATTATCTGGTATTTGAAACAGAACACTTTAGTTTGTATACAATTATAGGAGAGAATGATAAACTTGTCCTCTCTTCTTTACCCAAAAAAATAAACTATGAAAATGGGGAAGTATTAGATACACGTGGATTAGTGCTTGATTTAAATGGAGAATTAATAACTGAGGGATATATTTGCGAACCTACAGTATTGTCTGGAAATGGGAAACAATTTATAAAGGTTATATATGGTCATTCTGTTGCAGAATTTGAAGTTAATGTAGACAAAACAGAATCCCCAAGTGTTTCACCATCTCCTGCCCCAGTAGTAACACCAACACCAGTATCAACATCTCCAACACAAAAACCATCTGGTGGCTCATCAGGAGGAGGTACTACAGATAGCGGTGGAGGCGGGTATATAAGTGGTGATATAACACCAGTACCAAGTCCATCTCCAAGCCCAGCTGCTACTCCTGTTGCAACAATTGTGCCAGAACAGACACCAGACCTAACGCCAGTACCTTCAACAATGCCAGAACCTACAAAAGAACCAGAAGTAACACCAGCACCTTCTGCAAGTTTTGTTACTGGAGAAAACAATAATACAAGTTCTTCAGCAAAATTAAAGAAAGGTTTAAAGATTAAAGATAAAAAGACAAAAGCTGTTTATAAAGTAACCAGTACAGGGAAAAATAAAACAGCAGAATATGTAAAAAGTACAAAAAAGAGCACAGCAGATATTTTTATTCCAGCTTCAGTAAAACTTAAAGGAAAAACTTTTAAAGTGGTTTCTGTTGGAAATGGTGCATTTAAGAACAATAAAAAACTCAAAGCAGTAAAAATTGGTAAAAATATTAAAGTAATAAATAAAGAGGTATTTTCAGGGTGTAAAAAACTTGAAAAGGTTAAAATGGGCAAAAATGTAACTTCAATAGGGACAAAAGCCTTTAATAACTGTAGCTCTTTAAGAATAATTACCATACCTTCTAAAGTTAAGAAGATAGAAGAAAAAGCTTTTTACCAATGTAAAAATTTACAATACATACTTGTTAAAACAAAAAAACTTAAACCAGGTAATATTGGTAATAATGCTTTTAGTAGAGGTTATAGTAACCCAAGGGTAAAAACAGATAAAAGTGTATGGAAACAGTACCAGACGGATTTTACAGCTAAAGGATTATCTGGGAAGGCACTATTTATAATAAATCCTGTCAAATTAGTTGTTTAACTAGGGAGTGTAAAATAATTTGTGTATTTTCTTAAAACTGCCACATTGAATGATATCAAATTCCCAGAAGCCCGTAAAGGCGGGAAAGCTTACCTTGACTGGCTTCTAGGAATTTTAGAAATAGCCTCTAGCCAGTTTTAAGGAAAATTTTGTAATGTAACTTACACACTTAAATTTACACAGCCTTTAACTATTATATTGTAATAATTTTTTAATAATTCTTGTAAATTTTATAATTAACCAGTCTTGTATTTTTTATTGCTTATTCTAAAAATTGCAAGGCTGGTAATTTTATTAGTAATTTAATAAGTGAAAGTTTATTTCTTTACCGTTCATTATGTTTTTGGGACTTTTGTATATTTTGTTCTTTATGGGATATATCTATATATTGGACTAAAGTATTTTTTAAATGTTCCAGTTCTTTCACTTCTCTAATCTGTTTTTTATAACTATCAGAAAGTTTGTTTCTTTCATTTTCCATTGTTATATAATCTTTTCTGGCTTCTTTTGGATTAATTTTAACAGGGTTTAATCCAATTTTTTCAAGACCATTTTTTGCACCATCATAAAGCATAAGCTGTGTTTCATATTTGCGGAATACTGCATCTTTATTTTTAGCTTTACAATATTTCATATTGTAAGGTTTGTTTTCTGTATACTGTTCTGCATATTTAAGGATTAATGCCTGTTCCTTCATTTTTCTTTCCAAAGAAATAATGCTGCTTTTTGTATATCCTGCTCTGCCAGATAAAACAGTAACCTGTTCTTCCAGTTCTTCTAATGACTGGAAGCCTTTTTCATTTAAGGCAGCATAAGCCTGTGCTGCAAATTTGAGGTTTTGTTTGTCTGCCCATTTTTTAAGTCCAGGGTTTTCTTCGTATTTCTGGATGCCAGATGTATTGATAAGGTGGCGTATGCTTTTGTCATGTAACATTTTGCCAGCCCGTTCTTTAGCTTTGTTTTCTATGCGTTCTTTAATGCGTTCTTTTGTATAATCCATGCCTAAAGTTTTATTGCGTCCCCTGATAAAATGTTTTTGCCCCTGGGCTCTGAATTTAATATATCTGCCAGGTGTGTCAAATCCCTGGTTTTGTATTTTATAGCCTTTTGCTTCCATAGCCAGGATAAATTCTTCATAAGACAAGACATTTTTAATGGTTTCATTGATGTCAGTTTTAAGCCTGGTTTTCCATGAACTGCCTTTCATGTATTCCTGCCATTCTTTGTAGGTTTTGCTTTTTTTGTCTGATGCCTGGATGACAGACAGGTTATGTTTCCTGCAAAGCCCATCGCTTAAGCTGCGTATATGGTAGTAACTTTTTTTGCAGTCATGGTATTTCCTATGACGGATATTGTCTGCTGCACAAAAAATTATATGGTTATGGATATGGTCTTTATCAGTATGTGTAGTTACAATATATGAATAAGTATTTCCAAGTAATTTTTCTGCAAGCTCATTTCCAATCTGGTGTGCTTTTTCTGAATTTAATAACCCATTTTTACATTCATCTGGTGCAAAAGACTGTATCAGATGGTAAGCCTTGTTCGGGTCTGCCGGGTTTGTTTTTGACAATGCAAACTGGAAGTCATAAACAGCAGTCTGTGGGCTGCACCCATAAGAAGAAATAAGTATGCGGCCATCAGTTTTGTCAGGGTTGCATATATAGTCTACTGCTTTGCCAACGGTTGCTGTGACAGCATGGATTTTTGTGTATGCCATATTTTTTCCATAATCCCCTTTATCTCATCTAAGTCATCTTTATAAATATTCCCAGTTGTGTTTACACGTCTTGCAATCTGGTTAAGGTTATTGCTGGTATTTGCAAGGAGTGTGTTCATTTCATATAGGCAGGAATAATCAATATCATACACATACCCATATAGGATTAAGTGTCTTATAAACACTGATTTGCTATCCATTCCTGACTGTTTTAGTTTGCGTTCCAGTATATATAATTCATCATTGTTTAACATTACCTTTAGTTCATTCTGTCTTGTGCGTTTGCTCATCTGTTCCTGCTCCTTTTTAAGTTTTTGTTACAGTGTTTTGGTTTATAGGTTTTACTTGCAAGGGGTAAGGGGAATGTGTCCCATAAGTGCGAACTTAAGCAAGCAATCCTGGTAAAATTGCTGTATGGAAGTC
>CAQGLR010000073.1:6735-8762 GCA_948794795.1 uncultured Lachnospiraceae bacterium | reverse complement strand
ATGTAAACTGGCTGGTTGTCATATCAACATCAGGACTGGCAGGCGTATTGTCAGTGCTTACATCAGTTGCAGGACTGCCAGAAGTAAAATAATAAATAAAAAGAAAGAGAGGTATACAGGATTATGAAAAAATATGCTGGAACAAAAATGATTGAAGCAAGACCAATGAACAGAGGGGATTACAACAAATACCGTGGGTGGACAATGCCAGAAAATGAAAACCCTGCAGATGAAGGGTACCTGGTAAAATATTCTGATGGTTATGAGAGCTGGAGCCCTAAGAAGCAGTTTGAAGAGGCGTACAGGGACTGTATGGGGATGAATTTTGGCATTGCACTGGAACTTTCCAAAAAGGGCATCAAAGTAGCAAGGGAAAGCTGGAATGGCAAAGGGATGTTTATAGTTTACCAGAAAGGATACCCACAAGGCATACCATGTAATAAACAGACAGCAGAAGCATGGGGAATGGATGAAGGGGATTTGTTTGTATGCAACCCATATTTACAAATCAGGCAGGCAGATGGTTCACATTCCATGTGGATACCTTCAATGGATGACATCCTGGCAGATGACTGGGTAATTGCAGAATACATAGTCTAGTAATATGGTGCTGGCAATATGCCAGCATTTATTTTTGATAAAAAAGCGAGGGGAACAGCAATGAAGGAGATTAAAAAAGTAACAGTCCATGCAGGACACAATCCATCTGGAAAAATTGCTTGTGGTGCATCAGATTTATTGGATGAATCCACAGAAGCCAGGTACATAACCAGGAAAATAATAAAACTGTTAAAGAAAAAAGGTATAAAAGCTGTAAACTGCACTGTAAACAATGGCACAAGCCAGGGTGATGTACTGCGTAAAATCTGTGCCAAATGCAATGCTGTAACAGATGCAGACCTGCATATATCCATACATTTCAACAGTGGCAGGGGAGATAAAAAAGGTGATGGGAGAATTGGCGGTACAGAAGTCCTGCTTACAGAAAACGTTTCAGATAAAGGGGATATTGCAAAGAGGATATGCAGCCAGATGGCAAAGCTTAGCTTTACAAACCGTGGAGTTAAGATTAACAAGAGCCTTTACTTTTTAAACCACACCAAAGCACCAGCAATACTTATAGAAGTGTGCTTCGTAGATGATAAGGACGATGCAATGTTGTACAAGAAGAATAGGGATAAAGCGGCAAAGGCGATAGTAAAGGCTGTGGTGAACCATAGTAAGAGCATATAGATTCATATGTAATCACTGGAAATAGAAAGGATATAGATTTAGGAAAAATGAGATGGAACAGAGATAAAAAGTGTAAATCCTCTGTGGCGAATATGCACATAGAGGATTTTGGATTGGATTTTCCCAATTCTACAATAGAAAGTTAGGTTTTATTCATATATGGTTGTTAATAATATATGAGCGATATACGGAGTTTTAAAGCTAAGGATATAAAGTATCTTGAAAACCGTATTACGGGTGTATTTACATTATTTTCAAGATACTTCATAATCCTAAAGCGTGCATCTGTTCTACTTATACAATGGAGTTAAATTTCAATTTTTACGAACCATGCATTGGTATATTTATAATTCTGGAAATTAAGTATCAATCAGTAACCTATACACACTATGAAATTTTATCGTATATTTTATTTACCATTTCCTCTCACAATAGTCTTTATAACTTATAAAACAATCCTTTTTTTCTATGTATATATCTATATCTCGAAGATCACACAAATAATGTTCTATAATGGCAATTTGCCTCTCATTAAATTTTGCTTTCATTAAATCCGCTCCAATTAAATTTGCTCGACTTAAATTTGCTTCCCTTAAATCTGCTTCCCTTAAATCTGCTTTCATTAAATCTGCTCCACTTAAATCTGCTCCACTTAAATCTGTTCCAATTAAATTTGCTCGACTTAAATTTGCTCGACTTAAATTTGCTCGACTTAAATTTGCTTCCCTTAAATCTGCTTCAATTAAATTTGCTCGACTTAAATTTGCTCGACTTAAATTTGCTCGACTTAAATT
>CAQGLR010000073.1:0-6635 GCA_948794795.1 uncultured Lachnospiraceae bacterium | reverse complement strand
TAAATTTGCTCGACTTAAATTTGCTCGACTTAAATTTGCTCGACTTAAATTTGCTCGACTTAAATTTGCTTCCATTAAATCTGCTTCCATTAAATCTGCTTCCATTAAATTTTCTTCCCTTAAATTTGCTCGACTTAAATTTGCTTCCCTTAAATTTACTCCTTTTAAATTTGCTCGACTTAAATTTGCTCCTTTTAAATTTGCTCGACTTAAATCTGCTCGACTTAAATTTGCTCCAATTAAATTTGCTCCTTCTAAAAATAAGTAACTATAATCTCCCCATTGTCCCAAACTAATATAGTCAATTATTTTATGTATATTTACATTTTCCATAATATATTTTCTATTTGTCAAAGGTAACAGTAACCTTAATATTTTAAGTAAGTTTAAAAAACAATTTCTTTCTTTTTTTATTATATTCTCGTAATCTTGTATATTTCTCTTAGTATAATAAAACATACCAACTTCCATCATTTTTCCAACTGCACTTTCCCACCATTGATAAAATTCCTGTTTTTTTTCAGCATTTAACTTATTATATAAACTTTTAATCTTTCTAAATAAAAATTCGCCAATAGTATTAGTAATTTCACCTTCTTTTAAGTAAAAAGCAATATTTTCAGCCAACTTTTCTTGATTATCATTTGTAAGATTTATCATTGTATTTTCCACAGAACTATAAATAGTTTCTGCTACAAAATATTCATAAATAGTACGATGCACAAAATATAATTCTTCTGTTTCGACTCCTTCACAATGTTTAACTAATTTAAAATAATTACCAATCAAAAAATCTTGATCAATATTTTCAATCTCTTTCTCACCATTTCTTTTTATATCAATACAAATTCTCTGGTATTCTAATTGTGGAATAAACGCTTCATTAGGATTATTTTCTAACATCCATATTGCAATCTCTCTTGATATTTGATGTATTTGTTCCTTTATTTCACCTATTCTATGTATATCTGCAAAACTCTTATTTTCTATGCACCTGTCATATATACCACCTTTAAGAGAAAAAATCTTATCATATATATCTACTATCGATCCATTTTCTTCAATGGAAATATTTAAAGCCAAAACCATATACAGAATAAGAGGAATGCCTAATACCTTCTTGTTTTTTTCTATTATTTTCATCATATTTTCTGAAATATTACGTTCAATTTTTTTACCATAAACCATACAAAAACTTTCTATTTGCTCTTTGTCCCACGGAAGCAAAGTGACAAAATCATATTTTTCTCTATTCAATTCATGAATATAATTTTCTCTACAGGTTATAATTACCTTAAAATTACCATGCATCATTTTCAGTTCATCAGATAATAACTTATTTAATATATTTATTCTGTTTATGTGTATATCTATTTCATCAAAACCATCAAAAATTAATATTTTTCCATTTAGAGTATCATATGTCAATCTCAATAACTTTAATATATAATCCCAATACTTATAATTTTTAGTATTTTTGCTACAATTCCAATCAATTTTATTTAAATCGGACGCAAATTGATATACTAAAATATCTTCCTTATGTAATATAAAATTAGCTATAAACCATGTAATTAATGTAGTCTTTCCAATTCCAGGTTGTCCTAAAATTAAAAGAGTTTTTATTTCGTTATCATATATAAATTCAGTTAATAGTTCTTTTAAATCATCAGATTCATTCTCATTATATCCCCATATATAATGCGGTAAATGCTTTTCTAAATAAACATCTTTCAAACTAACATTTATTCCAGTATTTTCATCCCTCTTATTAAAATCATTCAGAAACATATTAGCATTCCATTTATCAGCATATTCTTGTGTTCTGCTTTTAACTTTAAACTGTGAATTACTATTTTCATTATCTTTCTTTTGATTTAAAACTAAAATTACTTCATCCAATTTTTTTATTATTTGTTGCTGCATGTCATGATCATATTGTTTATTTTGCTCCAGCAGCAATAATAATATTGTTCGAAACAACTCACTATATTCATTCTTACCAAGTGTTTCATATAACAGTATTTTAAATTGTATACATTTATCTTCGTCAACATTTGAGCAAATCATCTGTAAACATGATTTTATATGTCTTAATTCATTTTCTTCACTATTTTTAAATGATTTCAATAAAACTTCGGCTGAATTATATATATTACCCTGATTGCTCTTAAACTGATTATCAGCAATACTATTAAGCACATCTACAGTTACATTATATATTTGTGATTCTAAATTTTTGTTCTTAGTTTTTTCACTTTCTACTATTTTCTTAATTTTGTTCCATGATACATCAACACAATTATTAACAGCTTTTGATACAAAACCACTAAATACAACTTCTGCAAAAAATGTCATGTCCAATTCCTCCCATGCATAAGATAACTACAATTGTACTATCTGTTCATTGACATTTCAAGTTACTATTACCATACGATAGTGTAACTTTATTTGGGTATATGATAATTTATATATATTATAATATTTTTTGAAGATGATGTCATATGTAGATTTTTTTAATTTACTTATTTTCAATTAATATGCTTTAAGTCAAAGAGATTAGCTGGGATGATAATTGTAACAAAGAAAACATTTTCTTTTATATTATATCATAATAAAGCGATCTATTTACCATTTTTTTACAAAAATCCCCCGACTAAAGTTACATTATCTTACCATACCTTTAGTTGATAGTGGAATTTTATTTTGGAATATGATAATAAAGTTATTTTTTGATTGAATAACGCTTTAAAATAGAACTATATGCCTTGAAATCGAAGTTATACTATCGTTTTAGTTATTCCCAATTTGAATCTTCCCCTTACGAGGGAAAATCAAAAAGTATAGAAAAATCAAATTGTATCAAAGACACCATTTACATAGATGTTGGATATTCAGGAACAAAGCTGTTTGGCTAGCGATATCTAAAACAGGAAAAATGTAACTTATAGTAATTTAAAAGAGTTTAGTGGAAAAGTATATATCAAGCTCTTATAAGCAGAGATTTCCAGAGAATTTTGTTACCTTAACTAGACTATAATTGATAAAAGCAGAAATGATATAAACCTGTTAAAAAGCATTTATGTTTTGTTTAAATTTATATATTGTCTATAATTTAAAAAATAAAGTAAGGATGCCGAATTTTACAGCATCCTTTAATACTTTACATGTATTTTTTAATTATTTATTCAGTGCTTTCAATGCATTTTTAAAACATAAACCCTCTTTTCCGTTTGAAAATTCCTGGCGGACTTTCCTTTTGCCGCTTTCAAGAACCATATATCTTACGCAGAATGGGTCAAGTATACATATTACACGGCGTAAACCATTTACTCCTTCATAGTATTCATCAAATATTGCATCTTTAACTTTTTTTAATTCAGCCATTTTTTAATATCCTTTCTTTTATTGTGTGCTTTCCTTTTGTTGATGACATCTTACATCTGAAATAAAACATAAGCAAGTTGATTATTAAAAAACATTAGACAAAAATATAAGTATTTAATTGTTAGTTTTTTATGCCAAATATTTGATGATATAAAAAATAGATAAAGAAATAAAACCATTTCAGTAATACTATACAGGTGTGACAATTTTAATTAAAATAAAAAGTTTGCTTCAAAATGATATTTTACAGCTAAATAAGTATTTACAAAATATTTTTATTTTACTGTACTAGGCAAGCAATATTTATTATATTTTACTGCCTGCCTAGTATAAGGTTAATCAACCATGAAGTTTTGTTATATGAAACCCTAAACCAATATTTATTTTTGTATATTACAGTTTATTTGAATACGTACAGTTTTTTTGATATGTTCCCTTGCTGTTGTGCTTATTATCCCAAGCGTGTCTAGTGTTTCTTCAATGCGGCAATCTGGACATATTAATGTTATATAATCCAAAAGCGATACTTCAGGACGCCCAGTACATTTCTTGCCGCATTTTGGACATTCATATGAATAAGTTATTGTTTCTTTGATAGTTTTCATAGTTTTATCTCCTTGTTTTATTATTTATAATGACCACTGGGCGGGGGTTAAGCCGTCCTGCGCCCATTTCTAAAAGATGAATCACCAGAAAGTTTTCTGGTAAGTATCTCTCTTGCGGTTTTAAATTCATCCCCTATAAATCCGAGCCTTAAAAGCCATGTGCGCATTGCATATTTAGGATTTTCTTTTTGCTGTTCCTTTGGGGATGCTGTCCTTACTTCTTTTGCCATTTGGCTAAGTGCAAGGCAGAGCTGTATATAGCTTTTAAGCTGTCCTGCATGAAGTCCGTTTAGTTTGCCGTCCGCAGGAGCATCAAATTGGAAAAGCCTGAATTCAATTGTGCCTTTTGTAAATGTTGCATGGTAGTTAAGCATATGGTATCTGCTGTCATTATAGTGTGAATTTCTACAATATTCCGCCCTGTTTGTGCTATACCATATATCTGAGAATTTTTCTAATGTCAATGGTTTTTGGGTATTCAATTCTTTTACAAATTCAGGGTTTACTGTGTGGCAATAGCGGTTCATTCTTTCTTTATCAAGATTTAAGGCATCAGCCAAAAGGTTTTCATGGCTTGCCATTATATTAGTAAGATTTCTAAGAGTGTGTGCGGTATGTCCGTTTGAACCTATATGTATATGTACCCCGCATCCTCTTGTAGCATCACTTTTAGCTCCTGCGTGCCTGAGTTGTCTGATAAGTTCCTGTAAGGTTTCTATATCTTCATAAATTAATATTGGTGTTACCAGTTCGCATTTTTTATTGTCTGTGCCTGCAATGCTGGAATCTTTTTGAAACTTCCATTCCCTGCCTTGTGCATCCCATGCACTCCAGGTACTATATCCGTTTCTTACAGCTGTATCCTGATATCTATACGTCCCAAAAAAGTCTGATGCTATTTTAGCTGCTTTGTTTCTTGTAATATTATTCATTTCTACTTCAACCCCAATGGTCTGTTTTTTCATTTTTTCAACTTGCTTTGCCAGTTTTATGTTCATGTTTTTCCCTCCCATATATTTCAAAATATTATATATCTCTACAAGAACATAATATCTCTATTAAGACACACAAGCAAGTTGAGTTTTATTGAATAATAGACAAATATTCTTGAATTGTTTTGTTCACTTTTTTATTCTGCGAATAGATTCCAATATCCAGCGTGAGGATATCCTGCCCAGCGAGAAAGCAAAGGCTTATGCCATGAAGTATGAAGCGATGAAGCATCAGGGCAGCAGGGGCGGCAGCACCCTTGACGAAGTGGGGGAAGCTGCCGGGGAGAGCGGAAAGACGGTACAGAGGTATGTGTGGCTTGCAAGGCTCTCGGACGAGCTGCTTGGCATGGTGGACGCAAAAAAGATAGGGATAGCGCAGGGAGTGGACATTTCTTTCCTGTCGGAAGAACAGCAGCAGTATGTAACAGTCATTCTTCAGGAAACGGGTGCATCGGTTTCCAATGCGCAGGCGGCAAAGCTGAAAGAATATGGAAAAAGCGGCGAGCTGACGCTGGCAATGGTCAGGCTGATACTGGCAGAGGAAAAGCCAAAAGAGAGAAAGGTAACAATTAAGGGCGATAAGATTAGCAGATATTTTTCGGAGGACTATTCCAGTGATGATATAGAGGGCATCATTATCCAGCTTTTGGAGGAATGGCAGAGCAGGCAGTAAAGGAGGCGGTAAAAATGGGCGAGCCATTGAAATTTGATTATTACTATGGCGTAGAAGCAGAGCAGTTTTCTTTTTACCGTGTTCCCCGCCTGCTGATTAAGGACGAGCGTTTCAGGGGGCTTAGCAGCGATGCCAAGCTCCTCTATGGGCTGATGCTTGACCGGATGTCGCTTTCCATGAAAAACGGGTGGCTGGATGATGAAAACAGGGCATATATTATCTATACTGTTGATAACATGATGGAAGATCTGGGCTGTGCAAAGGCAACCTGTACGAAAGTCATTAAAGAGCTTGACAGTGATAATGGCATCGGGCTGATAGAAAAAAAGCGCAGGGGGCTTGGCAAGCCGGATATTATTTATGTAAAAAACTTTGCGGCAGTTTCGGATATAAAACCGGATAAAACAGCCGCAAATACTGATAAATCCACAGAAGTTCAAAATTTGAACTTCAAGAAGTTCAATAATTATACTTCTGGAAGTTCAGAAACTGAACCTCAAGAAGTTCAAAATACAGACTTCAAGAAGTTCAAAAACCAGACTTCAAGAAGTTCAGAAACTGAACTTGCAGAAGTTCAAAAACCAGACCCTAATTATACTGACTATAATTATACTGATTATAGCCAGACTGAAAATAATCAGACTAACAATAATTATACTGATATGAGTTATACCAATCCTATCAATCAATCTGTGGGAAGTATGGGCAGCAAAGGCACACAGGAAAAAGATAACAGGATTGATGAGATTGATGCGATAAATGAAACGGACGCATATATGGCACTGATCCGTAAAAATCTGGAATATGAACACCACATGAAATATGAACAGTACGGCGATAAGGAGATGTATGAAGAAATCTACGAAACCGTCTGTGACGTGGTATGTGTGAAGCGGAAAACAATCCGCATCAACGGGGAGGATTACCCATAAGTGCGAACTTAAGAAAAAAATATACGAAACAAGGCTTTTAGGTGCC
>CAQGLR010000072.1 GCA_948794795.1 uncultured Lachnospiraceae bacterium | reverse complement strand
CTTTGCAGTATTTGCATTACGGATTCTTGTAAGCATATCTGCAATAGGATCGCTCGTCATCATCTTAGTTTTACCTCCTTACCAGCTTGCTTTTCTCACGCCTGGAATCTGTCCTTTATAAGCTAACTCACGAAAGCAGATTCTGCAAATTCCGTATTTCCTCAAATAAGCATGTGGCCTGCCACAAATCCTGCAACGGTTGTACTCTCTTGTAGAGAATTTAGCTTTACGCTGCTGCTTAACCTTCATAGAAGTCTTAGCCATGAAATTTCCCTCCTTATTTTTTGAATGGCATACCGAACTGTGCCAGCAATTCACGAGCTTCTTCATCAGTCCCAGCTGTAGTAACAACTATAACATCCATACCTCTTACTTTGTCTACTTTATCATATTCAATTTCAGGGAAAATCAGCTGCTCCTTGATACCAAGTGCATAATTGCCCCTGCCATCAAATGCATTTGGATTTACACCACGGAAGTCACGTACACGTGGCAATGCCAGGTTTATAAGACGGTCAAGGAATTCATACATCCTCTCGCCCCTGAGTGTAACTTTACATCCTATTGGCATGCCTTCCCTGATTTTAAAGTTCGCAATTGAATTTTTGGCTCTTGTTGCGACAGGCTTCTGTCCTGAAATAATGGCAAGTTCTGCCATAGCAGCATCGAGTACCTTTGAATTTTCTTTTGCTTCGCCAATTCCCATGTTAATAACTATCTTTTCGAGCCTTGGTACCTGCATAACGTTTTTATAACCAAACTTTTTGGTCATGCCATCAACGATTTCCTTCTGATAAGTTTCTTTTAAACGGGTCAACGCTAACAGCCTCCTTTCTGAAATTAATCAATTACTTCACCAGTTGCTTTTGCATAACGGACTTTCTTGCCATCCTGGAATTTAAATCCCACACGTGAAGGTTTTCCTTTGCTAACGTACATAACGTTTGACATATCAATAGGGGCAGACTGCTTTATAATACCGCCCTGTGGGTTTGCCTGGCTTGGCTTTGTATGCTTCATAACCTGGTTAATTCCTTCAATGGTTACTTTACCGTTCTTAACAGCTGTTACCTTGCCTTCTCTGCCTTTATCTTTACCAACGATAACTTTTACTGTATCGCCCTTTTTAATTTTACTTGTTGCCACAATGACACCTCCTTATAATACTTCTGGTGCTAATGAAACGATTTTCATAAACTGTTTTTCCCTTAACTCCCTGGCTACTGGCCCGAAGATACGTGTTCCTCTTGGTGTCTTGTCATCACGTATAATTACTGCTGCATTCTCATCAAACCTTATATAAGAACCATCAGGACGGCGTACGCTTTTTACTGTACGTACAACAACCGCCTTAACAACATCACCTTTTTTTACAACACCACCTGGTGTTGCATCTTTAACAGAAGCAACAATAATATCGCCAACACCGGCATATCTCCTTGTTGAACCGCCTTTAACCCTGATACAAAGAAGTTCTTTAGCACCTGTATTATCAGCTACTTTAAGCCTTGATTCCTGCTGTACCATGTTTAACCTCCATATTCTGCCATATACAAGCTTCTATATGGCCTGCTCTGAATACTATTTTGCCCTTTCAATAATTTCCACAAGCCTCCATCTCTTATCCTTAGATAATGGCCTTGTTTCCATAACTTTCACCCTGTCACCAATTTTGCAGGTATTCTCTTCATCATGGGCTTTTAATTTATAAGTTCTCTTAATAATTTTATTATAAAGCGGATGCTTCACATTATCGACAATAGCAACAACGATTGTCTTGTCCATCTTATCACTTACTACCTTGCCTACACGTGTTTTCCTAAGATTTCTCTCCACTTGGGTGTCCTCCTTCCAATGCCGCTTCCACTAAAATGGCATTAACTCTGTGCTGTAAGCACTGTCTTAATTCTTGCAATATTCTTCTTTACTTCTTTTATTCTGCTTGTATTCTCTAACTGGTTAGTTGCGTTCTGGAACCTGAGATTAAAAAGTTCCTTCTTTGCAGCTACTAAATCAGCATTTAATTCTTCTACAGATTTATTCTTTAAATCTTCCATATACTGTTTACTCTTCACTGCCCGCACCTCCTTCTAAATCTGCCCGGGATACAATCTTGCACTTTACAGGTAATTTATGTGTTGCAAGACGCAAAGCTTCTTTTGCTATTTCTTCTGACACACCAGAAATCTCAAACATTACACGGCCAGGCTTAACTACAGCAACCCAGTATTCAAGAGCACCTTTACCTTTACCCATTCGGGTTTCAGCTGGTGTCTTAGTAACTGGCTTATCTGGGAAAATCTTTATCCATACTTTACCACCACGCTTAATATAACGTGTCATAGCAATACGGGCAGCCTCTATCTGGTTTGACTTAATCCATGCAGGCTCTGTTGCTACAATACCGTATTCACCATTTGTGATTTTATTTCCTCTGAGCGCTTTTCCTGTCATACGGCCACGGAACTGCTTACGATGTTTAACTCTCTTTGGCATTAACATTATTTATCGCTCCCTTCCTTTTTGGCATTGTTCTTTGTTGGAAGTACCTCACCATTATAAATCCAGACCTTTACACCAACCTTTCCATAAGTTGTGTCAGCCTCTGCAAAACCATAATCAATGTCTGCACGGAGTGTCTGGAGAGGAATTGTTCCCTCACTGTAAAACTCTGTACGTGCCATATCAGCACCACCAAGACGTCCTGAACAGCTTGTTTTAATACCTTTTGCACCTGTCTTTAAAGTCCTGCCCATTGCAGACTTCATGGCACGGCGGAAAGAAACACGTGCCTCTAACTGCTGTGCAATATTTTCAGCAACCAGCTGTGCATGCCTGTCAGGATTTTTAATATCCATAATTTTAATATCAAGTGCAACTTTTCTTCCTATTACTTTAAGAATCTCTTTCTTTAACTTTTCAATTTCAGCTCCGCCCTTTCCAATTACAAAACCAGGCTTTGCTGTGTGTATTATAACCCTTACTTTATCAGTAGGTCTTTCAATTTCTATTTTTGAAATACATGCATTGTTTAACTTATCCTTTACAAATTCCCTTATTTTGTAATCTTCTACAAGAAAATCTGCAAAGTTCTCTTCTGCATACCAATTGGAATCCCAGCCGTTGATAACGCCGACCCTTAAACCATGAGGATTAACTTTCTGTCCCATTTTAATCTCCTTTCATAGACCAGTAAAACAATTAACGCTCGTTGAGAATTATTGTTATATGGCTCATTCTCTTTTCGATTCGATATGCCCTGCCCTGGGCTCTTGGTCTTATTCTCTTCATTGTCGGCCCTTTATTTGCAAAACACTCTTCAATATATAAATCATCAGGATTCATTCCATTGTTATTTTCAGCATTTGCAATTGCAGACTGTAATAATTTTAAAATAATACGTGAAGCACCTCTTGGACTGTATGTCAGTATACCAATTGCTGTTTCTACATCTTTGCCTCTGATGGCATCTAATACAAAACAAGCCTTCTGTACTGAAACCCTTGCATATGATAATTTTGCTGAAGGTCTTGTATCTTTCTGGTTCGCATTTCTTTCTCTCTTTATCTGAGACCTATGCCCCTTTGCCATTTATGAAGCCTCCTTTCAAATTCAGATGAACAAGCTACGGTGGCAGATGCCACACATAGCATTAATCTATATTAGCAACTTTTTAGTAATTATATTTATTTTTATTAACGTTTCTTCTCGTCTTTTCCATGGCCTCTGTAAGTCCTTGTTGCAACGAACTCACCAAGCTTGTGTCCAACCATATCCTCTGTTACATATACAGGCACATGTTTTCTTCCATCATGTACTGCAAATGTCAGTCCTACGAATGATGGGAAAATGGTAGAACGGCGTGACCATGTCTTTATAACCTGCTTATCGCCTGACGCAACCTGGGCATCTACCTTTTTAAGAAGGCTTGCATCAGCAAAAGGTCCTTTCTTTAATGAACGTGACATTATATCCTCCATTCTGCCGGTATATTTATATCACCGGCCAAATACAACTCTCAATGCTACAAAACCAGCAATAATTTATTTTGCTAAGGCTTTGCCATCCCTTCTTCTTATTATCATCTTATTTGACTGCTTATTCTTCTTGCGTGTCTTTAAGCCAAGAGCAGGTTTGCCCCAAGGAGTACATGGTCCTGGACGTCCTACACTTGTCTTACCTTCACCACCACCATGTGGATGGTCATTAGGGTTCATAACAGAACCACGTACTGTAGGCCTGATGCCCATATGGCGTTTACGTCCTGCCTTACCAATGTTTACAAGTGCATGTTCGCCATTACCGATTACACCAACTGTAGCACGGCATTTAATTGGAACCATCCTCATTTCACCAGAAGGAAGCCTGAGTGTTGCATACTTGCCCTCTTTAGCCATAAGCTGTGCAGCATTTCCAGCAGCACGTACAAGCTGTCCGCCTTTGCCTGGCTGCAGCTCAATATTGTGGATTTGTGTACCAACAGGGATATTTTCAAGTGGAAGACAGTTTCCTGTTTCAATCTCTGCCTCAGGACCGTTCATAATCTTCTGTCCTACTTTAAGTCCTTCTGGAGCAAGGATATAAGCCTTCTGTCCATCAACATATGCAATAAGTGCAATATTGGCTGTCCTGTTTGGGTCATACTCAATAGTCTTTACTGTTGCAGGAATACCATCTTTATTTCTCTTAAAATCTATAATTCTATATTTTCTTCTTGAACCGCCGCCATGATGCCTTACAGTAATTTTACCCTGGTTATTACGGCCGGAATTCTTCTTTAATGACACTGTAAGTGACTTCTCTGGCTTATCTGCTGTAATTTCAGACCTGTCAGCAACTGTCATGTGTCTTCTGGAAGGTGTATATGGGTTAAATGTTTTAATTCCCATGACATTTTCTCCTTTCAAATCTATATAAACAATCCGTATGATAGGTTTTCCATACGGTTACAAGCTTTTGCCAGTACCTGGATTAAAGCCCTTCAAAAATTTCAATTTCTTTACTGTCCTGTGTAAGCTTGACAATAGCCTTCTTAGACTTAGCAGTCTTGCCTGATGTGCGTCCACGGCGGCGTGTCTTTCCTTCAAGGTTCATTGTGTTGACTTTCTCAACCTTTGTTCCTTCAAAGAGCTTCTCAACAGCTTCTTTTATCTGGTTCTTTGTTGCATCAGTGTGTACAATGAAAGTGTACTTTTTCTCTTCCATAGCAGCCATTGATTTCTCAGTAATAACTGGCTTAAGGATAATATCATAATACTTTAAATCTGCCATTATGCGTACACCTCCTCAATCTTGGATACAGCATTCTTTGTGATAATCACAGTCTCATATTTTAAGATATCATATACATTGATTGCATTAGCTGTAACAGCCTTTACATTCTTGATATTCCTTGTTGAAAGTGCTACATTTGCATTGTCCTCACCATCAAGGATTACAAGTGCCTTCTTTACTTTTAATGCATCAAGTACATTTACCATTTTCTTTGTTTTAATCTCATCAAATTTAAGTGAATCCATAACAAGGAATTTCTCTTCGTTCACCCTGCTTGTAAGTGCAGACTTCATAGCGCCTGCTTTTTCCTTTTTATTCATCTTAAATGAGTAGCTTCTAGGTGTTGGAGCAAATACTATTCCGCCGCCTTTCCACTGTGGAGCCCTGATAGAACCCTGCCTTGCATGGCCTGTTCCCTTCTGGCGCCAAGGCTTCTTTCCACCACCACTTACTTCTGAGCGTGTTTTAGCCTTCTGTGTACCCTGGCGCTTATTTGCGAGCTGTAATGTTACAGCCATATGCATTAAATGTTCATTTACCTCAACAGCGAATACTTTATCATTTAAATCTATCTTGTCCACTTCGCTGCCTTCCATATTATAAACAGATACGTTAGCCATCTGTGTATACCTCCTTTCCAAAAGAATTATTTACAAGCTTTAACGCTTTCCTTAATTATTACACAAGCCTTCTTTGGTCCAGGTACAGCGCCCTTAACTAAGATTAAGTTCTTATCTGCGTCTACCCTTACTACCTCAAGGTTCTGGACTGTAACTTTTACATTACCCATCTGTCCAGGCATCTTCTTTCCTTTAAATACACGGCTTGGGTCTGAACAAGCACCATTAGAACCTGCATGCCTGTGGAACTTAGAACCATGTCCCATAGGTCCCCTGTGCAGCCCGTGTCTTTTAATAGCACCCTGGAAACCTTTACCTTTAGATGTTCCAGTTGCATCAATCTTATCTCCTGCTGTAAAGATGTCTGCCTTGATTTCCTGGCCTGGTTTGTACTCTTCAGCGTCCTCAAACTTAAATTCTTTCAGATATCTTTTTCCAGAAACGCCAGCTTTTGCAAAATGTCCCTGTAATGGTTTATTTACACCATGGATTCTTTTAACTTCTTTTTTTCCTGTGGCATCTTTTGTAATGACCTTATCTTTCTTGTCAACAAAACCTACCTGTACTGCGCTGTACCCATCGTTTTCAACAGTTTTTACCTGTGTTACATAACATGGGCCTGCCTGGAGTACAGTAACAGGTGTTAATACACCATTGTCATTGAAAATCTGTGTCATACCGATTTTCGTAGCTAAAATAGCTTTCTTCATTAAAATGCACCTCCTGTTAATCTACAGCGGATTCCATATTAATATGGAATCATCCTAGATGGTCTATAATGTGCAAGTCTGTAAAACAAAAACCTGTGCCATATAAATGGCTATATATAAACCCTAAGGATTTCTACTTAATTAAATATTACTTTTCTTTCATTTTGAGAACTACAGCTACACCTGATGGCATTTCCATCTTTGTAAGAGCCTCTATGGTCTTCTGTGTAGGTGCAATGACATCAATCAGTCTTTTATGTGTCCTCTGCTCAAACTGCTCTCTTGAATCTTTGTACTTATGCACAGCACGAAGAATTGTTACTACCTCTTTCTTTGTTGGAAGAGGTACAGGACCACTTACCTTTGCTCCTGTCTTCTTAACTGTTTCAATAATTTTTGCAGCAGCATGATCAACCTGGTTGTGGTCATACGCCTTGAGTGTAATTCTCATTACATTTGTTGCCATAAAAAAAGCCGCCTCCTTTTCGCACTTTTACAGGCTGTTATTCTGGCATATTGCCAGGCCTGCCCAATCCAGCGCAACAAGTGGTGACTGTACACTTATCCGGGTGTGTCCGTTCCTGCCCTTTATAGGACATACAACACAGAAGTACCCTTTAAATTCTATTGTACAGTGACTTGCCGCCAGTTTCCTAACTTGACATTCGCTCCACGGAAAACCTGCCATATGTTTATATTCCACAGGCAGCAACCTCACGCTTCACAGCTATCAATGTCACAGCATTTAATAATATACACTTTTTTCTAAATTTTTGCAAGGGGGTTTTTAAAAAAATTTTAAAATTATACAAAATGCCAGAATAATGTAATCTTTGTGGGGTTTAAAGAAATTGGGAAACTCAAATCCAAAAATATATATCACATATCTTTCTTAAACCTTTGTTTTCTTCATTACTACATCAAAAGCTTTTTCATAAACTTCAACATTGTATTTCAAAGTATAACAGCTTTCCCCTGCATTAATAGCAGATGTAATACCAGATATTTCCTTCTGGATATCTTCATCGGTTTCATACCATCCAAGCTGGATTGTATGTCCACCCCAGAATGTGGTCTTATCAACACCAAGCAGCAAATACTTTGGCTGTTCTTTTGCAGGGGCAATTACTGGTGATGCTGTTACCTTAGAACATGAAACCAGTTTTTTGACAAGAGGTGACTCAATAAATATTTTGCCAGATGGTAAATTATAATGTGAAGAATTTTTATGTTCTTTACTTATAACTGGTTTCTCTTCTTCCAAAAGAAGATAGTCTGTTGTGCAATGAAAGAATTTACTTATGCGGACCAGTTTATCTGTTTCTGGATATGTAATATTACTTTCCCATTTGCTGACTGACTGCCTGGATACTCCAAGGACATCTGCCAGCTGTTCCTGTGTACAGTTATTTTCTTTCCGCAATTTTGATAATTTATCTCCTAATGTCATAGTATATCCTCCAATCTTAACTTTTTATCCATACCAATAATACCCGTTTTCCGCTTGGAAGACCACCATTATACAAGTTCTAAATGTAAACTACAGGTTGCATTTATGCAAACAAGCTTAATGAAATTACTTCTGCTACTGAAATTATGCACCCTGCTGCAAAAAATATATCATTTGCCATTCCGCCTGCACTAAACATATCAAAAGATATTCCTCCAGACAATGGATATAAAACCTGCACTTTCTTCTTATTAAATAAGTCTGCTAAAATATGGGATAAAAACCCTGTTGCAAAATATGGGACAAGTTCTTTGCATACCATCCAGACTGCCAGCGAAAGCAATGCCAGTGCCAGGAAAGAATGTGTAAATGAACGGTGTGGCTGTTCTTTTCCAAAAGCACATATTATTGTAAATAATAATAAACCTGCCACAATACCTGATATACTACTGGCAGAAATTATCCTGCTAATAACGCCAGAACGGGTTATCAAATCTGTTATAACTAATAACAGCAGAAACGGAATAGCATATACTGCTACTCTGTAAGCATACTTATATAATTTTGACGGCCTTATATCAATATCAGGAATTAAAGCCCCAAAAGCCCCTGTTCCTGATGCCAGTATAATCTCTGGCAAAGACTGTGGCCTTGTTACAGCCAGTGCCAGTGCAATTCCAACTGCCATATGGGTTTTTCCAAGCATAGTACCTCCATGCCGCTATAGCGGCTCATATCGTAAATAAAAGTACAAAATTATGTATTACTTTTGTACAACTATAGCAACTTACCGAATGTATGTACTCCTATACTACTATAAAGTACATATAATGTCAAATAAATCCTAAATCCGGCAATATACTACAATTTTTATGGCACTAGGGCGTGTTTGAAAATTAAAAAATGCACAAATTATGTGGCTCTGGCAATTC
>CAQGLR010000071.1 GCA_948794795.1 uncultured Lachnospiraceae bacterium | reverse complement strand
GGCATATTCCTTGATTCTTTGTTTAATGTAATCATCAATCGTTATCTGGTTCATTATGAACCCACCCCTTTCTAAGCTATTCCTGTTCTGCTGCCCTTTCTGCTTCTAATAATATAAATGCCTCATTTTCTAATGTTTGCAGATGTTTTGAATGGTCATAAGCTAATCCATAAAGGAAGTTAAATGCTTCCTCAAATTCTTCTGGTCCATAATCGCTATTAAATGCTGCTTCGATAGTTGCCAGTAGTAAGCTTTTAAAAGCAACTGCTTCGTTCGTAGCATCTTCGATTTTAAACGCAAGTTTCATGTTGTAACCTCCTTTTATACCCAAATTGGGTATATCTTTTTATATGTAGTATACGTACAATTTGAGTATAAGTCAAGCATTTTTTGAAGGAGGTAAGCATATGTTCCATGACAGGCTTCGTGCTACTAGAATCACTAGAGGATATACTTTACAAAAAACAGCAGATGCTCTTGATATTCCTTTGAGAACCTATCAAAACTATGAAGCTGGAGTAAGAGAACCACATTTAGATTTATTAGCTTCTATTGCAGATTTTTTAAATGTTCCTGTTGATTTTCTTTTGAGTCGTGATGATTACCTGGAATCTCTCGGAGTTTCCGTTGATGTATCCCTAGAATGTCCTCCAAGGCGTCCCAGACCTCAAAAGAGCCATTAAGTTTGTTGTATTCTATTTTCTGATAATGACCTAATGTTAAACCTAATTTATCAGCCATCTGTTGTTGTGTCATGCCTGCCTTCTGGCGGGCTTCTTTTAAATTTTTTCTCATAGTATACCCTTCTACTCTAAACTATTCCTGTTTTATGTCCCTGATGGCATAGCTAACCACCAGGGCTGTGTGCGTTTTTGTAGAGGTAAATGTATTATAAAAACAATGTAATATATGTAAAAAAGTGTAAAAACCTTATCAGACATGGTACGCACACGGACCATGTCCTAATTCCCCTGCTGCCTTTGACAACAACAGAGGATAATCCAGGGCTAAGCTTTGCCCAGGTATTTGTCTAATTTATCCCTGTATATCAGGTAATTTTTTCTATCACCTCTTGTACTTGGAATGACATATCCTATGTCTATTATTTTGCGTTTCATGTGCTCACGCAATGCCTGCTGGGACATGCCTAATTCTTTAGCTGCATTTGGTAATGATACCCTGTTACTTTCCATGTTTACTCACCTCTTTCTTCGTAACATAAACACATATCCTCTGGTGATGGGTTCTTCTTTCCTTTACGTTTTTTTGTTGGAACACCACATATACAATGCCCTGTATAAAGTTTGTAGTATGCACCATATTCAGTTCTGTAGTAATGTTGTATGTAATGTTTACAGTTCTCGCAGTTTTTGGGTTTTGGGACATTTGATTTTGTTATATCTTCTATAATTACTGCCATACGTCTGTTTTGAAGTTCCAGTTCTTGTACTTTCTGTGACAACATTGTGTTTCCCTCCTTATTCATGGTAGAATAAAATATTATTTAACTTATTAACCATATAGCAACACAACACTTTCTGTTGTGTTTAGAACTATTATATACAACACTTTCTGTTGTGTCAACAATTTTTAAGGAGGTTTTTATGTTTCATACAAAATTAAAAGAAATGCGCCAAAAAAAAGGACTGACCCAAAAACAAATGGCTGAGATTCTTTCTATGGCTACAAACGCTTACCAGCGATATGAATTAGGTACTTCTGAGCCCAATATGTTAAAACTATTAAAATTATCAGCTATTCTTGATGTATCTCTTGATGAATTGCTTTGTCGTGATGAATTTCTCGCAGAACACGCTGATGAACATTAAACAAATCTTCAAGTTTATCCCAAAGCGCAATTTTTCCAATAGTTGTACCATATTCAATACGCTGGTAATGCTGTTCTGTAATTCCTAAATATTCTGCAACCTGCTTCTGTGTCATGCCTGCCTTCTGGCGGGCTTCTTTTAAATTTTTTCTCATAATATACCCTTCTGCTCTAAACTATTCCTGTTTTATGTCCCTGGTGGCATAGCTAACCACCAGGGGTTGTGTGCGGTTTTGTAGAGGTAAATGTATTATAAAAACAATGTAATATATGTAAAAAAGTGTAAAAACCTTGTATAGGCATGGCACGCACACAGACTATGCCTTAATCCCCCTGCTGCCTTTGACCACAACAGGGGATAACCCAGGCTAAGCCTTGCCCATGTATTTATCTAATTTATCCCTGTATATCAGGTAATTTTTTCTATCACCTCTCGTGCTTGGAATGACATAACCTATATCTATTATTTTGCGCTTCATGTGCTCACGCAATGCCTGCTGGGACATGCCTAATTCCTTTGCCGCATTTGGTAATGATACCCTGTTACTTTCCATAACATTACTTCCTTTCTGGTTTTATATCCCTGCTGCCTCTTCCAGAACTTCTTCTACTTTTTCCTTTATATCTTTTACTCCGTCAAGGTTGTAGCTTGTCCTGTAAACTATATCATCTACAATCTCGTTGATTCTGCAGCCGCTAAGGACATAATACTTAATAACTCCTTTTAATATATCTTCGTCTTTTAAATCCCCATGTACTAAATCAAACAGCCATGTTTTGTGTTCTTCTGTAGCTCTGTATCCCATAGTATCATCCCTTTCTATACTTATCCTTTCTAACTTCATTCCAGCCCTTTTGTATTAAACTGTTCATTTTGTCCGCTAATGTATATATCTGGTTAAATAAACCATCTATAACAAGTTCTGCCTTTTCGTTTGTCTGTTCTGATAAATCCTCATAGCAGAATGAAAATGTTGCACTTATTATTTCAGCTTGCAGTTCCAGTTCTTCAAATTCTAATAAAAATTCTGTTAATGACATTCTTGAAACCTCCTTTTGCAGTGCCTTAATAGGGCACTTATTATATTTTGTATTATAGTGTACTATTAAGGCACTGTCAATACTTTTTTAATGGAGGTGCAAAATGTTTAAAACTAGACTTAACCAAATAAGAAAATCCAAATCTATTACAGCACAGCAAATGGCAGATTATCTTGGTATTCATATTCGTGCATATCGTAAATATGAAAGTGGTGATACTACTCCGCCTATTGAAAATTTAGTTAAAATTGCGGACTACTTAGATGTTTCTACAGATTTTCTTTTGTGTCGTGATGATTTTCTACATTCTCACGGAGTTTTCTTTGATTAATATTAAATAAATCCTCTAAACGGTCCCATATCTTAATGCTTCCTAAACGTTCACCATACTCTAATGCTTTATAGTGACGTTCCATAACATTAAGATATTCTGCAACCTGTTTCTGTGTCATGCCTGCCTTCTGGCGGGCTTCTTTTAAATTTTTTCTCATAGCGTACCCTTCTGCTCTAAACTATTCCTGTTCTACTGTCCTCTCTGCTTTTAATAATCTAAACGCTTCATCTTCTAATGTTTGTAGATGCTTTGAATGTTTATAAGCTAATCCGTAAAAGAAATTCACATATTGGTAATTGATTCTTTACAAAATTTATTGTATAATATTAAAATATCATAGAAAGGGGTGGTTATTATGCCATTAACGTTTTACGCTTCAATCGCAGGCGTCATAACGAGGCACAGAATTCTTAATTCAGATGGTTGTTTTACAGACGACTATCCCGAAGAGAAAAGGACCTTTGTGGCCGATATATGTTCATGCTTGGCAAGCACTTTGGTTGCTTCTCTCTTAACTATAATAATATAATAAATATACAATAGATAATATATAATGTACTTTTGAAGTTTCAGGTGAAATTGGACATGCTGCATTTGTGGTATGTCCTTTAAATTTTTCTACATATTTATACATTTATTTCATCAGACACAATAAAACGAACTGGAACTTTATTATTACACTTAGGCAAAATTCAAAAATATAAAAAAGGAATCACGTGCCTACACCTCTTTTCTTTGCCCTGTTCCAGACTTTTTGTATAAATTCATTCATCCGAACTATCTGCTTTATCTAGTTTTTCTTGTGTTTCCATACCAATAATGATACCTTTTACCAAAAACTGTTTTTCTGGAGAAAGTGACATTAAAACTTGTATAAGGTTTCTATCTTCACTATTTACAATAGTAATATTCTTTTCTTTATCAGACATTTAGAACTCACCCTTTCTTTATTTACTTTTGTCATTGTCTGCCATATAATCTATGTACAGGCTGCTGCCAACAGCCAAGTACATAGAAAGGAGATAAAATACTATGGATAACATATCCCATGAGATTGCTTTAATTGTATGTAAACAGACTACACGTCTTGAAAATGAAAGAGATAAAGACTTTTCAAAACGCCTTTATTCTATTTACCAATCCTGTAAAAATACCATTGATGGTGTAATTGAACAGGAAAATACAGACAGTTCTAACGCTTCTGCCAAAGCAACTTTGTCCATGATGAATCACTAATGCAATATTAATTCATTGGTATCTTTGCCACTAGTGGCAACATAGTCTGTGCGTCCGTGAGTACACGTGACGCACGGTCTACTGATAAATTTTTCCTACAGAATATATTCAATATTTCAGTTACCAGTTTTTCGTCACTATGGTCACATATCAAGCCAACTGTAGTTTTTTGTTGTATTGTAAATACTCGTTCTGTTGGAAATTCTACATCTTGTTTTTGTTCTTCCATTTGTGTTGTTGCCCTCCTTTCTTTAAATGGTTCTTGCCTTAAATAATTACAAACCCATTACTTTTAAAGTTTTTGAAATATAATTGCGTCACTTATAATTGATTCTGCTTCTTTTAAAATTTGCATTGCGGTATACACGTTTATCTCTTGTATGCCGCATATAATTTCCAGAATTTGCTTGCTGGCTTGACTTCTTGCGATTGAATGTTCTTTTGTAGAACTTGAACAATTTGAGTTTTCCATCTCCTTTATTGCAATATCGCATCTTTTTAAAACTTCTTCTCTTAAGTCCATCTCTCTTGTTTCCCCTCCTTTCTTATTTATTGGTATGTAAAACTTATACAGCAACATTACAACCGCTGGATTCAATAACTTCAATAGTTCTCTGTGCTTCCATTCCTTGTATAAATGCTATAACGGCAGCTTTTTTATTCGCTGGGATACTTCTGTATAGTTCCAATATTTCTTTAGTTTCCTGGTCATCAATTACAGGTATATTTGTATTTGTCATAAAATCACCCTTTCTTTATTTACTTATCCTGCTGCCCGTTTTATAATCTATATACAGGCTATTGCCGTAGCCGAGTACATAGAAAGGAGCTCTACATGGATTTCGCCACGATAACAAATATTATTTTATGCATAATGTCATTTTTACTTGCCGTAATTTCTGTTATAACTGTAATAGCTACTGTTAAACAAAATTCAAAAATGATAGAAGGGCAATCACGTGCATATGTATCTATTTATGGTGATTTTATAAATTGTGAAAATATCAGTTTTTATCTTATTATTAAAAACTTTGGCAAAAGCAATGCTCTTATAACTTCTTTAGAGTGTGATGTGGATTTAAAAAGATTTACGTATGACGAAAATACAGTTCCGTTCTCCCACATAAAGAACACCACTATTGCGCCGAACCAGGCGTTTAAGTGCAATTTAGAGCGTATATCTCTGTTTAATTCAGAAATTTCAACTATTAATTTTGAAATTTCATACAAATGTAATAATAAAATTTATTCTGATACTTTTTGTATTAATTTAGATACATTCAAAAACATTATACGATTGCGTGCTTCTACTAAAAACGAAGAGCTTAAAATTATATCTTATGCATTACAAGAATTAGATGAAAGACTACTCTAGTTTAACTGTTTTACTATGAAGCATTTTTTTACTTTCTTCCAGAATGTAATTAAATACTTCTATTGTTTGGGCTTCCTCTGGAAGCTCATTTTTTACAGCATCTACAACCTTATTACAAATTTTTGATATATCTGATTTTTTTAATACTGTTTCTTTTGAGGTGTAAGCATCTTTAAAATCTTCTAGTATTTTTACCATGTTCTTCTCCTTTCTTTTTGTTGATTTATAGAACAATATCGTTCTGTATGAAAACAGTCTAACACTATTGTAAACTTTTGTCAACTATTTAATCACAAAAAAGTTTACAAACAGAATTTTTTGTAATTAATGTTTACAAACAGAACTTTTTGTGCTATTCTGAATTCAGAAAGGAGGAAACAATATGTCAACAATAAATGACAGATTTAAAGAAATACGTGAGGATAACCATTTAAGCCAAGAAGAACTTGGAAAAAAAATTGGATTGTCAAAATCTGGTATATCTAATATAGAAAGTGCCAAGAGAAACGTCACAAACAAGCACATTAAATTATTATGCAGCGAGTTCAAAATCAACGAAGCATGGCTAAGAACCGGAGAGGGCGACAAAGATGCCCCAGAACCTAAAAATGCATTGGATGAACTGGTTAAAGAATACGGTTTAAGTGATGATGAACGCATTTTTTTTGAAATGTATCTAAACCAGCCAAAAGCCGGGCGTGATGCCATACTTAAATTTTTATTTGATATTTCTGCTGCAAAGGCAGTGCAGGAAACAACACCAGAAACCAATAACACTTCACAAGAAACCCGTGCCGTAAAAGAAGCAGAGGCGTCTTATATAAAAAGTCGCTCAAAACCTGTGAAGAAAATGGCACAATCTGCCTTGAATACTACAGAAGAAAGCGTAAAACTTAAAGATGCCGTTAACCAGTAACTTTATAACTAACCATCCTAGTATCATGCCAGGCTTATTCAAATGAAAAAAGAAAGGTACAATTAAAATAAAGGGTAAATCTGTTATATGAAAGACTGGAAACTGCTTTCTTGATTAATAATTAAATTTTATTCTGGATATCCAAAATAAAATTTACCAAAATATAACAACAAAGTCTGGTCAATTAAATATTGCCAGGAATGAAAAAATGAAGGAGATACTATTAATGAAAGAAGATATTAAATTTTATCAAAAAACATGGTTTATGTGGATTATGTTAATCTTTTTTGCACCTGTAGGAATTGCATTATTGTGGATTTACCACAAAGAATATGCCACCACTATTAAAACTATTTTATCTATAGTATTTGGAATATTTTTTATTTTTATATTATTAACCAGCAAGGATGATGGAAGTAATACAAATGTTGCAGAAACCACACAGACACCTATACGAACCACAGAAGCCCCAAAAAATGAGTCTGCTGCACAACCTGATGATGAACCTGAACCAACTATTAAGCCAACTAAAAAACCAACCGTTAAACCTACAACTAAGCCAACTGTTAAGCCAACTAAAAAACCAAACAAAAAAGCCCTTCTACGTTCAGCAATCGAAGGTGTTGTAGAAGCAGACAATTTAGAAACTTTTAATTATGTTCCAGACAACAACTTTTCTTTGATAAAATTTAAAGGAAGCAGTAATCTTACAAACAACATGACAATCAAAGGTATGTATAAAGATATATTTGATATATTAGAGGCTATACAATCTATAATAAATACCAATGTTGATTTTAATGTAGTTTACCCATTAACAGACCAATATGGCAACGCAGAAGATGTAATTGTTATAAAAGCAACTTTCAAAAAGAAAACCATTAAAAAAATAAATTTTGACAATGCAATATTTGAAAATATACCTATTATGGCAAACGAATGGTGGAATCATCCTGCTGTAAATTTAACTGATTAATTTTCTTTTTAAAGAACCACAAAATTAAAATTACATATTGGTATAAAAATACAGCCCCTGTGCTGCAACACAAGGGCTGTATAAGATAAAATGTGCTATATCTTAGAACGACTATATTGTACTACATTTTATCATCACCTGCAATAACAGGTGTATTTTTTGCCCTTTTTTAAGAAAGGATGATGTTTCTTGGCACTAATTACATGTATTGAATGTAGTCATGTTGTATCCGATAAAGCAGCGTCATGCCCAAATTGCGGATGCCCTGTAAATTTTTCAATGGATGCTGCAGTTCCTGCTGCCCCAGAACCCAAGAAAAGAAAGCCAGCAAAACGCAGAAAATATAAAAAGCTGCCTAATGGGTTTGGAAGTATTAAAAAGCTGTCTGGCAACCGTTCAAGACCGTTTGCTGCCTATCCGCCTACAAAGGAATTTAACCTTAATGGTTCCCCTGTTACCCAGCCTGCTATTGGTTATTATGAAGACTGGCATAAGGCATTTGATGCGTTAAGGGAATACTCCACTAACCCTTACGACCTGGCACATAAAAATATTACATTTTCTGAATTATTTGAGCTATATTTCAAAGCTAAATACGTAGACAATAAAAAGAAGAAGTTTTCAAAAGCTTCAATAAAGTCTACAAAATCTGCGTATAAAAATTGTACTGCCTTACATGACAAAAAATTTAAAGACTTGCGCAAATATGATTTACAAACTGTTGTTGATAACTGTCCATTAAAACATGCAAGTCTCGAGCTAATTGTTACATTATTTAAACAGATGTATAAATTTGCAAAAGAAAATGACGTAACAGACAAAGATTATTCTGAATTTGTAAGCATCAATATACCAGATGATGATGAAAGTGGTGAACCATTTACACAGGACGAACTTAATATATTATGGAACAACAGGGATAACTCTGCAGTACAGTTTATTCTAATAATGATATACAGCGGTTTTCGTATAAAAGCATTTGAAACAATAGAAATCAACCAAGAAGAACAATATTTCAAAGGCGGTGTAAAAACTAAGGCTGGTAAAAACAGGATAGTCCCTATACATAAAGCTATAATTCCTTATATTCTTAACTTCAATCCCTGTAGTTTTAAGGCAAATTCTTTCAGGACAAAAATTTTTTACCCTGTATTGCAGAATCTTGGTATTGACAAAACAGCATCAGGTAAAAAACATACCCCGCATGACTGCCGCCATACATTTTCATGGTTATGTGATAAATATAAAATTGATGATTTATCCAAACATTTACTTATGGGGCACAGTTTAGGAGGGGATGTAGAAAAATCCGTTTACGGACACAGGACAATAGAAGAGCTGCGCACAGAAATAAACAAAATCAAGGTATAAAATTTGTCACTAATTTGTTACTAACCGCAACTTTTTCTAGCAATTTTTACGCATTTCCAGCTTATTAAAAAATCACTACAAAGCCTTATTTTATATGGTTTTAGTCCATAAATACAGACTTTGCAGAAAAAGGCAAAATTTAAGATTTGTTTAAATTTTAAGATTTTT
>CAQGLR010000070.1 GCA_948794795.1 uncultured Lachnospiraceae bacterium | reverse complement strand
TTTTCTCGAACCACTTAATATCATTCCTTGTTCCCATCAGTCGAATTTTCAGCACGTTTCCTCTCCATTTCTGCAAGGATTTCCTCAATAGACCTCTGCTTTTGGCAGTATTCCGGGTAACGGAGTTTAATGCCCTGCCAGAAGTACAGTGCGTAGCCGCAGCAGAAAATATCGCTTACGGAATACTCCCTGCACTCGCCAATCTGCTCGTCCCTGCGTTTATAGTCATCAACGCTTGGCGTACCGTCCGTGTAAAGGTTAAATGCAAGCCTTACCACCCTGACACTTCCGCTTGTCTGCCAGCCCTGATGCAGACACTCTGTTTTGATGTACCCGGACTTAATATCATAAATCTGGCTGAAATGATTCCTTGTGTCCTCTGAAATACCGAGAATGTAAATCAGTGCCTTATGGTAACAGTCCTGATACCTTGCCTGTTCCAATTTTTCATAATAAAATTTCTCATGTTCCTCGTTTGCAAAAACCATGTGTGTGTTGTCGGCGCTCTGCGCCCCTGCTCTTAACGCTGTGTTGTTCATACATGAACCTCCTTTAATTTTTTGCCATAATAAAAGGACACTTCCTTTTGGAAATGCCCTTATGCTCCAATCAGCTCTCGCCTTTTGGTCTATCTTCAATTGTATATAAGTCCTCTTGTGTGTTCCCCCACCCGAGGTCAAGTACCACTGAGCAGTTAATTTTCGTAATGAGGTGTTTATTACCCCGAAAATGACCGCCGCCGTCAAATTCAAACATAGTCACAAAGTGCGTAAATTCAAGGACTTCTACATATCTTGCCTTTGTAGTCCCACAATAGTCTCCACATGTGCTGTTTGTGGAAACATATCTACGCACACCATTCTTTCCACCTTATACCCCCATTCCTGCATTACAGCAAGGTCTCTTACCAGGCTTGCTGGTTTACAAGATATATACACAATCCTGTCTACACCAAACCCAATTATCTTTTTCAATGCCTTAGGGTTAATTCCTTCCCTTGGAGGGTCCAGTATTATAAAACCGGGTTTTTCATCAACCATATCCAGCACTTCCAGTACATCACCTGCTATAAATTCACAATTACTAAGCCCGTTAAACTCTGCATTCTGGCGTGCTGCCAAAACTGCTTCTTCTACAATTTCAACTCCTATTACCTTTTTAGCAACAGGAGCTATAATCTGTGCTATTGTACCAGTCCCGCTGTATAAGTCAAAAACCACCTTATCCTTAAACCCATTATCCCCCTTATTACATCTGTCCATCCCATCCTCTTTTACAACACATATATTATCACATTTCCCACTTTTTTCATCCAATGTAATATCCTCAAGTTTACCATCTATGCTACTTTCCTGCACATCATTTATAGTATCTCCAAGAATATAATTCCTTGCACAATTATATAAAACTTCCGCCCCTTTTGTATTTGTCTGGAAAAAAGAAAATACAGAAACCTTAAATTTAAGCCCCAGTATTTCTTCAAGAATCCAGTCTTTTCCAAAAACAGTATATATCCCTTCGCTTTTTACAACATCTCCCAGACCATCATTAATAATATGCAGAAAACCAGTAATCTTTCCATCAAGGTCCAGGTCCTGCAGCTTACTGCCAAGCTCTTCAAGCCCAGACCATTCTATAACATCTGCCAGTGCAGATGTTGTTACAAGGGCAACAAGGATTTCCCCTGTAGATGCTGCACGGCGTATAAGCAAATGGCGCAAAATACCAATATGTGTATTCTTATTATAATGTGGAACATGTCTTCCAGTAAAAAATTCCTTTACACAATCAAGAATTTTTGAATAATCATTATTTACAATTTTACACCCTGAAGCATTAATTACATCATGTATACTTCCTTTTTTATGAAGACCAAGGGAAAGCGGCCCTCCTTTATATTCATCCCCAAATGAAAATTCCATTTTATTTCTGTATTCCCATATACAAGGGCTTGGAAAAATTCCATCAAAAATATAAGAACCTTCTTCTACAACATTATTAACCAGTTTTAAAACCTGCTTTTTCTTCAGTTCAAGCTGTGTTTTATATGGCAAAGTCTGGTAACTGCATCCTCCACAAATTCCATATTGTATACATGCTGGTTCTTCAGTTTCATATGGTGATTTTTTAATAATCCTGGTTAAACGTCCCTGGCATTTATCCTGGCGTGCCTTTTTAACAATATATTCTATTTCCTGTCCAGGTAATGCCCCTTTCACCTTAACAAAATATTTCTTTTCAATGCCATTTATATCAGTTTCTTTTGTTAATACAACCGCCTTATCTGGAAAATCAACATATTCCACAATGCCACTATATATTTGTCCCTTTTTCATATGTTCCTCCATATAAATTTTGCCAATACTACACAGGCTTAAAAATTAACAAATATCCAATATTCCATACTATAAATGTATCTTATACTTGTCATTTAATATATAGCCTATAATTAATACAACCACTTAAGAACCAAGAACCATTTTTACAACCCTCTTTATATTTTTATTAAGAGATAGTAACAATATTGCCAAGTACAGCCAGTTTATTGGCAAATTCACTTATACTTGCAAGTGCATTTCCCACTTCTGGTTCATTAAGGTTTCCCTCAATATCCACAAAAAACCTGTATTCCCAGTTTCTGTTTTCTATTGGTCTTGATTCAATTTTAGTAAGGTTCAGCCCATTATAATAAAAATTAGAAAGCATATTATAAAGTGCCCCTGCCTGGTGTTTTATTTCAAATGAAAGGCTTATTTTATTGGCATTTGATAAAAATATTTTCTGGTTTGAAATTATTATAAAGCGTGTATAATTTTTACTTTCATAATTTATCTTTTCCTTAATTATATCAAGGCCAAATATATCTGCTGCCCTGCTGCTTGCTATTGCTGCCTGGGACTTGTCCCCGTCTTCTGCAACCTTTTTAGCAGCAGCTGATGTACTAGAATAAGTTTTCGTTAAAATTCCTGGATGTTCTTCTAAAAACTTTGCACACTGCATAAGCCCCTGTGGATGTGAATATACCATTTTAATATCTTCAATACTTGTGCCTGGCAGTCCCATAAGAGCCTGTTCAACTTTAACAACATGCTCTGCAACTATTGTCACATCATAGTCAAGAAGCAGGTCATAGATATCTGTAATCCCGCCTGTAGATGTATTTTCAATAGGCAGTACACCAAATTTAGCCTCACCGCCAGCAACAGTTTCCATTACATCCTTAAATGTACTCTTATTTATTGCTGTTATATCCTTGCCAAATACTTCTTCCATTGCCTGTTCTGTATAAGCACCATGTTCACCAAAACAAACAATCCTTGTATCAGAATCAACATCAAAAGAATTTACCTGGCGGAAAACCTGTTTTAAATCATTTTCAGTACCAAGCACATTATATTGGTATTTACGGCTGATAGACATAATCTGCCTGAATAAATCTTCTATACCAGTCTTATTAAACCCGTTATCTGTCATTTCCCTTAAAGCCTTTATCTTTTCATCTTCACGCACAGGGTCAAATACCTTTTTCCCTGTACTTCTCTTATATGCTGCAACGTCTGCTGCAACAGTCATCCTCTCTTCAAATAATTCTGCAATCTGCCTGTCTATCCTGTCTATTTTTTCCCTGCTTTCTTTTAAATCAACAACCATTTTACCACCATTCCTGTTTTATCTAATATATTAGCTAAGCGGATATCTGTAATCCACATTGCATACAATTTATTATTTATTAATTGTCTATTTATAATTACACTTTAAAAACCAGGAGGCTGCTGCACTAAGTAGAAAGCATACAATATACACGCTATCTGTTAAAATTGATATCCACTATATATTGTTATAATTTTTCTTAATGCACCAGCTCCCTTTTACAACATTATTCCCTGTACAGCTTTCCATAAAAAAATTGTTCCTGGAATGAAATATCACCTAAGATTATTTCATCAGGAATATCATTTCCATCAAGCGACACAATCCATTTATCTTCCACATCATTAAAACGGTGGAACACTGCTACTACCTTTCCTTCAAAACTGTCTAATGGCTTGTCTGTCCCAAATATATAAACATCCTGTTCTGCCCCGTCTCCTGCCAGGATACCTTCCACATATCCATAATTTACAGGATATACCATTTTTTTATGTCTTGGATGGCATGAACCAAGAGGACGGTCTACATTTCCTTTAACTATATTGCCAATAATACTTTTGTAATCTGGCTTATATGTATTAAAAGCACAGAAAAAATAATCCAGTGTATTTACAAATTTCCCACTGTCATATAACTCTTTTATTTCATCTGTTTTCATAAAACGGCAGTCTGCCACTTCATCAGTAGTTGCATCCTTAAGTGCAGGTTCCCCGTCATAGTTAAAAAGCCATACATCCATTATATCATTAAATTTCTTTCCATCAATTTCAATGCGTATCTTACTAAACAACAGCTCTCCCTGTCCTGGCAGCAGGTTAATTCCCACTTCTTCTTTAGTTTCACGTATTGCACCTTCAATACTGCTCTCACCTTTTATAACAGAACCACCCACACATTCCCACATTAATGGAAATGTAGGACGGTTTGCTGCTCTTTGGGATATCAGGTATTCACCCTTGCTGTTCCTTATCCATACATGTACTACCAGATGGTAATAACCATCTGGCAGCTCTTCTCCACGTATATGTTCTTTTCCTGTATTCTTCCTGTATATTGTATATAAATCCCACTTCTCAGTTTCCAATTAAAAACTCCTTATCTTAATATTACATCATCCATCCTGGATATAACCATATGTGACAAATAAAAACAACTATTAATACAACAGATAATAGTTAACTGGTACGTCCGGTTATCTGCAGTATTGCCGCCAATCACTATAACCACTGGTATAGCTAATTACCCAGCCCTTGTATATGGACAGGCATCTTTCACCAATGTATCAGAAATCTATTATTTATTGTACTAGATACCACACTGTTTTAATGGTTTTAAATTTATATTTACTAAAAATTTATCTCTTTTAATTATTATGCGTCTTTAAGAAATGCCATATAACATTTCTTAGTTTCATATATATCTGCTTTGCTTGTAATTTCCCAAGGTGCATGCATATTTAAAACTGCCACGCCACAGTCAATTACTTCCATTCCATATAATGATAATATATATGCAATAGTACCACCGCCACCAACATCTACTTTGCCAAGTTCAGCCATCTGGTAATTAACTTTATTATCGTCCATAATTTTACGGAGTACAGCAAGATATTCTGCATTGGCATCATTAGAACCAGACTTTCCACGGCTTCCTGTAAACTTACTAAACACAACACCCTTACCGCAATATGATGAATTTTTCTTCTCAAATGCATCTGCAAATAAAGGGTCATATGCTGCATTTACATCAGAAGAAAGCATCCTGCTGTTTTTAAGGCAGCGTCTTAATTTTAATCCAGAATACCCATTTTCAAGTTCTATCAGCTCTGAAAGGGTATTTTCAAAGAAACGTGACTGCATTCCTGTGGCTCCGACACTTCCAATCTCTTCCTTGTCCACAAGCAGGCAGCAGGATGTCTTGTCCACGTCCTCCATTTCAAGCATTGCTGCAAGTGATGTATAAGCACATACCCTGTCATCCTGGCCATATGACATAATCATGCTTCTGTCAATTCCAAGTTCACGTGCACCACCTGCTGGCACAATTTCAAGTTCAGCAGACATAAAATCTTCTTCTTCTATTTTATAAGTATCCTTAAGTATTGCCATTACATTTCTCTTAACAGTATCTTTTTCATTATCATTAACTGGCATGCTTCCAATTAACAAATCAAGCTTTTCACCTTCTATAACCTTTGCCGCCTTCTTCTCCATCTGCTCACCCGCAAGATGTACAAGCAGGTCTGTTATACAGAATACAGGGTCGTCCTCTTTTTCACCTATACATATTTCTTCCTTTTCACCATTTTTCTTAACTATCACTCCATGTATAGCAAGTGGTATAGTTACCCACTGGTATTTTTTAATTCCTCCATAGTAATGTGTATCAAAATATGCCAGTTCACTTTCTTCATATAAAGGGTTCTGTTTTATATCAATACGTGGTGAATCAATATGTGCACCAAGAATATTTAATCCTTCTTCTAAAGGTTTCTTTCCAATATTAAATAAAACAACTGATTTATCCATGCACACAGCATAAATCTTATCACCTGTTTTAAGAGGTTTGCCAGCCGCTATTGCATCTTCTGCAGAAATATATCCCTTTTCTTTCGCAAGCTTTACAATTTCCTTAGTGCACTCCCTTTCTGTCTTACATAAAGACAGGAAACCACGGTAATCTTTACAAAGTTTTTCAAGGTCTTTTAAATCTTTTTCCTTATAATCTTTCCACGCATTTTTTCTTTCCATAATGTCCTCCAATTCCAATAAATATAATTACAAGTATTATATTATTCCAGCCAGGCAGGTATCTTCCTGGCTTTCCAAATTAATACAATTATACACCTGCTGCCGCCTTATGTCTAATATTTATTTCCGGACAGGCAAATCAGGATGTGCAAGCCTGCTTACAGCCCGTAAAAAAATATAACAGCTGCAAGTGCTGCTGCAATTAATGCCTGCCTGGCTTTTACGAATATATACTTTTTGGTTGAAAGGTCTGTACCAATAAGCACACTTGATGTCTGTGCAACACTTGACAATCCTCCAAATGCACAAAAAGCACTTATAACTATACATTTAATATATAATGGCATCTGTACACCTGCTATCATCTCTCCGCCTGTCGTAATTTCAAGTATCCCTGCACCTGCTATTTTAAATATATCACTTAATGCTGCCATACTCTGCAGAAGTTCTGCCAGAATTGAAAAAAGTATTATATAACCGCCAACTTTGACAAGGGTAACTGCTGAACTTAATATACTGTCATCAAGCGCTTCCATCATGGAATAATTCTTTTTCTTAAGATATTTGTCTTTATTGCCAGGAACTCCGCTGGCAGGATGGTAAAATAATGGAAATGCATTAATAAATGCAGATAAATAAACTACTGCCAGCATAAGTACAGGCTGGCCAAGGTGCAGGCATTTTACACCAATATATTCAAGTAAAAACATCGGGCTTGCATTATTGCAGAAACCAAGTACATATTGTGCTTCTTTTTTTGGAAATGCGCCCATCTTATATAAATCTGCAACAGTTTTAGCACCCAGAGGATAACCCGATAACATGCCAATAACCGCAGGATAACATCCATCCTTTGAAAGTTTAAAAACTTTATGGAACAAAGGATAAAACATATTGCTTATATAGCTTGTAACATTTAACCTGACAAGCATTGTAGAAATAATCATAAAAGGGCATAAAGAAGGAATTATTACATTAAACCAAAGCAGAAGCCCGCTCTCTGCCCCTTTACTTGTAATATCAGGAAATATTACAAAAAGCAGCACAAGTAAAGCAAGGCATATAATAAAGAATTTACGCCTCATATATCTCCTTAAATAAATATAATATAGCCTTACTTTATGCTATGACAGGTTTTAATACATTATTCATTATAATGCTTACCAGAACTTTTTCTTCCTGAAATAAAAAAGGCTGGCAGCAACTATTAATATACTTGCTGCTATAACAACAGGATATGCATACTGGTACTCTATTTCTGGCATATATTTAAAATTCATGCCATACCAGCCTGCTATTAAAGTCAGGGGCAGAAATATTGTGGTTACTATAGTAAGGACTTTCATAACATCATTCTGCCTTATTTCTATTTCTGACTGGTACACATCCTGTACCTGCATTGCATATTCCCTTAAAAGCTGTGTTTCATCTGCAAGCCTTTCCATTTTAGAAGCATACATATTAAATATTTTCACATCATTTTCACTAAAAAAACCATTTTCATTAGCAGCCATTTCATCTCCTATAACCTTAAGCTGTATATAATAATGGTAAAATTTTGCTATAACTTTCTTTAAATATAACATCCTGTAACTGAATTTCTCTGCACGTCCTGCCAGGACATCTTCTTCAATAATTGCAATATCCCTTTCAAGTTTCTCCAGAAATAAAAGGTCATCATTGATAAATGAAAGCAGAAAATCATATATAAAACGCTTAAGGTTGTAATTCCTGCGAAGCGGTCCCGCCGCCAGGCGTTTTACTGCCTCCTGTACTTCTCCGTCATCATCAAGTACCACAACCCTTTTTTCTGTTATATAAATTGCAAATGTTGTATCCCTGCATCCTTTAATTTTGGATGGTACCCGGAATGTACCAAACATATAATCTGTATGTGTTTCCATTTTACAGAAATGTATTTCATCTGCTTTATGCCATATACCAGACTTCTCCCTAAGTCCTGGGCTTTCATTCCACTCTGAAAGTTTAACTACACATATTCCATTATCATAACCCCAGAAATTTTGTTCTTCAGTTTTTTTTATTTCACCATTAATAATAATATAGTACACTTCTGGTACTCCTTTCGCCAAAAAGCTTCCTTTAAATAACTATTTACAAAAAAGGATATTATTATACAGGCTGTAATATTTATAACCCGCCAGGAAATGTAAATATAAAACTTGTACCTTTACCATATTCACTTTCACATTCTATTACTGTATTATGCCGCCATGCAATCTGTTTTGCTATAGAAAGCCCAAGACCACTGCCATTTCTGTTCTGCCCAGACTGTTCTTTATAGAAACGTTCAAAAATATGTGGAATATCACCAGCAGGAATACCTTTTCCATAATCTGAAATTACAATTACACATTTATTATCACCAGACTGCATTTTTATATCTATATGGCCGTTATTTGGTGAAAATTTTACGGCATTATCCAGTACAATGGTAAACATCTGCCTTATTCTTCCATAATCGCCATAGAAAGGAAAGGGCTGTCCATTCCCATTTAAATTAATAATTATATTTTTCTTTGATGCTAACTGTCTTATAGAACGTGCAGACTCATTTAAAACATCTGTAAGGTTTATTTCCGTTTTTTCAATCTTAAAGCTTACATTCTGCAGCCTTGAAAGTTCAAGCAGGTCATTTACAAGCCGCTGCAGCTGTGAAATATCAGCAAACATCTGGTTTAAATATTCTTTTTCTTCTTCACCAGTAACAAGCCCCTGGCAAAGCACCTCCAAAGACCCCTTAATAACAGTAACTGGCGTTCTTAATTCATGTGAAATATTTGACATAAAATCCTGTCTCATTTTATCAAGTTCTTTTCTTTCTGTTTCAGACTCAGACAGCCTCTCAGACAATTCATCAATATTATTTGCCAACATACCTATTTCATCATTTTGTATTATTCCAGTATGTACATAACTGCCTTTTATAATCTGTCCTGTAACACCAGCCATAACCTGTAAAGGCCTGATAAAATGGCGTGCAAGTATTACCGAGAGCCCTGTTGCAAATATAAGTGCAGCAAATATACAGCATACCAGTATAAAAGTACCATCTTTCTGTGCCTGTTCCATTCCTTCAACAGGACTGTGAAGAAGAAGTGCAGCAAATATATCCCCATTTTCATCTCTTACAGGAACACCAGCTGTTACACAAGGGAACCCAGGCACCTGGCCAAACTTCTGGCTGCATAAAGTATTTCCCTGGAATACTTGTTGTATCAGCTCTTCTGCACCATCTGGAATATCATCATATGAAAGTGAACTTCCTTTATGTCCTATTTCAATTCTCTGTGCTTTTTCATCAACAAGCCATACTTTACTCATTGCAATATCATCAATAAACCTTAAATAAGCACCATACCCGTTACCCATTCCCATGCCATTGCCATTACCACGCCCGCCTTGTTCCTGGTGGAACTGTGATAAGGTATCTGCGATAGAAACTGCCCGTTTTTTTAATTCCTGCTGGTTAATTTCCGCTGTATGCCTTGTAAATAAAATCTGGAAAAGCACACCTATTATAATTGAAAAAAGCAATAAAACAACTGAAAAATAGCCAATAAGACGTTTTGTAATTTTATATTTCACTATTTACCCCCTCAAATTTATACCCCATCCCCCATATAGTTTTAATCTGCCAGTTTGGATGCGGCACTATATCCAGTTTAGCACGCAGCCTTTTAATATGGCTGTCTACAGTGCGGTTGTCCCCATAGTAATCATATCCCCAAAGGCTGTCTAAAAGATTATCCCTTGAAAATATTTTTTCTTTATTCTCTAACAGAAGCCATAGGATTTCTAGTTCTTTTTTAGTTAGTACTACCTGTTTCCCATCAATTAATACAAGACCTTTTTCTAAACATACTGTAAGGTTATCATATGAAATACCCTCTGCATCCTCCTGTGGTTTGCGTTCAATACGGCGTAATACAGCCCTTATGCGTGCCATTACTTCTTCTCCTAAAAATGGTTTTACAATATAATCATCTGCTCCAATATCCAGCCCCATAATGCGTTCAAAATCTTCACCACGTGCTGTTATCATAATAATTGGTATGTTAGATATCCTGCGGATTTCACGGCAAACTTCAAAGCCATCCTTTTTTGGCATCATTACATCAAGTAAAATTATTTCAAAGTGCTCCTGTTTAAAATATTGTATTGTTTCCTCACCATTATAAGCAACTACAGGTTCAAAACCTTCCTTTCTTGCAAATTCACTTAATATTTTTGTAATCTGCATATTGTCATCTGCAATTAAAATTTTATCCATTTTACAACCCCCTAGTATAATAATGGTGTACTCAATCAAGAGTACTTGTTAATAAGTTTCTACAA
>CAQGLR010000069.1 GCA_948794795.1 uncultured Lachnospiraceae bacterium | reverse complement strand
AAGGCACCTAAAAGCCTTGTTTCGTATATTTTTTTCTTAAGTTCGCACTTATGATGCAGATACCCTCATAGTACCTGCTGAAATGGCTGTCATTCTTTACAAATGCTAAAAACTATCTCTCCTGTTTTATGGTAACCGCCTCTCTGGTAACTGAATCATTTACAATTACAGTTGCTAACTGGAACTCAAAGTGATTTTTCAAGAGCAGGCCATCATCCACAGCCATCTGGAATGCAGGCCTCAGCACTCCCCTGATAGAGTGGATGGAACTGTAGCTCCGTCCGTTTTCCTGTAACTGGATTAACCATATTTTTGCATCGGAAAGCTTTACCTTATCAATTCTTTTTGCCCCAAATGGGTCATTTTTTAATATATTAAGCACTGTCCTGTACCCTGCCTGTGTTGTATGCTTTACTCCCCGTTTCTGCAGAGTATACTTATCCACCAGTTCCAGTACAGTCATTCCATCTTCCTGGTAAGCAAGTCCCCTGTCTTTAGATTTCCTTAATTCATCTTCCTTGTCACGGAGTGCCATACATTCCCTTTTTCCCGTTGGCAGTGGGTCTGTCCTTTCCAGCCTCCAGCTGTAAAAACATTTCTGTTTGCCGTTCTCATAAAATGTAAATCTGTATTTGCCATCTTTACATTGTGTCTCTCCATCCCTTAATATCCTGTTCTTCTTATCCCTTCTTTTAACACTCATTGCATATCCCTCCTCAAAACTGGAGAGCCAATGCTACTATACTTTGTTAGTATACCATGAAACAGCATGGCATTAAATACTTATTTGTTATAATTGGACAAAAAAACAGGTACCAGATTTATGCTAAACAGCACTGGTACCTGTTTCCTGCCGGGCAGTCCGGCTTTTAAATTCTATTACCTTATATTTGTCTTTTGCTGGCACTTTTTCTGCTGTTTTTGCATCTATACTGACCAGCCCAAGTTTTTTATATTCATCTATGTAATTATTCCCTTTTACATGTGTATAAATTGCAAATGTAGTGAATATATCATCATGTCCCATAATCCCTTTTAGTATTACGGGGTTCATCCCTTTTATTGCCATGTTGGTGGCAAATGTATGCCTGCATATATGTGGTGTCACTTTAAACTTTGCCGTCCCGTTGGTTTTTCTATATTTCTTACATATATTTTCAAAGATTTTATCCCACTGGCTGCCATACCTCGGCATATTATTCCTGTCAAAACAGAGATAATTTTTCTGCCTGCAGACATTTTTTTCTGCCTGTTTCTTTGTTCGGCTTTGGAGTAAATTAGAAAAGCTTTCATATGCCTTATCTGTTATTGGCGCTGTCGGAATCCTGCACTTATTTTTGGCTTTTCCAGATGGTATCCCTGTTTATCCCTGTGAAGCTGTGTATCAATTGTTATCATTCTATTTTCCATGTCAATTTTATCTGAAGTAAGCCCACAGAATTCCGCTATGCGAAGCCCTGTTTCAAACAGGATGACTATTGCATCGTAATACTGGCTGTAATATCTGTCATTTTTTATAAATTCCAGCAGGGAATTCTGTTCTTCTAATGTAAGGGAATCCCTTTTTGTGCTGTCATTTTCAATAAGATCAGTAAGTACGAAATCAAAGGGATTTTTTAGGATCAGGTCATCATCCACAGCCATCTGGAATGCAGGTTTTACCACCCCATGGATGGACGATATGGTACTATATCCAAATCCATTTCCTTTTAGTGACATAATCCATTTCTTTGCATCCGATTTTTTGAATTTATCAATACGGACAGAAGAAACCGGATCTTCCCTGATATGTTTCAGGGCTGTCCTGTAACCTGCCTTTGTGGATGTCCTTATCTTATTATTTGCATTTTGAATCTCTAAGTATCTCTCTGCCAGCCCCAATATACTTATCCCGTTTCCACGGAATGTAATCCCCTGTTCCCTAGATTTATTTAACCATTTAATCTGGCTCCGCAAGGATGTGCATGGATGTTTCCCTTGTGGTATCCTGTCAGTATCCTCCAGCTTCCAGCTGTAAAAGCAATGCTGTTTTCCATTTATATAATATGTATACCGGTATCTTCCATCTTTCTGCTGGCTTTCCCCTGGACGGAGTACCCTGCCTTTCGTGTCCCTCCTTTTTGTATTGCCCACATGGCTTCCCTCCTCCTGCTTGTATTCTTAAACCAAAGTTCAAATTGAACTAGTCATGTCTATATACTTTTCAAATGCATTCCGTTTAAGCAGCATATGGCTTCCATATCATGAGCACAAAACCCGCCTCATGGTTTTCTTCTGCAATTCTCCGCAGTTTCTTCTCACCAATTGAAAAATATGCTGCTGCTTCCTTGATTGTTAGGTTATATTTTTCACCAGGCATGAAAACTTTTTCATGCCTGGTACTTGAAGTTTCATTCATATCCAGCCACCTCACTGTCATCCTGTGTCCTCTTAGGAACTCCCAGACCTCTATTATGATTTTGGGACAAATCCCCACCCCTTGGAACAAGTCTGTCCCATATCCTGCTGTGGGGTATTTGACCCCACTGGCTTTTCCCACTTCCTAAATTTCACTTTTACCTCTATTTTCTGTTCACTTTGCAACATTTATCCTCCTTGTAGTAAAATATGATAACCCTCTCTCACTTATTTAATCTGTTGTTTATAAAGGATGCCATAAATGTTTTGCCATGAATAAAAAATAAAATTAGTTCCGGGAAAGTCCAGAAACATGGAAAAAGCCCTGTGAATAATATTTTTTCCAAGACCTTTTCCATGCCTGCAACCATTGCCAGCTGGTTAAATGGTCTCTTTTGCCATATAAATTTATCTTATATTACTGGTTTATCCCCTCCCTCTGGAAAAACTTAATCCAGCATATCAAAAAAATTCTTTACATTGTCTTCAAACTGTGGCATGAAGTCTTTTTCAGTTTCATAATGCAAATACAACCCAATAAAGGCTGCTCTCCATACCAGTTCCATGTTTTCATGGCTCACAGTTTTTTCAATTTTTTGGAAAAAATTACCCATATCCAGTATTGCCTGCTGCCATTTCAGGAAAAAATTATCCTCAACAGGAATCCCAAAAGATTCTAAGTATTCCCTGACTGTATGTGTTTCAGAAGCATCGCCACACCCAGGATTATTAAAAATGTACTGGAACTGACCCTTACTGATATCCTTGAGACCTTCTTCTGGATTGGCCGCAACTATACACCTTCCAAGTGGAAACATCGCACAGACTGTTGGTTTTGCCTTGTGTACCATGCACTTTCTGTTTTTTAATAATGGACACATTTTTACTGAACCTCTTGGTTTCAGTCTCACAATTGGAACTCTTGAGTCTGGTCCCACATAAACTTCACAATACCGTTCAAATAACTCTTCTGGCTTTATTCCAAGTTCTTTGGACATATTGTAAATGTTTCTTGGTGATAGCAAAATGTCCTCCCTGTTGATGCAACATTTGCCACACATTATACAATGAAATTTGAATGGTTCATCTAAACCAATTATCATGGATTCTAAATTATCCACAATATCCTTTAGCCTTTCATCCATTTATCTTACCTCCTTTCCTGTATTTCCATGTTTCCATTTCTCTGTTATTGTACTATACAGGAACTACTGAAAATATTGGCAGAAACAGGTATTTGGATATGCAACATCAAACATGCACCTGCACTTTCCATAGCACAATGAGTGTATATATATTTTTATAAAGGCAACACTGCCTGGATATGGCTTTAGATATGAATAATTAAGAAACCATCACCAGTTTATTTTAATACCTGTTTCTATTACATGCAAACAATCCAAAACACAAAAAAGACAGGATGTTACCACAGAACTTCCTGTCTCTCATACTGTTTTTATAGTTTTAGCAAAATAACTATCCTTATTACATTTTTGGGTTATACCATCTGTAACTGTTCTTTCTGCAGCTCCAGTACAGTTTCTATTGAAAGTCCAGAACCTGCTGCAATTTCCTCAACAGAAAGTTTTCCCATTTTCAGGAATCTTCTGGCTGTTTCTTTAGCAACATCATACTTTTCGCTTTCGACATAGGATTTGAGTATCTCCTGCTCGTCATACAGTTCCATCATCATGTCTACCACCTCCTGCTCCCTGCTTTCCAGATATTCTTTCAGGACATTTTTATCCTTACATATCCTGACTGCTTCCTGTATAGCCTTCCTGGTCCTGCCATAAACTTCCACCTGTTCATTACATACCTTAGTGAATACAACATACTGGTTAATAATATCGCCATCCCTGCCATCATACACCATCTTTACCTTAACATCAATACAAATGTCTTTCCCATCAAAAAATTCTTCTTTCAAAGAAATTTCTTCTGGTCTTGTTTTCCTGTTCCCAGTATATATGACATATAATTCTGGTCCTGGCATTTCCAATTTTTTGCTTTTATACAGGTCCTGTTTTGTTTTCCTGAAATATTCCCTGTATGTCTGTACCAGATACATCAATGCCCTGAATATGATATTCACTGTCCAGGTTGCCTGGCATTCAACCAGTACCAGCAAAGTTGACCCGGACCATGAACCCCACATCATTATAGATGTCATCCACAAGGACATTACTGACTGTCACTTCTTTAATATCTTCTTCTGTAACACCTTTTCTTTCTGGATGGAGTGCATGGTACAGCTGCACCAGATATTTTTTCTCCTTAAATAAATTTGTGAATACACTATCTTTAATTGTATGTTTTACCACCCTGTCCCTTTTGTCTGTGGAAACTCCCTGTTTTTCCTCTGGTTCTGCCAACAGCTTCACCTCCTGTAAGATTTATGTTTATAGATTATATACTACCATAAAAGCATCTGCCTTTCAATTCCATTAAACAGTCTTGTGCAATACTATTCCCCAAGCAGCCTCTTTACCCTGTCCTCTGGTGGGACTGAAGTATCATCCAGTGCTTGCCCTCCTTTCTTTTCCATCAATAATGACAATTGGCTGTTGGTCAGATTTTCTTAAGGCTGCTTCCTGAAGCTTCCTGTCGAATCTGTATTTTTCCACATGCACCTCCTCTCCTTTTTTTATCAATAACACTTATTCAGTCAGAATAATCCTTGATTTCTAAACCATGATTTTCTGCAAACCTTTTAATAACCTGTGTTTTACTACTGTCACAGTTGTTAAAATGCTCATATAAGCATTGAAGGCATTCTGGAATTTTCTCTCCATAACCACATAAAAAATCATCCAATGCCTTATTTAGCACCATTTCCTTATCATACATTTCAAACACTGTTATAAGGAGATTTATTGCTGCCTCTCTTTCTTCTTGTTTTATCTTGTCCTGGCCCATGTTTCCTTTCTCCATTAAAATCCCCCTTTCCTGCTTTTACACTGATTATTTTCCAAGCAGCTTTTTAGCCCGCTGCTCATGTGTCAGAGAAGTATCCAACAGGACTTCATCTTCTCCTGCAAAATCATTTTCTTTCATTCCAGCACAAACATTGTGTGCAATAACCTTATAAACCCGGCTCAGTGCTCCAATACATCCCTCATCAAAACCTAGCATCATTTCTTCCCCACAAAATGCTATGTTCAATTCCCTGTATGCATCCATTATATAAACCAGGTGGGTCATGTCTTCTACACTCATACATGTCTGTTTTTCCATGCCATCTTTTAGTACACAAGTATCTGCATGTCCAAGCCCTATATCCATGCCATTATGAAATCCAAGACAGTATGCTGCTTCTTCATACCGGCAAGTGTAATTCCCCATTGCTTTATCAAGCTTATCCAGTAATTTGCTTTTTTCTTGTTACCATCAAACTTCTTCTGCAGTTTATCAAATAACAGTAAAAATCTTTTCTTGCACTTTTTAAACTCCTCATTTTTCTCTAACTGGCATTCCAACTGGCCTGCCATGCGGTCTACAACAATATCTTTCATGAAATTTTCCATATCCCTCTCCTTTCTTATACTATTTTTCTTTATCCATGTGATGTATTTTTTGATACTGCTACATTATATAACACAATTAATTCTTTAAAATTTTGCAAAAATAGATACATCAATAAAATTTTCAATCGTAAAAATAATTCATATTTAATTTGATACAAATAATAAGAGGAGTTACATACAGGAAACTCCCCATAAAAAGAAAGGAAGGTACTAATATGGATATAACTAAAAACAATGCTGCATTTTGTGATGCCCTCAAGATTGAGATTGCAAGAAGTGATATCAATACTGGATTTAATCCAAATGACTGCATGTATATGCAGCCTGTTGCTGCTTTTTTGCTTGCAATAATCAAATCCCCTGATATTAAAATCCAAAATGACATTGGAAAAATATTTAAAGGCCATAATATCATCGACTACACTTTTTTTGATAAAACATTAAATACTGGACATTTTTACAAATCACTTGCATATACCAGCCTGTACAAAGCCAGTGGGTTTGAAGATAACTACATTAAGGCAAATGATGTCACTATTACTATAGTTAGCAGAGATATACCCCAGTAACTATTTGATAGTTTAAAGGAATCAGATATAACAGTTGAAGAGCCGGGAACGGGCATATATCAAATCAAAAACATGATGCCATTCAGCATCCAGGTTATTGTCCGCCCTGAAATGGGAGAGACTGAACAGGACTGGCTGAAATCGTTAATTAATTATGTACAGGAAGATTTTTTCCCAAGGTTAATGTTACTGGGGCTTGATAAATGCTCTAAAATGTTCATTTAATTACTATAAAAAATTAAAGAAATCTATACTTATATTCTTATCTTCCAGTAAATACGATAACACTCCTACATGATGATATGTTTGTATGTCTACATGAAATCAAAGATTTTCCATTATTTTTACCAACATTAACAAATTACATTCTTTCCCCTGCCTGTTACTTGTCATTTGCATCCCTTGCTTTTATCGCATCAAATATTACCCATTCAGCACCTGACAACTTATGCTTTTTCAAATATTCATTCATAGCACTATTACCAATACTTTCAACAGTCTGCCCTGTTGCAACTGCATATGCTTTCCAGACTGCTATATCAGTCAATACCGCTCTAAATGAGAACGCCTGTTTATTCAGCATTTTATCAGTTTCCTTTTCATTGTTTTTTCCCATCCCTGTATTTTTCTTTGTCCTTGGCTGTTTCACTGCTTTCTGGGGCTTTCTATCAGTTTCTTTGGTATCTCTGGTTTCTGCTTCCTTACTTTTTGCTTCTTCTAGTTCTTGTGTCTGTTTTTGCATCTGTTTTTCAGCTTCCTCTGCTCCCCGCATCAGCTTCATGTTTAAATTTCCCATACTTACCCACCAACCCTTTCTAAAAATTTACTAATAAATCTCCTATAGTTCTCTGTTACCTTTGCATTGGGTGCATATAAAAGCAAGTCCTCTTTTGCAATTTGACTCTCCTGCAGTATAACTGCCTGCCGGATTCTGTTTTTAAACAATTCTGTATCCAAAAGTGTAGCAGCAGAATTTAACGATTTTTCCAATAGTTTTGATACATTTGTCCTGCTGTTGTACCGTGTCAGTAGAATACCTGCAACAGGCAGATCTTTTTCTGTTTCTTCTGATACATCATCCAATGTTTCTTTTAACAGTCTTATACCCTTGAGTGAAAAGGAATCTGCAGACATGGGAACAATAACATAATCACTTGCCAGGAAAGCATTCAATGATAATATTCCTAAATTTAGTGGTGTATCTATAACAATAAAATCATATTCTGTATCAATGCTTTTAATCGCTTTTTTGAGCATTTTCAACCTGCCAGCTTTTGTGAACTGCATATCAGCATTGCACAATTCAAAATCACCAATAACTAAATCCAGGTTATCCCTTACTGGTACTTTTACATCATCAATAGATTCACCATCACCATAAATATCATATAAGCTTGGAAGCTCATCTGTCTGTTCTTGTAAAAAACACATAGTCAGGTTTGTTTGTGGGTCACTGTCAATTAACAGCACCTTGTAACCTTTTTCAGCCAGTCCAACTGCCAGTACAGCAGCAGTTGTTGTCTTTCCCACACCACCCTTAATGTTTGATATAGATATAATTTTCATACACTTTCCTCTCTTCGTTTTTCTAAAAACTATGTAATAATGTCTGCCAGTCTACATGAAAATCTGTATTTATAGCTACATGCAGGCAAACAGCCCTGAACACATGCCAGCCTGTTTTCCAGACAGCATGTCTGCATATAAATCTACAAACATACATATATGCCATTTTGACAGCATGTTTGCATGAAAAACTGCAATTATGTCTGCATATAAACAAGTAAAACAGTCTGCATGAATGCTTGTAACTATTGCTATATACAGGCATGCAACCATATAGACATTCCAACATGTCATTTTAACTTCATGTAAAAATGTCTTCCTGTCTACTCCTGATATCAGGATACCACATGCCATTGCATCCCAGAACTGGCAGAAATACAGTCTGTAACAGCAACATTCCCTATAATAAAAAAAAGACTGTAACATTAGGTGTTTCTTTTAATGTTACAGCCCAATATAAGGATGTAAGTGTTATTTAGTTGTTATAGTTCCAGTTACCACTTTTTGAATCAAGAACTATTTCCAGTTTTGATCCAGTTTTATCCTTTTCTTTCAGATGGAGTATATATTTATGTCTGTTTTGGGTTTTTCCTTCTTCAATCTTCATGACTACATCTGATACCCCATCCCACTTGCTCCCATCACCAAAATCCTCTTCATACACCGTTACCAGGACTGGTACTTCCTGCTGGATAGCAGCCTGCCTCATGTTATGCAGGATTTCACAGGCATGTCCACACTCCATATGCCCAATTTCTCCCTTAACAATTTCCTCAATGGAATCAATTACCACCAGCTTTATATGTGGATTATCTTTCAAGAAAATTTCCATGGTATCCTTGATTTTGTCTCCGAAATATCCATTCTTATAAGCATAGATATCAAAAATCTGGCCATGTACCATAGTATAACCATCAAACATCTGCCTTGATTTTTCTTTGTTTTCTTCCAGCGAAAACCAAACAACACTGCCAGCTGTTGCTTCTTTCCAAATTCCCTTGGATTTTGCTGTAAATAATGGGAAACTCATACCAAAACACCGTTCTCTTTGTTCTTTTGGAAGAACCAGAAGATTTAGTCCTGGTGTAATAATCCCATCAACAATATATCCACTTTTGATATCTTCTGTTTCCATTACCATATCCATATCTGCCATAAACATTTACCTCCCTTCAAAAATTTCATTTTACTGGCTTATACTCCCTGCATATTAATAATACCAAAATAAAAACAGAAAAAATCCTGCAAAAATGCCGATTCAAAGTTTTTTCATGTATAGCAGATTATAAGATATAGAAACAAAAGAAAAGAAGAGAAAGATGTATGGTTTTCGTACATTTACAAAACCAGCTGACACCAGACCTGCCAGCTGGCATCAATTCATATAAGGGTTTCTGAATTACAACATACTGTTATTATACATTATGCATCCCTATGATATAACTCTATGCATTCATCAATGATACTTTCAATAAGCCTTACTTCTTTTGAATTAAGCCTGCCTAACTTTTCAGACAGCAGCAGTTTGTCCTTGTCAATGATGTCACCTGTCAACAAATAATCTGTGCTGACACCCAGACCTGATGCAATTTTCATTAAATTTTCTGGTCGCATTGCTCGTTTTCCAGATTCAAAATAGCTGACTGCCTGTGTTGTCAATTCGCATTTTTCTGCTAACTGCTCCTGTGTCAGCCCCATCTTCTTCCTTCGCTCCATAATTCTTTTTCCTGTTTCTTCCAAGCATAACTTAACATCCATCATAACTTTACCATCCTTTCCATTTCGTTGAATTATGTCAACATCAGGCATATTTTTCAATCCCGTTTTGTTGATATCATTCAACAAAGTGATATAATTAATAAAAACTGTTGTTACAGTAACAATTATAAATTCCCTAAACTCGCAAGCACACAAGATGAACCACTATATTCATCCAGTGCATTTTTGCCAAAAAGAAAGCCATGGTGCAGGTGATATGCTTTCTTCGTACAAAAAACAAAAAAGGAGGATTTCGTTATGAATCAAAAAAATTTTAACAACAATATCATAGGCACACAGAAGGAAGATACACCAAAAAGCACCATGCAGCAGGGCAGGGACTGTTTTTTATCCTACAGGTTTGAAGTTATGGATGATGGTAATATTTATTCCATTTCATTCAGGGGAAAATTAGCAGATGAAGAAACAAAGAAAGTGCTGGAATCAATACAGAACTGTTTGTATGAAAAAGCAGCAGGCTGCATCCAGATATACCTGGAACAAAATAATATTGCATACACAGGTTTTGTTGCCAACAGAAAACCATTAAGCCACAACAGAGCCATGAAACTTGCAGAACTGTTTCTGCATTCTGAAACCTGTAGCAGACTTGATACCCACACCAGTAATGCTGATATTTATTATGCCATAATTGACCACCAGCAGTCTGACAGCAAAAGCAACTGTGAAGGATGCTATATTGTAGTCCAAAAGACACCTGCATTAAGCAAGTGCCAGTATAAATACAATATTATTGGACAGACATTCAGCTGCAATGAAACCAATAGTGATGAATATGGTTATTTTGCTATAAGGGTAAACAAAGATAATGGACTGGTAAATAATATTACCATGTCATCAGATGAACCAGTTCTGCCAGCTTTTGGCTGCATAGATTTGGTATCACTCCTTCTAAATATTGATAGCATGCAAACAGCAGAGCAGGTTGCAAAAATTGCACTAAAGTAAAAATGGCCCCATACCCCAAAGCTCCTCTCCCCAATTTTCCCTTATCTTTTTCTCTCATGCTGCCCCATAAAAATGCTAATATATGTAATTACATCATCTTATACTGCCTGCTGTTATATAGCAATTTTTAACACAAAAAGCATATCATGTATCTAATCCACAAAAATGTTTCTATGAGGCTTTTATATACATTCTGATGCTATTTCTAAATATACCATACAGTTCACCCGAACCCCATATGCACTAACTTAATAAAAATACTGGCATTTGTAACCTGTCCGTTTTTC
>CAQGLR010000068.1 GCA_948794795.1 uncultured Lachnospiraceae bacterium | reverse complement strand
TCTAAACCATCGGTTTCTTCATGTCAAGCTGACCTGTGAACAGTAACGAATTTATGAAACGGACTTGTCAAAAAAATTATATGTCTTGAAAAAAATGTAAAATCTGGTATAATGGAAATCCAAGCCGTAACCAGGCCAGGTATGTAATGAAATTAGCTGGAGGAACTATATGGAGGATATTTTTGCCCAATTTAAAAATAAACCACAAGAAGATTTGGATAAATTATTAAAAATGCCAGCAGAAGATATTGAAGACAGTTTAAAAAGTCCAGAATTTCTTGATTTTGACATGGCAGCGCAAAACAGCCCTCTTATAAGGGAAAATGCCAGGATGAGAGCCAGGGATGAAATGTTAGAATATATTATTTCTGTGGTAAATGCGGAGATAAATGGAATATCTGATGAAGATGCTTTTGATAACTGGCAGTTGTACAAAGAATTGCACAATATAGATTAAAGAGGTAGTTATAATGCTTTGTAAAGATTTTTATTTAAAATATAAGGATTCCGTTGTGTTAGTTTTTAATATAGAAACAAAGTCTTTAAAGGTAATAAATCCAAGGATGCTGCCTCTCTCTATAGCTAACAGGGAGCATACTTATGATATGATAAGGGTATTCTGTTCAAGCAGGCTGTTAATGATGAACAGGGAATATTGTAAAGAAATACTGACTGCTTGTGGCATCTGTGACCAGAGTGATGTAAATATATGCATTATGAGCAGGGCATTAAGTTTCCGTGACAATTACTGGATATGTGCAGCAGATTCTAATGAAACATGGGAAACAATTAACCTTTATAATAATGAATTTTCAATTCCTGTAGGCAAAGTTGCACTGACAGGTGATATGGATAATATTACAGTTGAAAATATAATTAATGACCAGCTTTATACAGGTGAACTTACTAATAAAGGGACAAGGGCAAAATGTTATATGAGGGAAGATGGCAATATATATCTTTTAAAAAGTGAGTCCTACAAAGAAATTGCATCAGAAGTAATTTCACCATATATAGCATATGCTTTAGGACTTGATTGTGCAATTTATAAATATATAAAAAGGTTTGGACAAGACTGTTCAGTGTGCCAGATAACAACATCTGAAACAAGGGAAATGATACCATGCAGGGATGTTATGGAGTATTATGGTGAGTCCAAAATGAATTCTGAAAGCATGACTTATAATGCTTTTATTGGGGTGGATGCTATAAATTTTATTAAAATGCAATTGTTTGATTATATTACTTTAAATATTGACAGGAACCGTGATAACTATGGGCTCTTATCCCAGAATGGTAAATTTGTATCACTATATCCAGTTTTTGACCATGATTTTTGTTTTAAGGGAAAATCCGTTGAAGGATTTTATTTTCCATCAGGACTGACATTTAAGAAAACTTTATCGATGATAAGGTTAAAGTATAGCCAGCAGTACCAGTTTGTATATTCAAGGCTGTTACAGGCAAAAAGTTTTCTTGAATCACAGAATTTTAAAGGAGTATTTTTAAAATATAAAACACAAAAAGAGTATGATGGCATGATGAGCAGGGTGAATGATTTATTGTGATATAATAAACAGCCAGGTATTACATATATTGTATGGTACCTGGCTTTTATTTTATTATATCAGGCTGGAATGGATTTTGCTTTTATGGAATGGATAACTTATTACTATAGATGGTATGTCCATAAATAGTAATAAGTTGTAGTTTAATTTTCTTCTGGTTCACCAGTCAGTGGTTCAAAACATGGGGTAACATTATTTTGTTTTTTCTTTTCCTTATTTGATGCTTTAACAGCTTCTTTGCAGAAATATTCCTGTGCACATATTTTCTGTGTACCAGGTGCAGTATTTGGGATAATATAGCTTCCGTCAGGCTGCATAATCCTTGCTTTTGTATTATCTGTCAGCTGTATATCAAGTATATGGATTACTTCTTGTTTTAATTCTTCATCCTCTACAGGAAAAAGTATTTCTACACGTTTATCAAGATTACGTGGCATCCAGTCAGCACTTCCCATAAATACTTCTTCAAAACCATTGTTGTGGAAATAAAATATACGGCTGTGTTCAAGGAAATTGCCAACTATTGAGCGGACAGTGATATTTTCACTTATGCCAGGCATATCTGTTTTAAGGCAGCATATTCCACGTACTACAAGGTCAGTTTTTACACCTGCAGCAGAAGCTTCATAAAGTGCTGCAATTATACCCTGGTCACAAAGGGAGTTCATTTTTGCTTTAATAAATGCTTTTTTGCCTTCTTTTGCAAACTCTGTTTCACGTTTTATAAGTGATATAAAACGGTCACGCAGCCATATAGGGGCTATTGCAAGCTTATTCCATACAGCAGGTTCAGAATATCCTGAAAGCATATTAAATACAGCAGTAGCATCTGAGCCTATTGCTTTCTGGCATGTAAGAAGCCCCATATCAGTATATATTTTAGCTGTACTGTCATTATAATTGCCTGTTCCAAGATGTACATAACGCCTTATCCCATCTTCTTCTTTACGGACTACAAGGGTAATTTTGCTGTGTGTTTTTAACCCGACAAGCCCGTATATTACATGACAGCCTGCCTGTTCAAGCTTTCTTGCCCATATAATATTATTTTCTTCATCAAACCTCGCTTTTAATTCTACAAGTACAGTTACCTGTTTGCCATTTTCAGCAGCAGCAGCAAGGGAAGCTATAATTGGGGAATTGCTGCTTACACGGTAAAGAGTCTGTTTAATTGCAAGTACATCAGGGTCTTTAGCTGCCTGGCGTACAAAATTAACTACAGGTTCAAATGTTTCATATGGATGGTGCAGAAGTATATCATGTTCACGTATCTGTTCAAAAAGGTTTCCGCTGCCTTTAAGGTATTTGGCAGGCTGTGGTGTATAATTCTTTTTACGCAGGTTTTCAAATCCTTCAATTTTATCAAACTTTGAAAGGAAGGTAAGGTCAAGCGGGCCGTTAATTTTAAATATATCCTCTTCATTTACCTGGAGTTCGTTCTTAAGTGTTTTAAGCAGGCGTTTATCAATGCCATCTTCAACTTCAAGGCGTATAGCCTGCCCCCACTGGCGCTTTTTAAGCTGCCTTTCTATCTCCATAAGAAGGTCTGCTGCTTCATCCTCTTCAATATCAAGGTCTGCATTTCTCATAATCCTGTAAGGAAATGCTGAAAGAACTTCATAGTTAATAAAAAGCTTTTCAATGTTTTTTTCAATAATCTGTTCCAGAAGTATAAAAGTTTTCTGTATACCAGTACTTGAAGGTATTTCTACAAAACGTGGAAGGACGGAAGGGACCTGTACAGTTGCAAAATCAATATTATCTGTGTCATCACCATGTTTCTTTTTATTGTAATGTGACATATATAATTCACGGAACTGTGTATTTTCGCCTGTGTCATTGCCAGGTTTTATTTTAATAACAGCACCTATATTTAATGTTTTATTACGTATAAGCGGAAAAGGCCTTGACGAATCCACAGCCATTGGTGTAAGTACAGGAAATACTTCTGACTGGAAGAATTCATCTACATACTTTGACTGTTCTTCATTTAAATCTTCATAATAAGAAATAATTTTTAAACCATTATTAACAAGATTGGGTATAACTTCATAATTATATATATTATACTGGTCTTTAACAAGCTGGTGTGTTTTTCCACTAATTGCTGCAAGCTGTTCTGCAGGTGTCATGCCAGCAATATCTTTTTTTGTATAGTTTACTTGTACCATATCTTTAAGTGATGCAACACGTATCATAAAAAACTCATCAAGGTTTGAAGCTGTAATCGCAAGAAAGCTCATTCTGTCAAAAAGAGGGCGTTCTTTATCCTGTGCTTCGCTAAGCACCCTGTAGTTAAATGAAATCCAGCTTAATTCACGGTTATAGAAATATTCAGGTTTAAGATAATTACTTTTTTCTGCCATATAAATCCTCCATTCTGAAATTTATTTTTACCAGGGACATGTTAAAACTGTTTTTTTTGTTTAAGCACAGGTATTATACCATATACTTCTTCAAAGAAATCTGAACATTTCCTGAATATGCCCTGTTCAAGTGTAATATCATAAAGTGTCCTGCCAGTTATTATAAGCTTATCGTCATGCAGTTCTGCTGTAATATTCCGGAATTTCTGGCGGTGGCTTTTATCCATTGAAATAGCAAGCCTTAGTATTGCATTTAACTTAGCAGCCTTTATATAGTCTTCACTGCTAAATGAATCACTTATACCAGCATAGCTTGGAAAGTTTTCATTAGGATACCTTACAATATTTGCAACCATTGTGCGTTCTCTTTGTGATATGCCTATTATTTCTGTAGACATAATAATTTTATATGAGTTCTCCCCAACATCATTTAAGTTAATAAACTGCCCGCAGCTGTTAAGTATAGCAGATATCTGTAATATAAGCCTGTCACGTTTTGTAAGGTGGTTTTGTTTCTTTAATGCATCAAATATTTTAAGGGAAATATCTTCTACATTATTATTATGGTCATCTTCGCATTTATACCGTCTTGCAATATTTCTTGAAGTTGATATCATACTTTCAGTGAAATTGTGTGCAGGTGTTATTTTTTCTTTACGCTCTGCAAAATCGGCTGCCATGCCATCACATAAGTTAATGCCTGAAAGCCAGATTTGTTCTGCTTTGGTTTCCTCAAATATATTATGGAAAATCATTGCAATAGGGAGCAGCAGTGTTGTCCTGTCAACAGGTGTATTAAGTTCTTTAGAAAGTTCTTCTGGGCTCTGGGAAGTTATGGACTGGTAAAATTCTTCATATTCCTGCCTGTTAATAGAGTCTTTCTTTTTTCCTTTGGCATCAACAGGCTGCAGGTTTCCAAAATTATGCACACTAAGGTATTTAACAAAGCTCTGCAGCTGGTTTCCTACGGCAATTATATTTTTAACCTTGTGGTCTGGAATATAAAGTGATACAAAATTGTGCAGGTCATTTGAAATATATTCATAAACAAGGTTCTGGTAATTGTCGGTCTGTGATTTCATATCCTGTAAAACTTCATTTATCCTTAAAGAACCAATCATTATGTTCTGGGTAATTACAAGCACATTTTTATCAAAAAGTGAGAGCTGGATGCTTCCGCCTCCAACATCTACAAGCAGGGTTCCTTTCTGGATAAGTTTATGGAATGAATTTTCTTTAAGTGCTATTGATTTGTAACAAAGATATCTTTGTTCAGGATTGCTTAGGATTTTAATAAGAAATCCTGTACGCTGTTTTACCTGGTCAAGTACGATTAAATTATTGTCTGCTTCACGCAGGGCGCTTGTAGCAGTAATCATATAGTCAGTAATAGCATATTCTTTCATTTTGCCGGAAAAGCCATTTAGAATATTACAAAGCTTATCTATAGTGTGATAGCTTATATGCTGTGTGGAATATGTTTCGAGCCCAAGCCGTGCAGTGTGGTGTACAGATTCTATTTCGTGCACGCCATACTTTTTAGAAACTTCATATATACGCAGTGTTGTTTCATGTGAACCAACATCTATTGCTGCAAAAATTGTGACTGCCATATGAATACCTCCATTTAATTGTTTTATACTATTGATTTTAATGCATTTTTATACAAATTACCAGTTTAAGTGTATGTTTTTTATAAAATTTTATCCCATGTAAGCTATATTGTGGAAATATCTTTGCCTCCATTACACCTGGATGGGATATGTAAGAGTGTATATAACTGGAGATTATGTGTTATATAAAAAGCTATGAAAAAGATATAGGGATTATTTTTGTATTTTGTGTATAACTATGGTACAATTTTTAATATAAATTTGTTATTAGAATTGGGGGAATTATATGGATAAGGTAAAAACTGGAATATTAGGGGCAGGACATATGTCTGGTAAAATAATGCATACAATGCATGAAGTAAAAAGTATTATGCCTGTTGCTATTGCTTCACGCAGCAAAGAACGTGCGGAAAAGTTTGCAAAAAAGTATAAATTAGAGAAGTCTTATGGAAGTTATATAGAAATGTTAAAAGACCCAGAAATTGACCTGGTTTATATAGCAACACCACCGTCAGAACATTTTAACCAGATGAAAATGTGCCTGGAGATGGGAAAAGCAGTTTTTTGTGAAAAACCATTTACAATGACTGCACAAGAAGCAGAAGAAATTCTTAAGTTTGCAGAAGAAAAGAATATTTTTGCTGGTGAAGCTATGTGGACAAGGTATATGCCATTGTATAAGGAAGTCCAGAAGTTAAGGGACTCAGAAGAGATAGGGATAATAACTGCTATTACAGCTAACCTTGGATATCCAGTATGGGAAAGGGCACGTGTCCATACCCCGGAACTGGGTGGTGGTGCACTTTTTGATGTAGGGATTTATCCGTTAACATTTGTTGATGCTGTTGCAGGTATGGATTATTCTGTTTTGCACACTGTTATATGTAAGTTATGTGGGGTGGACCAGGTTAGTGCAATAATTATGTCTTATCCATCAGGAATTGTTGTATCTATGTTAAATTCTATAACAGGACCATCAGACCGCCAGGGAATTATCTATGGAACAGAAGGTTATGCTATTGTAGAAAATGTGAATAATTATGAGAGTATAAGGGTTTATAATAAAGAACACCAGTGTACCAGGGAAATCCTGCAACCAGAACAGATTAGTGGTTATGAATATGAGTTAGAAGCGGCAACAAAAGCAGTTCTTGCAGGACAGAAAGAATGTGAAGAAATGCCCCATAGTGAAATTATAAAGATGATGAAGGTAATGGAAGATATACATATGGATATTAAAAAACAAATTTAATGTGGAGGTATTTATATGGATTTTTTTGAAGAAAAAAATGGAAGCCTGTTTTTCCAGGAAAACGGGGAAACTGTTATGGTAACTCCATGGGGAGAAAACAGCCTGCGTGTGCGCTCTGTTATATTAGGTGATATTACAGGGTATAGTGCTGCACTTCTTGATGCACCAGCAGTACAGCCAGAAATTAATATAAGTGCTACGTCAGCAACAATATGCAATGGGAATATTACAGCAGAACTTGTAGTACAGCCATGGGGCAATGCACTCCAGATTAAGTTTATTAACAAGAAAGGTGAGTGCTTATTGTCTGAAATTCCAAATGGAGGTGCATTAACCCTTAAAGCACGTCATTTTACACCACTAAATGGGGATAGTTTCCATCTTAAAGTTTCTTTTATGTCAGACCGCAACGAGAAAATATATGGAATGGGACAGTACCAACAGGAAATTATGGATTTAAAAGGATGTAACCTGGAACTTGCACACCGTAATTCACAGGCAAGCATACCATTTTATATATCAAGCCTTGGATATGGCTTCTTGTGGAATAATGCTGCTGTTGGGGAGGTACATTTTGGGCTTAATACTACAGAATGGATTGCAAATTCTACAAAACAGCTTGATTACTGGATTACAGCAGGAGATACGCCAGCACAGATTGAGGAGGCTTATGCAGCTGTTACAGGTAAAGCACCTATGATGCCAGAGTATGGGCTTGGTTTCTGGCAATGTAAACTTAGGTATTATAACCAGGAACAGGTGTTAAATGTGGCCAGGGAATACAAGAAGAGAAATATTCCATTAGATGTTATTATAATTGACTACTATCATTGGCTAAGATGTGGTGACTGGTGTTTTGATAAAGAATATTTTGAAAATCCAGAAGCTATGGTAAAGGAACTGCATGATATGGGGATTGAAACAATGGTTTCCGTGTGGCCACAGGTGGACTGGCGCAGCATAAATTTTGAAGAAATGAGACAAAAGGGGATGTTTGTTAAAGCCAATAATGGAATTGATGTACAGATGTTATTTCATGGCAATAATGTATTTATGGATGCAACAAATCCAAGGACAAGGGAATATGTCTGGGAAAAGTGCAAGGAAAATTATGCAGATTATGGAATAAATGCTTTCTGGCTTGATGAAGCGGAACCTGAGTTTACAGGATATGACTTTAACAATTACCGTTATTATGCAGGAACAGTTTCAGAAACTGGAAATATCTATCCAAGGGAATATGCCAGGCTTTTTTATGAAGGGCAGAAGAAAGCAGGACAGGATAAGATTGTAAACCTTATACGCTGTGCATGGGCTGGAAGCCAGCGCTATGGTGCACTTGTATGGTCTGGTGATATTATGTCAACATACGAAGATTTCCGTAAACAGATATGTGCAGGCATACACATGGGAATTAGTGGTATTCCATGGTGGACAACTGATATTGGAGGTTTTCATGGTGGTGTCAAAGATGACTCGGATTTCCAGGAGCTTTTAATAAGGTGGTTCCAGTTTGGAACATTCTGTCCTGTTATGAGAATACATGGATGCCGCCTGCCAGGTGAAGACATTATAAGTAAATCTGGTGAAACCCGTGAGTGGACAGGGGCAGATAATGAAGTGTGGAGCTATGGTGAAGAGAATTATAATATTATGGTAAAATATATTAATATCCGTGAGCTTATACGTAATTATACGAGAGAACTTATGGAAGAAGCACACTTAAAAGGAACACCAGTTATACGTGCATTGTTTTATGAATTTCCAGAGGATAATGCCTGCTGGGATATTACTGATGAATATATGTATGGTCCAGATTTACTTATTGCACCGGTATGTTACCAGCATGAAACTAAAAGAAAAGTTTATCTGCCAGAAGGAACTGTTTGGACAAATTCATCAGATGGAAAAGAATATAAAGGTGGTGGATGGTATGAAATAACAGCACCTATTGAAACAATACCAGTTTTTTTGCGTAATGGAAAGCAGGATTATCTTATAGGGAAAATATAGGCATAAATATATAATAGAAATACTAAAAAGGCATAAAATCTTATTAAATTATTAAGAGTTTATGCCTTTCATGGTATTTATTTTAAGTTCTCCCATTTTTTAGTATACAAGTATTTTAGCTATGGCAATGCCAAAGCATTTATATATTTATTAGACTTTCAACTTTCCCGCCTTCTTCATAGACGTGAACTGTTAAAAATAGCTGGACTAGCTATAATATAAATTTTTATATGGTCTATCCACCTAAAGTAATATCCTGTTCCTGATACCATTGTAAAGCATCTGTAAATTGTTTTTCCTGGAAATCTGGCCATAATTCTTTTACAATATAAAAATCCGAATAGACGGTCTGGATAGGCAGAAAACCGGATAAACGGCACATTCCGCCCCACCGGATAACCAAGTCAATTCTTGGTATTTCCTGGGATGCCCATCCATTCTTCATGTCCCATTTCCAGCCGTAGTTTATTAGGAAGTTTACCTTTAATGTCTTGTTATTACAAGTAGTTTTATTCCTGTGGCCTGTATATGGAAGCAGTTCTTCAGGAAAACATGAGGAACTTGTATTGCCAATTACATATAATTCTGTATTTTCTTGTCCAGCCATTTTAACAGCCCTTATACATGCTTTTGAAAATGCAGTAACCTGTTCTTTTGGACGCTTACAGTTATCTACTGTAAATCCATAATAAGTTAATTCTTTTATACCATAATTCTGTGCTATTTTAATCAGCTTTAAACCTGGTTCTAGTCCATGTACATAACCTTCTTCTTTTTTTAATCCATTTATTTTTGCCCGCCGTCTGTTACCATCTGGAATAATACCAATATGTTCTGGAATACGTTTCATAATATCCTCCAATACTTTTAACAATATATCTGTATAAATTACTACAGTACCAGATAAGTAATCCAGGTTTTGTAGTAATTAAATAAACAGCTTTTATAAATGTGGACAGATTTTAAAAATTTATACATATAATCTGGCAAATTATTTTTAGATTTTGTTATGTCAGATATTAATTACCTGCCAAATATTAGTATCCCGCTATTGTAATATAAATTAGTATTATATATTATTTCTGTGTGGTAAAACTTATTAGTTTGTATATAATGTATTTGTCAGAATTCTTTAAAATATTTTTTATATGTTATTATAAAGAGTATTACAGAAAAAGCTGTTGCCAGGTAATCTGTTACAGGCTGTGCTATTACAAGCATCTGTGCTGTATCTGACACTGCATTTAAAATAAGCAGTATAGGTATAAATAGAAGTCCTTGCCTTGATACTGAAAGTATAAGTGATGGCAGTGCTGCTCCTGTGGATTGTATTGCATTAATCATTACAAATAATATTCCTAATACAGGACCCGATATTATATATATCCTTGAGAATGTAAAACCAAAACTAAAAGCATCTTTATTTTCGAGAAAAGCTGTTACAAGTGGTGCTGCACCAAAATAGCATATTATTGTCATAACAATGCTCATTGCAAGTGCAAGGCAGAGTGAGAATTTTAAAACTGCCATATACCTTTGTTTGTTTTTAGCACCAAAACAATAGCCAAGAAGTGGCTGTATACCAGTACCCAGGCCTATTAGAAGCATAACTACAATCATATTTACTTTCATTGCAACACCAAGTCCTGCAACTGCCATATCACCATAAACTTTCATAAAGTTATTGATAATAATATTTGATGTGCTCATAAGTATACTGTTAAACGATGCAGGCACACCGATTGAAAGTACACCAGATGCTATATGGTTTCCTGCTTTGTAGTCTTTTAAATGTATTGAAAGCAAAGAGTTCTTTGATACCAGGTGCATTATATAATAAATGCTTGCTAGTATATTTCCAATAGTAGTTGCTATTGCAGCACCTGCAATATTCCATTTGAATAAAAGTATCATTACTGGGTCAAGTACTATATTTGCAACATTTCCAATAATCATTCCTACCATTGCCTTTTGGGCATATCCTTCAGACCTTATAATATTGCTGAACATATTCGATATAATTAAAAATGGAACTGAAACAGCTAATATTGAAAGGTATTCAGAAGTATATGCCATTGTTTCGTCACTTGCGCCAACAAGCAGGCATATAGGTTTATTTAATACCCATATTAAAAACATTGAAATTACTCCGGTTACAAGACCTGTCCAGAAACAGAATGAAGAAATGTTTTTAGCTTTTTCATTATTACCTTGTCCTAACATTCTTGAAATAAGAGAAGTACCACCAATTCCAAATAACATTCCTATAGCCATAAATATAAGGAATGCGGGTGTGGCAACTGATACTGCAGCAACCATATATGCATCTTTGGTCTGTCCAATAAAAAATGTATCAGCAAGGTTATAAGCAAGTACCATTATCATGCTTATAATAGATGGTATAGCATTGTTTAAAACTGCTTTAGGGACAGGTGCATTTTTAAAAATTTCTGTTGTTTTATCTTTCATGTGTAAATACTTCCTTTCTTTATAATATTAAAATAGTTTGCTATAAACATTTGTACAGTTCATATGCAAACCATAATATTTTACAAGATTTTCCTTGGAATTTCAAGAGGAATTTAAAAAATGCATGAATGATTTTAATAATTTTACTATAATTAATTTCTAAAGAAATGCAGGCTTATTTTCTGTTATAAATATTTTAGAATGTATTTTAAGTAAATAAGGATAAAAGAAAAATTTGCCAATTATTGTGTTTTTGGTGTATAATAAATCTAGGGCGTGTTTGAAAATTAAAAAATGCACAAATTATGTGGCTCTGGCAATTC
>CAQGLR010000067.1 GCA_948794795.1 uncultured Lachnospiraceae bacterium | reverse complement strand
CCCATCCAAGCGGGAGCGTGCTGCCATTGGTAAAATTTTGGAATTGCCAGAGCCAATACTTGTGGATTATTCAATTTTTAAACACCCACTGGTACTGTGGTTTCAAATTGTGCTATTATACCTCTTATTGTTTCATACAAAGCAGGTTTTAACTCTTCAAGTGCTACAGGTGACTTGTATATTACCGCACTGTAACATGTAGAATTTACAAGTTCCACTATCATAAATATCATAAGGTCTTTATCTTTGAAACTCCGTCCTGATTTATTTATCAGTTCTTCAAAAATATCCATGCAGTTCATATTGTCTTTGCCTGCTATCCGTATATTAGCAAAGATAGCCCAGCTTAAGTTTTTAGAGATAAATTTTAACAGCGCCTGGTTCTGGTCCAGCTGTCCAATAACATTATCTGCTATAAATATAACACAATCCTCTAATGTCTGGCACCCGCTTTTTTCCAATGCAAGGTTAGCATTTTCAAAAAGACGGTTGCCATGTTTAGTAATAAGACGGTCACGTATATCATACTTATCCTTAAAATATAAATAAAACGTCCCTTTAGCAAGTTTTGCACTGCTTGCAATATCTGCAATAGATGTATTATTTATACCTTTTTCTGTAAAAAGCTTAAATGCTGAACTAAGCAATGCTTCCTGCTTTATCTTCTTTTTCTCATCTAATTTTCCCAAATTTTATTCCTCTTCCCCAGCTTTTACTGCTGATGTAGACATTATAAATTTCACACTGCCTTCCATATCATCAGATATACCAGAAAAACTTCTATATTCTGCTGCTGCATCCGCAATCTTCTTAAGCCTGTCATGGAAACTGCTGCCTGAACCAAGAAGGTCATCAACTGTACCTGTAAGTTTATTTATGCCATCCCTTCTGAACTCTGTCATGCCATCTGCAAGTGTATCTGCACCATCTGCAAGCTTGCCTAATGCATCAGAAACATCCCCTGTCTTGCTTACAAGCTTTGTAACACCACTTACAAGCTTTCCAGTCCCATCTGCAAGGGTTTTGATGCCATCACGGAGTGAACCACTGTTTGACATAAGCTTTTTACTGTTATCCTTAATTGTCTTTGTATTCTTAATAAGAGTATCTGCACCATCTGACAGTTTCTTATTGTTTGATACAAGAGTCTGGCCTGCACTATAAAGAGCACCCGCATTTTCATCAAGGCTCTTAATCCCTGCATCAAGCTGTGTATCATAAGTTGAAACAAGAGTATCCCCTGCTGTCTTAAGCTGTCCAAGCCCGTCTGCAATACTTCCTGTGGAACCACCTATAGCTTGTGCACCAGTTTTTGCTTCTATTTCAGATAAACCGTCTGATACTGCTGAAAGCCCGCCAGATACTGCGTTAAAACCTGCTGCCATATCACTGCCAGAACTTGTAGCAGCTTCTATTCCATTACCTGCCTGCTGTGCTGTACCAACATAATTCATAATTTCCATAATAGCAGCTTTATCACTTTCATCCTCTGCTGCAGCATACAGTTTCTTAAGTTCAGCAAGATATCCATCCACTTTGCTGTCATACTGTGTAATATTTTTTGCAGCACTGTTAATTCCTTCCATTCCTTCTTTTAAACTGCCCGTGCCTGCACTAACCTGGCTTACTGCATCCTTTAACTGCCCTGCCCCTGCATTAATTGCAGAAAGACCATTTGCTACAGTAGACAGTGTATCAGATGAAAGAATCTGGTTCACTGTAGAAACATATGTGTTTAAACCTGCACTAAATTGTTCTGAACCAGCTGCAAGCACTGCTGTTCCTTTTGTTTTCAGCTCACCAGTCTTATCTACAAGAAGTTTTGTATTCTTTGTATATTCCTTTGCACCCTTTGCAAGTGTCTTTGTACCATCAACATATGTTATAACACCTTTAAGAAGCTGGTCTGCACCATCAGTATATGAATTAATTCCTTTAAGAAGCTTTCCAGCACCATTATCTAACTTTCCAACACTGCTGTCAAGTGTATCAACTGCATCTGAATAATCACCAAACTTACTGTCAAGTTTACCTAAGTTCCTCTCAATCTTGCCTGAACCATTGACAAGCTCTTTAGCTGCGTCTGCCAGTTCATCCATTTTATCTTCCAGTTCATCAGTCCCTTCAATATCATCAAGGTCTATATCATTGAAAAACTCTGATGTTGCAACAGTATATGTTGATTTCATTTCAAAATCTGTCACATCTGCTGTGATTTTCACTGTATCTGTAATTTTATCACTAACCTTGCCAAGGTCTATAGAAACATCTTTGCCTAAATCAAGGTTATCAAGGTCAAGGCTTTCTGAAAGTCCTGGCATGCCATATGCAACAACAATATTATTATCACCCTCAGATATTACATTTCCATTATCAATAGAAATATTTTTAAACTTATCTACGGGCAGTATCATTCCTGTTACCATAACAAATGGTGTATATATGTCTTTCTTCTCCCCATCTATTTTTACAGTTTTCTTTGATGAATTATTATACTTTATATTAATCTCAAGTTTTCCGCTCTGTCCAGCTATTTCCTCTACATTAACATCTTTGCCATCCAGCTTATAAGAAATCTCTATTCCTACAGGGCTCTTTTTATTTGTCTTGCCCTGGTAATAAATATCTTCATTGCCAGTATTCCAGACAAGTTCCTTGCCATTCTGTGTAAATTCTTCATCACCCTTTGTATTTGAGATATCATCCAGGTTTGAAATATCATTTAATGATGAATTAGTGCCTGAATTCTTAAGCCAGTCAGATACTACAGTATCTGTTGCTTTTCCATATGCATCAAGTGTCTGGTAAACTGTTTCCTGCTTTGAAATCTTATCAGAATCAAGCCCTGGTTTAGAAGAAGTTTCTATATTCTCTGTAACCTTTTCAATCTGCTTTGCCACAGCCCTGTTTGTCACAATAAACATATGTGAAGCATAATCAACACTTCCCACAAGAAGACCTGCTGCCAGAAGCCCGCTTACACCAGTAACCATAATTTTCTTTAAATTTTTTCTCATAATAAATCCCTTACCTTTCCACTCAATCTACATATTAATATAATTTCTATTTATTTCCATTATTTACGTTATCTTTAACTTTATACTGATTTTTCCTGTCCAATACGGACTTCATTTATACCTTTGTCCCTGTGTGCTACTTTTGCTTTTATCATATCAAGTGATGTCCTTGTTATAACACCATCAAATATCCATAACATTGCAGGAAGTATAAATATAACAACTACCATACTTATTACTGCACCTCTTGAAAGAAGTGTACATATTGAACTTATCATATCAATTTCTGAATACGCTGAAACACCAAATGTTGCTGCAAAGAAACAGAAACCACTTGTAAGTATTGACTTAATGGAAGTCCTGTGTGCTATCCCGATAGCTTCCTTCTTGCTGCACCCATTTACTGTACGCTCTTTATGGTACCTGTTAGTCATAAGTATTGCATAATCAACTGTTGCACCAAGCTGTATAGTACCTATAACGATACTTGCCACAAACGGAAGTGGTGTATCTGCATAAAATGGCACTGCCATATTGCAGGCAATCGCAAATTCAATAACTGCTACAAGTATTACAGGTATTGATATAGACTTAAATGTAATAAGTATTATCAGGAATATTGCTGCTATTGAAATATAATTTACATTCTTTAAATCAATATCAGTAACATCAGATAAGTCTTTCATAAGAGGTGCTTCACCTATTACCATTGCGTCCTTCTGGTATCCCTTTACAATTTCCTGCATACTTGCAATCTGTGCATTTACTTCATCAGTTGCAGATGCATAATCAGAACATACAAACTGTAATTCATAATTATCAGTTTTAAGCATTTCTTTAATATCACTTGGTATCATTGAATCCGGGAAGTTAGAACCTATAAGTGAATTAATCCCTATTACCCATTTAACACCATCAACCTCTTCTATTTCTTTAATCATACTGTTCTTTTCTTTGGCTGTAAGCCCGTCTTTTAAAAGAACCATATGGACATTGCTCATATCAAACTCTTCTTTAAGTTTGTCATTTGCCTCCGCACTTGGTATATCCTTTGGAAGTGACTTGTCAATATTGTAATAAATCTCATAATTGCTATTGCCGTGCATTGCTGGTACAAGCACTATAAGGAATAAAATAATTGCAACCCATCTTCCCTTTATAATCCCCTTTGACACCCTGTCAAGTGATGGTATTAATTCTTTATGTGTTGTTTTTTCAATAGCTTTATCAAATGTAAGTATCATTGCCGGAAGCACTGTTACACATGCTACAACCCCGATTACAACACCCTTTGACATTACTATTCCAATATTTGTACCAAGCTTAAATGTCATAAAACAGAGTGCTAAGAATCCTGCAATAGTAGTTACTGAACTGCTGGACACTGATATAAATGTATTGCTTATTGCATGTGCCATAGCTCTTTTATTATCACCTGGGTATCTTTCCTTATTAGCTTCATAGCTTTCCAGAAGGAATATCGAATAGTCCATTGTAACCGCAAGCTGTAATACTGCTGCAAGTGCCTGTGTTATATATGAAATCTCACCAAGGAATATATTGCTTCCTAAGTTATAAACAACTGCCATTCCTATATTTATAAGGAATATAACAGGTGTAAGGAATGAATTCATTGTTATAAACAATACCAACAGGCTTAACAGTGAAGCTATAACCACATACACTGGCATTTCCTTAAGTGCAAGGTTCTTAATATCTGTAACAACACCTGACATACCACTTGCAAATACATTTTTGCCAACTGTGTTCCTTATGTCTGTAATTGCATCCATGGTGTCATCAGAAGATGTTGTATTATCAAACAATGCAATCATCATTGTTGCATCACCATTAAAGAATGCTTCCTGTAAATCCTTTGGCATCATCTCTGTTGGAACTGAGATATCAAGGAAATCATCATACCATAAAACATCTGTTACATGGTTAATCCCTTCTATCTGTTTCTCCAGCTCTGCTGCTTCTTTCATATCCATGCCTTCTGCTATAACCATTGAAAAGGCTCCCATTCCAAATTCATCTACAAGAATGTCCTGCCCTTCAACTGTTTCTAATGTAGCCGGCAGGTAACTTAACACATCATAATTAACTCGTGTAGTTACATAGCCTATTGCAGATGGTACTAATAAGATTACAGCAATTAACAAAATAATGTTCTTATGTTTTGTAATCCATTTGCCTAAAGTAATCATCTTCTTATCCACCTTTCCCAAAAATCTTGCAAATACCATATCTGGATATAAGTTCCATATATGATAAATGACTGTTGGTCATTTCCTGTTAAGTACATTAACACAAAAATGACTAACAGTCAATATTTTATTTATAAAAAATCTATAAACTTGGTAAAATAATGGCAAAGTTATAGACATTTGAAAATTAAATATTTCATAAGTTATGTGGCTCTGGCAATTCCAAAGTTTTACCAATAGCAGCACGCTTGCGCTTGGATGGGATACGCAATGGTGCATAAAGCCCCAAATGCTTAATAGAAACAAAAGTTTCTATTAAGCATTGAAAACAGGGCTTAAGCACCAGCGCCCCCATAACAGCTGCTTTTTGGTAAAACATTTGGAACTTTGCCAGAGTAATATAATCTTTGTGGAATTTTAATTTCTAAACATCAATAAGTCCTTTAATTTATTAGGTTTTGCTTAACTAAATGACATTGCGCTTAGATGTGATATGCAATGGTACATAAAGCCTCTATGTTTCTGCGAAATATTTAATACAGGGTTTAAACACCAGCGCCCCCAAACAGCTGCCTTTTGGTAAAACATTTAGAACTTGCCAGAGTAATATAATCTTTGTGGAATTTTAATTTCCAAACACCTGTAAACGCAATATTCAAGTTCTGATTAGTTAAATATTGTACTTGTATCTGATACACAATAATATTAAAATGGTGAATAACCATGATTTAAGGAGGTAAATATATGTTTATACATACTGGTTTTTTAAAAGATAATGAAATCCAGTTAATTTTAGAAAAAACTGCTGATGGGAATAACAAGAAAGAATGGGTTCCAGCTTATTATTTTGCTATTTGTAATAATAAAGGAATAAAAATGGGAACTTGTGATTTGCGGATTGGACATAATGATAAACTGTATTATGGCGGAAATATAGGATACAGTATTTATGAAAAATATAGAGGAAACCACTATGCAGGAAAAGCTTGCCAGTTATTGTTTAAGCTGGCAAAAAAACATGAATTACAATATTTAATAATAACATGTAACCCAGATAACTATGCTTCAAGAAAAACTTGTGAATATGCAGGTGGTAAACTTTTGGAAATTACAAGGCTACCAGAAGATAATGATATGCGTGATAAAGGTGAAACCGAAAAATGTATATATAAATTCACATTATAACTAAAAATAAATTGCACAAAATTACTCTGGCAAGTTCCAAATGCAACATAGTTTTCTATTGGTAAAATTTTGGAATTGCCAGAGCCATATAACTTGTAAACTTTATTCTGCAAGTAAAAGCATTATTTCATTGCTTCTTGCAATAAATTCTGTCATTGCTTCTGCCTTAAGAGGCTTATTAGCTATCATTGCAAGGTCGTAGAGCTGTTTACAGAACATATCTGTATGCTCACCCTCTTTATTATCAAGGATATACTGTACAAGTTTATTAGATGAATTAAGTACAAGTGTTTCGCCGCCGCCAAACATATCGTCATCCATGCCCATGCCGCCTGCGCTGTACATCTTCATCATATCCTGCATACGCCTTGTTTCCTCTGAAAGAGTTACCATTGATGATATATTTTCATTCTTAAACTTTTCAACCTTTACTTCAAGGTTCTCTTTGCCAAGTGCTTTTTTAAATATTTCACTTAAAGATTCTGTCTGTTCCTTTAATGTTTCTTCATCAGCTTCTTCTGTCATAGTATCATTAAGGCCCGCATCAATACGCTGGAACTTAACCTTTAAATCACCCTGTTCTAACTGTGAAATAAAAGGCTGGTCTATTGAATGGCTTAATATTACAGCATTCAAATCCTGCTCTTTGAACATATTAATATACTGGCTCTGCTGCTGCATGTCTGTAACATAATAAACTGTAGCTGGCTCTTCTTCTTTCTCTTCCTGTTCTTCCCCGTCAGCAGCTTCTGCGCTTTCTACACTATCCTCTACTACAACCTCTTCCTCTTTTCCCTCATCATCTGTACTGCCAGCATCACCTTTTGATGCTTCAACATACTCTGGAAGTGTGATATACTTATCATTTAAGTCTTTAAATATTATATAGTCTGAAATCTTTTCACGGAATTTATCATCTTTCAGGCATCCATATTTAATAAATGGACTTATATCATCCCAGTATTTCTCATAATTCTCCCTGTCAACCTTATACATTCCTGAAAGCTTATCAGCAACTTTCTTTGTAATATAATCAGAAATCTTCTTTACAAAACCATCATTCTGCAAAGCACTCCTTGATACATTCAGAGGGAGGTCTGGACAGTCAATTACACCCTTAAGGAGCATAAGGAACTCTGGTATAACTTCTTTAATATTGTCAGCAATAAATACCTGGTTATTATAAAGCTTTATTACACCCTCAAGATTATCATACTCTGTATTTACTTTTGGGAAATACAGTATACCCTTTAAGTTAAATGGGTAGTCCATATTCAGATGAATCCAGAAGAGGGGCTCTTTATAATCTTTGAATACTGTCCTGTAGAATTCTTTGTATTCTTCATCAGTACAATCATTGGGATGCTTCATCCAAAGTGGTGTAGTTGTACTGATTGAAACAGGACGCTTATTAATTTTAGCTTTTTCCTTACGTGGTGAAACCTCAACAACTTCTTTCTCACCATTTTCATTCTCACGTTCTTCTGTCTTAGCTTCTTCTATTATAGTTTCAACTAATACATCATCTTCCCTTAAATCTTCTTTATCTATTGTTTCATATTCCTGTTCTGCATTTGCTTTAGAAAGGAATATTTCAACAGGCATAAATGAACAATATTTATTAAGGATTTCCCTTACCCTGTATTCATTGGCAAATTCAAGGCTGTCTTCTGAAAGGTAAAGGGTAATTGTTGTACCAACACTTTCCTTATCACCATCAGACATCTCAAAGTCAATACCGCCTTCTGACTCCCAATGTACAGGTGATGCCCCTTCTTTCCATGACAATGTGTCAATAGATACACTGTCAGCTACCATAAATGCAGAATAGAAACCAAGGCCAAAGTGCCCTATAATCTGCTCTTCATTAGTTTTATCCTTATATTTCTCAAGGAAATCTGTAGCTCCTGAAAATGCCACCTGGTTAATGTATTCGTCAACTTCCTCTTCAGTCATACCAAGACCTGTATCAGTAAATGAAATAGTCTTGCCTTCTGTATCAACAACTACCTGTATCTCTGGTTTAAAATCATCTGGAAGTGTATACTCTCCCATTATGTCAAGTTTCTTTAATTTAGTAATAGCATCACAGCCATTTGAAATAAGTTCCCTTATAAAAATATCATGGTCAGAATAAAGCCATTTCTTAATAATCGGAAACATATTTTCTGATTCAATAGATAAGCTGCCTTTTCTGTTCTGCATATTCATCTCTCCTATTCTTTATTACAATCCAATAACACCACAGGCATTTTCCGGCAGTGCATATATTAACTTTACTGTCACAATACCAGCCTGGACACCTGCCATACTGCCAGAAGCCATATCCCGTTCATTTTGTTAGCAACCAAAGGTATAGACTGCTAACAAACTTACAAAAGTTATAATAATACGCCTGTTAAAAAAAGTCAAGCATTTTTTAGCACTCTTTTTAAAAGAGTGCTAAATTATTTACAGAAGATTTCTATAATATCAAAACGGCAACAATAAGAACTTAATCAGAAAACTATTCCAGAAATGTACACAACGGCCTGCTTTTTACAATAATGGCTTTATCCATGAAACAAGCATATCAGAAAGTTTCTCTTCCATCTCCCCTAATCCTTCTATTTTTGGAGGAATTGCCTCCGATTGCAGAAGCTCAAGGCTTCCCAGCTTTATTACTACGCCTTGTCCTAATAAAAACTTTTCTATATTATCTGCCAGTTTCTTTTTAATAAAATCTTGTTTAAGCAGAAATAACAATTTACTTTCAAGTTTTTGTGATGGCATGCCAGACAACATAGAAGTTATTGTTTTCAATACTAATGTTACAATCCCACGTGGCAGTTTTCCAGTAGAAATATTCTGGATTATTTTATCTACAAATCCCTTGTCCTTTGCATAACAGATTAAACTGCCATAATCCGCTTCTATATTATTTATATATAATGCCAGGTTCCCGCCAGGCTCATGGTCTAAAAAAATCCCATTTATATTTATACTGCTTCCAAATTCCTGGCTTTTTACCATATTATTTACCATGCTGGTTATTTCATTATTATATAATTTTACTATAATATATAATAACTGGTTATATAATTCTCTTGGCAGGCAGTCCAGGAACTTAAGCAGGTTATCCAGTGATTTATTATTTAATTCCTGTACAAAACGTAACATGCCACTGCCCTGTTCCATATTCCTGCACCTTTCTATTGCAGCAGGCAGCATATTATATAAAGACTCCCCATAATTAATTGATATAATACTGGTTTTTATACTTAACAATTCTTAATTCCTCCTATAATAGTAATTTGTTCCCAGAGGAATATCTGGAACTATACCTATCATACCATATATCTGCTTGTATTGCTACACAGTCTGGCTTATTTCCTGCCTTTTGTGTATACGGGTCCAATTAATAAATGTGTAAATATCATTTATTAAAAACAATACAAAACATGTTATAACTGGTATATACGAAATATCAGACAATGCAGCAAGCGTCCATAAAACAATTAGTATAATATCATTAGCAGCATATGCTAATGCAAAAAACGTGCTGCGTTTATATGTCATGTACACCGCCAGGAAGCTTGTAGTTACAGAAGCCGTACTTGGTACCAGGTTTGATGTATTGAAAGCTCTCAATATAAAATAAAATACAACTGTAACAATAACAGCCAGCACTACCATATTAAAAATTTCTGTCTTCTTAAGCCTCGCAATTTCCACTTCCGCTTTATTTCCATTATGAGGGTTTCTAAGCCACGAAACCAATGCAAATACAGACATTGGAGCAGTCATGCCAAGATATGTTGCCATTTCCCCATAATAGGCAAATTTATATGAAATAACTCCATATAACATACTAAACATCACCATAAGTACCTGCCCTGCTGGATTGCCCTTTGCATCATAAATTAGTGATGTCACCCCTATAAGCGATGCTGCCAGTACCAGGTAATTTTCCCTGTCAAATATTATAAATGATACCACAATTAATAACACTGAAATGCACCACAGTAACTTTTCACCTGTTGAAAAATAATAATACATTGCTTTTAATTTTTTCTGCATTATAATTTACCTCCTTAAAAACGGGCAGCTTCCATTGCCCTGCTTTATAATTTAAATATTCCTGCCAGAAAAAAATAAGCACCTGTATACATATCTTCTAAGACCTGACGATATGTACCAGATGCTTCCGCATTTTACTACCCGGTGGCAGTTAATACAGCCATTATAATCCCCAGTTTAATAAAAGTCAAGCCAGGAGATATTTTTAACAGGATAACCGCATAAAAAGTTATTACCAATAAAAAGGTTTTATAACCTGTTTTTTTAGTTTGATGCTTTATATAATGCTGACTTTATAGCATCTGCTGATAATGCTGACAATATATTTTCCAGTTCTTTTTCACAGTCCCTTGCTATTGTTTTCCTTATCCTTTTCAGGCTCTGGCTGTACAATGTCTGCACAATGCGCAGTATTGCCAGTGCTATCTTCTTTAACATCTGCATGTTTTTAGCACATGTTTTTTCTGCTGTTGTATTGTAATCATCCTTAAATGTAAAATCCAGATGCCAGTGGAGCTGGTTCTCCACTCCCCAGTGTCCCCTTGCTGCTTTTGAAAACAGTTCCACATCTACTGGCAGGCTGCTTATATAATATCTTCTTTCTTCTATTGTTCTGCCATCTGGCTTTTCCAGTTTCTTTTTCACCATCCCAAATGTTGCAAGACCTTTCCATTTCTTTTTGTCTTCATACCATCCGGTTTCATCTGTCTGGTAATATTCCCTTGTTGCTATCCCGCCATGTTCTTTTTCTGTTGTTTTTTTATAATGTCCTGTTGTTTTTTCCATCCCCTCCAGTGTTTCTTCTGAAAAATATTCCACCAGTTCTTTATAAAACAAGGAATGGTTCCCTTTTAATGCTGCCACATAGTCCCCTTTCCCACGTATAACTGCTTCCACTGTTTCTTTCTGGGTATTAAGGGCATCCCATGTTACAACCTTTCCTTTTAAATCCATTTTTCCTAGCAGCACTGGCCCTGCTGGGATTTCATTTGTTTTTTCCTTTATAAATTCCTGTCCTATGCAAAAACCACAGCCTGATGAATATAAATTTAATGTATGCAGAGGCTTTATATTACCATTATTACTGTCTGTTCTTTTTGACCCCCTGCTTTCCTTGCCATCCATTGAAAGGATTTCCACTTCATTGTCCTGTCCTGTAACAGCAGTATGCACATCATTTACCAGAGCTTCCATGGACTGTATTACAGCCTGGTAAAAATATGCAGCATCAATATTCCCTGCCACTATCCTTATAGTGTCAGAAGATGGTACACCATTAGGAAGTTCCAGGTATTTTTTAAGCCACTTTTCTTTCTGGAGTGCAAAATCTGCTATTTCTTCCCATTCATTACAGTCTGCAAGAAATCCAAGGATACATATGGAAAGTATATCCTGCAGCTTGTGTTTTACATAAGACGGATGCCTGTAATCTGGTACTTTTGCTGCTTCTTTTGAAAGGCTGTGTATAAAAACATCATTGTTTCCAATATCTTTCATACCAATGCTGTAATCTTTTAATTTTTCCTGTATATCATCAATTTTTCCTGATTTCCGTGCCATAATTTCCCTCCTGGTATAATCTTTATTAAAGATTATACCAGGAATATACAGTTATGGAAAATGAAAAAATTTTTATATATTATTTGATTTTATAAAATATTTATTTTATGCGGTTATCCTG
>CAQGLR010000066.1 GCA_948794795.1 uncultured Lachnospiraceae bacterium | reverse complement strand
TTAATAGTCTAAACCATCGGTTTCTTCATGTCAAGCTGACCTGTGAACAGTAACTGGGAATTAAAAAAAATAAAAAAATTTTAAAAAAGTGGTTGACAAATTGGACAACATAATATAAAATATTACTTGCGTCACAGGTAGAACGCAGAAAAATCTGGAAGTAATCCGGGGTGTGGCTCAGTTTGGCTAGAGTACCTGATTTGGGATCAGGGGGTCGCAGGTTCGAATCCTGTCACCCCGATTGGTGGCGCATAATTTAATAAAGGAAGCATAGATTAGAGCTTTCAATATATGCGGGTGTAGTTCAATGGTAGAACACCAGCCTTCCAAGCTGGATACGTGGGTTCGATTCCCATCACCCGCTCTTATATATGTGCCAGTAGCTCAGTTGGATAGAGCAACGGCCTTCTAAGCCGTGTGTCGGGGGTTCGAATCCCTTCTGGCACGTTGTATTACAATAGCTATATACTTATTTTGTTTATTATATATGGTGGGTATGGCGCAGTTGGTTAGCGCGCCAGATTGTGGCTCTGGAGGCCGAGGGTTCGAATCCCTCTATCCACCTTTGTAATCCTTGTTATTTTAACAGGGATTTTTTTCTACTAAATATTGGGCTATCGCCAAGCGGTAAGGCACAGGACTTTGACTCCTGCATCCCGTGGGTTCGAATCCCGCTAGCCCAGTTATAAAAACACTTGGAATTATTAGCTTCCAGGTGTTTTTTAATTTTTAAAACACTTCAAAAAACGTCCTTGGTAGACATTCTGGTTGGCATTTCAAAAACCTTTGTCATAAATGAAGCTTTGGTATACAAATTTTATATTGTGGCATTTAGCAGACATCTTATACCATAATCTTCAAGAAAACTGTCAACTTCATTCTGTGTAAACCCAAAATATTCTGCATAACTTTCATCTAATACAGAAACTACCTTTAAATTATTAAGCCCTGTAATCACAGCAAATTTAAGGCTTTCATTTGTTTTTAATGCGGATTCAAACAGTGAGCGGATAAAGGAAACCATCTCATCATAAAAACCATTGAAATAAGCATTTTCAAGTGGTACATCATATTCATCAATAAGTATGATTGTTTTCTGTTTATGGTATATTTCAAGAAATTTTGATAAAGTCTGCAATGCTGTGCAGTATTCAGACATTGGTGCTGTCCCTTCCATTAAAGAAAGAAATTCCTTTTTTTCGGATGGAAGCAGGAAATCCCCTTCCATTATATAGCTATGCCGTCTGTATTCTTTGATAAGTTCTTTCTGTAATTTTTCGGAAGTTGTCCCAAATGCTGGCTGTTTAGCAGATTTTAATGACAGGAATATTACTGGATATTATCCCATATGTTTTGTATATTCTTCTCCTGCTTCCATAATCTTTTTTCCCTGAAAGTATACAGAATTATTTGCAACTGTCCCATCTGGAAGCATTTCTTTTTCAAAAAAAGTTTTTAACATGCTCTGGGCTAATGTTTTTCAGAAACGCCTTGGACGTGTAAATAATGTAACTGTATTTTTTTGTGCCAGTAAATCACGTATTAACAAGGTTTTATCTATATAATAGTAGCCTTCACTTATCATTGTTTTATAAAATTCTATACCTATTGGTATTGGTGGTATATATTGCATGACAGATGCCCCCTTTCCTGGTTATCCTAATCATACCATAAGTGTATTCCGAGGCCGCTGAAAAAGTCCAAATTACCTAAAGAAGAACACAATATGTAGAACTGTTAGTTTGTAAAATACACATATATTGTGTCTTCGTTAGGCAGATATCGGCTTTTTCAGTGCCCTCGTGTATTCCTGGGGGGGGGAAGTATCTATAATATAAATACACGTATTAATAAGATAAAAATATTTATAAAGAACTTTTAAAATTGCCGCAAAGCAATTGGTATTTTAAGAATTAATAGAAATAACTGTTGTTTTCAACAAACTATATTAATGATTCTTTTGTAACCAAATATTTATTTTACAACAATGAAATATTTGATACAAATTATTGAAAAGAAAGTTTTATTGTATCAGAACAATAGAGTTTAAATACATATGGTTAGACTGATATAAAAAATAATATATATTTTTGTTATTACACAAAACTGGCATATGTAATATATGAAAGAAACTATACATATTAAAAATATATAAAATATCTCTAATATTAATAGTATAAATAATATTATATTGTATAAAAATAATTATATATATAATTGTAAAATAAACATAGTTAAATATAAACAAATAACAAAAATATTATAAAGAATAATAAAAAGGAAAATAAACCAGATATCCAAATACATATAGCTATTAAATTGGTATTTTTTATATTTTTTCTCTTTTTTAAGAGTTGGTATATATTTTGTCTGATGTTATCGGCATATGTATTCTTATAAAGCTGTGGTGGATAATAATGGCTAGCCTTTATATACTCATATGCTTGTTGTTTGTCTATGATTTTTTTAAAATCTTCCATAGTTAAATATCCTCTTCATTTTTATATTATATAACAATAAATAATTTTAATATTTACTCTAATAAGATGCAAATAATACATATAAGTAAATACCCTATTATTAATACTATAAAACGGGCAAAAAATTTTATTATAGGAAATATATTATATGCTTTCTGGTATTTTGGGAACAATCTTCCAATATGAAAAGTATCAAATATAGCTATTATTGTTACTAAATATAAAAGTACACAAGTGATGAAAGTCTTAACAGGTTCTTTTTCCGCTGGAGCTCCCATTGCCATACAAAGTATATAAAAAGTTGATATAATATAAGAACAAAAAATTTTTAAACAGTTATTGCTACGGAATCCTGGGGTATGTTTTATAATGTTATAAAAAAAATTATCAGGATAACGTAATTCTATTTCAATGTCTTTTTTTAACTGTGCGAGGTTTTTGTAGCGCAGTTCATAATTTGCTGTACAATTTTTAAAAATATTTTTAGCGGCTTTAGTACATGTATCTGGCAGTTCCTTTTTATTTTTATCTTTTGGAGAGTTACCAGACAGCATAAAATAAAATATACAGCCAAGGGAGTAAATGTCTGTCCGGTCTGTAGGATAAGTAAAATCAATAATTTCTGGCGCAGTATAAGGTAATGTACCAAATGCGTGTGTTACAGTATGGTTTTCCATTTTTATTTTATTTGCAATATCAAAATCAATAAGTTTAATAGATATCTGATGATGTATTCCAGGAATATGGTCAAAAAAGTTATCCCATTCAAAGCGGTCAGTCATAAGTATATTCTGTGGTGATATATCCCCATGCTGAAAGCCGTTCTGATGTAGTACAGAAACGGCATCACATAACTGGTAAAAAAAGACCAGTGCCTCTTTTTCAGACAGACAGCCGAAACTTCTGATATACTGTTCTAAAGACAGCGAGCGTGTATTAACTGTAAGTCCAGGGCTGGGTGGGTGGTAATTTAAAGAAGATGGACGTGGAATAAATTCATTTATAGCAATAAAATAATTATGGCATTTCTCAGAAGAAAAAGTACCATATACCGTTTCTAAATAAGGACTCCAGTTGTTAGATATAATATTATATAAAGAAAGGTATTCTTTTGGAAGTTCTTTTAAAATAATACTGCTATGGTCTGGAACAAGGTTTAAATATTCTTTTTTTATATCTGCAAGGTATATATGGTATTCTTTGTATTCACTACAGTTTTCATTCAGACAGTCAATAAGTTCAAAATCTATGTATGGAGATAAATCTGTTTTAAATTGTTCTAAAGTATTTTCTAACATAGTGTATCTTCAAAACCTTCCTTTAGTTTTTCATTAATTTTATCAAGTGGGAGTTTATCTTTAATTCCATTTAATATAATAAAGTCACGTACATTTCTTGTATATAGTCCATTATATCCTAATCCGGTTAAAAATTGCCTGGTTTTTGTTATATCATAACCAAGGACAATTAGCAGGGATAGTATTTTATCACGGTTCATATTTTTTTTGTCATTCAGAAAGTCTGAAAGATGTGAGGGTGTAATATTACATTCTGTTGCTATCTGGTTAATACTATATTTAGAATTTTTAGTAATGTCATAATGAAGAAGGTTCTTTAATTGTTTAGGTGTAACAAAGTCAATTTCTTCTTTAGAAACGGGTTCATTCTGGACCAGTCTTTTTAAAATTTCATCAGTTGTTAAAGTAGTTTTTTCTTTATTCATTATGGTATAACCTCTGTTATTATAGATTTTTCTTATTATATACACAAATTTTTATAATTGCAAGTGTAAAAAAAACACTGACAGAGAATGAAATTAGTTTTTTAATAATGTATACTATAAAATAATGAAATTCAGGAAAAATATTTTTGGCAGTACAGTCAGGATATTTTCCTAAAGTAAGGAGCAGTATAGTATGGATAGCAGATAGTTTATGTACATAATAACAACATTTTTAGTATTGACCGAAGTTGGTTCAATTATAAGCGGAGTTATAAAATTAATAAAGGCAAAAAACAGCAAAAGGGAGCTGGATATAAAGTAAAAGTTTTTGGAACGGGCTTTAATGATACTAATGAAAAGGCATCGTTTGTAGTTTTTTGCAACATATGTTATGGGTGGAAATGATTGTAAAAGAAATAGCTTGTTACAATAATCAAAGCACCTGGTCATTATCAGAAGGTATATAACAAGCAATATCTTCAAGCCTGCAATTAAGAATACGGCATAAATCATTTAATGTAGTAGTATTAATAGGTTTGTTTTTTCGTAATTTATCTATTGTGGCACTAGATATATGATGCACTTTAATTAGGGTATATGTAGTTTCTTTTGATTTTTTTAAGGTTTTCCAGAATGGGCTATATTCAATCATTTTTTTCTCCTTATTAAAAGGTATAAAAAAAGAATATTGTATAAAAATAAGCTTGACTATAGTCATTAAAATGACTATAATATAAGCTTACATAAGAAAAATATATAAGTTGTAGTAATATATGGTATTTATTGTATTATCAAAGGCAGGATTGCCAAAAACCATAAGAATAGTAAGTATAGTAGCATAAACTGCTTTATTGTTAATTGATTATTATGAAACCATAGAAGCTGGTATATATAATACATGAAAGGAATGGTGTTAAGATGTCTATTGCAAATGATGTGGATATTATTATTCAAAGAAGAAATGAGAAAGTAGAAATAATCAGAAAGCAGAATGAGCATATAGAAGAAATATGTTCAGGCTTAAATAAGCTCCAGGAACAAAAGGATAAAATGTTAAATAATAATAAGCTAAAATTAAGTAATGAAAGCCTGGAATGTATACAACAGATTGATTTACATTCATTCCAGTTAAAACAGGCTAAACTAAGGGAAGCTTTCAGGAACATAGAGGAGCGTTTTTCAAGAAAAACTATTAATATTGCGGTAATCGGAGGAGCAAGACAGGGAAAATCAAAACTTCTCCAGACAATAAGCGGTCTTAGCAATGAAGTAATACCAGCTTTTGATACATCAGATTGTACTGGTGCAACATCTATGATTAAAAATGTAAAAGGTGGTACTTTAAGGGCAGATATAACTTTTAAAAAGGAAGTTGACATGATACAGTGTGTACAAAGGTATCTGGATGAAATAATTGGAAAAGATGAAAAAAAGATATCTTCATTCCAGGAAATAGCAAGGCTGGATATAGATGAGATAAAAAGGAAGATAGCATCAGATGCCCAGATAGCCCGGTTGGAACATCTGGAAAAATACATAAAATATTTCGATGAGTGGAGTCCTTATGTTGGAAAGCATGTTACTGTTACAGAACCAGAGGAAATAAAGACATTCGTTGCACAGCATAATGGCAAAAGTGAAGGAAGCCCGGACAGGGAAGACTATTATAAATACCTTGCAGTAGAAAAAGCAGAAATATCCTGTGAATTTAACTATGCAGATGCAGGAAAAATTGTATTACAAGATACAATAGGGCTTGGTGATACATCCCTCGGAATTGAAAAAGCAATGCTTGATACGGTTGCAAAAGATAGTGATGCTGCAATTATTATAAAGCGTCCGGAAGTTGGTACTGGAAAGTTTGATGATGATGATAGGAAATTATATTGTAAGCTTGAAGAGAACTTTAAGGGCAGGAATATGGGTAAGTGGCTGTTCTGGCTTATTAATGAAACAGATAAAGATACTATATATGGTAATAATCATGACCGTTGTGAAGCAGTAGAAGCCAAAATAAGAAAATTCACCGGTCTGGCAGGACATGATATAGTAAATGTTGCTGATACAGAAAAAGTAAATAACCAGTTTTTACATATGGTTCTTTCTACATTAACTGCAAATATGGATGCTATAGACAGAGGGCTGGTTACAGACTTAAATAATATGGCAGCTTCCCTGCACCATGAATATGAGAATATACAGAAAATAATCCAGGGTATATTAACAAGTGAAGTGAAAAATATAATAAATGTAACAGAATTTGTTGATAAAAGATGGTATTCTTTCTATAACCAGAAATTAATGAGAAAATTAAAGGAATATAGAAATAAATGGAAAGGAGAGTCTGGAAAAAAGTGTAAGCCATTTCAAAAATGTATTGAAAATATTCTGGAAGATGCCAAGAAATGCGTACCAGATATAAACGAACTTGAAGAGGAACTGAAAGGTGGAGGTGACCATGGGGCAACAAGTGTATATGAATACCATTTAGATAAAATGCGTACAGATTTTACAGAAAAATTTTTAGATATTGATGAAGAAATTTTTGATAAGATGATTAATGAAATAAAAGAGGATATTGTAAATATTTTTGCTGAAGATGATGGTGGCAGGATGAAGTATATTGTGCCAGTTGATGAAAACCTTCCAAGGGCAGAATGGCTTTCTTATGCTGTTATAGACCAGATTTTTAAAAAGGATATTTACAGACAGTTTAAAACAGCATTTAATGTATTAACTAACTTTAAACTGACAGTAAGGGGCTTTTTAATGCACAAAGTCCGTTTTTGTTCCCAACGGCTTGAATCTGAAAATAATAGGAATCGTCCAGATTTTTTAGGTAATACCAGTAAACAAGCAAATGAAGCATACAAGAACCTTTATGTAGGAATAAAAGAAACTTGTGAGGAACTTGATGAGGAGCTTTCTGGCATTTATACCGACCCTAATAGAATATTTTCTTCTGTAATAACAGAATTTTATGACAGGCTTAGTTTTTCATCAGTTATGGAGAGAACGGGGGCAGAGGGTTTATGGAAATCCCTGTATTATGAGAACTGCCCTTATGTATGGGGAGAAGAATTTAATGATGTTAATGAAATGAGTGATATTTACAGTGAATGGGAAAGTTTAAAAACAGAACTTGGCAAATATTCAAAACAGGATTTTGTAATAAATATTTAAAACATTTAAAAGAGGAGAGCTTTATGGCTGGAATAACTAAGAAAATTTCAGGCTTTTTTAAAAAGAAAAGTAATAATAAAATAAAAGAAGAAATAGTACAAGAAGCGGTACAAAATATTTCTAAAACAGTAAAAAAGACCACAGAGCCAGACATACAGGTAATGATGCTTGGGGCAAGGCGCGTTGGAAAGACAAGCGTATTAGCGTCTATGATAAACCAGTTTAATAATGTTACAGATGGTACAAACCTTATACTTACTAAAGAAAATAGTGCGAGGGCAATTGATGATGCACTTGACAGTATGAAATCCCATTTTCTTAATAACCCATCAGATTATGATGAGGTCAGGATGGACACGCTGCAAACACCAGGATTTGAATATTTTGATTTAAGGCTGTCAATAGCAAGGTCAGTTTCAAAATCACATGAAGATACGAAAAAGGGCATGTCAAGAATAATACGTTTTAAAGATTGTGCAGGGGAATGGATTTCAAATTATACCAATAAAAAAGAGATTAGCATGGAAATTGAGAAAAGTGATGTTATTATTATTGCAATAGATTCTGTGTTGCTTATGGAAAAAAAACGTAAATATAACAAACAGAATGCAGTGGAAAATGTAACCAATTTTATTAAGGAAAATTTAAGACCACAAGAAGGGGCTAACAATCATAAAATGGTGTTATTTGTACCTTTGAAATGTGAGAAATATTACTGGCAGGATAAAAATAAAGAAAGCATTTATTATGGCAGGCGCATGAATGAATTAAACCAGGCAGTAAAAGAAGAATACCATGAGCTTTTTAGCTTTTTCCAAAAACCTAATTATAAGCAATATTTTGATGTGGCAATTTTACCAATACTAACAATAGGTGGTATTGAGTTTTTTGAATTTACAGTAGATAAAGAAGCAAAAGAAGTAGGGTCAGAAAATATTATATACCATTATACTAAAAAACCTGCATTTAATCCAAAGTATTGTGAACAGCCATTAATTTATACTTTGTTATTTGAATATAAGAAAATACGGAATGAGTATGAGAATAAGGCTTATAATAAAAATACTAACAAAAGAAAAATAACTGCAACAATCTGGGAATGGATACAGGATAAATGTGAGTGGGTAAAAGATTATGATTATATATCAGAGATGAAAAAATTAGAAGATTGTATTAAAGAAAACGTAGATGGCATTGAGATTGTCCAAGGCAGTTCTATAAGATAAGTCTGGCAGAAAGGGTAAGGTTGTTTTGTTAGTATATACATATTGTTCATATAAAGGAAGTTTAAAGGGATACCAGTATTCATTTTTTGATGCTTCTAAAAATAAAGATACATGCCAGCCTGTGTCAATGGAAAATGTGGACAACCATATAGAGAATATGGATATAATCAGGAAATGGTTTGAAAACAGGCATGGCTGGAAACTGGTATTAAAGAAGAATAATGTGCCAGGTGAGGGTATATTGCTGGTTTCCAGGCTTGAGGAAGAAACTGGTATATACTATAAAGAAAATGACAAAAGTGTACCAGAACAGGAATTTTTTATTAATGTAGCATTTGCAGGGCACCTTAAAACCCTTACGTTAATTGCAGCACATTATATAAATGATTTAATGTATGGTAAACCATATAGCAGCGTCTGGACAGGACATATGGAAAAATTTCTGGAAAAGACACAAGATAAAGAAAAATACCAGTTAAATCCGGCAGAGTGGAACAGCCTGCTTAATGAAATAAAAGAGTGGAAAGAAAAAGAATGTAATAAAATGCCATTAAGGCAAGACAATAAGCTGATACCTGTAAGACTTAAAAGACTGCCAGGAGAAAGGTGCAGGGAACGCAGGGAAAATGTGAAAAACAAAATAATAAACAGGTTATTACAATATCCAAAATACAAAGAAGAATATATTTTATTTATAGGTAATGGCAGACATTTTGAAGAAATGTCAAATGCAAATATGTCATTTGATATTTCTTACACCAGATACCAATATATATAAAGATGGAGGGAAAATATGCGGATATTCTATAAATGTTCTTTTAAATCAAGCAGTGGTTATAAGCTTGCATGTTATGATTATGACTTGGATGAACTGCATTATATTCCTGAAGATGATAATATATATAAAGAAAAAATATCAAAAACGGTACTTTCAACATTTAATTATGGTCTTGGAAGGAGCATGGTTTTAGCTTCAGATGAAGCGGGGGATTGTTTTTTTGGCATTTATGGACTGTCAGAAGAGGATAGCGGCAAGTATATAAATGCGGTTTTTATAGATAAGGATAATACAAGTATTTTTTATTTATTTAACTTATTCTGTATACAATATAACCAGTCAGGCATAATTCTTAAAAATACTGTAAAACGTAAGACACCAGATGAAAATGGGCTTGAATTTTTTATAGTAAAAGAAGAAATACACAGATTGCTGGAAACTGCTGCTGAAACTGAACTTAAATTTAATATAAGAAACGGTAATAATAAGTTATTTGCTTTTATTACAGAGGAAAATTATGGTGACTATATTATAAAAATAAGCCAGAACTGCCCGCTTGATACCAGAAATGCAATTTTAAAGGGAAATATTACGCATAACCAGGAATGTCTGGATTTAGAGAATGTATTAACAGAAAATTCTTCAAAACATTTATGGTATTATATAGCAAGTATAATAATTATAGTAATTACGATTATTATGGGGTATGCCTTATTGTGATTTTTATTTATATTTGTATTGTAAAAATGTATTAATGAATTAGTATATATTCAAGGAGAAGGTAAAATGAAATTATTTTCAAATAAAAATACAGTCCAGAAGATACAGGCAGAAGATAATAAGAAAGATAACCAAAATACTAATTTTGGTTTAGCATCAATGGTTGTTGGTCTGGTTAGTGTTGTTTTGTCATGCTTGTATGCAGGATTTTTAGGTATTATTGGTTTTATTCTTGGAATTGTGTCATTAATAAAAGAAGAACCTAAGAAGGGCAAAGCAATCACAGGTATTGTCTGTTCTACAGTTGCATTTTTTATTTCAATTTGTATTTTAGTGGGAAGTTCAATGGATTTGTCTGGGTATACAGAAAATAAGGAAGAGCAGGCAACAGCAGAAATATCAAAAGAACCAGGGAAAACAGAAAAACCAGCAGAAACGAAAGAGCTCGAGTGATGAAATGGACTTTATGAAACCAGTATTTATGCGGTTTCCAAACAAATTTGTTTAGGTATTGGCAACGATTTGGCAACATTTTTCACATCACGCACTAAATAATTACATCAATGGCATAAGAAAAACCTTGCTGATTTTCAGATATGGAAACTGAATATCGGCAAGGTCTTTTTATGCTTATTTCTGTTTTTTCTTTTTAGCTGTTTTCTTTTCTTCTTTCTCGATTTTCTGAAATTCCTCCATAAGCATATCACTGACCGCCTGTGAGGGGACTTTCGCCCAATGCTTTGAGGTGTCCAGTTCCGGGTACTTGTACCGCCACTGGTCGTATTCCTCTTTGGTAATCTCGCCCTGTTCCAGTTTGGCGGCTTGCTCCTGCCATGCGTGGAACATATCGAACATGGACGTATAAGTGGAATAGTCGGACTTGTCAAGGCGCAGGCAGATTTCCCCGTCAATCTCCCCGATTTTCAGCCCGTACATATCTTCCAACGCAAAGAGTGTGTGCATAAGCCCGGTATAGGTATCAATATCCGGCACGGTGAGGGCGTGGGTGCTTACATCAAAGATATTCGCCATTTCTTTTACAAGGTCGTGCTTTGGTGTCCTCGCTTCGGTTTCATACTGTGCCATGCGGACATCAGAGGTCTTTCCGAGAAAGCCGAGGATTTCGCCTAGCTGTTTCTGTGTCATGCCTTTTCGGTTGCGGAAAAAGCGGATACGTTTGCCGATTGCCATAATAAAACCTCCGTTGTAGTGAAAGTGGTACAGCCTTGCATGACTGTACTTAAACAAATCTGTTGAAGTTAGTATAACATGGTGCAATAGGAATAGCAAGAATAACTTAAATAAAAAAGTTAAGATTTTCTTGAAAACCACTTGACTTAACGGAATTTATTTAGTATTCTATATGCAACACTTAAACAAAAACAGTTAAACGTTGAAAGGAGGGAATATCTGAATGACAGAAAAATCTTTTATGACAGTGGAGGAAGTGGCAGCGGAACTGCGTGTGTCAAAGTCAAAAGCCTATCAGATTGTAAGGGAACTGAACGCAGAAATGCAGAAACAGGGCTATCTGACGGTGGCAGGACGTGTGAACGCTACATTTTTTCATAAAAAAGTATGTTACAGCGAATAGAAGGGAGATGATGGAATGGCTGTATACAAGGACAACGCTACGGGGACGTGGCGGGTTATCTACCGCTTTACCAACTGGAAAGGGGAGAGGAAACAGACACAAAAGAGGGGATTTGCAACCAAAAGGGAAGCGCAGGCGTGGGAGCATGAAGCCATGTTAAAGCAGGGCGCAAAACTGGATATGACTTTCGGCAGTTTCTTTGAAGTGTACGAAGCCGACAAGAAGCAGCGTGTCAAGGAAAGCACTTGGGAGTCCAAAAGCCATGTGATACGGACAAAGATTTTACCGTACTTTGAAAACCGCAAAATCGCAGAGATTGAAGCAAAGGACGTGATTGCGTGGCAGAATGAGTTAATGGCATACCGGGACGAGAAAGGCAAGCCCTATTCCGCAGATTATTTGAGGACAATTCACGCACAACTGACGGCGATATTCAACCATGCGGTAAACTTTTATAATCTCTCCTACAACCCTGCAAGACGGGCGGGGACGATTGGAAGCGAAGCCGTCAAGGAAATGGACTTTTGGACGAAAGAGGAATATCTGAAATTCTCCGAAGCCATGATGGATAAGCCCCGTTCCTATTATGCGTTTGAAATGCTCTACTGGTGCGGTATGCGTTCCGGCGAACTGCTTGCGCTCACGCCTGCTGATATTGATTTTGAGAAACAGACGGTCACAATCAGCAAGACTTTCCACCGTTCCAAAGGGCGGGACATTATTACAAGCCCAAAAACGAAGAAAAGTAACCGCACAATCAAAATGCCGCCTTTTCTCTGTGAGGAAATGCAGGAGTACATCAAAATGCTTTATGACATTAAGCCGGACGAAAGGTTATTTACCGTCACAAAATCCTATCTTAATCACGAGATGGAGAGAGGGGCGAAGCAGGCGGGCGTTAAGAAAATCCGTGTCCACGATATTCGCCATAGTGCGGTTTCGCTCTTAATCAACATGGGATTTTCGGTACTGGCGATTGGGGAGCGCATGGGTCATGAAGCGGAGAAAATCACTTACCGATACGCCCACTTATTCCCTACGGTGCAGACGGAAATGGCGGAGAAATTGGAAATGGAGAGAATGACAAAGGAGG
>CAQGLR010000065.1 GCA_948794795.1 uncultured Lachnospiraceae bacterium | reverse complement strand
CTGGCTTTTATTATGGCATAGTTCTCTATTTTTTACAAGTAAGTTAGTGCATATGTGGTATTGCCCCAAAAGCAAATAAAATGGAACAGGCGAAGCGTCTGCTTCGGGAACTGGCAAAAACAAACAATGCCATGCAGAGCAATGAGATTTTCAATCTAGTGGACGAACAGGGCATATCAAAACGGACACTGGAAAATGCAAAGAAAGAGTTGGGTGTTTGGGCAAAGCGGATAAACAACACATGGTATTGGGAATTGGATAGAATCAGACAGTGACGGACAGGCAAGGTAACAGCGCAACAATGCAGGGTATTAGAATTTTGCAGTCTTGGAATTGCGTTCTTGAAGATTGCAAGGTTGCAAAAATTATAGACATTGTAATGTTGCGCCGTTGGGAGAAAGCCGAAAAGCGGTGGTACCGAGGCGGCTTTCCGCCGCTCCGTCCGTTAGGACGGTATGCTGTCCAACGGGCAGCTTTCAGTGGCGTAATTCTACACTAAGGGTATTTTCGGCGCATCTCCACATAGACGAAGACACTCCACATCTGCATATAGATTTTATACCCTATACGACTGGAAGCAAGTATGAAAGAACTCTGCAAAGAGCGCAATAATCTGTATGAGAAGCAGAATGACTTGAAAGGACAGAAATACAAAATAGAAAAATTGTTGGAACGATAAGAGATGTGGGCGTGGCGGTTGCTATGCCCTAATTTTATGGTGGAAAATGGAGATTATAAGTGGTATAATCAAATGGTCAATCGTGATATTGAGAAGATAAGATATGTGAACTAATTCAATAGAAGATATGAAAGGATTATAAATATGTCAAGGCAAATACGTACTTCTGCGAAAGCAGTTATAATTCAAAATGATAAATTGCTTGCAATAAAGTTGAATGATGGCAAGGAGGAATGGTACATTTTACCCGGCGGAGGTCAAGACTGTGAAGAAATGCTTCCTCAGACAGTTGAAAGGGAAGTTAGAGAGGAAGCAGGAATAGAGGTTAAATGTAAAGATTTGCTTTTTGTTATAGAGGGGGTTCACGGTGAGAGTTTTCACAGAATGGATTTAGTATTTTTATGTGATTACTTGGGTAATGCCCCAAATGCAACACTTCAAGGTGATACGAATCAGGTTGGGTTTGATTGGCTGGATTTGTCTATATTAAATAAATTACCGTTGTTTCCGTCAAAACTCCGCCGCCCGGTAATGAATTTTCATGAGAGAAAAGAATACATGAAATATCTTGGAAATGAGGAGATAGGTGATCCAGAATGCTTAGGATAGATGAATATATTGACGAATTAATAATTTTATTAAAAGACGCTTTTGGTGAAAGACTGATGTATATTGGATTACAGGGCAGCTATCTTCGTAACGAAGAAACTGAAAACAGTGATATTGATATTATGGCTATGATTGACAATCTTTCGGTTGAGGATTTGAAAACCTATCAAAAAGCGCTTGTTTCTGTAGGAAATTTTGACAAATCCTGTGGCTTTATTTGTGGAAAAGCTGATTTGGAACATTGGAATCCGTTAGAAATATGCCATTTATTGAATACGACTAAAGACTATTACGGAGAACTAAAAAAACTTGTTCCTGCATATACCATTGAAGATGAAAGAAACTATGTAAAATTAAGTTTGAATAATCTATATCACGAAATTTGCCACCGCTATATACACACCGGCAGGAAGTATAATGTTATAAAGTTGCCGGTAACTTGTAAATCAGTATTTTTCATTATGCAACATTTGTATTATCTAAAAAGTGGTAATTTCGTTTCAACAAAACGAGAATTGCTTGAGTGCGTACAGGGCGAGGATAAAATTGTTTTGGAATTGAGCATATCATTACAAGACCATACTGATTATGATTTTGATAGAGCTTTTTTAGTATTGTTTAATTGGTGTCAAAATGCGTTATTAAAACTATGATTATATGGTTAAGATGGCAGAAAGTGACAAGTTGATACTCTGTTTGTTAATGATATAAACTGAATTAGCGGCGAAACTGCCCAAGGGAGAAAGTTTAGATGATAAAGAAAATACATGAAAAAGAAATTTTAGAATGTGTTAATCTTATAAAAGAAAGCTTTATTACGGTTACAGACGAACTAGGTTATACGGCCGGTAATGCTCCACGTTTTACGGCATTTGCTACAACAGAGGATAGACTATTATATCAATTAAATAATGAACGTAGACCTATGTTTGCATATTATGATGATGGTAAAATCATTGGCTATTATTCATTGGCGTTGCAAGGTAATAATGAATGCGGACTTAATAACCTATGCGTTCTTCCGCAATATCGTCATAAGCGTATTGGTGTAAAGTTGTTGGAGGATGCTTATATAAAGGCAAAAGAAATGGGATGTAAAAAGATGAATATTGGAATTGTAGAAGAAAACACAATATTAAGAAAATGATATGAGGATAATGGTTTTATTCACATTGGAACAAAGAAATCCGGCTTTTTCCCATTTACTTGTGGATACATGGAAAGAGATTTGTGAATTATTTTTATAGAGGCATGGGAAAATGCTTTTTCTTTAATTATTACACAGACATGGTGTTAGTACCATGTAATAACATTAGATAAGGAGAAAATCATTTTGGTACCAAAACGGTGCCATAAAATTGAGCTGTTGCTTCTAAATTTATCTACTGTGAGATAAATCACAAAAAATATGATTTTATTTTTGATGAAAAGGATATTTTGGGGCTAGATATGCATAATATAGAACGACGGGATTTGTATTGTTTTTGGGAATAAATAATGATAAAATATAAGAACTAATACAAAAATGGAGGGATTTTTATGTGCATTTATATTGGAATTGAAGACTTAGTAGCAAATGCGCTAATTGAGTTGGTTGAAAAGTCTGAAAAACGCGAAGTATTATTCAGACAATTAGATGAATATGGAGCTAAAGTTATAAAATATTTGAATGATAAACAAGAGCAAGCAGTATTGGTATTGTCAAAAGAACGCACCACTAAGTTTTTGCACGATTATTCAGATTATTTTGAGTTATTTGTAAATGGTATGGATGAAGGGATTAGATTAAAACCGGGTATTCCGGTTAGTCAATTGTGGAAAAAGTTTAGGGGATATTTGTCGGTAGATGTTATGCTGGCGTTTATGGATAAAATGTCTATTAGCGCATTGGGGGTTCCGGCTTGATAAAAAGAAAGCGCTTTAAAGATCCGATATATGGATATATAGATATAGATGAAGCAATTATTTTGAATATTGTTGATACGGCGGGGTTCCAAAGATTGAGAAATGTAATTCAGACAAGTTATTCTCCATTGTATTCTTCCGCTGTACATAACCGCTTTGTACATTCTTTGGGAGTATATCATTTGGGATGCATAGTTTCTGAAAGTATTGCCCAGCATAAGGATGAGTTTCTAGAAATTGGAGATATTGAGAGGTATTTAAAAATTTTTGAATTGGCATGTTTGCTACATGATTTAGGACATGCTCCATTTTCCCATACAGGAGAGAATTTTTATCTTGAAAATGGAGAAAGAAATTTATTACATAATTCTATTATTGAACTCACCGGGGATGAGGATTTAGAGGAAGAGATAACAAGTAAAAATTATAAAGCGGCACCACATGAGCTGATGAGTGTAATTGTTGCATTAAGGGATTATTGTTTCCTATTTCAGAATAATGAAGAAAAGAGTTTTTTTGCAAGATGTATTATAGGTTACCCATATGTAAAAAAGGAAGATTTAAAATATTCCTTTTTGAACTGTATAGTTTCTTTGCTTAACTCTGCGGTAATAGATGTTGATAAGCTGGATTATTTAATAAGAGATGCATATATTACTGGATTTGATACAGTATCTATTGACTATGTGCGTCTTCTTTTGAGCATCAGACTTCGAAAAGAGAAGCAAAAATATCAGGTAGTGTATACAAAGAGTGCAATTAGCGTTATTGAAAATGTTGTTTATGCACATGATGCAGAGCGCAAGTGGATCCAGAATCATCCAGTGGTACAATATGAGGCATATTTGCTGCAAAGTGCAATTGAGGCATTGAAAAATAAGTATGCACATATAAATCTATTTTCCTATGAAGCCCTGACAGAAGAGGGCATAAAGATTTTCGATGACTATAAGATTTCTTTGTTATGTGATGCGGATATTACTTTTTTAATAAAGAATCTAGATAGCGATTCTGAAAAAGAATATTATCGAAGAAAAGATAGAAGGCATCCTTTATGGAAATCTGAAGCGGAGTATAAGGCAATTTTTACTGTAGGTTATACGGACAGGATTTTTGAAATCGTAGAGAATGGTCTTGAGAATTTATGCAAATACTTAAATTTTGTATGTAAGTCACAAGAGATTAACGAAACTGCTTTAAATGAGTGTATTGAGGATATAAAGAGATCTAAAAAACTTTTTGAAGATACAACAGTAAATAGAGAAAATTTTGAATCAACAATAGTAGATAAAGAAAAGCATTTACAGTGGTTAAAGGCATTAAAGACTTTTGCAGGAGAACAAGAGATAGACTTTGATTTTGTGATTTTGAAAGCTAATCAGTTCAATAGTGGCTTTGCAAAGGATGATTTTGCAAAAATCCAGATAGAGTTTGATACCTTGCAAAAGCCGTGTTTTTTTGAAAAGGTTACAAATACGCTGAAAGCTGAAAGAAGTTCTAGGGAAAAATTCTTTTATTTGTTTTATAGAAGAACAGATAGGGAAAACAAGATTGATTTGCGGAGATTAGCAGTAATATTGGGAACAATAGCTATGCAGGAAGCCTTTAATGATAATTAGTTTAAGATAAATCTTTAGTACAAGGTTTTTATTTAATTGCTGTTATATTAAGACTAAAATTTTAAAATATTAAATGGTATAACAATAAATTAATAGAAAGATTATAAAATTGATTTATAAATACTGGTTTTAATGTAGTGATTTAGATGAAAGCTTTCATTCTTGATTTTGTATTATAAAAGAACCCCGATGAAATTTGGCACCGTTTCCATCAAGAGTACCATTTAGTCCATCGGGGGAGCGTGACAGTATGGCTTATAAGGAGAAAGACACAACAAAAAAGTGGCCGGCGCAATGGCTTGAAATAACGGTAAAAGGAGAGAAGAAAAAGCAGAGAAAAAGAGGATTTGAAACAAAAAAGTTTTGATGACTGCCAGCATATTGCAGCGGCAATACTTGCGGGATGTGATGTTATTACATCATGGAATTTTAAGCATATTGTAAATGTAAAGACAGTCAGAGGGGTTAAGGTTATAACTACATTAGAGGGATATATAGACTTATTGATATATCCGCCACCGGTCCTGATAGAAAGTGAGGATGATGACTATGAATAGACCAACGGTAAGTGAACGTTTTGATGTGGAGGATATTATGAAGATAAGAGAATATAATTCGCTTCGCCATGTTAAAATGACACCTGCTGAAATGGTAGAAGATACAAAAAAAGGTGCGGCTGAATTACTTGCATGGCTGAAGGAAAATAAAATGATGAAAGTATGAGAAACGTTATGGGCAGGATATGTCCATAGCATTTCTCCATTAAGTTGTAGGGCAGAAAAATTTATTTTTTTGAAAATAAACATCATAATATGGTAACGATAAGTTGTAATGTTTGTAAATGAGGAATACGGTTATGAAGAAAAATAAGTATATTTTATTGAGTATATGTACGGGTTTGTACAGCATTATTGTTAGCATTTTTTGTGAATATTTTGTTTAAAATCTGGTGAAGCCATCAGTTTTTGTTCTTGGATAGTGTTTTTATTGGTATAATAAATAAAATGGCATTAAGAATAACTATAGGTGATTATATTCTATACATAAATGGATATAATCACCTATAAACAGCTATATTCTGTTATAATAAAATAAATATGCTTATGGAGTGGTTTAGATGAAATATGTAAATGCAAATGATGTTTTGCCAGAAGAGTTACTTTTAATAATTCAAAAATATTACCAAGGTGGTTATTTGTATATACCAAAGGAAAATTATTGTGAAGTAAAACAACAGACAGACTATAAGATTGAATTAGAGAAACGTAACCATTATATATATTTAAAACATCTTGAAGGCAGGACTAACAGACAAATTGGGAATATATATCATCTGTCAGAGCCAAGTATTAGAAGGATTATTTTAAAGGAAAAGGAAAAATACCAGAAAATGAAAACAGTAATAGAGCAGATTTTGCCATTATGGGGAATTGAAAATGGACAATTATTACAAATATATCCCTCAGCATGGGAAGTTAATTCTTCTTATGTAATAAAAGTGTATAATAATAAAGAACAGATGGAAAGAAATATAAAAATATCAGAAATATTATTGGATTGTAATATTCCAGTTGCGAAGATAGTTTATACAAAAACAGGACAAAAATATGCTGGACATAAAAATGTTTATTTTCTTATGTCAGAAAAATTAGAGGGTAGTAATATTTCTGATATTAAAGATAAAACGATGGCCCATAAAATGGGATATGCCATTGCACAGTTACATAGGGCATTTATGAAATGCGAAAAAGAAATTGGATTTTGGGATAATAGCCTGTTAGAAGAGATGAAAGGATGGGTACAGGAAAGTTTAACAAATAATGAGTGGAAGATAATAGGCAAAGAAGAATATCTAAAAACAGTAGAATTGCTAGAAAGTTTTTATAATTACTTGCCAAAACAACTGATTCACAGAGATGTACATTTTGGAAATTTTTTGTTTTCTAAAGATGGTTTATCGGGATATATTGATTTTGATTTAAGCCAAAGGAATATAAGAATATTTGATATTTGTTATTTTCTGACGGGATTATTAGCAGAAGAAACAGATAATGCTTTTACCAAAAATGAATGGATTGAAAATGTTAAATCAGTTATTTCAGGTTATGAAAATATAATTAATCTTTCTATAGAAGAAAAAAATGCAATACCATGCGTAATGGAAAGTATAGAAATTTTATTTATAGCATATTTTATCAGTGTTAAAGATACAAAACGTGCCATTGATGCATATAATGTGTTTCATTTTATAAAAAATTGTGAAAATGATGTTTCACAAATAACTCTAAGCAACCATTAGTTGCAAAAAGTTTTATCAATAGCACCACAGGGTTGGTTTAATAATCTTTTTACTGGTGTTAAAATAATGGAAAAGGAGGATACTGGCATGAGTTTAGGAAATAATATACAATATTTAAGAAAAATAAATAATATTACACAAGAAGAACTGGCAGAAAAATTATCTGTTTCAAGACAAACAATTTCTAAATGGGAGATAAACCAGGCATATCCCGAAATTCCAAAACTTGTTGAAATAGGAAATCTGTTCCGGTGTAATATTGATGAACTTTTAAAAGAAGATTTGGATAAAAGCCAGGAAGTTTATTCAGAAATAACAATTAAAGAAATTCCAGGATTCCGGATGGCACGGTATGTTATTATTTCTCCAAATCCAGAAGATGATGTACATTTTTATATGGACAGATGGGTAGAAAAGAGTGGGCTTAATGAGTTTCCAGATTGTAATACTAAGAGGATTGGATGGGATTTCCCATTTGTATCAGCAGAGCAGCAAAGCCGCTTTGGATTAAACGGGTATGTTGCGGCAAATATATTACCTGATGGTTTTGAACCAAAGTGTGGAGGTGTGGAAATAGTCAGCCAGGAAACAGCAAATTATGCCTGTATTACTATACGTGACCCATTTGCAAGAACATTTGAATATATTCCAGGTGCATATAAAAAAATAATGGAATATCTAAACGCAAATGGATTTAAAGAAAATGTAAGTGGTGAATACTTATCATATTTTGAACATGTATATGAAAAAGAAAGTGTTACATATATGGAAGTATATATTCATGTTGATTCTGTTGGATATGCTAATTTATTTACACCTTTAAAATAATAATTTATAGACATATTAAACAGAATAGAGAAATATTATGTAACTTGTTATGTAGTCAACAAGAATAATTTGTGGACAGGCATGTATAACTATAATTACAAGAAAATATATTGAAAAAGTCATATTTTATTTATTTGGATATAAGGGACAGTATACTGTCCCTTGTGTTTTATAGTTTCTATTAAGCAATGATATTGTGCTTTGGTAATATTGTATTTCTTATATATGATATTAATTTTTGGTTTTTATCTTTTTAATTTTTGGAAAGTATTGCAATCAGTTTACAATTCCCATATATTTTGTGTTATAATAGTTAATATAATTTTATTTTTATATTTTTTACCAGAGTCCAGGTTTATGTCAAAGCCAGCAAAGTGATAGCAGGTTTATAAGTAAATAATATAGTTAGTTGTAATACTTTTTTGTTAGATAAATTTAATTTTAGTCATATACAAGAAGGAGAATAGAAAATGTATTTTAAAGATTTAACAAAATATAAATATACAGATAAAGAAGATTCCTTGAATATTGGCTGGTTAGAAAAAGGGCATATGATAAATAAAGGTGATGTACCAGAAGAGTTTATAGAAAAACTTTGGAAGTATCTTAGATATCCAGTAAATGTCTGCAGAGGATTCCATATATGTAGTTTGTGTAAAAATATAGAAAAGGGTGTACCAGTTATTAGATATAAAGATGAAAAGCGCCAGGCTGGTTATTATGAAATACGTGTATGGGGAAAGAATGGAAAAGTATATGCTGCCCCTAGCCTGATAATCCATTATATATTACAGCATGGATATAGACCGCCACAGGAATTTATTGATGCAGTTATGGATTCAGAAGATGCTTCTTCTGATGAATATTACCAGAAAGTTTTGGACTATTCAAATGGTTATGATTTCTGGCTTGAAGATGACCATACAAAAGTTAATAGTAATGAAGAAGCATATAATAGTAATTATAACGATGTTCCAATAAAAATTAAAGATAATTTTAAAGCATATTTATTATTATTTTTATTAGGAATTTTAGCAGGTATTCTTTGCAGGCTGTCTGATTTTTTTCCTTATGAAAGTTTATGGAGTTTATCTTCTATTGCAACATTATTTGGCTTTTGGATTGCAAGTGTGGGAGTGATTACATATCTTAGTTCATCCAATATAGGTGCTTTTATAAATTCTTTTCTTTATATGTCTGGCATGACAATAAGTTTTTATGTATTAAAATATATATTAGGGTTTTATAACCAGAGATTTGATAATGATGGCAAATTTCAAACTGATTTATTTATTATATATTTAGTATTGTCAGTTGCCTGTGGTATTGGAAGTTTTATTTTGTACTACTGGAATAAAGGTAATATTTTTAGTTCGTTTTTATATGCCTTGCCTGCAAGCGGAATGGCGGCTGAGGCGGCAGGCTGTTTATTTATATTGGTAAACAAACATATGTTACTTGGACAAACCCTGTTTGATTTTTTATTTGCACTGTTGTTTGGAGTTATATTATTTAAAAAAGCGGATAATAAAATCTTATATATTTTATCGGCAGTTATTGTTACAATATTGGTATTCTGGGTTGTTTACAAACCATTTCTGCTGTCTGTTTAATCTTACTAAATAAGTCCTTAATAAGACACGCTTCCCAGGTAGCGGGATTGTATTAAAAGGGAATGTATTGAAGTTTGTTATAAATGTTTTTTGGTTATTATATAACATGGCATTTTTTGCATTACAGACATGGAGGATTATTATGTATATAGACTATAAAAATAAAGGAATTACCTTGTTGAAAAAAGGCCAGAAAGGGATTATCCATGCTATTTTCAGCCGTTTTGGGCTGTTTTTGCTATTACTGGCTGTACAGGTTATTATTCTTTTCAGTATTTTCCAATGGTTTGAAGAATTTCTGCCACATATTTTTGGAGGTACTGTACTGTTTTCATTTGTTATGGTGGTTGGCTTGTTAAATAGCAAGATTAATCCAACAGCAAAAATTACATGGCTTGTTGTAATTATGACCTTGCCTGTATTTGGTGTGCTTTTATTTATTTATACACAGAGCAATATTGGACACAGGGCTTTAAAGAAACGTATTAATGATATAATTATGGACACAAAGAATAATATACCACAACAACAGGAAGTATTGGAAAAACTTTCCAAAGAGAATAGTGGGGTTGCCAGGTTAGCACATTACATACAACGGAGCGGATGCCATCCAGTATATGAAAATGTAGCTGTTACATATTTTCCATTAGGTGAGGATATGTTTGCTGAAATGTTAAAACAGCTTGAAGAAGCAAAATATTTTATTTTTATGGAGTATTTTATTGTTGATGAAGGCCTTATGTGGGGCAGGATACTGGAAATTCTTGCAAGAAAAGCTGCTGATGGTGTAGATGTCCGTGTTATGTATGACGGAACATGTGAATTTTCACTGCTTCCACATGATTATCCAAAACGTCTGGAGAAATTAGGTATTAAATGTAAAATATTTGCCCCTGTATCACCATTTGTTTCTACACATTATAATTACCGTGACCATAGAAAAATTCTGGTAATTGACGGACATACAGCTTTCAATGGCGGTGTGAACCTTGCAGATGAATATATTAACCAGAAAGTTAAATTTGGGCATTGGAAAGATACTGCAGTAATGCTTAAGGGAGAGGCTGTTAAAAGTTTTACATTAATGTTTCTTAATATGTGGGGTATAGATGAGAAAGAGGATAAATCTGCTAATTTTCTTTCACGTCCGTCATTTCCTGTAAAAGATGCTAAAGGTTTTGTTATTCCATATGGGGATTGTCCGCTTGATAATGATAAACTTGGTGAAAGAGTATATATGGATATTCTTAACAGGTCTTTGGAATATGTGCATATTATGTCACCATACCTGATTTTGGACGGGGAGATGGAAACTGCTTTGAAATTTGCAGCAGAGAGAGGTGTTGAGGTAATACTTATACTACCTGGTATTCCAGATAAACCAGTTCCATATGCATTAGCAAAGACACATTATAAATCCCTTTTAGAATCAGGAGTAAAAATATATGAATATACGCCTGGATTTGTCCATGCAAAAGTATTTGTAAGTGATTCAAGGGAGGCAGTAGTTGGAACAATTAACCTGGATTACCGCAGTTTGTACCATCATTTTGAATGTGCGGCTTATTTATATAGTACAGATTGTATTCCAGATATTGAAGAAGATTTCCAGAATACTCTTTTAAAGTGCAGGGAGGTTTCAATGAAAACTGTATATAGTGAAAAATTAAAAGTGAAGCTGACAGGCTGTCTTATGAAGGCTATTGCACCATTAATGTAATATTATATAGCTAGGGCGTGTTTGAAAATTCATTCTCACGGTTTGCACTCCCCACTTTGCGGTATATTTATACCAAATTCAGTCAACGTAGCCCGCTACGCCTCCTTCATTTGGTATAAATCTCCCACAAATTGTGGCGCACACCCCGCAAAAAGCAATTTTCAAACACGCCCTAGTACAATGTTTCGTAATTCCTCAAATACTTAATATATGGGAATTAACGAAGCGTTGTACTAAGACCTGTTTAAAAATTAAAAAATGCACAAAGCTACCAGCTCTGGCAATTCCAAAATTTTATAATTCTGGTACTCAGGCTGTTATTATATTTTTTATATTCTGGAGTGCATATTTCTTGTACATCCATGCAAAACCATTGCATTTCCGTTTCAAGGTTTTTCTTCATCTTCTGCCAGTCCTCTATACATCCGTATTTCATTAAATGGCTTTGCTTTATACTATCAATGTAATGAAGTTTATTTGCGGTACTGCCCCATGTTAGCTGGTCATATGCTGTAAGTAACAGTGAAGCGTGGCTGTCCATAAGGATTCTAAGTATGCCTTCTAATTTAAAAAAATCTTTTCTGGCAAAGTATTTTTTGCTCATATGTATATGCAGCCAGTAAGTATCTATAATACGTTTGTAATTGCAATTCCATGTATTTCCGGAAGGTGCTGCATGGATTAAACCACTTACAAAATGTTCTTTTTCAAATACTATATCTTCTGGTTTTAAACCTGTATAATGTATCTGGCACATAAAATCATCAATCTTACCGCTATTAAGTAAAAATACATCATACTGGAATATTTTGTTATTTACATTAAGCAGGAAGTCATAATTTTTTATTGCCTGGCTGTTAAAATCTTCTTCCCACATTAATATAATTTCGTCACAACATTGTGATAATAATTTGTATATCTTTTTTTCTGCTTTATTAAAACCAGTTTCTGTAATTAGAAATACTATATCTATATCTGAGTATTTATCAGAATTTCCATGTGCCAGTGAACCAAAATACCAGGCTCCTAATACGTTGTTATCTTCTTTCATTTTTTCTGTAAATTTTTCATTTGTAACTAGTAATTCCTTTAACATATTTATCCCTCCTATTAAACTGTGAAGTTAATAAAAAAATTCTTTCTTCTAAATAATTACTGCAATATAATAACATAATATTTTGTGCCAGACAATCTTAATGTAGTGGACAATTAATACTTAATATTATATAATTTTTAATATAGAAAAGCTATATCTGATACAGGATAACTTATTTAACGAGGGATAATAATAAAAGCAAACAAAGAAGGATAGGTTGGAAAATTATTCTAAGGCAGCAAAAGGCACGGCATGGGGGATTATTATGAATAAGATATTATGTTCTACTGGAGCTTTAATTGGAAAGCCAAATAACAGGGATTATAAATTATTAAAACCATTATCAGAAAATTTGTCTTGTGATGGTTTTGAGTTTATGATGTATAATTCATGGTATAATGAAACAGATAATATAGCAGAATATCTGCAAAGTATAGAGGCTGTAATTCCAGTTATGCATTGTGAAAAGCATATTGAAGAGGCATTAAGTAAAAGGGTCATATTGATTTTGATGCTTTCTTTTCATTTATACATAAAATACAATATAATGGTACATTTACAGTAGAAGCAACAGCATTTAATAAAAGCGGGGAAGTAGATACAGATATGTTAAACCGTTGTTTTAGTTATATACGGAAACATTTAGATATAGATTAATAAATAGCACCAGCTGCCGCGTGTTCACGGGGTGAAACAGTGTGAGACCGGACACCGGCAATACAGCATAATGCAATACTCCTCCCAGAACTGATGCTATGTTTAGTATATAACAAATTTATATAACTGGCAATATTTTAATAAAAAATATTTATATTATTATTTTATGCAAGTGCATAGTAATTTGTACTAACATTAAATACTATTTAATCCAGTATGAATGTATACCATAGTTAAATATTTTTGCATTTTTTGGGACTTGCGTAATTGCGTTAAAAATATTTGCAAAATCACCAATAGAAAGAAATGTCATTGCCCAGGTTAAAACCATTATACATACAATCCATTCTGCACTGAAAAGAGGGGCAGTAATGTACCATATAAGGAAAGGTATAATTCCTAGAATAACTGATGGGGCAATGCAAAGAATAATAAATCTTGTTTTGCTTACTTTGGCATCACAGTATATAAAATATGCTCCTTGTTTTGTATATTTCCAGATTGTTTTTTCTGATTCTTTTGGATAGAAAACAGCATGGATAAATTCATGCAAGTAAACTAATATTTGTCCAATTATAATAACTATAACTGCAGCAATAATAAAATTAATATCAAATTTTAGTTTTTTGTCAATGCCTGAACACCGGATAACAGATAATATAATTATTGGCAGCATTATAGGAAGGCTAAGAATAAATCCCAGCCTGAAAGCAGATTGTAATGTTTCACCTTCCTGGAACTGTATTGCATTTACTGGAAGTTTTTTTCCTTGTATTAATTGTTGTTCATCTTTAAATTCTCCTTTAATATGTATATTTAACATTTAATTTTCCTTTCTGTAGCCTGTGTTTTATATTTTTAATAATTAAAGTATATCATAAAAATTTATTATTATCTATAATAACGTGATATATTATCACGTCCGTTTCATAAATTCCAATAATTTCTATTTATTTTTGAGGAGACGGACGGTTTCCATGCCAGAGCCAGAATATTCCACACAGGGGTACGCTTCCGC
>CAQGLR010000064.1 GCA_948794795.1 uncultured Lachnospiraceae bacterium | reverse complement strand
AAATAAATTTCGTCACATTTCACAATGGTTTATTGGGGGGTGTGAACTGTAACGAATTTATGAAATAGACGTGAATTTAAAACAAAATCATTTTGACACCACTGGTAAAAAAGTGTATAATAGGAAAAATGCGTAAAGCTGTAATATTTACCAGACAGGAGGTTATACAATGGCAAAGTATACCAGGCAGGATATACTGGATATTATAGAGCAGGAGGATATTGGGTTTATACGCCTTCAGTTTACTGATATATCAGGCAGGCTGAAAAATATGGCTACAACTGCTAAACAGATTGACAAGATTTTAGATGGGCATTATAAATTTGACTGTAAAGCCATTGACGGGTTTAGTGGTACAGGTTATGAAGAACTGTTTCTTGTTCCTGATTTAGATACTTTTGTTATTTTTCCATGGCGTCCACAGAATGGAAAAGTTGCGCGTTTTCTTTGTGATGTCATAAAACCTGATGGTACACCTTTTGCTGGTGACAGCAGGTATATATTAAAAAAGGTAGCCAGAGAGGCAGAAAGCATGGGATTTAGCTTTAATACAGCTATTAAAAATGAATTTTTCCTTTTTGACATAGGAGATAATGGGGAGCCGGCCAACTATTCAAGCGAAAAGGGCGGCTATTTTGATGTAGGGCCGGCAGACTGTGGGGAAAATGCAAGGCGCGACATGGTTTTATATTTATCAGATATGGATATAGATGTTGAAACATCATATCATTCAGATGAAGCAGCACAGCATATGCTTGATTTAGGGTATGCACCGCCACTGGATATGGCAGACAGTATTATGACAACAAGGCTTGTAGTACGTACAGTTGCCAAAAGGCATGGGCTTCATGCTACATTTATGCCAAAGCCAAGGGAAAATGTTAAAGGTTCAGGTGCCCATTATATATTTTCACTTAAGAAAGATGGCAGGAATATATTTACGGACCAGTCAGACAGTATAGGAATAAGCCAGGAAGGCTATTATTTTATGGCAGGTATACTGAATCATATTGCAGGAATGTCACTTATAACCAATCCAATAGTTAATTCATATAAAAGGCTTGTGCCAGGGTATCTTGCCCCAGTAACAATAGGATGGTCATCAACAGATGCGAGCCCTCTTATAAGGCTTACTTCAATAGGCCAGGATGGCGGCAGGATTATACTTAGAAGCCCGGATGGTGCAGCAAACCCATACCTTGTAATTGCGCTGTGTCTTGCAGCTGGAATGGATGGTATTAAAAATAAAACGAAACCTCCTGTATGTATGGAAAAGATGACAGAAGAAGAAATCCATAATGCAGAAGTGCTTCCAAGGACATTGCATGAAGCTGTAAATCTTTTTAAAAAGGATAATTTTATACATGAAATACTTGGCAGCCATATTCCAGGCCAGATGGTAAAAGCAAAAGAGCAGGAGTGGAGCGAATACTGCAGGCAGGTTACATTGTGGGAAACAGAACACTATCTTTCTGCTATTTGATTTTTACCAGCATTATAACAGATAGGAGGTTTTTGCATGGCAGACATAATTGTTGCTTTACCTAAATTAGAGGATGCGAAAAACTTAAGAAAGCTTCTTATCCGTAATGGTTATGATGTAAATATGGTTTGTGATAATGGTGCACAGGCAGTCAGTGCAGTAAACCATTTAGATGGCGGGGTAGTAATATGTGGATATAAACTTTCTGATATGCACTATTTTGAAATAAATGATTACCTGCCAGGAGGTTTCCAGATGCTTCTGCTTGCTTCACCTGCAAAGACTGCAGACTGTGGTCCGGATGTGATGTGCCTTGCAATGCCTTTTAAAGTGCAGGACCTGCTTAATACGCTTGAAATAATGATGGTGCAGTATAACAGATGGCGTAAGAAGCACAAAGAAAAGGTAAAGAAAAGGACAGAAAGTGATAAAAAAGTAATTACAGCGGCAAAGGAACTTTTAATGGAACGTAACCAGATGACAGAGAATGAAGCCCACCGCTATATACAGAAAATTAGTATGGACAGTGCGGTTAATATGGCTGAAACTGCCCAGATGATAATAGAACTAAACGGAAAGGAATGGGAATTATAGTATGAAGGCGTTTCTTATTTTAGAAGATGGAACCGTATTTGAAGGCAAAAGCATTGGTGCGGTAAAGGAAGTTATTTCCGAAATAGTATTTAATACGTCAATGACAGGCTACCTTGAGGTGCTTACAGACCCAAGTTATGCAGGGCAGGCGGTAACAATGACATATCCGCTTATAGGCAACTATGGGATATGTTATAATGATATGGAGTCACTTAAAGGATGGCCGAATGGTTTTATAGTGAGGGAAATCTCACGTATGCCAAGTAATTTCCGTTCAGAAGATACGATACAGAATTTCCTTGAGAAAAATGATATACCTGGCATTTGTTCTATAGATACACGTGCACTTGTTAAATTGTTACGTGAAAAGGGCACAATGAATGGTATGATTACAACTAATGAAAAATATAACCTTGATGAAATTATACCAAAGCTTAAGGAATATAAGGTTACAGGTGTTGTAGAAAAAGTTTCATGCAGCAGCAGGCAGGATTATGTTCCTGGGGATATTGGTTCAGATAATGTAAAGGCAGAAAGGAATATTGTTGTAATTGATGTTGGGACTAAGAAAAATATTATACGCTGCCTTTTAAACCGTGGCTGCAATGTAACTGTGTATCCATGTAATTTTGATGCAAAAGAAGTAATAGAATCAAAGCCAGATGGAATAATGATTACAAACGGGCCTGGAGACCCTGCAGAGTGTACAGGCATTATAGAACAGGTAAAACTACTTGCAGATTCAGGCATACCAGTTTTTGCAATATGCCTTGGACACCAGCTGATGGCGCTTGCACATGGTGCAAAGACTTATAAGATGAAATACGGGCACAGGGGTGCTAACCATCCTGTTAAAAATTTAGAAACTGGCAAAGTATATATTTCGTCACAGAACCATGGATATGTAGTTGACCTTTCTTCTATAGATGAAAATATTGCAAAACCTTGGTTTATAAATGTAAATGACGGGACAGCAGAAGGGCTTTCATATATTGGCAAACCAGTAAAGACTGTACAGTTCCACCCAGAAGCAAATGCTGGCCCAAAAGATTCGGAATTGCTGTTTGATGAATTTATAAAGATGACAGGAGGGAATGAATAATGCCAAAAATTGAAGGAATTAAAAGGGTATTAGTAATTGGTTCAGGGCCTATAGTAATCGGGCAGGCAGCAGAGTTTGACTATGCAGGCACACAGGCATGCCGTTCCCTTAAAGAAGAGGGGATGGAAGTTATACTTGTAAATTCCAACCCTGCAACTATTATGACAGATAAGGATATTGCGGACAAAATTTATATTGAGCCGCTTACAACAGATGTATTACAACATATTATTGAGGTTGAGAAGCCAGACAGCCTTCTTCCCAATATGGGAGGACAGGCAGGGCTTAACCTTGGGATGGAGCTTGCAGAGTCCGGCTTCCTTGACAGCCATGGTGTAAAGCTTCTTGGCACTACAGCAGAAACTATCCGCAATGCAGAAGGACGCCAGGAGTTTAAAGACCTGATGGAAAGAATAGGTGAGCCATGTGCAACATCAGAACTTGTAGAAAATATAGAGGATGGAATTAAATTTGCAAATGAGACAGGGTACCCTGTTGTACTGCGTCCTGCCTATACACTTGGAGGTTCAGGCGGCGGTATTGCAAATAATGAAGAAGAACTTGTAGAAATATTAACAAATGGTTTAAGGCTTTCACGTGTAGGACAGGTTCTTGTTGAGAGGTGTATTGCTGGATGGAAAGAAATTGAATATGAAGTAATGCGTGACAGCAATGGCACATGTATTACAGTCTGCAATATGGAGAATTTAGACCCGGTTGGTGTCCATACAGGTGACAGTATAGTAGTTGCACCTTCACAGACACTTTCTGATAAAGAATACCAGATGCTGCGTACATCTGCATTGAAAATAATAGATGAACTGGGGATTACAGGTGGATGTAATGTACAGTTTGCTCTTCACCCAACATCATTTGAATATATTGTAATAGAAGTAAACCCACGTGTAAGCCGTTCTTCTGCGCTTGCATCAAAGGCAACAGGATACCCTATTGCAAAGGTGTCTGCTAAAATTGCACTTGGGTACACACTGGATGAAATACCAAATGCAGTTACAGGCAAGACATATGCAAGTTTTGAGCCTGCACTTGACTATGTTGTAGTAAAGATACCACGCCTTCCATTTGATAAATTTATAAAAGCAAAAAGGACACTTACTACACAGATGAAGGCTACAGGTGAAGTTATGAGCATCTGTACTAATTTTGAAGGTGCCCTTATGAAGGCACTGCGTTCACTTGAACAGCATGTTGACAGCCTTGAAGGAAGTGTATATAAAGATAATACTACAGAAGAAATTAAGGAAATGCTGCATATAGTTGATGACCGCCGTATTTATGTTGTGGCAGAGGCTATAAGGCGTGGCATACCATACAGTTATATACATGAAGTAACAATGATAGACGAATGGTTTATTGATAAGATTGCAATACTTGTGGAAATGGAAGACAAGCTTAAGAGTGCTGTTTCCCTTGACAAGGAACTTTTATATGAAGCAAAACGCCTTGAGTTCCCAGACTGTGTAATTGCAGGATGGACAGGCAGGACAGAGAAAGAAGTTAAAGAACTGCGTTATAAATGGGGTATTACAGCAGCATTTAAAATGGTGGATACATGTGCTGCCGAGTTTGCATCAGAAACACCATATTATTACAGCTGTTTTGATGGGATTAATGAAGTTGAAGATAATTCTGGCAAGAAGAAAATTATGGTACTTGGTTCAGGACCTATACGTATAGGCCAGGGTATTGAATTTGACTACTGTTCAGTACACAGTGTATGGGCACTTAAGAATGAGGGTTATGAAACAATTATAGTTAATAATAACCCTGAAACTGTAAGTACAGACTTTGATATAGCTGATAAACTTTATTTTGAGCCGCTTACACCAGAGGATGTTGAAAATATTGTGCGTCTTGAGAACCCGGACGGGGCAGTAGTACAGTTTGGCGGACAGACAGCAATTAAACTTACAGAAGCCCTTATGAAAATGGGTGTAAAAATCCTTGGTACAAGTGCTGAGAATGTTGATGCAGCAGAAGACAGGGAACTTTTTGATGAGATACTTGAGAAATGCTGTATTCCAAGACCAAAAGGACATACTGTATTTACAACAGAAGAGGCATTAAAAGCTGCCAATGAATTAGGATATCCTGTACTTGTAAGGCCTTCTTATGTGCTTGGCGGACAGGGCATGAAGATTGCTGTTTCTGATAATGATATTGAAGAATATATGGCAATTATAAACCGCTACCACCAGGAACACCCAATACTTGTAGATAAATACCTTATGGGTAAAGAAGTTGAAGTTGATGCTGTATGTGATGGTGAAGAAATACTTGTCCCTGGTATAATGGAACATGTGGAACGTGCAGGTGTACATTCAGGTGACAGTATTTCTATATATCCTGCACAGTCATTGTCTGAAAAGATACAGAAGGTTATTGTTGACTATACAAGAAAACTCGCACGCTCACTTAATGTAATAGGCCTGATAAATATACAGTTTATTGTATATAATGATGATGTTTATGTAATTGAAGTAAACCCCCGTTCAAGCCGTACAGTACCATATATCAGTAAAGTTACAGGAATACCTGTTGTAGACCTTGCATCACGTGTAATACTTGGTGCTAAGATAAAAGACCTGGGATATGGCACAGGGCTTGCACCTAAGTCAGATTATCTTGCTATAAAGATGCCTGTATTTTCATTTGAAAAGCTGCGTGGCGCAGAAATCAGCCTTGGGCCTGAGATGAAGTCTACAGGTGAGTGCCTGGGTATTTCTGATAAGTTTAATGAAGCATTGTACAAGGCTTTCCTGGGTTCAGGGATAGACTTGCCTAAGTATAAGAAAATGATACTTACTGTTAAGGATGCAGACAAGCTTGAAGCAGTTGATATAGCAAGACGCTTTAAAAAGCTTGGTTATGATATATTTGCAACAAGGAGTACAGCAAGGGTATTAAATGAAAACGGGGTTCTTGCAATACCAATTAACCGTATAAATGAAGAAGCTCCTACACTTATGGATTTGCTTCTTGAGCATCAGATTGACCTTGTGGTTGATACGCCTACTTATGATGATAAGCTGAAAGATGGGTTTATAATACGCCGTACAGCTATAGAGACAGGGGTAACGTGCCTTACATCGCTTGATACGGCAGCAGCACTTCTTACCAGTCTGGAGAATTCAGATAAGGGGCATTTGTCAATAGTTGATGTGACATCCATAAATAAAATGTAATTTATAAAGTTTAATGATATGCAGCAGTTAATTATTTTGCGCCATACGGCACGCTTCCGCTTCGTGAAAAACGCAGCAGTGCATAAGCCCTTAATGTTTCTGCGAAACGGGTGTTTCACAGAAACATTTAATACAAGGGCTAAGCACTGGCGTTTTTCAAGAGCCGTCCAGCGCAAAATAATTAACTTGCTGCATAAATATACTCTTTGTATAATTGAAATATATAATAAAATTTTTGGAGGTTTATTTATGGATGAGAAACTTACTAATAATAACCTTAGTTTGTCCAAACAACAGATATTACAATTATAACAGAATAGCAGTACACAACAGATTGTATAGAGAACCAGTCTATATACTCTGTTTTTATGTAAAGAAAGGATTTATAAGTAAATATAGTAAGACAGTACCAAAACTTTATAACAGGATACAAGTATAAAAATAATTGTGGATAAAAAATATATAAGAATTTATTTATATTGTGGTTTTATTATTTTCTTTTTCTTGCATAGCCACAAATAAAAGAAATAAATGCTAATATTAACAATATAAAGCCAGACAGGATATCCCATATATCAAGAACTGGTTCTGCTATCATTTTAGATAGTATTATATTGATAATAAACATAAATGGAATAGCTAGTAAAAAAAATATTCCTAAAGCAATTAATTTTCTTGTTTTCCCAATATAGTTGAAAATTGCAATTATTATCCATAAGAAGATAATTGAAGGCACTGCTATAACTGCACCAACTGAAAATACTTCTTTTGTTTTTATTAAATTACCCAATAAAAACAAATAGGGAATAATAAAGATACTTAATGATATTAAACTTGCAATAATCTTATTTTTTCTTAGTACAATACCTGGAAAAAATATAAGCCATGCAAAAATAATAGAACTTACTGGAATAAGTGACCATGTTAAATTACCAGATATTGCAATGTTACAAATAATACATACCATAATTCCTGTCAAAAGTGTTGCTGAAAAAAGAATTGGAATAACCATATTCTTTGTTATGTTATTTTTATCTGCTTTTTGTTCATAAATTTCCATGTTTATCCTCATTTCTGCGCTGCTTTTTGCATATTACAAGTTTGTGGATGCAGCGCAGACACAAACTTGCAGAGTGAAAGATTTGAAAAATCTTTCACTTTTTCCTCTTCCGCTTAGATATAGCGTTATTTGTAATGTTTAGTGTTTCCATAAAATGCGTGTCCAGATTATGTTTTATGCATTATATTTTCTTATTTTACTTTGGAAAATATGCCTGGTTGTATGTTTTGGATATGGACTGGCAGCTTGATTGAAAAGATTGGGCTGTTTTCTGGACTTCTTTTTTATTTTTACATATTATTCTATCATATGTTTATAAATTTTGCTATCTTTTGGTTTCATTTGAGTTTCAACCCAGTAGAATTATATAGTAAAATAATACCATAGCAGTTTATTATTTTATTAATATAAATGCTAAAGATTTGTAACATTTGTGTGTTACTATAGACAAAGTGTGTTTGTATTTATAGTTAATTAATATAAAACGGATTAATTACATATAGTGTAATTATAACCGGGAAAGGCATGGTATACATGAAAAAGTTACATAAAATATTAGTTGCTGCTGGTATAATAGGCACATGTACCCTTGCAGCCATGGGCGGAGTATATGGTTTTAATTATTATGTTGACCAGAAAGAGGCTAAAGCAGCAGCAGCTGAAATTAAACGCAGGGAAGGAATAGTTGGAAGTTATAAAGATATTGCTTATGGAAATAAAAAACTTGCTGATATAGATTTATCTGGAATGACTGTAGAGGAAATAATTAGCTGGCTTAAATCAGAAAGTAAAGTTTATAAAGACAGGAAAGTAAAATTAAATATTGATGGCAATAAATATAATTATTCAATGAAAGAGCTGGGTGAGGATATTTATTATAAGGCTTCTGATGGCTCAAAGTTCCAGCTTGGAGAGGAAGAAGAAATTGCAAATATTATTGTAAATATGGATAAAGACCGGGATATGCAGGAACAGTATAGTATTATAACTGGTGATGGCAGTGCTTCAGGTTATTCCATAGAAATAAAGTGTAAGTACAATAAGAAAAAGCTGGATAAACTAATTGGAAAGTTAGATGAAAACCATGTAAAACCTGCTATTAATTCACATATAGAAAAAAGTGGTAATATTACTAAAGCAGAAGAAGGCAGGGACCTTGGACTTAAAAAAATTAAAAAGAAGCTTAAAAAATATCTTAATTCAGAAAAGAAAACAAATTATAAAGCAGAATATAATACAACCGTTGTAAAACCAGAATGGAAAAAAGAAGACCTTGAAAAGGTTAATACAGTTATAAGTGAATTTTCAACAAGTTTTGTAAGTTATACAAGCAGGGGACACAATGTTAAGATGGGTGCTTCACGTCTTGATGGCATATGTCTTTTACCTGGTGAAAGGGTTTCTTTTGATGAAGTTATACATGATAATTCAGATGGACAGCGTTTCCAGGCAGCAGGTTCTTATCTTAATGGAAAGGTAGTGCAGACTGAAGGCGGCGGAATATGCCAGGTATCTACTACAGCTTACAATGCATTATTGCGTGCAGGGATAATACCTGTATCAAGGCTTCCACATAGTATGCCTGTACATTATGTCCCACTTGGGCTTGATGCTGCAATTTCAGAAGGAGTGAAAGACCTTTTAGTAGAAAATACACTTGATGTACCAATACTTATAAAAGCATTTACTAATGGCAATACACTTACATTCCAGATAGTGTCATATAAAGATGCATTAAAAGATTACAGATATGAACCACGTTCAGTTGCACTCTCAAGCCTTAAAGCAGAAGCATATCTTGATATATATAAAGGAGGCAGGCTGAAAGAATCTAAGTTCTTACATACAGATACTTACAGGGCTGAAAGTTCATAATTAATATAAAAGGGGTACTGTATAGGTTATAATATTTTAAAATTATTATATATTGTCTTGGTTTATATGGTATAACCATGTAAATCCTGGCAATATATTTTTTTATTGTTATAAACAGGGTACAGGGGTATACTATATAAATAAAACAGTATGGGAATATATATCTGCCAAAATACTTGTGTATTAAAAAAATGGTGAAACTCAAAAAAATTGTGTAAATCTTGACAATACATATGCTTTTTGATATTATGTACAGGGTACAGGGGTATACTATACAAATACAGGAGGGCGGCTATGGATAATGGGAATATTAAGCATGTTAAAAGAGATAATAAGGAAGTAGAAAGCATGATAAAGCGCCTTAGCATAGTTGAAGGACAAGTGCGTGGAGTGAAAAAGATGCTTGAAGAAGACAGGTATTGTGTTGATATATTTACACAGGTAGCATCTATACAGGCTGCCCTTAATGGTTTTAACAAGCAGCTTCTTGCAAGACATATAAAATCATGTGTATGTGATGATATCAGGGCAGGCAATGATGAAGCTGTTGATGAACTTTGCGGGCTGCTTATGAAGATTATGAAGTAGGAGGTTTTCTTATGGTTGGAAAGTTTGATGTTACAGGAATGACATGTTCAGCTTGTTCTGCGCATGTTGAAAAAAGTGTATCAAAACTTGACGGGGTAGACAAAGTAAGTGTAAACCTGCTTACAAACAGCATGCAGGCTGAATATAATGAAGATATTGTAAATGAAACTGATATTATAAATGCTGTTGTATCTGCTGGTTATGGTGCAAGTGTAAAAAGCAGCAGCAATGCAGGAAACAGTACATCTAAGACAGAAGCTGGCAGTACAAATGGTGTGAGGGATATTTATAAGAAAAATATTGAAAGCATGAAAAAGCGCCTGGCAGTTTCAATTATTTTCCTTATACCTCTTATGTATGTATCAATGGGGCATATGTTTTTCTCTATGGCAGGGCTTGATATGCCTGTGCATATGGTGAAGTACCTGCATGGCAGTGCCAATGCTGGTGTTTTTGCAATAACACAGATATTTTTGCTGGTACCTATTATAATAGCTAACCAGAAATATTATATTACAGGTTTTAAGACGCTTATAAAGCGGAGCCCGAATATGGACAGCCTGATTGCTATTGGTTCGGGCGCTGCCATTATATATGGGATATATGCAACATATAAAATTGTATATGGGCTTGGACATGGTGATATGCATATGGTAAACCAGTTCAGCCATGATTTATATTTTGAATCTGCAGGAATGATTTTAACTCTTATTACAGTTGGCAAATATCTGGAAACACGTTCAAAAAGTAAGACAAGTGAGGCTATTACAAAACTTATGGACCTTGCCCCAAAGACAGCAACAGTTATAAGAAACGGGGTTACACAGACTATAAATGCCAGTGAAATGGTGGCAGGTGATATATTTATTGTAAAACCTGGTGAAGCTGTGCCAGTTGATGGTGTTATAACTGAGGGGAAATCTTCAGTGGATGAATCTGTGGTAACAGGTGAGAGCATACCTGTTACCAAACAGGAAGGTGATACTCTTGTATCTGCGTCAATTAATAAAGCAGGCCTGCTTAAAGCCAGGGCAGTAAAAGTAGGAGAGGATACAACTTTATCACAGATTATAAAGCTTGTAGAAGAAGCATCTTCAAGCAAGGCACCTATTGCCAAAATTGCAGATAAAGTATCAGGGATATTTGTACCTTCTGTTATAACAATAGCTATTATTACAGCTGTTATATGGCTGGTAATGGGATATGGGTTTGAATTTGCACTTTCAACTGCTATTGCAGTCCTTGTAATATCATGTCCATGTGCACTTGGCCTTGCAACACCTGTTGCTATAATGGCAGGTACTGGAAAAGGAGCTGAGAACGGGATACTTGTAAAGTCAGGTGAAGCATTAGAAACAGCACATCTTATTGATACTGTTGTGCTTGACAAAACAGGGACAATTACAGAAGGAAAACCTGTAGTAACAGATATTACAGTTTTTGGTGGTATTACAGAAAGAGAGCTGTATAAGATTGCTGGTTCACTTGAGAATGGAAGTGAGCATCCACTTGCAGAAGCAATTATTAATAAATGTAACCAAGAAGGTATAGAACTTGCTAGTGTCAAAGATTTTAAAGCTATATTTGGAAAAGGAATAACAGGTATTGTTGACGGCAAGAGATATTATGCTGGCAATATAGCATTATTAGAAGAGTATGGGATATCTGCCAGTGAAGATATTATAAAAATAACCAGCCAGTATGCTTCAGATGGCAAGACACCACTTATATTTGCAGACGGAAATAATATAACAGGTATAATAGCTGTTGCAGATGTGGTAAAGGAAACAAGCAGGGACGCAGTTGCAGAGTTTAAGAAAATGGGAATAAATGTAATTATGCTTACTGGTGACAATGAGATTACTGCTGGTGCAATCAGGAAAGAAACAGGGATAGATGAGGTTATTGCTAATGTACTGCCTGCGCAGAAAGAGGAAAAGATATCCTTATTAAAGGCAAAAGGACATAAAGTTGCAATGGCTGGTGATGGTATTAATGATGCGCCAGCACTTGCTTCTGCAGATGTTGGCATTGCTATTGGAGCTGGTACAGATGTCGCTATTGAAAGTGCAGATATAGTGCTTATGAGAAACAGCCTTATGGATGCCGCAGGGGCAATAAAATTAAGTAAAGCTGTTATAAGAAATATAAAACAGAACCTTTTCTGGGCATTTTTCTATAATATTATTGGAATTCCCGTGGCAGCAGGGCTCCTTTACCTGCCATTTGGTTTAAAATTAAGCCCTATGTTTGGCGCAGCAGCAATGAGCCTTAGCAGTGTATGCGTTGTAAGCAATGCATTAAGGCTGAAAAGGCTGAAGCTTTTTAATGGAAGAAGAGAGAGCATACCAGGAAATCCAGAAAGTAAATCTGCAGATATGGAATTTGCGGATAAAAATTATACAATAAGAAAGGAAGATTTAGTTATGACAAAGAAAATTATTATTGAAGGAATGATGTGTGAACATTGTACAGGAAGAGTTGAAAAGGCATTACGTGAAGTAAGTGGTGTTACAGATGTTGTAATGAGCCTTGAAGGTAAAAGTGCAACAGTTACATCTGATGGTGCAGAGGATAGTGCACTTAAAGCTGCTATAACAGACGCAGGGTATGAAGTAGTAAACATTGAATAACAGATAGCAGTATACAGACATATAATAATAGCCTTTAAAAACTTATGTTTGTAAAAAATTAACAGCCACACATAATCATTTTAAGTTTCCCCATTTTTTAAATTATACAAAGATTATATTATTATGTGTGGCTGTTTTTTTACCTTTGTGCAGCAATGCCTGCCTGTTTCATTTTCATTTTATGTTCATACATATGGTCATCAGCTTCCTGGTATAGTTTTTCTATATTATTTTGTAAACTGTTTCCATATGCGTACCCATATGCAATAGACATATTAAGGTTTTCTATTTCTTTATTTTTTTTCTCAATATTTTTCTGTAACTTTATTTCAAGTTCTTTAATTTTATTTATATCAGCAGTTTCAAGTATAGCTATAAATTCGTCGCCACCCATTCTTGCAACAATTCCATATTCTTTAAAAGTTTCTTCAATAACTTCTGCTGCGCTTTTAATTAAAATATCGCCTTTGGCATGTCCATAAGTGTCATTCATTACTTTTAAATTATTCAAATCAAAGCATATAACAGTGTAACTACAATTTGGTTTATTTTGTATATTTTGCATATATTCTGTACAGTAACGGCGGTTATGGAGTTGTGTCATTTCATCAGTATATGCACTTTTAAGCAAAAAATTGCGTTCAGTTTCCTGCATTACCTTTTTGGTCATGTCCATATAAAATATAGCAATTAATATAAATATAAATACCATGATGCCGATAGAAGATACCCCTTTAAGAGATAAAAGGTTATTTCCAAGATAACGTTTCATAGAGTATCCAATTAAGTCATATGTGACACATATAATAACAACAAGCATTCCTACAAGGAAAAGCCGGTTTTCTGTCTGGTGGCTTGATTTTAAATTTAAAACTAATACTATAAAAAAGTATACCAGGCTGCAGAAAATAATAGTATGCATATATTTCAGGGTGGCAGCAAAATGTACAATGTCAAATGTATGTAGTATCATTGTTGTAAAGACAGTTATAAGCTGTATAGTGACAAGAATTTTGTAAAATAGTTTTATAACTTTATTTTTTAGTTTCTGGACATCTTCATGCATATAAATTGTTACTGGCAATGGAGCCAGATATAGTGAAATATATTCTATAAGGGATACAGAATATAATGGGATTGAAAATATTAAAATAACTTTATAATAACAAAGTGTCCATAATCCCATGCAGATAGAAAACATGGCAACACAAAACAGTTTCAAAAATTTAATAGAATTATAAAGGGCAAATATTGTTATAACGCCAGCAACAATACCCAAAATAACCAGGAAACTTCCTAAAAACATTGGAATCCTGTTTTCTGTCATAATTACACGGTACGCATTTTCCCATTCGTAAATACGCACAGAATCGAACTTTGTAAATACATTATCTTCTGTTACAGTTAGTTGTATTTTTAATGTTTTTCCTTTATATTCAGATGGAAAGTTAATAAAAAGGAAACCATTACCAAGTGTCTTGCCTTGTCTGGCACGGTCATACCCATATTCATAAATTAATTCATTGTCAATAAACATCCTGACAGATGATTGTTTTATATGTATACGTAGGGCTCCTTCTATTATATCCCAGTTTTCAGGAAGAACTCTTTGTAAAGTAATATTATCACCTTTATCTACAGGCTGGAATTGAAAATCTCCAATCGAAATATTATGGTAATCATCATTATTTATAGTAACATCCCATGAATCATCAAGTGATATATGCTGTGAAATAACTGGATAATCTTTTGTTATAAGGGCATCAGCTTTTGAAATAGTAACTATAACACTTGCTATTGCATAAACAACCCAGAATACTTTTATAAATTTTCTAAATAAAGTATCTTTCTTTTTCAATATATCTTCCCCTCCTGAAAATATAACCCTGTATATTAGTGGATTTCCATTTTTATATAGTTTTTCATTAGATTCCCTTGTTATTTATTATACTAATAAAAAGGAAGGATTGCAAATTTATTCTTAATATTAATGCCGGTCCTGCTGGAAACAAGTTACTGTTCACAGGTCAGCTTGACATGAAGAAACCGATGGTTTAGACTATTA
>CAQGLR010000063.1 GCA_948794795.1 uncultured Lachnospiraceae bacterium | reverse complement strand
GTTACGAGGTCTAGGAAGCAGGAAGCCCATTGGCTTTAGACAATGGGTAGTTCACAAGTAATAAATACCATATTAGTTCTATACTATAAGCAAAGTAATTAATGCAGTTTTATATTAAAAGATTTTCATATAAAAATTTTATTATTTTGTCAATAGTATGATAATTATAAAAATTAGAAAAGAATTACATGGCATAACTGTATAAATGCTGGAAATTTGTGTAAAAATAATAAACAGGAAAATACTGTTATTATTGGTAACAAGGAAGAAGGTATTTATTTTATGCTGTTAATTAATGGAAAGATTATCACTATGGCAGAAAAAACATATGAAAATGGGTTTGTGTATGCGGATGGCAGTAAGATTTCTGCTGTTGGTGATATGCAGGAGCTTCCAGGATGGTTATGTGAAAGCCAGGAACATGAGAAACAGCCAGTCCTTGATGTAGAGGGTGCATGGGTTATGCCAGGGCTTATTGATGCCCACTGCCATGTGGGGATTACAGAAGAGAAGTGGGGGATAGCAGGTGACGACTGCAATGAGATTACATCACCATTAACTCCGTTTTTGCGTGCAGCAGATGCTGTTAACCCTATGGACCCTGCATTCCATGATGCAGTTTCTGCAGGCATAACTTCTTTAATGACAGGACCAGGCAGTTCTAATATAGTAGGAGGCCAGGCAGTTTTTTTAAAGGTTTATGGCAGGTGTGCAAGACAGATGGTTGTTAAAGCACCTGCAGCAATGAAAGTGGCATTTGGTGAAAATCCTAAGATGAATTATGGAGATAAAGGTAAAATGCCATATAGCAGGATGGCTATAGCAGGGCTGCTACGTGAAGAATTGTGGAAAGCGTGCTGTTATAAAGAGAAGAAAGAGAAGGGTGCTATTGGTACAGAGGAAGAGGATTTCAGGATGGAATGCTGGCTTCCAGTACTTAACAGGAAAATTCCATTAAAGGCACATGTACACAGGGCAGATGATATACTTACTGCTGTAAGTATTGCAAAAGAATTTAACCTTAATATGACTTTAGACCATTGTACAGAGGGACATCTTGTTGCTGGTGAGATAGCAGAATCTGGATTCCCTGTAATTTCGGGTCCTGGATTTGCAGCACGTTCTAAAATTGAAGTTAAAAATATGAATTTTAAAACGGCTGGAATATTGGAAAAGGCAGGAATTAAAACAGCTATAATGACAGACCATCCAGTTTCACTTGTACAATACCTTCCTATTTGTGCAGGGCTTTGTGTAAAACATGGGCTTTCTATGGAAGGCGGGCTTAAAGCCGTTACTATAAATGCAGCACAAATATGCGGGGTGGAAGAACGTACAGGTTCACTAGAAGAGGGGAAAGATGCAGATATTGCAGTATTTTCAGGGAACCCTATGGAAGTTTTCACAAGAACCCTTTACACAATTATAGATGGGGAAATTGTATACAGTTTTAATAAAGGGGTACGGAAGGCGGATAACTGGATTTGATAATATAATTTTTTATTATTGTTATATTGTGCAGAAAGATGGATATATAACGCAGGTTCTAAACCCCTGGTAACATAAGAGCCGTATTATTAAATCCAGTTTATTTTAAATGTATTTTTGTAAAACAATGAACCTGGTATTATAACAGAAGCGTGCCGCTGGGTGGAAAATATGTATCTGGAAACGGCATGCCGTTTCCAGATAAAGAAAATTTATGTATTTTTGTCTTGACAAATAATGTGTTAGTATTATAAAATGGGAAAAACGTTGAAAGAGCCAGTAGTATTTACACGGAATTTACAGAGAGCCAGGAATGATGAGAACTGGTAATGAAGGTAAAATACGAATATCACTCTGGAGTTGCAGGCTGAAAGCAGGTATACCAGTAATGTTACTGGATAGTGAGTAAGTTGTGCCGGGTATTCCGCCGTTATATGGATAGCATATGTTGGTATGTTCGTACAGGTGGTATAAAAATGAGTAGCGCAAGCTCTTATCCTAGAATGGATAAGGGCTTTTATTTTTATTCTGTATGGAAACAATCCACAAAAATAAAAAAGGAGGATTCATAATGAAATATGAGGAACTTCCAGGAAAGCCAGATTTAGTTTTCATACAGAAAGAAATACTGGATTTCTGGAAAAAGGAAAGAGTTTTTGAAAAATCTGTAGAAGAAAGGACAGGGGAAGAGGTAGTATTTTATGACGGCCCGCCATTTCCTACTGGCAAACCACACCATGGTACTGTACTTGTGTCTTTTATAAAAGATATGATTGCCAGATACTGGACTATGAGGGGATACCGTGTACCAAGGGTCTGGGGATGGGACTGCCATGGACTGCCTATTGAAAACCAGGCTGAAATTTTATTAGGTATAAATGATAAAAATGAGATTGAAAAGAGTTTTGGCATTGATAGATTTAATGAAAAATGTTTTGAGATAGTTTCTAATAATAACGACTCATGGAAAGAGTATGTTGAACAGATGGCACGCTGGGTAGATTATGACGGGGCATACAAAACCATGAATGTGGATTTTATGGAAAGTGTTATGTGGGCATTTAAACAGTGTTATAACAAAGGTTATATTTACAAGGATTACCGTGTAACCCCATATTGTATGCACTGTGAAACATCGCTTTCAATTTCTGATACACGTGAGTCTGATTCTACAAGGTTAAGACAGGACAGATGGGTTATTGCCAGGTTTAAAACAGAAGAAATAATTAATGGAAAACAAGTTTATTTTCTTGCATGGACTACTACACCTTGGACACTGCCTTCTAACTTGTGCCTTGCTGTTGGGGAAGAACTTAGTTATGCTTATGTGGACGCAGGGGAGTCTGTTTATATAGCATGTAAAAATACACTGGGTAATTATAAAAAAGTTTTTGGTGAAAAGCCTGTGCTCTTAAAGGAATGTAAAGGATATGATTTATTAGGTAAAACATATGAACCTTTATTTGGATATTTTGCTGGTAAAAAGGCTGAAGGAGCATTCCGTGTAGTTTCTGCTGCATATGTAGGTTCAGATGAAGGTACTGGCATAGTCCATACAGCGCCTGCATTTGGTGAAGATGATTACTGGACATGTAAAAATAATAATATCCCTTTAGTAAACCCAGTGGATGAAAAAGGCCATTTTACTGAGGAAATAAAAGATTTCTATGATCCGGCACATGAAAAAAATGTAATTGAAATGAATCCTGTAATTATACGTTTTCTTTATAATAACGGAAAAGCTGTAGCGGATGGGACTATTGCACACAATTATCCACACTGCTGGCGTTGTAAAAGACCATTAATATACAAAGCTATGGATGCATGGTATTTTGATATTGGAAAGATTAAAAAACGTATGGCTGCATTAAATGAAGATATCCACTGGGTTCCAGAAACTGTGAAACATGGACGTTTTGGTAACTGGCTTGCCAATGCCAGGGACTGGAATATTTCCAGGAACAGGTATTGGAGCACCCCTGTACCAATATGGGAGTGTGAAGGGTGTGGCAACCGCCAGGTATTAGGCAGCATTGATGAAATATATAAAGTTAGTGGCATACGTCTTTCAAACCTTCACAGACAATATATGGATAAAGTATCTTTTAAATGTGAATGTTGTGGAAAAACTATGCGCCGTGTCCCAGAAGTCCTGGATTGCTGGTTTGAAAGCGGCTCAGTGCCATTTGCACAGAAACATTATCCATTTGAAAATAAAGAATGGTTTGAATCACATTTCCCAAGTGACTTTATAGTAGAGTATACAGGGCAGATACGCTGCTGGTTTTATTATTTACATGTACTATCTGTTGCATTATTTGATAAACCTGCATTCCAGAACTGCATTGTACATGGTACAATACTAGCTAAAGATGGGAAAAAGCTTTCTAAGTCTTCTAAAAATTATACAGACCCTATGCAGTTAATGAAACAATATGGAACAGATGCTTTCAGGCTTTATTTATACCAGACTAATGCAATGTTAATTGGTGATTTGCTATTTGATGAATCTGGTATTAAGGATGCAGGCCAGCAGATTATCCTTCCTTACTGGAATGCCTGCAATTTTTATATTTCATATGCCAATATTGACGGCTTTAAACCAGGGAAACTTGAAATACCTGTGACAGATAACCAGCTGGACAGGTGGATACTGGCTAAATTATATGAAACACAACAGTTAATTACCAGTAATATGGATTCTTACCAGGTAAATAAATATGTTGGATATATGGTATCTTTGACAGACGGGCTGACTAACTGGTATATAAGGCGTTCAAGAAGACGTTTCTGGAGCAGCGGAATGTCTGGAGATAAACTTAGTGCATACCAGACTATGTATTATGTACTTGTATGTATGTCTAAACTATTTGCACCAGCTGCACCTATTATTTCAGAGAAAATGTATAAAGTCCTGACAGGTGGTTTTTCTGTACATCTTGAAGAATGGCCTGGAATACCTGAAAAATTTGAGGATAAGGAGTTACTTGCAAATGTTGCTTTAGTACAGGAAGTTATATATCTGGCACGTTCTATCCGTAATAAAAACAAGGTAAAGAACAGACAGCCTTTAAGCAGCCTGAAAGTTGCACTGCCAGATAGTTCTAAGAATAATATAATTATGGAATTTGGAGATATTATTGCAGATGAACTTAATGTGAAAGATATACAGGTTCTTAATGATGCAAGAGATATTGCAGATATAAAATATGCTCCAGATTTTAATGAAATACGTAACAGGTATCCTGACAGGGTAGCGGAAATTATTAAGGCAGTTAAAAGCGGCGGGTTCCAGATGGAAGATGATAAGGCAGTCCTGCAGGTAAATGGTGTTAGTGAACGCTTTGATGCAGATATTATTCTTGTGACATACCAGGCAAAAGACGGGCAGCATGTGGCAAGCAGCCATGGTATTGTGGTTTCTTTAGACCTGGTACTTACAGAAGAATTAAAAGCAGAGGGGCTTGCAAGGGATATTGTAAGGAATATACAGGATGCGAGAAAGCAGCTTGGATGTGGGATTACAGATACAGTCCTGCTTAGCTTTGAAGGCAGTATCCCAGTACAATGGATGGAATATATTTATAAAGAAACACTTGGCAGGCCAGGTACAATTACAGAGCCTGGAAGTGTAATTAAAATTGAAACAGAAAAAGGTAAAGAAGTAAAGATTCTGGTACAAAGGATAATAAATTAGTAAATAAATTATGTATATACTGCTAAAAAACCTGGCTGGCACCATAATTTCTGCCAGCCAGGTTTTATGTAAAGTTATTTGAGTTTCCCCATTTTTTAAAATATACAAAGATTATATTACTCTGGCAAATTCCAAATGTTTTACTATAAGGCAGCTGTTATGGGGGCGCTGGTGCTTGAATCTGGTCTTTTCAGATTCTATGCACCATTGCGCATCCCATTCAAACGCAAGTGGGCAAAGCCATGTTTGCAACATGGCTTTTCGGTAGTAAAACTTTGGAATTGCCAGAGGTAAAATACCTATGTATTAAAAAATGGGGAAACTCAAAGTAAAGTTATCCTTGAAGATATAAAACCAATATGGTAAAATCTAGGTTATATTATATAGGAACTGGATAGTCCCAGAATGGAGGATATATGGAGTACCGCAGTGTTGGAAAATCAGGATTAAAGGTAAGCGAAATTGCACTAGGGAGCTGGATGACTGAACTTGCAGGAAGTGAAAAGATACGTATTGCAGAGGAAACAATAAGGCTTGCATATGACAAAGGAGTAAATTTCTTTGATTGTGCAGATGCATACAGCGGGGGAGAAGCTGAACGGTTTCTTGGAAGGATTCTTAAGGATTATCCAAGAAGCAGTTATGTAGTGTCATCAAAAGTGTTTTTCCCTACAGGGCGTGGTGCTAATGAGTGGGGGCTTTCAAGAAAGCATATTTTTGAAAATATAGACAGGACACTTCAGAATATGCAGATGGATTATATTGATTTATATTACTGCCACAGGTTTGATGAAACTACACCTATGGAAGAAACTTTAAGGGCATTAAATGACCTTGTTTCCAAAGGTAAAATTTTATACTATGGTGTAAGTGAAGAGTGGGGTGGTGCAAGGCTTGAGGAAGCACAGAGGATTATTGAAAAGTATAACCTTTATCCAATAACCTCATTACAGCCACAATATAATATGATAGACAGATATATTGAACATGAAATTATGGGTATTTGTGAAAAGTATGGAATTGGAATTACACCTTTTTCACCTCTTGCACAAGGACTTCTTACAGGTAAATATAAGAAAGGCAGACCACTTCCAGAAGGCTCAAGGGCTACACACCAGGCAGACAAACAGATAAACAACCTTCTTACTGATGAGAACCTTGATAAAGTTGAATCACTAAGTAAAATTGCAGAAGGACTTGGACTGTCTATGCCTGTACTTGCACTTGCATGGATTCTTAGAAAAGATATTGTAAGCAGCGTAATTACTGGCGCAAGTAAGCCTTCACAGCTTGAAGGCAATATTATGGCAAGCGAAGCCAGGCTTTCACAATATGCTATAGACGAAATTGACAAGGTGCTTGGTTTTGTACCTTTTGAAAGGCATGTAGGATAATAATAAATATTTAAAGTTACATTTATGTATGCAGGAAATAATATGCAGAGCAGTTTTGCTAGGACATGTTTAAAAATTGCTTTTAAACTGTCAAACTGTACAAAGATTATATTACTCTGGCAAATTCCAAATGTTTTACTAAAAAGCAGCTGTTGGTAAAATTTTGGAATTGCCAGAGCCACATAATTTGTGCATTTTTTAATTTTTAAACATGCCTTAGTAAGATGGTAACGGAGGATAATATAATTGGAATTATGGGATATATACGATAAAGATAAGAAGCGTACAGGACGTACAATGGAGCGTGATGACTGGCATTTAAAGGAAGGGGAATACCATCTTTCGGTACTTGGTATTATTGTGCGTCCTGATGGCAGGTATCTGGTGACACAGAGGAAATCTGATAAACAATGGGCACCTGGCTGGTGGGAGGTACCAGGCGGTGCTGTACAGGCAGGGGAAGAGTCCAGGGATGCAGTTATACGTGAGATACATGAAGAAACAGGCCTGGATGTAAAAGATGCAGATGGGGGCTTTCTTTTTTCTTACCACCGTGAAAATCCTGGTGATAATTATTTTGTAGATGTATACAGGTTTGAAATGGATTTTAATGAAAAAGATATAATACTACAGCAAAGTGAAACACAAGCATTTATGATTACAGATATTTCTAAAATAGAAGAAATCGCAGCAGAAGGGATATTTCTGCATTATAATAGCATAAAACAAGCATTTAAAGGAGGAAAATAATATGCCATTTATTAATTCAAAAGTAACAGTAAAAATGTCAGATGATAAAAAGGAAGCTGTTAAGAAAAAGCTTGGGGAAGCTATAACAATAATTCCTGGAAAGTCTGAAAACTGGCTTATGGTTGGTTTTGAAGACGGATATGATTTATATTTCCAGGGAAATAAAGATGGTGAAAGCGCTTTTGTAGAAGTTAAAGTATTTGGTTCAGCAAGCAGTGGTGCATATAATAAAATGACATCAGTTATATGTAATATACTTAATGAAGAACTTGGAATACCAGAGAACCGTATATATGTTAAATATGAAGAAGTGTTTAACTGGGGCTGGAACGGAAGTAATTTTTAAGGTTCTGTATATACTCTTTAAAGAGGCTGCCATATTAGATAAAAGCTATAATCTGTATAGTTATATTTAATATGGCAGCTTCTTTTTACTATATAAAATAATAATTATTATAAGTTATCAAATACAACCGTTTCTTTTTCAAGTCCTTCCACTACTTCCTGGTTAGTTTTCATACGTTGTGTGATATCTTCCATATCATTTGCAAGGTTACTGGCATTACCAGCAACACTTGTTATACCAGCAGCGCCTTCATCAATAGCTTTTGTTATAGTGCTAATAGAGTCTGCAATGCCAGACATAGAGTTTTTCAGGTGTCCAGTCTGTTTATTAAATCCGTCCATAACCTCGCGGATATGTGCAGCGTCTTCTTTATACTGGCTGCTTGCCTGTACAAATTCCTGGAATTCTGTTAGTACAGACTGGCTCATATAATCAACCAGGTTTTGTGCATTTCTGGAGAGATTATATACTGCTGTAGTGACTATATCATTAATTGTCTGTATCTGGTTAGCTGTTTCCTGGCTGGAATTAGCAAGGTGACGCACTTCCCTGGCAATAACGGCTGACCCATTTCCACCATTCCTGGAATTAGCTGCTTCTACAGAAGCATTCATGGCAATAAGACGTGTCTGCTGTGAGATAGCAAGTATTTTACTGGTAAGTGTTTTAATCTGGTCTACACTTTTACTTTGTTCAATGGCATTATTAAGTGAATTTAGTATTTCTTCAGCTTTAGCACCAGTAATTTTTACACTGTTTTGTGCAGACTGCTGCATAGCATCCGCACGTAAGTCCATCTCTGTAGTATAACCAGTAATTGCATTACATTCTTCTGCTATACTGTGGACATCAGACTTTACACTTTCTGTATTTTCATTAATTACTGACACGTTTCCTGCAACTTTCTGTATAGTTGCTGACAGTTGTCCAGAAAGTGAGGAAAGTCCAGCAGCACTTTTTTTAGAATCTCTTGTTCTTTTTAAAACTTCACCAGTCATATTGTTAATGCGGCAAGAACTTTCCTGTATAGTTTTTAAAATATTTTTAATAGGGATTATTACATAATTGTTTATAAGTTTAAAGACAGCAAATACCAGCAGTATGCAGATAACAGCTGCACTAATGCCTGCTGCCAGTGATATAAAGTATACAGCTGAAAGTTGTTTTCTTGCTTCAGATGTCTGCCCGCTAATAGAATCATTTAATCCGCCAATATCTTCTTCCATGGCATCTGCGTATGAAGCAACATCAGTATTGGCAAGCTGGTAGGCATATTGTGTCTTATGGCTTGCGCTGGCACAAACCAGTAGTACCAGTGCATGTTTAAAAGAAGAATAATCTGACAGAAGTAATTCATATTGCTTCTGGTCTTCTGGCATTACATAATATTTATATTCTGCCAGCATACCATCCAGCAAAACTTCTTCTTCCTTAATCTGCTGCACAAGTGTAATCATAGTATTATAATCTGTAGCAACAATATGGCTTAATGCCATTTTATGTATATTCATGGAAGACTGGCATATTTCTGCCAGCCTGCTTTGCCCATCCATATAGTTATCAGCAATATTGGAAGCGCTGGAGTTTACATTCCGTATATTAATAATGGAAAGAATATTTGATAAAAGTGCTACAATGCCCAGAAGGGCAACTGGTATAATTAAACGGTATTTTAAACTAATATTTTTAAACATGCTGGTTACTCCTTTTATATCTGGCATTTAACTTTATTAAGGAAAGCTGCATATTTATATGCTATAAAGATATAAGCAGTGTGGATATGGTTCAACTTTTGGTGCTTATACGGTTATGGTGCAGTAATTCCTTCAGTCATTTTATCAAGCTTTTCCTGAAGATTTTTGCCTGGCTGGTTATTTGAAAGAATATCTTCTGTAAAAGCTGTAACTGGTTCCCAGAAGTTGCCTCCAAGATGCTGCAGGCAGGAAAATTCTGACTGTCCAAGCAGTGCAGTTATTGCAGGGGAGGCCTGTACTTCTTTAGAAGCAGCAGCATTAATATTAGATGGCCCCTGGCCACGCATTATAAAACGGAGTTTCTGGTTTTCTTCATTGGAAATCCATTCTGCAAGTTTTACAGCCCATTCTCTTTGTTCTGAATATGCATTTACCCCAACCAGTTTATATCCAGAGAACGACGCCATCTGTATTTGTTTTCCTGCACAAGTGTATGAAGGCAGTTTCGCTGCTCCAAAATTCTTTCCCCATGCTTTTTCCAAAGCAACAGCATTCCATATTCCATTAACTCCTGCAATAATTGTATTGTTTCTTACACCTTTAAGGAACCCTGCATCATCAGTGCTGGTAAACCCTGCATGTTTTGCTATTTTTATCATTGACCGTGCTACATCAATTCCTTTAATATCCCCTTTTGTACTGTTCCATGTACAATAATTGGTAATGCCATCATCATTTAAACCAACTGTAAGCCCAGTATTGCCAAAGAATGAGTATACATACCATCCAGAAGTCCATTCCATCGAAAACTTTTTGTCATGTCTTGCAGCAATGTCCAGTATTTTATCCAGGGATTTAATATTTTTTTCTGAAAAGTATTTTTTATTATAATAAAGAAAATATCCATTATCTGCTGTTAATGGCAGTGCATACAATGTATCATTTACTGATGCGGCAAGGACTGATTCAGGAATGTTGGATTTCTTCACAAGTCCTGCGTTCTCTACAGGTTCTAATGCACCAGCTGCTACCAGTGTATTTAACTGGTCATCTGCAAATGTAAATACATCTGCACCATTTTCAAGGTCTGCCATAAGTACATCAGTACAACTGCTTTCACTCTGTGGTTTATATGTAATATTAAATGCCTGCCCGCTGTATTCTGCTTTAAATCCACTAATTATCTGTGAAAGCAGTTCTTTATCCTCTTCAGCACTCCATACCACAAGGTTTACAGTACCAGGACTAGCAGATTTCTCCTTTTCCGCCAGTTTTTGGCTTTTTTTCTGGCATCCTGGAAGTAATATTGCCAATAAAATAATTGGGAAAAATATACAAATCTTTCTCTTCATAGTCTGCTCCGCTAAATACAAAATTTTAATTTATCATAGCATTTACAATGGTTTTTTGCAACAAAATTTTATTTGTTGCGCAAAGTGTTTTTACAATTTGTTTGAGTTTCCCTATTTTTTTAATACACAGGTATTTTGGCTCTGGCAATTCCAAAATTTTACCAACAAAAAGCCATGTTGCACATGGCTTTGCCCGCATTGCGCTTGGATGGATACGCAATGGTGCATAAAGCCCCAGATGATTAATAGAAACAAAAGTTTCTATTAAGCATTGAGAACAGGGCTTAAGCACCAGCGTATCCATAACAGCTGCTTTTTGGTAAAACATTTGGAATTTGCCAGAGTAATATAATCTTTGTGTAATTTAAAAAATGGGGAAACTCAAACCAGTTGGTATTGCTTTTTCACATATAAATGGGGTATACTAAAATGGTATTATTGTAAAACTATGGAAAGGCAGGATTTAGGTTAAAATGGAAAGAATAAAGGTTAAATATTTTACAGACAAAATTGACAAACTTGAATATATAGAGGGTAAATCAGACTGGATTGACCTGCGTGCGTCTGAGGATATAGAGCTTAAGAAAGGTGAATTTAAGCTGGTACCACTTGGAATTGCATTAAAGCTTCCAGAAGGTTATGAAGCGCATGTTGTGCCAAGAAGCAGTACATATAAAAATTTTGGCATTATACAGGCTAACAGCTGTGGAATTATTGATAATTCTTATTGTGGTGACAATGATATTTGGAAAATGCCTGTTATTGCGGTAAAAGATACACAAATACATGTAAATGACAGGATTTGCCAGTTCAGGATATTTAAAACACAGCCAGAAATAGTTTTTGAAGAGACAAGCCATATGGACGGGCCTGACAGGGGCGGATTTGGAAGTACAGGCAGGAACTGACAAGTTAAAATTTATATGCCATAGCAGCAGTGCGCTGCCTGCACAGTTTTATTTATGGCATTTTTAAAATATAGCTTAAAAGCGGCGCAGAAATGGGGATTATTAGTATGAAAAAAAAGATTATTAAAAGATTAAAAACTATACCAGGAATTATTATGGCAGCTGTATTGACAGGGATTATAACGACAGGAAATATTTATGCAGATGCAAAGCCTGCTTCTGTTGATATAGATGGCAAATATAATGCTGCCCTTGGGCTTAGGACAGATACAGATAAAAATATTTACCGTATGGGTTATTACCATAAGAAAAGCACTGGTACTAAAAAGTGGAAACATCTTGCAATAGGTGATTATAGTTCTCCAGATTATAAAGAAGTTGCAGGGACATTTACCGATGTAGAGATAAAGGGTAATGGTAAATATACTGTTTATCTGGAAAATGCTGATTTTATGGGCGAAACCAGTTTCAGCAAGATGCAGGTTTCAACTGATATACCTGATACAGGCAAGATTACTTTTTCAGATATGGTAGTTAAAATAAATGGAAGTGAAGTGGCACGTTTTGATAATCCTGTTATTGACCAGCATGAAGATGCAAAAGGAAACTGCTGTCTTATGGTAATTAATAAAGACAGGGAAGGTTTTAGCGGACTTGATGCGGATTGTGTGCCATCAGGGACAGAAAATAAGATTTCTATTTCATTTAAGGTAAACGGGTTCAGTTATAAAAAAGGTGAAACTCCAAAACCTGCAGATACACCAAAACCAAAGCCAACAGATACACCAAAACCAAAAGTAACTAAAACACCAGAACCTGAGACAGTTGCTTCTGCAGAACCTGAGACAGGTTTGCAAAGGCCAGTTGTAGATGAAGAAATAAGGCCTGCTGTAATTATTTCAATAATTGTAGTTGCAGTAATTGCAGTAATTGGTATTACATTCAGTGTTACAAAAAGAAAGAAATAAAATAAGAAAAATTAAATATTTCATAAGTTATTTGGCTCTGGCAATTCCAGAATTTTACCAACAGCAGCTTTTTTGTAAAACATTTGGAACTTGCCAGAGTAATATAATCTTTGTATAAATTTAACCTCATTAAGTAAACCCTTTAAAATACACGCTTCTTAAGTGGTGGGTTTAGGGCTTACTTAATGAGGTTATGAGCAAGTAGCCAATGCCTGCTTGCAGGCATTGCGGATTGCGAATATCCGCTTGACTTTTTAAACGTCAATAAGCTCTTTATTTATTTGGATTTGATTAAACAGAAAATATTTATTCTTTATAGGAAGATGTTCCAGGCAATATTGCAAGGCTTAATCATATTCTTCACATATGTATTTAAAATCATCAGTTTTATTAAGCCTGTCTGGTGCTTTTTCACCAATACGCTCTATCATTATATCAACAGCATACTGGAAAAAATCCATTTCATAGTTATTTGCACATAGAACCATTACCATTAATTTTTCATTATTGCCTTCAATAATTCCAGATACTGGATAATTACCACTGTTATCAATGGGATTATATTTATCATCAGGGTATTTTTTTAAAAGTTTATTTTTATATATATCTGTACCAATTCTGGCATGGAAGTCCAGGCATGCACCATCATTGAAATATTCGATAAATAATCTTGCAACTAAATCCTTGCACATACATATTTTTTCAATTATAGCATCTGCATTTCCAATAGCAAAATCTTTAATTTCCTGCCTGGCAATTTCAATATTTTCATAGTAAATATATAAAAGAATTTCTTTACTGCCATTATCCATAGTAACTTTTCTTAAATGCCCGTCACTGGCATAAAAAGCTTTAAGTGTACTTTCAAATTTATCTTGTGGAATTGAATAAAAAGTAATTTTATTTCTATATTCAGGCCCTTCAGAGCCAGGTAGTATATAATCAAGAATCTGGTAACTTTCATCATAATCAAGAAGAAGCATATCTCCAGTAAGGTTTTCAAAATTATTAAAAGAGTATACGCCTTCTTTGTATTTAACTGGTATACTATATGTTTTTATAATACTATATTTTTCTGACATTATTTTTCCTTTCTGTTTTATAATAAACTGTTATCCGGGCTGTATTAATACAGCGTTTTATGGCAGATAAAAACTTAGCCATGTTTACTTAGTGCCAGAACAGGCTTGATAAAAAAGTTAAGTTATGTTCCATTGTTTGTGGCTGGGAATTTGGCCTGTCCTGTAATATCTGTTTTATCTTTTAAGTAATATTAACAGAGATTGAATAATATAGCAAGTATACATAAAAGAAACTGTTATATTAAAATTATATAACAGTCCCTTTTTAAATATTGTATTATATTTGATTATTAATTATAAATACATGCATTGCCGCCACAGAAACCATATCCTCCTCTGCCTTTTCCTGCATTATTGCCAGAATTCCAGCCTCTTCCTTTACCATAGCCTTTGCCGTAACCTTGGTTTTTACCATAGCCCTGGTTTTTACCATAACCTTGGTTTCCACAATATCCAGTACCATCTCCGTCACATATTGCCTGGTTTGCCTTAATTGCTGCAAGTATGCTGTCTGCTTCAGCTTGTGAAAGCAGCCCTTTTTCAACATTATTTTTAAGAACTTTTTCTTTGATTTTAAGACATTCTTTCTTAAATTCATCCAGTTTGCCATTTTCCTTTGCGATTGTACCATAGGTTTTACCAGTTTCCATTTTCTCATTGATTACATCCTCAATAGTTCTTCCAGTAAGCCTTGCCACAATACTTGCAGGTGTTTCATTGGTGGCTGCCATTGTATTGGCAGGGTTAATTGGAAAGACCAGCATAAGAGCAAGTACAAAGACCAGATATTTGATTTTTTTCATAGTAACTACCTCCTTATTTTGTTTGGTTTTTATTATTTATTTTTGTTTACATCTAATACAATAATTTCCAGCTATGACGGAATTGTGTTTTTTTCTGAACGGTTTTATGATAAAATTAAAAAAATTGTGTTATAAAAAGACATAATTTTATTTTAACTTTAATTAAGAAAGATTCCTCTGGATTTTAAAAAAACAAGCTGTCTGAAAACTAAAATGTAACCAGTAAAGTAGAAAGTAAACTATAGTGCTGCAAATTTTTTCAATATGTTTTCATACAGTTTTAGAACTATCTGTTTTATGGTGTTTGAAAATTACATGATTAAATTGTACAAAGATTATATTACTCTGGCAAATTCCAAATGTTTTACCAAAAGGCAGCTGTTATGGATACGCTGGTGCTTAAGCCTTGTCCTTTAAGGCTTTATGCACCATTGCGTATCCATCCAAGCGGAAGCGTGCTGCCATTGGTAAAACATTTGGAATTGCCAGAGCCAGTAAATTTGTATTTTTTAAATAAGCTTGTGCAAAAAAGTCCAGCTAATAAATGTCAATAGCAAAATGAAAAAAGATTGAAATTATTTT
>CAQGLR010000062.1 GCA_948794795.1 uncultured Lachnospiraceae bacterium | reverse complement strand
GAATTGCCAGAGCCACATAATTTGTGCATTTTTTAATTTTCAAACACGCCCTAGAGGAAATAAAATTTATGAGGGACTATCATTCCAGTATAAGGGAATACTTTAAAAGTATAAAAAATGCATATAATAGATATTGTGCAGCAATAGCTGTATATAAATTATAGAACTATAAATGGAGGACAATAATGGCTAGAAGTATTAAAAGTTTAGATGAGGTTAGGATACCAGAGACATATACTGTTGAGAAATCAGAGTATGTCAAAGAAACAGACAGTTTTGCAATTACTTTAAGGCATAAACTAAGTAACGCAAGGGTACTGGTATTTAGTAATAGTGATGATAACAAAGTGTTTAACATAGGGTTCAGGACTCCGCCAGAAGATGATACGGGTGTTCCACATATTATTGAACACACGGTTTTATGTGGTTCTAAGAATTTTCCAGTAAAAGACCCATTTGTAGAACTTGTAAAAGGTTCTTTAAATACATTCCTTAATGCTACAACATATCCAGATAAAACATTATACCCTGTAGCAAGCTGTAATGATAAAGATTTTGAAAACCTTATGCATGTATATATGGATGCAGTCTTTTATCCAAATATATATAAATATGAAGAGATATTTAAACAGGAGGGCTGGCATTATGAACTGGAAGATAAAGATGCACCATTAACGTATAATGGAGTAGTTTATAATGAAATGAAAGGTGCATATTCGTCAGAAGAACGTGTGCTTGACTGTTTTGTTATGAGCCAGCTCTTTCCTGATACCACATACCACTATGAGTCAGGTGGTGACCCTAAGAGTATACCAGACCTTACGTATGAGGCTTATCTTGATTTCCATAGGAAATATTACCATCCATCAAACAGTTATATATATCTCTATGGTGATATGGATGTTGAAGAGCGTCTTATATGGATGGATGAGAATTATTTAAAAGATTTCCCAGCAATTAGTGTGGATTCAGAAATTAAAAAACAGGAAAAGTTTGAGAGCATGAAGAGCCTTTCTAAAGAATATGCAGTTTCTACAGAGGCAGATTGTTCAGAGAAGACATATTATGCATTTGCTGCTGCTATGGATATTACAATGGAACAGGAGATATGCAGGGCATTTGAAATCCTTTCTTATGTACTCGTTGAAATGCCAGGTGCACCAGTGAAGCAGGCGCTTCTTGACGCAGGGATAGGTGCTGATATTGATGTAGATTTCTGTGATATAATGCGCCAGAGTTATTTTACAATAATGACTAAAAATGCAAAGGCTGGGGAGAAAGAAAGATTTTATAAAGTAGTAAGGGAAACCCTTGAAAGCATAGTTAAAAATGGTATTGATAAGAAAGCGCTTGAAGCTGCCTTAAATGGTATTGAATTCAGGGAAAGAGAAGCGGATTTTGGTTCATATCCAAAGGGGCTTTTATATGGGCTTAGGGCATTTAAGACGTGGCTTTACAATGATGATGACCCTTATTCTGCACTTTTATATGAGAAATATTACAGTTTTTTAAGGGAAAAGCTTTCTACAGATTATTTTGAACAGCTTATACAGAAATATATTCTTGATAATACACATTCTGTACTTGTTGAAATGGTGCCAAAGAAAGGGCTTGCTATAGATAATGAGAAGAAACTTGAAGAAGAACTTGCCAGGTATAAAGAGAGCTTGTCTGATAAAGAGATAGAGAAACTTGTTGAAGATACAAAGGCATTAAAGGCATACCAGGAAGAGCCGTCACCAAAGGAGGAGCTTGAGAAAATCCCTATGCTTTCAAGGGAAGATATTGGCAAAAAGGCAGCACCATATTATAATACAGAGATGGAAATATGTGGTGTTAAGGCAATGCACCACAATATTGTTACTAATGGCATAGTGTACCTTAATCTTTTCTTTGATGTGCATGGGCTTAAGGAATATGTACCACAGTTAAGCTTTTTGTCAACACTTCTGGGTTATATGGATACAGAGAATTACACTTATAATGAATTTGATACAGAAATTAACTTCTATACAGGGGGAATGGCATCAAGCCTTGATATTTATACACATCTTGGTAAAAGTGATGAATACAGCTTACAGTTCCAGGTGTATACAAAGGTGCTTAAAAGCAATGTAAGTGATGCGTTAAGGCTTGCAGCGGAAATGATGTTTAAAACATTGTTTAAAGATGAAAAGCATCTTAGGGAGGTTGTTGCAGAAAGCCGTTCAAGGCTTAAGGTAGCACTTACATTATCAGGGAACCAGACAGCTGCTGCACGTGTCAATTCCTGCACATCTGAAAGTGCATGGCTTAATGACCATGCTACAGGTATTGGGTATTATAATTATCTTGTACGCCTGGATGAGAATTTTGAGGAAGAGAAAGTAAACCTGGTTAAAGGATGTGAGGAACTTGTAAAGGCAATATTTAAAAAAGAAAACTTGCTGGTTTCATGTACATGTACAGATAAAGATTTGGATGCAGTGAAAGAAGCAATGCCTGGATTTTTATCAGAGCTGGATAAATTTGGGCAGGCAGGGGATACAGGCACACCAGGAAGCCTTTATAAATATGCGCCAGAAATTGTTAACAGGAAAGAAGCGTTTACAACACCTGGAGAAGTGCAGTATGTGGCACTTGGTGGGACATTTGGTGATGTTGAAGATGTTGATATGGGTGTATTAAATGTTGTGCAGCATTTATTAAAATATGGTTATCTGTGGAACGAAATACGTGTAAAGGGTGGTGCATATGGTGCAGGCTGTAACTTTACAAGGGAAAAACAGTGGTATTTTACTTCATACCGTGACCCTAACCTGGAAGCAACCCTTGATGTATATAAAAATACTGCTGCTTACCTGGAAAGCTTTGAAGCTGATGAAAGGGAAGTTACAAAAGCTGTAATAGGTACAATAAGCGGTATTGATACACCACGTACACCTAACATGAAAGGGAACCGTTCTATGGCAGGGTATTTCAGGAAGGTTTCTTATGATATACTGCAGAAGGAAAGAGACAGTATACTTGCATGCAGCCTTGAAGATATACACAAGGCAGCTGCTGTAATAAGGGCAGCAGTAGAGAAATGTAATGTATGTGTAATTGGCAATGAAAAGCATATAAAAGATGATGCAGGTTTATTTGATGATATAAATGTATTGTCATAGTTAAGAAATGCCTGGACAGCAGCTTATTATATAATGGCATGCTGTATCCAGGCAGTATACTGTATTTTATTATATTTATCTGGAATGGAGGATTTAATGGGTAAATTCAAATCAGGATTTGTAACTCTTATAGGAAGGCCAAATGTAGGCAAGTCAACTCTTATGAACACTTTGACAGGGCAGAAGATAGCTATTACATCAAGCAAGCCCCAGACAACAAGAAACCGTATACAGACTGTGTATACCTGTGAAAGGGGACAAGTTGTTTTTCTTGATACACCTGGTATACATAAGGCAAAGAATAAACTAGGTGAATATATGGTTTCTGTAGCAGAAAGGACATTAAAGGATGTTGATGTAATACTTTGGCTTGTAGAACCATCAACGTACAGCGGGGCAGGTGAGAAGCATATTGCAGAATGTCTTAAGAATACTAATATACCTGTAATGCTTGTTATTAATAAAATTGATACTGTAAATAAAGCAGAAATCCTTACATTTATAGATGTTTATAAGGATGTAGCAGATTTTGCAGAGATAATTCCTGTTTCTGCGTTAAATGGTGAAAATACAGATGACCTTATGGATACTATTATAAAATATCTTCCAGAAGGCCCATGTTATTATGATGAAGATACAATAACAGACCAGCCAGAACGCCAGATAGTTGCAGAAATGATACGTGAAAAGGCTCTCAGGGACCTTGATGATGAAGTGCCACATGGTATTGCTGTTGCAATAGAGTCAATGAAAGAGCGCAGAAAAGGGAATATTATTGATATTGAAGCAACTATTATATGTGAGCGTAATTCACATAAGGGCATTATTATAGGTAAACAGGGCAGGATGTTAAAGAAAATAGGGACAGAAGCACGTAAGGATATAGAATCACTGCTTGCATGCCAGGTGAACCTTAAGCTCTGGGTTAAAGTTAAAAAAGACTGGCGTAATAGTGATTTCCTGGTTAAGAATTTTGGATATGATAAGAAAGATATTGATTTATAACCAATGTATTGTAAGAAGATACCAGTATATTGAAATGCAATAAAGACCATTCTATTACCACAGGTTATAATACATCAGGCTGTGGAAAGGTATGGTGGTAATATGGAAGAAAAAGATTGCTGGAATAAATTCACTGTTTCAGGCAAGGTTGAAGATTACTTAGAATACTGTAATAGTGTAGAATATGGTGCACATAATAAATCTGCTGGTACACAGGCATCATTAATATTTACAACAAACCAAGATGGCAAAAGGCTTAAGAGTGGTTCTGCGCCAGCAGGGAGTATTGTCTGATATAGCCAGCAGATGGCATGGGGGATGGAATTGAAGGATACAGTTACTCTTACAGGAATGGTGCTGGTGTCCTCACCAGTGAAGGATTATGACAAAAGAATTGAAATACTTACCAGGGAGCGGGGACGTATCCCAGCGTTTGCAAATGGTGCAAGAAAGCCAAACAGCCCTGTTTCAGCCTGTACTGTCCCATTTACATTTGGAAGTTTCCAGGTGTATGAGGGACGTGAATCATATACATTGAAATCCGGGGCTATAGATAATTATTTTGGCAGCCTTGCGGAAGACTATGATTCTTTATGTTATGCATCATATTTTACTGAAGTTGCGAGGTATCTTACAAGAGAAGGCATAAGGGCAGATAATGAACTTATGCTTTTATACATAACATTCAGGGCACTGCAGGCAGGAATAGTCCCTCCAAGGCTTATAAGAAGGATATTTGAGCTGCGTTTTATGTCATTACAGGGAGAAGCACCTGGTATATCCGCATGTATACGCTGTGGAAGTAAAGATGCATATAATGTGTATATGGCAGAGGGAGGACTTATATGCCAAGAGTGCACAGGAAAGATGCCAGGACTTAAGGGACACCATCCATTAACCTTGGGACATGATGCAAGGTATGCATTACAATATATTGTTTCAAGCCCATTTAATAAACTATATAGTTTTAATGTTTCACAGCAGGTTATGGAGGAAATTGACAGGTTTATGAAGATATATCTTGCAAGATACCTGCCACATAGCTTTAATTCTGCAAAATTTATACCAGAAATAAAATGATAGTCTTGAAATCCATATACCATGATGGTATATTAATATAATTAATTGCCATTTATGGTTATAAATAGCAACACAATATGGATTGGAGGAATTATATATGGAAAAGACAATGGACAAAATAATTGCACTGTCAAAGGCGAGAGGGTTTGTATACCCAGGTTCGGAAATATATGGAGGACTGGCGAATACATGGGATTATGGAAACCTTGGTGTTGAGCTTAAGAATAATGTAAAACAGGCGTGGTGGAAGAAGTTTGTACGTGAGAATAAATATAATGTAGGAATTGACTGTGCTATTCTTATGAATCCACAGACATGGGTTGCATCAGGGCATTTAGGAAGCTTTTCTGACCCGCTTATGGACTGTAAAGAGTGCCATGAGCGTTTCCGTGCAGATAATCTTATTGAAGATTATATGGAGAAGAATGGCATAAAGGCAGAAAGCAGCATTGATGGCTGGTCTAATGAAAAAATGCAGGCTTATATTGATGATAATAATATTGAATGTCCTTCATGTGGAAAACATAATTTTACTGAGGTAAGGCAGTTTAACCTTATGTTTAAGACGTTCCAGGGCGTTACAGAGGATGCTAAAAGTACAGTTTACCTGCGGCCTGAAACAGCACAGGGTATTTTTGTAAACTTTAAGAATGTACAGCGTACTTCACGTAAGAAGATTCCTTTTGGCATAGCACAGGTTGGAAAGTCTTTCCGTAATGAGATTACTCCAAAGAACTTTACATTCCGTACAAGGGAATTTGAGCAGATGGAACTTGAGTTCTTCTGTAAGCCTGATACAGACCTTGAGTGGTTTGCATATTGGAAAGAGTATTGCATAAACTGGCTGAAATCCCTTGGAATTAAAGAAGAAGAAATGCGTGTGCGTGACCATGACAAAGAAGAGCTTTCTTTCTATAGTAAGGCAACTACTGATATTGAATTCCTCTTCCCGTTTGGGTGGGGTGAGCTGTGGGGTATAGCAGACCGCACGGATTATGACCTTACACAGCACCAGAATGTATCAGGCCAGGATATGAGTTATTTTGATGATGAGGATAACAGTAAATATATTCCTTATGTAATAGAGCCATCACTTGGAGCAGACCGTGTTACACTGGCATTCCTGTGCAGTGCTTATGATGAAGAGGAACTGGAAGGCGGGGATATGCGTACAATAATGCATTTCCACCCAGCTATTGCACCTGTTAAAATAGCAGTCCTTCCACTGTCAAAGAAGCTTGCAGGACCAGCAGAAAAGATTTATGAAAACTTAAGCAGGCTGTATAACTGTGAGTATGATGACAGGGGGAATATAGGCAAGCGTTACCGCCGCCAGGATGAAATTGGTACACCATTCTGCATAACATATGATTTTGATTCAGAAGAAGATGGTTCAGTAACAATACGTGACCGTGATACAATGGAACAAGAGCGTGTTAAGATTACAGAACTTGTTTCATATTTTGAAGGAAAGTTTGACTTTTAATATATAATTTTTATATTTTAAAATATTTAGAGGACGCCAAGGCGTCCTTTTTGTATCATTGGTTAAATTATCTATTTATTTAAAGAAAATTTACTTATATATTATACAAAAACACAATAACTTTTAGACATTTATTACCCGAAAAATTAGTACATGGCAGTTTTATTGGTAATAATTCATAAAAATTTCAAATATAATTGTGCATAATAGTTATTCCGAAAAGTTTTTGTATCTGTTATCATAAAAAAGGTATGTATAGGCAGATAAGAAGTTTTATTTTTTATTTGCTTTAAATTATGATTAAAAATTATTAGCCCTATGTTTAGGGAAAAGGAGGAAGATTAATGGGATTAACTAAAAACATGAAAAAAGTTCTCTCAGCTACATTATCTATGGCATTAGTAGTATCTGGTGTAACTGTAGGGACAAAGCAGGCACAAGCTGCTGATGCATTAAAATGGACTGGCAGTTTTGCAATGGGAACAGAATATGCTGCAGAAGCTGTTAAAATATCTACTGACCAGGGTTCTACTATTGAACTTAAAGGTAATGATTACAACAACTTTGAGGTTGATTTCAGTGTAAACCTTGCAGACTTTGCAGACCCAGTGATTACTGTTGTTGGTTCAGAAACAACAGATGGCAGTGCACATAATTTTGCAGTATGTAATGCTACTGACTGGAAGCCAGTATATGCTGGCAATAATGAGGATGCAGTTGGTGTTCCAAGCGCTACAACTACTATTACAGGCAAGCTTGACAAGTCGGTAAGTAATTATGTACTTACAGCACAGGGACGTACAATTTCAAGCATAACAATTACAGATGGAGATGGCGGGGCAGCAACACCAGATGCAACAACAGCCCCAACAGCAACAGCTGCTCCAGATGCAACAACAGCCCCAACAGCAACAGCTGCCCCAGAAGTTGTTAAAGGTGATATGGATAAGTTTACAGCTGGATTTAACTATGTTGGAAGTGATGCATGGGCAGACCAGTCATGGGATGAAAATACAGTTGAAGTAACAGGTAATGGTTCATATAGTGTTTCATATAAAGCAAAAGCAGAAACACAGAGTATTTACTTATTAATTTTATCAACAAACCTTTATAAAGGTGCATTGAGCAGTACTTTTTCACTGGTACCTACATATGTAAGTATTGGCAGCAAAAATTACAAGGTAAACAGCAATGGCGGATGGTGCTTTACAGATGAGGATGATACAAAGGCATACAGATATAATATTGTTAATCCTTGGAATGGACCAAAGCAGGCTGACGGGCTTACAAACCTGACTACAGATACATTTATTGATGAGATTGGTGCAACACCTGTAGCAGCAGATGACACAATTACAGTTTACTTTACAGTAAAGGGAATGAATAGTGACAATGCTAGTGCAACAGCAGCACCTGCTGGCGTAGAAGACCAGGGAAATGCAGGAATAGATAATAAACCATCAGATAATACTCCATCAGACAATACTCCAGAGGAGCCATCAGAAGTACCTGCAAAGCTTACAGTTGCTAAGAAGTCTGTAACAGTTAAAGCTGGCAAATCAGTAACAGTTAAGTATACAGCAACAGATTCAGAGGGAAATGCAGTAAAAGCTTCTGCAAGCACATCAAATAAGAAGGTTGCAAAGGTTTCTGTTTCTTCTAATAAGGCAATTAAGATTACAGTGCCTAAGAAAGTTAAGGCTGGAAAGAAAGCTGTTATAACAGTTAAGGCAGCAGGCAAGACAGCTAAGATTAACGTTAAAGTTAAATAATATAACATATCATTTTAAAACAAATAGTATGGACAGATACAAAAATGTATCTGTCCATATTTATTATGGTAAATTATATTACCTGTAAGGTATAAATTGTCTTTTATTCAGAAGCAAGTTCTTCATAGCCTTCAGGAATTGTTATATTAAGGGTTTCGCATATTTCTTTATTATACTGTTTTGTAACCTTTGGTGCAAACTGGATATCCATTGTTCCTGCATCCTTACCATTTACAAGGATTTCATAAGCCATTTCACCAGTAGTATATCCTATATCATAGTAACTGATTGAAAGGGTTGCAATACCTGCTGCACATAAGCCTGCTTCACCAGCAAAAAGAGGGATACCTGCTGGGACAACAACGTTTTTAATTGTTTCAACGCTGGAAGCCATAGTATTATCAGTTGGAACATATAGTGCATCACATTCATCACATGCTGTTGTGATAACTGACTGTATTTCATTAGAATCAGCTGCTGTATATTCTTTATATGCTATATTGTCTTCATCAAGAGCTTTTTTCATAAGGTCTGCCTGGTATGATGAGTTTGGTTCTGATGAACAATAAGCAATACCAACTGTCTTTACATCAGGAAGTATTTCAAGTATCATGTCTTCCTGCTGGTCAATAGGGGCAAGGTCAGATGTTCCAGATACATTAGTTCCAGTATGTCCTTCCCAGTTGGAAAGGTTTAATGCTGTAGCATAGTCTGTTATAGATGTTCCAAGGATTGGTATGCTGTTTGTTGCGGAAACTGCTGCCTGGAGTGCACCTGTTGCATTAGCCATAATAAGGTCAACATTGTCTGTTACAAAACCATTGCATATTGTAGAGCAGTTTGTGGATTCACCCTGTGCATTTTGTAAGTCAAATTGAACATTACCTTCACCAAGTTTCTCTTTAAGGGCGTCTTGGAACCCTTTTGTTGCGGAATCAAGTGCCTCATGCTCAAGTAACTGGCAGATACCTATATGGTAAGTTTTTTCACCAGAAGAAGAGTTTGAAGCAGAAGAAGAGTTTGGAGCAGAGCCTGGTTCTGATGCTATAGAAGAACTGCTGCTATCATTGCCGCCACATGCTGTAAGACCTGTAGCTAATACTACTGCCATTAATACTGATGTAAGTTTTTTAATAAGCCTCATATTTTCCTCCATTCTGCCTAAAGGACATGTATACATGCCCTGTGGCATATATGCCAAAAAAATACCTGTCACATACATAAAATGGATAGGTAATGGCATTGTTAATTATTAGATATTTAGTTGTAACGGAACTATTATATAGCACAGTAACGGCTTTAGTCAATATTTAATATGTCTATTTTGGAATATATTTAACACCCATAATTTAGTAAATAGTTATTATTACATGGTTATTTTTATATTTATTGTATAAATTTTAATAGAAATAGTCATTATATTGTGAGTGGGAATAAAATTTTGGTAAAATATACGTTGTTTTTATGTTTCTGGATTTAAATAATCCTGTAAAGCTGCAATATAACATATGTATCGTATAATGTAAAATATAAAAATATTATTAATATGACATATGGATACTGGTAAAAATGCGGCATTATTACCAGACACAAGGCAAAAAATGACAAAATATTTTCTAAATTTTACTAAAATTTTTAAAAAATCTTTTTACATTTTCAATATATATGCTATACTATTCTTAGCAGCTTTCCAGATTTAAGCATTTAATTTCCATATATTGTTTTACCAGGAATATTATGTATTTTATATATCTGGTAAATGTATGGTATCAGGTATGCTTATTATACTCTGTCCATGATAGTGTATTTTGGACAGGCTGGGTATACACAGTATAATACATTATATTTGTATTGGATATGGGATACTGTGCTGGCCTGTGTGCATTATCATGGCCAGAGTAAATCTGGGGGAGCCAGACGCGCGATATTGGTATCGCTAAAACAATTAATTTTAGGAGGTAACTTTCAATGGCAAACAAATGGGTTTATTTGTTCAGTGAAGGAAATGCAAACATGCGTGAACTTCTCGGTGGTAAGGGTGCTAACCTTGCTGAGATGACCAGTCTTGGTCTTCCAGTCCCACAGGGTTTCACTATTACAACTGAGGCTTGTACACAGTATTATGAGGATGGCCGTGAAATCAACGAAGAGATTCAGGCACAGATTAATGAGTACATCGTAAAGATGGAAGACATCACAGGTAAGAAGTTTGGTGACAACGAGAATCCTCTTCTTGTATCTGTACGTTCAGGGGCAAGGGCTTCTATGCCTGGTATGATGGATACTATTCTGAACCTTGGTCTTAATGAAACAGTTGTTAATGTTATTGCTGAAAAATCAGGCAATGCACGCTGGGCATGGGACTGCTACAGAAGATTTATCCAGATGTATTCAGACGTAGTTATGGAAGTTGGCAAGAAATACTTTGAAGAGCTTATTGACAAGATGAAAGCTGATAAAGGTGTTACTTACGACGTTGAACTTACTGCTGATGACCTCAAAGAACTTGCTTCACAGTTCAAGGCTGAGTATAAAGCTAAGATTGGTTCTGACTTCCCTGACGACCCTAAGGAACAGTTAATGGGTGCTGTTAAGGCTGTATTCCGTTCTTGGGATAACCCTCGTGCAAATGTATACCGCCGTGACAATGATATTCCTTATTCATGGGGTACTGCTGTAAATGTACAGAGTATGGCATTTGGTAATATGGGTGATGATTGTGGTACTGGTGTTGCATTTACACGTGACCCTGCTACAGGTGAGAAGAAGCTTATGGGTGAGTTCCTTATTAATGCCCAGGGTGAAGACGTTGTTGCAGGTGTACGTACGCCTATGCCTATTGCTAAGATGGCAGAGGAATTCCCAGAGGCATATGCTGAGTTTGAAAAGGTATGCAGCACACTTGAAAACCACTACAGGGATATGCAGGATATGGAGTTTACTGTTGAAAACAAGAAGCTCTATATGTTACAGACACGTAATGGTAAGAGAACAGCACAGGCTGCTTTGAAGATTGCTTGTGACCTTGTTGATGAAGGCATGAGGACAGAGGAAGAAGCAGTAGCAATGATTGACCCTCGTAACCTTGACACACTGCTTCATCCACAGTTTGATGCAGCAGCACTTAAGAAAGCAGAGCCTGTTGCTAAGGCACTTGGTGCGTCACCTGGAGCTGCTTGTGGTAAGGTTGTATTCTCAGCAGAGGATGCTAAGGAATGGGCTGCAAGAGGAGAAAAAGTCGTACTTGTACGTCTTGAGACATCTCCAGAGGATATTGAAGGAATGAAGGCTTCACAGGGTATCCTGACAGTACGTGGTGGTATGACATCACATGCTGCCGTAGTTGCACGTGGCATGGGTACATGCTGTGTATCTGGCTGTGGCGATATTGCTATGGATGAGGAGAATAAGAAGTTTACTCTTGCAGGCAAGACTTATACTGAGGGTTCAGAGATTTCTATTGATGGTTCTACAGGTAATATTTATGATGGCATTATACCAACAGTTGATGCCACAATCGCTGGAGAATTTGGACGTATCATGGCATGGGCTGACAAATACAGGAAGCTTAAGGTACGTACAAATGCTGATACACCAGCAGATGCTAAGAAAGCACGTGAACTTGGTGCAGAAGGTATTGGTCTTTGCCGTACAGAGCATATGTTCTTTGAAGGCGACAGGATTGATGCATTCCGTGAGATGATTTGTTCAGATACAGTTGAAGAGAGAGAAGAAGCTCTTGCTAAGATTCTTCCATACCAGCAGGGTGACTTTGAGAAGTTATATGAAGCTCTTGAAGGAAATCCTGTAACAATACGTTTCTTAGACCCTCCTCTCCATGAATTTGTTCCTACAGAGGAAGCTGATATTAAGAAACTTGCAGATGCAAAGGGCAAGACTGTTGAAGACATTAAGACAATGATTGAATCACTCCACGAGTTTAACCCTATGATGGGACACCGTGGATGCCGTCTCGCTGTAACTTATCCTGAAATTGCAAAGATGCAGACAAGCGCTGTAATCCGTGCTGCTATTAATGTTAAGAAGGCTCATCCAGACTGGACAGTAGAACCTGAGATTATGATTCCACTTATTGGTGATATAAAAGAGCTTAAAGTTGTTAAGAAAATTGTAGTTGAAACAGCAGATGCTGAAATTGCAAACGCTGGTGTTGATATGAAGTATGAAGTAGGTACAATGATTGAAATACCAAGAGCTGCACTTACAGCTGATGATATTGCTTCTGAGGCTGAGTTCTTCTGCTTTGGTACAAATGACTTAACACAGATGACATTTGGTTTCTCACGTGATGATGCAGGTAAGTTCCTTGATGCTTACTATGATGCAAAAATCTTTGAGAATGACCCATTTGCAAAACTTGACCAGACAGGTGTTGGCCAGCTTATGGAAATGGCTATTGAGAAAGGTAAGAAAGTACGTCCTTCACTCCATTGTGGTATCTGTGGTGAGCATGGCGGTGACCCTTCATCAGTAGAATTCTGCCATAAGATTGGACTGGATTATGTTTCATGTTCTCCATTCCGTGTGCCAATCGCAAGGCTTGCAGCAGCACAGGCAGCGATTGCCAATGCAGGAAAATAGAGGAACGCAGATATTTTTATTTTACAACGCTGGTTATTACAAGGAAAGATGTACAGGAGTATATGAAACATCATTCTGAGTATACGAAAGCGAACAGGTTTAAAGATATTATTTGCAAAATCTATATATAATTACCGAAAGGGAGGCTTTAGTCTCCCTTTTGTGTGTCCAGATGAATAAATTTTCCCGGTTAGGACTAAATCCTGAAAGTTATACTTATTAGACTATAAAAGTTTAATAAAATATGGCTTAAAAGGACTTAGTCCTTTTTATATACAGAAAATAATTTTAAGGAGGTTCAGTTTATGGACAATATTACAGCGTCAGGAGCAGAAAAAATACAAAAGGAAGATATTGCTTTTACCAGCAGTGCACATGAGAAATTCTACTATGAAAAATTAAAAGAAACAAGATGCCAGGATGTGTACCATAAGGCACTATGTTACTGTCTTGGTATTTGTGATGATACCAGAAAGAATATTTATAATATTTATGATTTTAAGACAGGAAGTATTAAGACCGGATGCCTGCATGAAGACTGGCATACCAGTGGGAGCATGAAGGTGGTGCGTATGGCATTTAACCTTTACTGTAATGGGACACCAAGTGTTTTTGATTACAGGGATAAGAAAGGACAGGCTGATGAGTGCAGGAAATATACAGTGGAGGATTTGTCCTGCTGTATATATGCAAGTCCAATGAAATTGGACTTATATTTATTGGCAGGCAGTGCAGATACGTTATCCAGAGTATGCAGTGTATAACAAAAACTGTATGCCTGCTGGAAAGGAAGGGTTAATGTTAAAAATCAGGCTGATGGGGACTAAGAACAGTATTAAGTGGTTCAGGAAGATTTTACAGGGAAACCCAAAAATCGAATTGGTAGAGTTTTCCGATATGTTCCCCAATAAAGGGACAAAAAAATTTTACAGGGCGTATGCAGAAGTAGAGAAGAACAATATCAGAGGAAAACAGTAAAAAGAAAAGAGGAATTACCATGTGTAAAGTAATAGCAATAGCAAACCAGAAAGGCGGGGTGGCAAAGACCACAACTGCAGGGAATTTAGGTACAGGGCTGGCAAGGCAGGGGAAAAGGGTGCTGTTAATTGATGCAGACGCACAGGGAAGCCTGACAGCAAGCCTCGGGTATACAGAACCAGACAGGATTGGGGTTACACTTGCAACACTTATGTCACATATTGTAAATGAAGATACATTTGATGCAGGCATGGGGATATTAAAACACGTGGAAGGTGTCTGCCTTCTTCCTGCAAACATTGAATTATCTGGTGTTGAAGTATCACTGGCCAATATCATGGGGAGGGAAAATATTTTAAGGGAATATGTTTCCCTTGTGGCAGACAGGTATGACTATATACTGGTGGACTGCAGCCCGTCACTTGGGATGGTGACAATAAACGCACTTGTATGCGCAGACAGTGTGCTTATACCTGTACAGGCGGCATACCTGCCAGTAAAAGGGCTGGAACAGCTTATAAAAACCATAGGGAAAGTAAAAAGGCAGCTTAACAGCAGGCTGGAAATTGAAGGCATACTCCTTACAATGGTGGACAGCAGGACTAACTACGCAAGGGATATTTCAGGGCTGGTGCGTAAAACATATGGGGACAGTGTAAAGATTTTTGAAAACAGCATACCGTTTTCTGTAAGGGCGGCAGAAATATCTGTTGAAGGCACAAGCATTTACCAGTATGCACCAGAAAGCAAAGTTGCACTGGCATATGAAGCACTGGTAAGGGAGGTGCTCCAGAATGGGTAACAGGGCAGCGCAGGACAGGAAACGTGTTACAGACAGGATAAAAATGGCAGGTTTTAATGACCTGTTTGGCAGCATGGAAAAGCCGGACGGCATACAGGAGATACGGCTTAGTGAGCTGCACCCTTTCAAAAACCACCCTTTTAAGGTAAACATGGACAGGGAGATGGAAGCACTTGCGGAAAGCATAAGGCAGCATGGGAGGGTGCTTGTGCCCGGGACTGCAAGGAAACGGGAAGAAGGCGGCTATGAGCTGGTATCAGGGCACAGGCGCAGGGAAGCAGCAAAACTGGCAGGGCTTTCCACAATGCCTGTAATAATAAAAGAAATGACAGATGATGAAGCGGTACTGGAAATGGTTGATTCCAATATCCAGCGGGAGAACCTGCTTTATTCAGAAAAAGCTTTTGCATACAAAATGAAGTCTGAAGCATTAAAACACCAGGGAAGCAGGAAAGAAAAAAAGACTGCTGATGAAATAGGAGGGGAAGCAGGTGAAAGCGGCAGGAACATACAGCGTTATATCCGGCTGACAGAACTTACAGGGGAACTGCTTTCACTGGCTGACCAGAAAAAGCTTGGCTTTATACCAGCAGTGGATTTGTCATACCTTAAGAAAGAGGAACAGGAAGTCCTCTATAAAAAAATGCAGGAACTTGGCGCAGTACCAGATGGCAGGCAGGCATCAGAATTAAAAAAATACAGCCTTGCGGGGGAATTTTCTGGAAGTGTGGCCGGATTAATACTGTCAAAAGAAAAGCCTGTACGTAAAAAAGTCATACTGAAACCAGAACGCATTAATAAATTTTTTCCAGAAGGATGCAGCAGCATGGAAATAGAGGACACCATATACAGGCTGCTGGAAAAATGGAAACAGGAAGGGGGCGGCATGTAATGGGATATATAACAAGTGGAAATGCTGCTGTTGACAGCATGGGGAAAATTAATATATCAGGGAATGTAATACCACAGATGTGGTACAGGACAATAATTAAGGATAACGGGAAGCCACACCTGCTGGCTGTAACAGTCCTTGCTGACATTGTTTACTGGTACAGGCCATCAGAAGTACGTGATGAGGGGACAGGGCAGGTAACAGGCTGGAAAAAACGCTTCAAAGGTGACATGCTCCAGAAAACATACCAGCAGTATTCAGATTTGTTTGGTGAGTCCAAAAGGAGCATAAAAGCAGCATTTGACAGGCTGGAAGGGCTTGGGGTTATAAAGAGGGTTTTCCGCAATGTAACCTGCAGTAATGGCATTGTGCTTAATAATATTATGTTTATCAGCCTTGATACAGATGTGCTGTACAGGATTACTTACCCAGGGGATGGGACGGCATAAGTGCGAACTTAAGCAAGCAATCCTGGTAAAATTGCTGTATGGAAGTCATC
>CAQGLR010000061.1 GCA_948794795.1 uncultured Lachnospiraceae bacterium | reverse complement strand
GACTTCCATACAGCAATTTTACCAGGATTGCTTGCTTAAGTTCGCACTTATGGTCCGTCTACCCCCTTAAATGACAAAAACAGCACTGGATACTGGTTCATCCATTGTCTGCATAATTCTATATTATATGAAATTGACAATCCCTTAAATAATTTACTACTGTCTTTCCTGATATCAAAAAATTCTGACAACATGCTTATTCCAAGCATTTTTCCAAAACGCCGTTGTCTGGTAATTAATGTAGCCTGTGTGGCATCTGTTTTTAACAATTCTTCAATAAGACCACTTTTATCAACAAAATAATAACCATTATTACGGATATCTGCAAAACTAGAACGGCCAACAGGAATTTTTACTTTGTCCACTATTAATACACCACCTTCCAGAGGTTTTAATTTTACCATAAAGTATATCAATAGTAAAGCATTGTAAAATTATTTAGTAAAAGTTAAAGAAAAACACAACAAAATTCCAGAACTATTTATATTATGTTGAACTAGCAAAAAACAATTATGACCTATTGGAAGAACCTTCAATCTTAATTATTCCTGCCATCTTGTCATTATATTTATACTTTTCTTAATAATTCTGTGGCTTATTACATGAACATACATTAATCCAAGTATTGTATACTTATTTCAATGCTAATATCTAAGAGTTACATTATATAAATTTACCATTTCCATATAAATGATGTCATATCCTTAATTTCTTCCTCACTTTTATTTTTTATAACAATATCAGGTGACTTTCCAAACACAATACAATTAGATGGTATTGTTTCATTGATTATATATGATTCTGCTGAAATAATTACATTATTACCTATATGGCAGTTACCAAGAATAGTTGAATTTGCATATATTAAAATATTATTTCCAAGCACGGGATAATATAATTTCCCATCTTTTCTATTACCTCCTACTGTTGTACCTTGGTATACAAATAAATAATCTCCATATTGTGCACGCCCCAGAACACTGCCTAAAGGATGCTCTGCCATAAAATGTACTGGCAATTTTACTTCGTAATACCAATCTACAGAATGCATAATTTTATTCAAGTAATATAATATTGCTGCTTCATGCTTGTCTTCATCCTCTTTTTTTATATTTACAAGATAAGCAAGACGGTATAAAAATATCATCCATGTTACTGAATAATATGGAGAAAAAACCATATTATCATTATTATAAAATCTCGTAGATGGCATAGCAGAATAATTTTTTTCCATCAAATAAAGTGCATCAGGTATAATTTTACTAATAGTACACTTATCATAATTTTTCCAAAAATTGTCTAACTGGTGGAACAATAATTCCTGTATGTCCATTTCTAATTCTTTACTTTTGTACATATGTTTTTATAAACCTCCATAAAACCAGGATTTTTCTGAAAAAGATATCTTGCTATAACTTCCATTAATTCAAAATCATTTCCACTATCAATATCGAGTACCCCTGTATCATACATCTTTATACATTCACAATATCCATCAAGCACCCCTTTCCCACTTCTCAAATATCCAGGGGAGTATGCATATAATGAAGCATTCAAGTCAAATATTTCTGGAGCCTGTTGCCTTGCTGTATAATCTGATTCAATAACCTTTTTAAATCCGTGTCCAGTATCCTTTATCTGGTTAAAATATGGATTTCTCCTTGCTGGTGTTACAGACACTGTAACATCAGGTTTTTTATCAATATGTTTATTTATAAGTTTTTCTATATCCATAACTGTACGCAAAGGTGATGTAATATCAAGGTCAACTACTATTTCGTATATACATTTTTTTCTTTTCTCCATATTTTCCAGACAGTTTCTAATTACTTCAATTTTTCCAATATTATCACCACCAAGCTCTGGACTACGTTTTATCAATTCTAAAGACCTTATAGGATTTTCTTCCATTATTTTTAATAATTCCATACTGTCAGAATTGACAGCTATATCACCTTTAATATCTAAACTTGTTTTTTCTAAAAATAAATCAAGTGCAGAAATTGTATAATATGGAAGAGGATTACCAGCAAAATTAAGTATATTCTTATTTTTTATACCTTTAGAACCTGCCCTGCCACAAATAGTAAATAAAATATTCATTTTATAATTCCCCCTGGGTTAATTTTAAAACACTTAATGCGTGTATAATATCATTATTATTTGTTTCTTTTCCACAAACCAGATCAAAAAAATAATTTAATTCCCGTTTTTGGTAATCATCACGTGTTTCATCAAACACAATTTTTTTATCCTTTTTTAAAAAATATATTTCATTTTTTACCAAATCACCTACAACAGTATCATCTTCCATAAAAAGCATAATTTCCCTTATAGGTTTTCTGCCAAAATAATCTAAATGTATCTCAACTATCTGTTTTCTATATTCTGCTATATAAATTGCAAAATCATCACTGTCAATTTCAAGCTTTGATTTTTTCCCATGAATATACTTTACTATTTCGGGAAAACCAAAGATGTATGTTATATAATCCCATTCATGGATAAGGTCAATGCTTACACCTCCTCCCATATCTTTATGGGCACTATATGTATCCCTGTAATCTTTACCCGGTCTCCATTCTGGCAGATAACTAGAACTGATACATCTAGCAGATATTACATTTTCCAAAAATATATTTTCCTTAATATATTTAATTACAGGATTATATCTAAGTGGTGCTGCAATATAATATATACTATCTTTTTCAGGATATATTATATGCTGTTTTATCTGCCATGTTGGACATAAAGGTTTTTCTATAAAAAAATGCTTTCCTTTTTTATGAAATGTCTTAATAGTATCTATATGGAACTGTGTAGGATTAGTCACAAAAACTATATCATAATCATAAGGAACTTTATTATATTCATAATAGACTAAAGACACAAAACTTTTTATATCACTATCTAAAGAATTTCTATTACCAGAACGGAATACATCAATTTGTATTTTCTCACTTCTTTGCATAATAACAGTAACAATATTTTTTATATGTCTCTTTGCAATAGAACCAACCCCTATAAATAATACTTTCCATTCCTTCATGCTTTTCCCTCAATCATATCAATTAACCTCAATGTTTCCATATCTTCTTCAAAGCTGTATTTTGCTGCTTTTCTGCCAGAAACTTCTTCTAAAAAAGCTTCAAGTTCATTCTGGTATGCGTTTTCTATAACAAATCTGCTATATCCTTCCATGTGTTCCACATTGTCATATAAAATTATATTTTCATATTTTTTTGCTTCATAATTATACAACTTTAACCCCTCTGGTGTACCATCCCATAACAGGTATATATCTCCACCATAAATTTCCAGGTTCCTTACAGCTTTTCTTGAAACTACATCCACTTGTAATGATCCCATTGTACCATTCTCATGGTACAGCAAAAGGTGGTATGTATCAGGATAATCCACATCCAGCAATGAGCTTTTACCTTTTATAACATTAAAATCTTTAACTGGTCCAAATACTTTCTGAAGCCATGGAAATTCAACCGCAAAAATCTCCCTGCAGCCATCTGTGCGTTTGTCGCTAACAAAAAAGTCCCTGTAATCTTCCCATGGATGCCAGTCTGGCAAATACTGTCCAACATGGTAAGTATAATTTAATACTGTATTGCAGCTTTCTGCTTTTTTCCATATATACTGTATTTCATCACGGTACAGAAAAGTTGATGAAAGAAAAAGGACTTTTCCTTTGGAAGCAGCCTGTTTTATATTTTCTTCATATTTATCACTTACAAGATTTAATTCTGTAAAAACATCCAGCCCTGCTGCAAGACATTCACTAATAATAGCTGCGTGTGATAATGGTGATGTTGAAATTATTGCTGCATCTGGTTTTATATCCATTCCATACAATACATCACTTAAATTTGTATATGTTTTTATTTTATATTCATTAGAAACCTGTATACAACGTTCATTATCTTTATCAACACCATATACCACAATACTGCTATTAATTGCTTTAAGAAGACGGATTCTGCGTTTTCCCATTGAACCCAGTCCTATTACAAGAATTTTTAAAACCATATGCACCTCCATCTATATTTTCTGTTTTAGTAAAACTTTTATAAATCATAAAATTTCTTTTTTAAATCAATACCATTCTCATCAATAATTTCCATTATTTTAGCAGCAATATTTCCAGCAGCACTGCCATCACCATATGGACATTCTATTGACAGACAATTATCTTTAAATTCTTTATCCAGTACATGATGAATTGCATAAATTATATCTTCTGTACTTTCATTACAATTAATTATACTTTTACACTGTAACCTGCCACGCTGCCTGTCCCCAATATTTACAGATGGAACATGTAATGCAGGAGCTTCAATAATTCCACTTGATGAATTACCAATCACAAATTCAGAATGTTTTACCAAGGAAAGATAACGTTTAACTCCTAAAGAAGTATAAACATGAAGATTATTTATATTTCCTTCCTCCCTGTCAAACAACATATTAATCCTTGCTCCTCCTAAATCTGCATTAGATTTTGTAACAATAAATTCTATTTCTGGGAATTTCTTTACTGCCTCCAGAAACTGAAGTAACATACAGTCTATATCCTTAATACCTATTGTAACTGGATGATATGTACATATAGCATACCTGCATTTCTTAAGCCCTATACTTTTAAGAGCATCTTCTTTTGACAACATTTTTGTATTTAAAATATTATCAATACTTGTAGAACCATAGTTAAAAACTCTCTCTGGATTTTCACCAAGCTGGATTACTCTTTTTTTACTTTTTTCATTTGTTACAAAATGTAAATAAGCCATCTTTGTAATAGAATGCCGTATCCATTCATCAGAAGCACCTTCTGTAGTATCACCACCACACATATGAAACAAAGGAGTATTAGTATTTCCTGCTGCTATAGCAATAGCAAGACTTTCATATCTATCTCCAAGGATAAGTACTGCATCATAGTTTTCTTTTAAAAATAGTTTTGTAAATTCTATCAATACTTCTGCCTGGTTATTAGAAATATCAACAGCATCTGTAGAATTAACAGAAATATATACCTTATGGGAAATACATATATTATCCTTTTCAATTTCATTAACTGTATAACCATAGTTCTGGCTAAGATGAGTCCCTGTAACAATAACTTCTGTTTTTAACCCTTCATCCTCATATTTTTTTAATGATACAATTACTGGTTTAAGCAATCCATATTCTGCTCTTGTAGCAGTTATAACAGCAATTTTTCTCATAATTCCACTAACTCATCCTCCCTAAAATCCCTGACAGCATATGTTCCTATCACATTAAACCATTCCATAGGACTTATACCATTTCCTGGTCTTTTTGTTGTAATATTTTCTTCTGTAAGAATTTCGCCTTTATATATATCTCTTTTTGCAACAATGCTTTTCCTTGCTGCTTTCCTATTTTTTAACTCTTCTAACGATGGTTCCTTAACACTACTGCCCATTGCAGATTCTATATTATGGATAGCAGTAACCATTGCCCTTAACTCATTTGGTTCAAGACTCGCCTTATGGTCTGGTCCTTCCATCTCTTTATCTAATGTAAAATGCTTTTCAATTACTACAGCACCCATTGCAACAGCAGCAATGGAAACTTCAATACCTGTAGTATGGTCTGAATATCCTACAGGTTTTAAAAATTTATTATGCATTGCAGACATTGCCCTAAGATTAACATTTACAAACGGTGCAGGATATTCTGTTGTACAATGCAGCAATGTTATTTCACCACTGTCATATGATTCCAATATATTTATAGCAGCTTCCACTTCATCCATAGTACACATGCCAGTTGACATAATTACAGGCTTATGTGTTCTAGCAATCTCTGCAAGATATGGAAGATTTGTAATTTCACCAGAGGGGATTTTCCAAAAATTACATCCAAGACTTTCTAGAAATTTAATACTGTTAATATCAAATGGTGTTGAAAGGAACTGTATTCCTATTTCTTTACAATAACATGCAAGTTTCCTAAAATCATCATAGCTTAATAACAGTTTCTTTAACATTTCACGCTGAGTAGTTTCTTTTCCTATATTTTCCTTCTGGTAATCTGCCATATCTGCATATTTTGAAACAAGGGAAGATAATTCTGCTGTCTGGAACTTTACAATATCTGCTCCACATTCTTTTGCTGCCAGAGCAAGATTTTTTGCAAGATTTATATCACCGTTATGGTTTACCCCTGCCTCTGCAATTATTAATACCTTTTCCATTTTGCCTACTCCTTTTATTTAACTGGCTTTGCCGGTATGCCAACAGACGTACATCCACTTTGCAAATCATTTATTACTACTGAACCAGCTCCTATAACTGCATTTTCCCCAATTACCACCCCTTGTATAACAGTTGAATTAGCTCCTATAAAACAATGATTTCCAATATTAATATCACCACATAGAACTGTTTTTACAGCTATATGTGTAAAATCCCCTATAATATTTCCATGTTCTATAATTGAACCTGTATTAATAATACACATTCTGCCTATCATACTTTCCGCATTTACAATACATCCCTTGCCTATAAAAGTACCTTCTCCAATTTTTGCACTACTACTTATTATAGCTGATGGGTCTTTTATTACAGGTAGTTTAAATCCTGTTTCTTTTACCATATAGTATAACTTATCTCTTAAATCGCTACTTCCCATATAACCAACAGTAATACATGCATTATGCACACCATCTAAATATATATTATGTAAATTCCTGTCCGTCCCAATAAAATTATAACCTTTATAATTTATCCTGTTTTTTATATCTGTATATCCTGCAATTTTATATTCTCCAGATGCTTCAATACTATCAATTACACTTTTTGCATGGCCTCCAAAACCAATTAAAACAATTTTTTCTTTCATTGTTTTTTCTCCAGATCCAACTTTTTTTCCATTCTCTGCATTTCATCAAATTCTCCCATATCAAGAAAAGAATCTTCACTAACTGGATACATTCCAGTTTTTCCACCATCCTTCATTACATAATCAACAAGTTGTGTCATATGAAAAAATGTATTATCAGGAATTTTACCAATTACTTCTGGGTTAATTACATACATACCTGTGTTGATAAAGTAAGACAATTTTGGCTTTTCATCCATACTTGATATTTCCCCATTTTCCTTTGTATGTAACACACCATAAGGTACAGTTATATTCTTAAGAGCTGAAACAATAGTAATGACATTACCTGATTTAACATGGAAATCATATAAAGTACCATAATCTGTTAAAACTAATGAATCACAATTTGTAACAAACAATGGAATTTTAAATTTCTCCTTAACCAGTTTAATGCTGCCTCCTGTTCCTAATGGTTTGTTTTCTTCAATATATTTAATCTGGTATCCGGGCTGCAGGTCAGCAAAATATGACTTAATCATCCCCTTTTTATAATTTACAGTCATATAATATCTACTAATTCCATATTCTGTAAAACAATTTATAATTCTTTCAACAATCGGCGTTTCCCCAATAGGAATAAGTGGTTTTGGCAAAATCTTAGTATATGGATATAAACGTGTCCCTTTGCCTCCTGCCATAATTATTACAGGCACGCCAGAAAGATCTTTCTTTTTTTCCACTAATTTTTTTTCTGTAATTTCACATAAAAGAACAACATCTGCAATCTTTTTTTTACTATCTATAACAGGAACTGCAGTAATAAATTCTTTACGCATAAATTTTTCAGCTTTTTGTTTTTCATCAATAAACAAAAATTTAGGAGAACTACTCATCGCACTCTTCACTTCTGCAGACAAATCTCCTGTTTTTAATAACCACCTTCTTATGTCTCCATCTGAAATACAACCATCAAGTTTCCCGTTTTCATCTGTTATAAATAAAATACCTTTAGCATTTATATCAATTTTTGCCATTGCATCTACTATAGACATAGATTTTTCCCCAATAAATTTCTTCATACGTTCTTTATCCACAGGCAAATCCCTCCAATACATCTTTAATCTGCAATGTTGTATAATTTATATCTTCTTTAGTAATACTAGTACTGCATGGTATATTTAAAATACATAAACTATAATATTTTGCTTTCTCTATTTCATATGCAATATAATCCTTGTAAGGTTTCTGTTCATTAATTAATCCCCACAATGCCCGAGTCTGTACTCCTCTTTTGTTAAGTTCTGTAATAATATCACGTAGTCCACATTTTAATCTGTCCATTGATATCTCAAGGGAATAAAACCATTTATTAGAAAAAGCTCTTTCAGAAAAACTTTTTATCCTGCCATACTCAAAACCTTCAAACAATTTTATATACATATAATAGTTTTCATTCTTACGCTTGATAAATTCCTCCAATTCTTCCATCTGCGCTACACCAATAGCCGCCTGCACATTTGTCATACGGTAATTATAACCTGTTTCATTATGGATATAATAATAAGGATCATCTTTTGCCTGCGTTGAAAGATATCTTATATGTGCTACATTTCCAGGACTATCCGAAGTAACTGCCCCACCTCCTCCAGTAGTAATAATTTTATTTCCATTAAATGAATATACACCATAATCACCAATAGTCCCAGCATACCTGCCCTTATATCTGCCATCTGTATAATATGTTCCAAGAGCTTCTGTTGCATCTTCAATTACTATAAGATTATACTTTGTTGCTGTTTCCATTATAGATTCCATATTTGCCATATTCCCAAAAACATGTACTACAATAACAGCTTTTACATGTTTCCTTGATGTCTTATGTATAAGCATACCATCTTCTACATTACATTCCTCTGCACAGAACTTTTCAAATTTAAATGGATCTATGCAAAGTGAATCATCACAATCCATAAAAACTGGTTCCGCAAACTGGTATCTCACAGGATTTACAGCTGCTATAAATGTAAGCGCTGGTACAATTACCATATCACCTGGCTGTATACCACAATCCACTAATGAAAGATGTATGCCAGCTGTCCCACTCTGGCACACAGCAGCATCTTTAACACATAAAAAACTAGCAAGTTGTTTTTCAAGCTTGTCCACATATTCTCCGCCTGTAGACACCCATCCTTGCATTATAGCGTCATCAACATATTTTTTTTCATTTCCTTCAAAATTTGGAACTGATAACGGAATAAATCTGTTCATTTTTATACCTCCCTAACACTTTTACATTTTACTATCTAAAGATTTGCCAGTTTCAATGTGTTCAAAATTTGGAAGATACATTTTTATAATAGAAACCACTTCTTCCTTTGTTGCTTTATCTTTACTAAATACTTCATTAAATTTACTAAATAAAAGATTTATCTTATCTATATCAGGAATTTCTTTATCTATTACTACACCAAGTGCCTTAAAACGCTCCATATCAGTATTTTCGCCATCAATATAAAATTCTTCATAAGCTTTCTCACCTGATGTATTTGATTTGGAATAATGTACTGGATATAAAACACTTCCTGATTTAAGTGCTTCAGCTTTTTCAATTGCCTCTTCATCACTTCCACACATAATGGCTTTGTATCCATTTTCTCTAAGTAATGCTGTGGCCATTTCATCAAATGTCATCATTTGTTCTTTTTCTAATTTTGGAAAAAATATTTCCCTATTGCCACCAAGTATACATGCCAGCATACAAATCTGTCCACTCTCTTCTGGTGATACAAAATATCTCTTAACATCTGATGGTGCACTTAATGGCTGTAACTTCTGGATACGTGCAAGAAATCCTGCTGGAAGTGAACCATTAGAAAAAGCAACATTAGCAAACCTTGCTGTTTTTACTGGAAATTTATTAGAATATGCAAATATAACATCCTCCATAATTCTTTTACTAGCACCCATAATATTTACAGGGCCAGCTGCCTTATCTGTAGAAACACAAAAATATTCTTCTGGAGGAAATTTAGCTAAAAGGTCAAGTAAAAGTTTTGCATGTAATACATTGTTCTGAATAAGTGCTTCAACAGAATAAATATCTTTTTCTGACCTGACATGTTTATGGGCAGAAAAATTACCTACAATATCAAATCCATCATGTTTACGTAACATCTTTTCAAATACAGGAGATGCAAAATCCATTGGATATGTAACATAATCCTCTGGTACAAACATCCCCTTAGTAGATCTAAGATCCCTTGTTAACTCTGCGAGAGCATTTTCATTAATATCTGCTACTGTTAAGCTAGAAGGCCTGAATGGCAATACAGCTTTAATAAACGATGAACCAATAGAACCTGCACCACCAATTACAAGAATACTTTTTCCTTCAATTTTCTTTGAAAGTTCTGTCCTGTTAGCCTCAATATCCTGCAAAAACATGCTTTCTGGTCTTTTTATAACATATTCTCTAATAAAATTATCTAAGTCAAACATGGTTATCTCCTTTTATCAACAAAATTATTTTATTTCTGTATTTTATACATACAGACAAAAATATAAATATACAAATTATTAATATAAATATGCGGACTAGAAACATTTCATAAAAAATAACCATAGTAAAAACAAATATTCCAAAAACAATAAGTGTCAGCAATATAAATTTTATATCATATAAATCCTTATATCCAATCCTGCATATTGTAATATAATGCATTAACATCAAACAAATATAACTGATAAGTGTAGTATAAGCAGCAGCCATATATCCATATCCAGGCAGAAACCAAATATTCAAACCAATATTTATTATTGCAGCAATTACTGAAATAACTGCCATACCTGCTGTACGTTTAGCAAATTGTTCAACATCTACAAATAAACTATAAATAAATTGTATATAACAGCTTATTATTACAGGTGGTATAACATATTTAGCAGCCAAATATTGCTGTCCCCCTAAAACCAACAATATTTCTGGTGAAATAATAGATACAAAAAATAACGGAACTAAGAAAATAGCAATATATTTCCTGCATACATTATTAACCCCTTTAACGGAATTTGAATTTATTTTCTCACCTAACCAAGGTGCAAAAGCACTATTTAATGATGTAGCAAATATTGACATAGCAATACCACACGTATATGCAATACTATAATAAGCAACTTCTTTTGTACTTTGGAAATAGTTAATCATAATCCTGTCAGTTGAAGATAGTATAGTGACCGCTAAAGAATGTGGGATATAAGGTATACATATTTTCATAGCGTACTTCGCATATGCAATTTTAAATTTTTCCTTTTTAAATATATATTTACAATAAAAAATAAATGAAATTACAATTAATGGGCCATAAGCTCCTAATATTCTTGCATATAATTTATCAGGCATATATGCAATTAAAATAAAAGAAATAATTACTGATAACACAGACGAAATTGCACTTACAGCAACACTAACCTTATAGTGGTAATTAAACCTTTCAATTTGCTGGAAAACATCCAGGCTCGGCCTAAAAAGACAATATAAAAAAATTAAAAACATCATGTATGAATCAATTGAAAACAATGTTGTAATTGTTTTCTGGCAAAAAAAAGATACCACCCCAAGTAATAATGTAGAAATATTACCACATATTAATACAGTTTTAATATATGGAACTAATTTATCTTTATAATCAAATCTTGCACTAATAAGTGATGCATCTATACATACAGAACCAATTACAAATATTACTTGTAAACAAGATACAAAATTATTATATGCACCATACTCATTAACACTAAGCAGACGGGTAAATATCGGTATTGTAAGAAAATCCATACCTTTAATTAAATAATTACTAATTGTATACCAGATTCCAGACTTAATTATTGTAACTCTTTTTGACATATCTTAAATCCCCTGTTTTTAAAATCAATAGCTATAAGACACATCCACATTATATCTCCTATATTTCCGGGAACACAATAATCTGTTATAATACGAATTGCAAAAGCAACTAAAGTAAAAAACATATAATATTGCCTGGATTCCCATAAATACTTCATACTTTTTATCTGGACAAATAAAAATAATAATAGTCCAAATATTCCGAGATATGAATGTACCATTAAATATGAATTATGCACATTACCGCCTTCATAACTAGCCAGATGTGAAGTCTGCGAAAAATCTAATCCAAATAAGAAATTTACTATATTCCCACATTCCTTAATATAATCCCTTAAAAATGAAACCCTTATCGCATTACTACTTGCAGTATCATAACTGTTTGCCACTGAAAATCTAGGCAAATACTTTGCAACAATTTCAGTAAAATTTATTCTAATATATATTAAAGCTATTATAAGTATTAACAACAATACCGTTTGCTTCGCCAACCTTGTAAGATGGTTTTCTTTTTTATCTAAGAAATACCTGGAAAAAACCACCATCACTAATAGAAAAGCAGAGACCAGTATTCCCATTCTTCCCTGTGACAATACACTTAATATAAATATTGTAACTGGATAAATAATACTAGGTCTGCAAATTTTTTTAAAACCATCACACAGCTGGTATTCATACAACCATAATAATATAATAAGGTAAATGGAAACCATATTGCTGCTTGTATCATAAAAGATTCTGTAGTGGTCTACAAATAAAATCCTGGAAAGCAAAAATAGCGCCACAACCCAGAACAATGATTTCCAAAGTAAAGGGCATTTATATTTACTATAAACTATAGTTAAAGATATTGGAGTATGGACAATAATAAATTTTAAAATATCTTTAATATCTACAGAGCCTGCTATAAGCATATTCATAAAAGCAAGAATAATAATAAACAATAAATATATAATAATTTTATTTCTGTCCTTTGAGATTGATAAACTGTATATTAATAATATTACCCCCAGCCCCATAAGTACTATTTCACATATACTTTTTATTGATGGTGAAACTTTCATAAAAATAAGCAAAAAAAACATTAATATAGCTATAAACTGAAAGAAATATTCTTTAAACAATTTAATTTTACATATCTTAATAATACCCATTGACATATTTAACAATCCTTTATTATTTGTATTAATTCCAAAACTGTTGATGGTACAAATACTTTTACATTATCTGAATAACGCTGGAATCTGGTAACAAAATCATCTATAACCTTATAAAGGGTAATATCAGGTTTAAGTATTAATTTATACAACAAAATAATAGTATACGAACAGTTATTTAAAATTGCTGGCATAAATACAGCCGAAGAATAATATGTTATAAGTATTCTATCTGTAATCCCAATTCCAACTGCTTCAGCTTCCCATAAATTATTATCATTCGCAACTATTTTTATTTCATCTGACTCATAACTAATGTATTCATTCCTTGGATGTTTTTTAATACATATTTTATAATTTGAATTTTTATATATATAATGTAATAATTTTAAATATTTTTTATATTCTATACTATTGTTTAAAAAATACTGGTCAAAAATAATTATTTTACTTTGGACAATTATTTTATCTGGTTTATCTTTTAAAAAACTGCTACACATATTATAAGACATCTCTATCCTGCAAAAATTAGCTGAAGAATCCTCTCTTGCAAATTTGGGCGCATACAAATATATTGTTTTATTAAATACAGGATGTTTTTTACCAAATATATATTTAAAAAAAACATGATTTTTAAAATACTCTTCAAAAGGGTTTCCTGTAGAAAAAAAACATGTATAAGAATATAAACCCTCATCATAAAAAACCAATTCATATTTTTTCTGGTATAGAAAAAAATAAAATAATACAACGTATCCACTCTGGGATGAAACAAATATTTTTAATCTTCTGTTCTTGGTTATTTTTCTTAACTGGCAGCAATCCAATAAATACTTTATTATTTTAAATGCCTTGTTTAATTTTTCTAATTTAAATTCAAAAATATTAAAACCACGTCTTTTTAATTCATAAAGAATATTATTACATCCAGTAAACATATTAATTACACACATCAGTGACCTGTTTCTAGCCTTCTGCATTTCTATTATATTTACTGCACTTAATATCTGATATGGTGAATCACACAAGAATAAATTATATTCCTTAATATTATCCATCAAAATCACCTCTGCCGCACTTTTCTTATTGCTTTTATATAATATTTCTGCAGCCTTATTGCTTCAGATGCAGAATCAAATCCTGCTGCAGCTACCTCTTTTGCATGGCTTCTTCGGATTGGCATATTTTCTTTAGCAGCCTTTAAGATTTCATCAGCCCATTTATCTTCTTTTAAATCCAGGCCAATAAAGTGTCCAAGTTCACAGGTATTTGCTTCTCTTGTAATTTCTGTTGAAAAGAACACTGGAAGTCCACAGCTTTCTGCTTCAAGACCTACAACCGGAAGTCCTTCATATAATGAAGGTAATAAAAATACATCCATAGCATTATAAAACTGTTGTATATCTTCACGCATACCAAGATAATTTACTTGTTTTCCAATTCCTAAATCTTTAATTTTAGTCATTATATCAAGTTTCAATTCACCATCACCAATTAAACACAAAACCGCCCTTGGTTCTTTTCTAGCAATAGCAGCAAAAATTTCAATGAGATGTACTGAATTTTTCTGAAGAGTAAACCTTCCAATATGACCAATCACAATATTGTCTTCCCAGCCAAATTCTTTCCTGGTTTTATCTCTTAATGCAGGATCAAAAGAATTAAATTTTGTATTAATTACAGTCTTAAATACATCAACTTTTCCAGAATCAAAAAGTTTATTGCCAAACTGCCATATGCCACAGTCATTTCCACAAGACATATAATAATTTGCAAACCATTTAGACATAGGGCGCAAAACTTTTTTAATAATAGTTTTCCAGTCACCATCGTGAGCCATAGAAAGACTTTCCGAAATTCTGACAGGAATACCACTTATTTTAGCCACAAACATTGGAAACAGATTCATAGTACTGTTATAAGCATGCATAACTAGATATCTGTTTTTTCTGCAAAGCTTATAGATATCTGACATATTAGCAAGTATTCTTTGATATGGCCTAATCTTATAAACCCTGCCTCCAAGACTCTTAATTTCTTCATATGGGATAGCTTTTGAATCAGAATCACAAATAAAATCAAACTGTACCTTTTGGGGGTCAATATGCCGATAATATTCCATAACTAAATTCTTTTTACCGCCTGGGTCCATTTTTCCCATAATTACAGCAATACGAATCATTATATAAGCCTTCTTTCCACCTTTGAATATTTAAAATACTATAACAGGTCCTGGTTTAGAAAAAACTCAAGAGTCTTTCTAATTACAAACTTCAAATCATTTTTTGTAATATTATAGTACATAGGCAAACGTACTAAGCGCCCACTGTCAATTGTTGTATACTCATCTTCTCCAACAAACCTTCCAAATTTTAAACCAGCAGGTGCACTATGTAATGGAACATAATGAAATACACAAAGTACATCATTATCTTTCATAAATTTAATGTATTTTTGTCTAATATCAATATTCTTGCATTTTATATAGTACATATGTGCATTATGGATACATTCTTCTGGAATAACAGGAAGCTCAATAATTCCTTTGTCTGCCAAAGGTTTAAATGCTTCATTATATATATTCCAGGTTAAAAGACGGTTATTATTAATTTCATCTGCTTTCTCTAACTGTGCCCAGAGATAAGCAGCATTTAAATCACTTTGAAGGTAACTATCACCAAAATCAACCCAGTTATATTTTGCAACTTGTCCACGGAAAAACTGGGCTCTGTTAGTACCTTTCTCACGCAAAATTTCTGCTTTTTCAATATATGCAGGATTATTTATAACAACTGCGCCCCCCTCACCCATGGTATAATTTTTAGTTTCGTGAAATGAATAACATCCAAAGTCTCCTATAGTCCCAAGTGCCTGGCCCTTATATGTACTCATGACTCCCTGGGCAGCATCTTCAACAACAAATAAATTATATTTTCTGGCAATATCCATTATAGTGTCCATCTCACAGGCAACACCTGCATAATGGACAGGACAAATCACTTTTGTTTTATCTGTAATTGCTGCTTCTATCTTAGTTTCATCAATATTCATAGTATCTGGCCTTATATCAACAAATACAAGAACAGCACCAGCCAAAACAAATGAATTAGCAGTACTTGAAAATGTAAAACTTGGCAATATAACTTCATCACCTGGTTTCAGCCCACAAAGCAGCGCTGCCATATCCAGGGCAGCTGAACCACTGGTAGTAAGCAATACTTTTTGTGCATCAAACCTGTTTTCAAACCATTCATTACATTTCTTAGTAAAATATCCATCACCGCAAATTTTATGGTTATCCACAGCTTCTTTTATATATTGTAATTCTGTACCAACAAAAGATGGAACATTAAAATGAATCATTATCTTTCTCCTCAACAATTATTATGAACTAAAATACTATCTAAACCAAAAACATTCTTTCTATAGTAATTTTTATATTTCATAAAACATATTCCCCAATTCCCTCTAAGAAACTGTCATCTTTCACTAGCCACGCCCCATACCTTTCACATACAGCAGACACATTAATTCCAAGTAAATATGCTATACTATATACATCTCCCCCTGCCTGCAGGCACATCACTACAAATGTATCCCTTAGCACCTGGAAAGTAATCCATGGAACACCAGCTTCTTTACCAGCTGCTTTTAAACGGTACTGCAGTGTTCTTCCATCTGGAGGAAGCATACCTGTGCTGTCTGCTGGCATGTCAGCAGACAGTTTTTTCCTTCCCTTGCCCGTTTTTTTATCAACACCTGCAACATAGCTTTCCTGTATTACCTTACGTCCATTAGAGGCTTTCTTTAAAAGAAACCTTAACTTTTCTGGCATTACAAATTCCCTGCACCCATTTATAGGAAGCTCACACTCTGCCAGAACCGTTGCACCACTGCCAGAAGCTCCTGCTTTCTGTTGTATACGCATAATATTCCTGTGTATATGAATTTTTCCCGTTTTTAAATCTATATCTTCCCATCTAAGCCCACATATTTCTGAAAGGCTAAGCCCTGCATACAAAGGCAGCATAACTTGTATCTGCAAGTCAATATCCTGGCTTCTAATACCACATATAAATCTGTGTAGGTCAAATGCTGGCAATGGCATTGCATCTTTCTTATTTACAACTGCATACTCTGCTTTTCCAAAATAAACTTCTGGCACAAGATTATTCTCTGCCCCATAACGAAACATAGAACGCATTATTCCTTCAAGTATATAAACAGTATACTGCGAAAGAGAACCTTTTTTACAATCACCTGACCTTAAGAAACCAAGTACTGATGACAACGTATTCCTATTAAAATTTTCTGCTGCCATATCTCCTATATATGGAAGAATATATTTAACAACATGGCTATGGTAACGGGCATATGAAGAAGGTCTCATTATTTTTTCAATATAACCAAACCATATCCCTGCCAATTCTTTTATAAGAAGAGGATTGTTATCTTCCGAAGATACAATATTAAAGTATCCATTTGTTTTCCTTGTATCTTTTGGCATCTTGTCACTTCCCTAAATATCAATTACATATTTTATATTTGTTCTTAAAACATGCTATATAGATTCGTTATAATCAATATTAAAAAGATATAACATAATAAAAATTATGTTGTATCTGGCA
>CAQGLR010000060.1:303-18179 GCA_948794795.1 uncultured Lachnospiraceae bacterium | reverse complement strand
AAAATAAATTTCGTCACATTTCACAATGGTTTATTGGGGGGTGTGAACTGTAACTGGGAAAATGAGTAAAAAAGAGATAAAACGTGTTGTAAAAAAGATAATTACAGGGATACTTTGTGTATCATGTATAGCAGTACAACCTATATACGGCAATAAAGAAAATAATATACAAAGGACAGAAGCAGCAGTAAAACAGGCGGCGGGCTATTCTAAATATTCAAATGTTAAACATGAATGGTATATTATAAGGAAAGATAAACATGAAAAAGCTGGTGGAGGAATTCCTTCAGGCATGAGATTTTCAGATTATAATGCTTATTATATAAATGAAAAAACAAAAGAAAAAGTAATTTATCTTTCATTTGACTGTGGATATGAGAATGGATATACAAAGAGTATTCTAAAAACTTTAAGAAAACATAACGCAAAGGCAATTTTCTTTGTTACAAAGCCTTTTATAGAATCAAATCCAGACCTTGTAAAACAGATGAAAAAGCAGGGGCATCTTGTAGGAAACCATACTTGTACACATCCAAGCCTGCCTGGCAAATCTGTATCAGATATAAAAAGGGAAATTAAGGATTGTGCAAAGGCGTATAAGAAAGTAACTGGCTGTAAAATGGACCCTTTTATCCGCCCGCCAATGGGTGAGTTTAGTGAAAGAAGCCTGCAGGTAGTAAAAGATATGGGATATTATACTATTTTCTGGAGTATGGCATATTACGATTATGATACAGAGAACCAGCCTGGAAAAGATTATGTTGTAAACCATTTTAAAGAAAATTACCATAAAGGTGCACTGCCGCTTATACATAATATTTCAAAGTCAAATTGTGAGGCACTTGATGATGTATTGTCATTTCTAGAAGAGAAGAAATACCGTTTTGGTACATTGGATGAATTTACTATTAATAAAGAGCAGCAGACACAAAAATTAGATATAATGTAATTATAAAAAATATTTAAGGATTTATGGGAAATTATATGCTGTTATGATAATATGTTTATAATATCTTGATAACTGTATATGTGGGATTGCAGTATGTATAAAATTATTTCAATGGAACATGACTTTGCAAATGGTGGTAATAAAATATGAAGAAAGGTGGCTAAAAGAGCAGACATTGGTACAGGGCTTAAGTGCCAGCACCCTTTAAAAGACAATACAGCAGCTTTTTGGTAAAACATTTGGAACTTGCCAGAGTAATATACTCTTTGTGCAATTTGACAGTTTAAAAGTAATTTTCAGATATGCCCTGGTACGTTTGTAAGGCTGGCTGCACAGGAATATTCCCATACAGCCGGTCTTAGAACCAAGGAGAAGAAAGGCATCCTTGAGAATAAGAAAAGCAATGAAGCTTTTCTTATTGGAATACAGGAATTGATGTTAAAATTTTGATAAAATCCTTTTGTGATAAATTTTCACTTTTAATACGATACCCCACATTATCAACCATAAATTCAGCAACAAAATATTCAGAATATCCCGTTGGGTCTTCCTTGCCATCATAATAGGGAGCGTTGTAAAATCCTATTGTTAATTCGGTGTTTCCAATTTTTGATTTATTTGTTGTTTCATATGAATATATAGTATCAGATTCAGGTATTTTGTTTTTTGATACTTCAATATATAAATTTTTTCTTAGTGGATTATATTCGTCATCAAAGGAATCACTGTAAAACAACCCAAAATTATCATAAATAGGAGAATCTGCATCTCCCTCAAATGCAACAGTCCAATACATAGACTTATCTATATATTCTGAAATAAATGTACCACTATAAAAATCCTCACAGAGTTTTAGTGTTTCAGGTACATAAGACGGATAAAAAGAAGTGCCTAAATATTCTATAACTTGTTCTAAATCCCACCTTTCTGTATGGGTAGTATCTGGATTAAAATAAGCTATATCATTTGTTGCTGGAATGTATTCATTAAAAAATAAATTTCCGTTTGTAAGCTTGGTTTTTTGTGAAAAGTTATTTATTGATGTTATGATATTAGCATTATCTTTGCTATTTAAAGTATTATCTATTTGAGTATAAGGAATATAGCTGTTTAAAAAATTTTCCAGTTCTGTATATTCCATCTTTGCAGTTATAGAATAATAAATTCCAAGATCAGATTGAACATATTCAATCTGATTCAAGCCATTCTCTGTTCCTTTTATAATTCCATTTTCTTGAAAATCGTTATACAATGAAAGAACTGGGGAAACAATCAACTTTATTGTTATGGGCGGATTTGTACCTAAAGTGAGATAAAGCCCTCGTACATCTTTAGCAGGAACATGGATTGCTTTTCCGTTAATTGCATCATAACTATCTTCAATCGATTTTGGTAGATAAAAGTAATTCCCAAATCTATCTTTAATTTCTTCTGGCGTAATTTTTTTCATTTCATAACTTTTACCCCTGAATTGTAAGGTATCTTCTGTTATATCATATTCCTGTACTTGAAATAAATTATTCTTGTTATAATTATCAAAGGATAATTCACATATTTGTGACTCTTGATATTGCCAAGCTTTAAAATATAAATCCTCTAAAGCGGATAAAAATGATTCATTATAAGTTTGAGTAACTTCCTTTGAAAAATCTTCTTCATTTATGTTATTTTCTTTAAAATCTGCACTTGTATATTGTGATATATAATCTTGAGTGCGTTCTTGTAAAAGTGCATTGTTGATTGAAAATGTATCAGAGAAAGATTCTTTTATTTTAGTTGACACTTTATCATAAATTAATTTATAGTATAATGCGTCTTTGTAGTTTTCTTCACTTTTGTATTGTTCAATCATTTTTTCATAAAAAAGAGGCTGCTCTAAATCAACTAATTCATTATATCTGGAATCAACATCTTCTTGATTAACAGAAATAGAAAGTTCATCTGCTTGTTGAAGTGTAATTAATTCTAATATCATACCTTCTACAATTTCAGATTCTGTTAATCCATTTTTTTCGTATTTAGGTTTTATTTTTTCTAATTCCTCTTTGTAAACTGGTTCTCCATTTACAGTTAGCAAAATATTTCCACTTGGTGTTGCGGCGGTTTCTGTTGGAGCTTTTTCAGTTGATTCGCTTTTAGTACAGCTGCTAAGCAATAAACATGATGCCATTATAGGGATTAAAATTTTCTTAGTCATTTTCTATTCTCCTTAAAAGTAGTATGAGAGGGCTGCCAACCCCCTCATACTTTTCCAACTACATAATTTAGTATTTAATACAGCTAGAAACTATACTTTAAAAACCAACTGTTATGCACAGTTATATTAGTAAAATATTATATCATGCTATATTTGACAAATAACTGGTCAGTTTAATTTCTGTCTGGATGCTATACTAGTTAATGACTGCTAAATTTTAATATTTGTTTTTAGCACTGTTCCACTGGCTGTTATGAGAGGAGCAAAGGTGTTCAAATAAATTCCAGTTCTTATCCCAGCCTTGCTTCATAACACAAGTGTTTTTACAATGCTGAAGACCATAAGTATGTCCTGTTTCGTGCTGGGCACTCTTGCAATTCTGTGTATAACTATGGTCAAATATTAACGCATATGGCTGTCCAACATAAGCAACTCCAAAAGTAACTGATTTTGATGTATCAACAAGAGATCCCGCAAAGGCGATCATTAAGTCGGCACTTCCTTTGCCTACATTGTTTGTTGCATCAGATAAAACACTACTAGAACTGCTAGTCGTTTTTGTAGACCAATGCGGTTGTGAGACAGAATAGAAATCAATACCAAATTTACTTGCTAAATAGTCATCAATTCTTTCCACAACTCTGTTAGCCTGATAGTAATAATCGCTATAACTATTACGCCAAGAGGTTTCAAGTGGTGATTGGACATTTACCTGAATAGAAGATGCCCTGCTGATAACAGAACTATCCTCCCAATTTGGCTCTGCGTTGGGCAATTCAGGAATATTTTTGTAACTGGCTATCTGTGTATCGCCGCACTCGGCAACTTCCCAAAAATCTGTTGGTTCTTGAGCAAAAGCTGTCTCCCAATTTGGCTCTGCGTTGGGCAATTCAGGAATACTTTTGTAACTTGCCATCTGTGTACCGCCACACTCGGCAACTTCCCAAAAATCTGTTGGTTCCTGAGCAAAAGCTGTAACGCTAAATGCAGATACACACAAAGCACAAGTAGTTAATGTTACAATAAATTTTTTCATAAAACTGTACCTCCTTCATAAAATGTTTGATTGTTCATAGAATTGACTTACTAATTCAAAATATTGCAATCTCTTATCCCTTCTTTCCTTTTCCAACAAAAATATTTATGTGTACTTTGTTTTTTAATATTATACTGTATTTTTCAGTAAACGTCAATAAATATATTTTTAATAATAGAATAAACGTATAAATATAACATCATAGTTTCTATATAATTTTTCATTATATTTTGGAAAATATATGTATATGTAATTATATATATATTTAATATATACATAATTTAAACTGTTTAAATTATAAAATTTTTTATTAAAATTAATCAATTAACTACTATTTTTTCTTTTAATTGGGAAAAAAGTATAACAAAAAATTATATAAATCTTGTAAAAAAGAGATTAATGAAAAAAGTCCTGTTATTATAATTAATAATTATGGTATTACAAAAACATATAGTAAAGAATATAAAGGAAATTATTGTATGGGGTTTACAAATAAACATGGTAAAAAAATTCAATACGTAATTTAAACCTGTTTGCAACATTAGCAGATGGTTACTTGGGAATATTTTATTCTGAAAAAGATGGAAACCTTATTTATGAACAGGTTATTTGAATGCTCAAAAATGATATATGAAATTCTGGAATACCGCAATATCCTTATTAATCCTGTTGAAAATGGGGCTTAATTGCATTTATGTTTTAAAAAATGGGGAAACTTAAAAAAATATTGTATCTTGCAAAAATGCGTAAATAAGTGTATACTCATGTGTATGCAGCGCATTATTAAAACGGCGCTGTTAATTATTATAATATAGTGGTGGCTATATGGACAGGTTTAATACAGATAAATCTAAACAAGATATAATTGACAGGCTTAAAGAGGAAAATGAGGGTTTAAAACGTAAGATAGAAAAACAGGATGCAGGTACAAAGCGTATAAATAAAAAGCGCAGGCGCTGGAGGATATGTGGGATAATACTTATGGTTACAGGACTTATTTTCCTTGGTATCCTGATATATGAAGAAGGTAAAGATTATAAGAGTGCAAGGGAGATAAAAAAGTTACAGGAACAGAAAGAAAACTTATATAGTGATGAAGATACATCAGGGATACTGCCTGAATACCGTAAACTATATGAAACAAATTCTGACCTGGCAGGATGGATAGTTATTGAGGGTACAGATATTAATTATCCAGTAGTACAAAGTAAAGTGTACCAGGAATTTTACCTGGACCATAATTTTGATGGTGAAGAGGATGATGCAGGTTCTATATTTATAGATGCCAGAAATGATATTCTTCTTCCAGATGACAATATTATTATTTATGGACATAATATGAAGAATGGTTCTATGTTTGGGACTCTTCAGTATTATCTTGACAAAGAATATTATAATACACACAGTATTATTTCATTTGATACTTTATATGGGCGTTATGTATATAAAATTGCAGTAGTTGGTTTATCAAAGATATCAGAAGAAAGTGAAGATACGTTTAAGTATTATGACTTTCTTAATGCAAAAAATAAAAAAGAGTTTAAGACATATGTAGAAAATATTAAAAAACTTGAGGCATATGATACTGGAACCAGCTTGTCATATGGTGATAAGCTTATTACACTTTCTACATGTAATAGTGTAGAAGAAGATGGAAGATTATTTATTGTGGCTAAGGAGGTTAAAAATGAGGGTCAATAGGAAATATTTTGTAATAGGGACATTAATTGCATTGCTGTTGGCAGTTTTGCCATCTTCTATGGCAAGTGCAGATGAAGGGGATGTGTATACAGTGTCATATAACCTTACAGGAGTGGTTGTTTCACCAGCTGTAACAGAAGCAACAGAAGGAAGTTCATTAACTATGCAATTCGCACCAGATGAAGGATATTCACTTCCTAACAGTATAACTGTTGAAGCAGGCGGATTTGAAATGACAGATGGATATACATATGAGGATGGCATGCTTACTATTAATGAAGTATATGGAAATATAACTATCACTGCTGCTGGGGTTACAGAGCCTGATGAATCTGCTTCTTACAGTATTAGTTATGATTTATATAAAGTTAAGGCAAGTAAACAGGATGGCAATGTCCAGGCAGGAACAAGTTATTCAGTTAAGTTAAAAGCAAACAATGGTTTTAAGCTTAATCCTGCTAATGTTGCAGTATCGGTTGATGGGGAATATATATATAATGGTTATTCTTATGATGATGGTGTGCTTGTAATAGATTCAGTTAATGGTGATGTAGTAATAGAAGCTATTGCAGTTCCAACTTCTTCATCAGATAAGAAAACTAATGATAAGAAGACAAATACAAGCAGCAGTAATAATTCATCTGGCAGCAGTTCTAAGTCTGGACAGGCACTTGCTAATACAGGAGGAAGTGCAGTAAATTATAATACAGGTTCATACAGGGCACCAAGGACAGGAGATGGCATGGATATAAGATATTATGGGGCACTGGCACTTATATTTATTGGTGCAGGATGTTTGGTAACAGGCAGGAAGTTTAAATAAGAAGATATAAAAATACTGGCAGCAGGTAAATAGTACAATACCTGCTGCCTTATATATTTTTAAATGTATTTTATATAAAATTGAAAAAGCCCCTACCCAGCGTATTAAACGCCAAACGAGGACTTTATAGTGCGCCTCCAGGGGTTCGAACCCTGGACACCCTGATTAAGAGTCAGGTGCTCTGCCAGCTGAGCTAGAAGCGCTTATATTAAATTTCTGGCTGTTTTTTAACAACGAAACTATTATAGCAAGGTTATTTATAAAATGCAAGTGTTTTTTTATAAAAAGTTAATTTTTTTTCTTATTTAAGACATAATTTCCCTTTAATTACACTAAAAAGAGTGATATACTTAGAGCGGCTAATAAAGTGTGGATAATATATGTTTGGAAGGAAGATTATTGATGATAGCAAAAAGTATGGTAAAGTATGTAGAAGGAAGTTCAGTTACGCGGGCAATGTTTGAGGAAGGAAAGAAACTTGCTGCAAAGTATGGGGCAGAGAATGTATTTGATTTCAGCCTTGGCAATCCAAGTACACCGCCACCAGAAAGTGTAAAAAGGGCATTGTCAGATATATTAAATGAAACGGAACCAGGACGCCTGCATGGGTATATGAATAATTCAGGGCATGAAGATGTAAGGGAAGCAGTTGCGCAATCATTAAATAAAAGGTTTGGAACTGCATTTTCACAGAAAAATATTCTAATGACAACAGGTGCAGCAGGAGGGCTTAATGTAATACTTAAGACACTGGCAGACCCAGGTGATGAGATTATTGCATTTGCCCCATATTTTGGTGAATATAATAATTATGTTGCAAATTTTGGAGGAAAGATGGTTGTTGTAACACCTGATATACCTTCTTTCCAGCCAGATATTGAAGAGTTTGGGAAGAAGATAACAGCAAAGACGAAGGCAGTAATAATAAATACACCAAATAATCCTACAGGTGTAGTTTACTCTGAAGATACAATAAAGAAGATTGCAGAGGTTCTTTATAATAAACAGGAAGAATATGGAACCCAGATTTATATTATATCAGATGAACCATACCGTGAGCTTGTATATGATGGGGTTAAAGTTCCTTATATTACAAAATATTATAAAAATACTATCGTTGGTTACTCTTATAGTAAATCGTTGTCTTTGCCAGGTGAGAGGATAGGTTATCTTGTAATACCAGATGAAGCAGATGACTTTGAAAACCTGGTTTGTGCTGCTAATGTGGCGAACCGTATACTTGGATTTGTCAATGCACCATCAATTATGCAGCTTGCAGTAGCAAGATGTCTTGAAGAAACTACTGATATTTCTGTATATGATACAAACCGTAAACTTTTGTATAATAAGCTGGTATCATATGGGTTTGAGTGTGTAAAGCCAGAAGGTGCATTTTATTTGTGGGTTAAAGCTTTGGAGGATGATGATATAAGCTTTGTTAATAAGGCAAAAGAATTTAATCTTCTGCTTGTACCTGGAAGTTCATTTATGTGCCCTGGATATGTGCGTATTGCATACTGTGTAAACACAGATATGATAAACCGTTCATTTGTACAATTTGAAAAACTTGCTAGATGTTATAATTAATATAATCAGGGAGTGTCTGTAATTAATATTGCTTTGTTAATTATGTAACATGCCCTGGGAAGAGAGGTCAGTATGAGCAGCTGGAGAGATAATTTACGTTATATAGAACCATATGTACCAGGTGAGCAGCCAGATTTGCCTGATATGGTTAAATTAAATACTAATGAAAACCCTTATCCGCCATCTCCAAAGGTGGCACAGGTTATTAAGGATTTTGACAGTGGTACATTACGTCTTTATCCAGACCCAGGTTCAAAAGTCCTGGCAGATGCCATTGCCAAAAGGTATAAAATTGCTAGTAATGAAGTTTTTACGGGTGTTGGGTCAGATGATGTACTTGCTATTGCATTTATGACATTTTTTAACAGTAAAAAACCTATACTTTTTCCAGATATAACTTATTCATTTTATGATGTATGGGCAAAGCTTTTTTGCATACCATATAAAAGACCAGAACTTGATGAAGCTTTTAAAATAAAAGCAGAGGATTATTACTGTGATAATGGCGGCATTGTAATAGCTAACCCTAATGCACCTACAGGAATAAGACAAGATAAAAGCTTTTTAAGGGATATAATAGAACACAACCGTGATGTTGTTGTAATAATAGATGAGGCATATGTTGATTTCTGCCGCGAATCAGCACTTCCACTGGCAAAAGAGTATGATAATGTACTCGTGGTACAGACTTTCTCTAAATCACGTTCACTTGCTGGCATGCGCATAGGATATGCAATGGGAAACCCAGAACTTATTAAAGCTATGGATGATGTAAGGTTTTCTTTTAATAGTTATCCAATGACAAGGCTTTCAGTTGCTGTTGGGGCAGCTGCTATGGAAGATGAGGAGTATTTTAGGGAAACTACTAGAAAGATAATTGATACAAGGGAATGGACAAAGAGAGAATTAAATAAACTTGGATTTTCATTTTTTGATTCAGAAACAAATTTTATATTTGCAACCCATGAGTCAGTGGATGCAAAGTATATTTTTGAAAAATTAAAGGAAAAGCATATTTTTGTGAGATATTTTAACTCTCCACGTATAGATAATTCTTTAAGGATTTCTATAGGGACACAAGAAGATATGAAATATTTTATATCTGAATTAGGAAAAATAGTATAAAACAGTGACAGAAACAGAAAAAAGTGATATTATATATGCTGTATGTCTGGAAATGGTATACAGATGTTTGTAAATAACTGGTTTTATAGAGATAAAATAACAAAGATGGAGAGTAAGATGAAGAGAGTAATTACTTATGGAACATTTGACTTGTTGCATGTAGGCCATATTAATCTTTTAAGAAGGGCAAAGGAGCTTGGTGATTACCTGCTTGTTGCTATTTCTACAGATGAATTTAATGCCATAAAGAATAAAAAAGCTTATTATTCTTTTGAGGACAGAAAGCAGATTCTTGAAGCTGTAAGGTATGTAGATGAAGTTATTCCTGAAAATACATGGGAACAGAAAATAAAAGATGTAACAGAAAACAATATTGATATATTTGTAATGGGCCATGACTGGGAGGGTAAGTTTGACTTTCTTAAAGACTATTGCGAAGTTATATATCTTCCAAGGACAGAAGGGATTTCTACAACAAAGATAAAAAGTGATTTGGGCCTTAAAGAAACAAAATAAATATTGTTATTCATGGGACTGTGTTATTTTAGCAGTCCCATACAAGTATTATGGGCTTTAAGATAACAGTAATACGGAAAGGGAATTTTAAGATGTTCATTAAAAAAATAAAAGCGAAGGCAGTAAGCGGGGCACATGTCTTAGTGAATAATTTAAGAAGGATATTTGGAAGGGCTCCTAAAATGAAGTTTTTCTATGGGAGCTATTATAAGCACTGTGATGTAATAGAAAACCGGATATTATTTGAGTCTTTTCATGGAACAACTATATCTGATTCTCCTTTTTATATTTTAAAGGAACTGCTTTCAAGACCTGATGCTGGCCAGTATGAAATATATTACAGCAGTAATACTGATGATTACCAGACGCATAAAAAGTTTATTGAAGCTAATAATATACCAGTAAAGCTTGTATGTATATCATCATATGAGTATCTTAAAATACTTGCAACAGCTAAGTATCTTATAAACAACAGTTCTTTTCCTGTGTATTTTATAAAGAAAGATGAACAGGTGTATTTACAGACCTGGCATGGGACTCCTTTAAAGACTCTCGGTAAGAAGATGCGTAAAGGTATTGAGTCTATGTACAATGTACAACATAACTTTTTACAGGCAACATATCTTATGCATCCTAATGAATTTACCAAAAATGCAATAATGGAGGATTATAACCTCAATGCGTTGTATACAGGCAAAGTTGCTTTGAGTGGTTATCCAAGGAACAGTATATTTATGGATAAACAGAAAGCAAAGGATGTGCGCAAAAAGCTTGGGCTTGAAGAAAAAACTGTATATGCGTATATGCCTACATGGAGAGGGACAAGTAACCACTCTGTTAAATATGATTCTTATAGCAGGGAAATTTCAGATATGATGAAATACCTTGATGAAAGAATGAAAGATAACCAGGTTTTGTATGTTAATTTCCACCCTATTCTTAAAAATGCTATACAGCTTGGGGAATATAAACATATTAAAAGCTTTCCTGCTGAGGTAGATAAATATGAATTTTTAAACTGTGTTGATGCCCTGGTAACAGATTATTCAAGTGTATTTTTTGATTTCTCTGTTACAAGGAAGCCAATTATATTGTATATGTATGATTATGACCAGTATATGCAGGACCGTGGCATGTATATGGATATTAAAGACCTGCCTTTTGTAAAGTTATATGATATTGAATCACTTACAGAATGGCTTTCTACAGAAAAAATCCTTGATGCAGGTTATGATGATGGAGATTATTGTGAAAAGTTTATTAAATATGACTCACTTGATGCACCTGCAAAGATGCTTGACCTTGTTTTATATGGTAAAGAGGATGGGATGGTTGTTGAGGATTATTCCGAAAATATACAGAAGCCAAGGCGTGTAATACATCCTTCAAAGGTAACTGGAAGAAGTGATTTGGAAGCAGTCAGCAAGTATGCGCAGAAAAATGATATTGTGCAGTTTGAAAAAAAGTGGTTTAAGAAAAATTTAAGCTGTATTTTATATGATGAGTATAATGAAAGTTTTGATTATGTAATTATTACAAATACAACACCAAGGACTTACCTGGAAGAAGCACTTGTTAAACTTAAGTATAAGCCTGTAATAGAAAGGCTTAAGGAACGTGAACTTAAACGTACATTCCCAAGGCTTAAGGTACAGCCTGTATATATAAGGAAGTTTAATGCTGTTAGTGAGGGGTGCAGTGTTAATAATGCAGAAAAAAAGACTATACAAGCGGAATTAATTAGTAAAGACAATAAGATTTATATAGATGCAGAGTTTAAGGAAAACGGGCTTATTCCTGTTAAGTTTATGTTGATTGATACAAACAATAATATAACTTGTGTAAGGGAAACTACTAAGGAAGAAAGACAGAGTGGGACAATCTGTGAAGACTTTATAGAGTGGAAAGAAAAGCTTGAGCCTTATGGAAGGTACCTTATGGCAGCAGAGGCTGTTGAAAGTGCTTTTTCATCAAGTTATATTGTGCCTTTTGTAAATACAGAATGGGGTAAACAGGCGGATTCATTAATAGAGACTTTTGATAAGCCAGAAGGATATAAAGCTCCTTGCATAGTAACAGAGGTTGGTAATCCAGAGAATAAGATTGGAAAGAAGTATGAGCCTGGTGAGATGGCAATACTTCCTTATGCAAGAATGGGAAGCCGTAATTTTGGAATATATTTGTGTAAGCCTGATAAAGTAGTTAATGAATATACCCAGGCAAGAATTCTTAAAATAAGGTCTAAACGTTCAGTTTCAACTGTATACCTTAAAATGAAGAAGCAGGAAGGCCTGGTTATTAAGGATATTGTATTAAGGTACAGAAGTGCAGTAAGCTATGATGTTCCAGTTAGTTATACTATAAATGAAAGTGGAAGGCATTACAGGATAAAGGCTGTTATTGATTTTGATAAACTGCCATTAAGGGAGCTTTATTGGGATTTCAGGATACTTGCTATGAAACATGGTTATGAGAATGAAATAAGGGCAAGATTTACTGGGAATTACTGGAAGTACAATTTCTATCTTACAAACAGGCAGTATTCAGCAGGTGAAGGGCATATGACATTCCCTTATTATACAAAAGGTGGATGCCTTGCATATCTTTACCGTCCTGATTCGCCATACGATGTATATGCTACTAAGCTTAAGGAAATGGTGGCAAGTGGCATGTATATATTGTCAAAGCCATTTTTTAAGCGCAGGAAAGTATGGCTTGTATATGAGAAGTTCTGCAGTATGGCACAGGATAATGGATATTATTTCTTTAAATATTGTATGGAAGAACTTTCAGAAGAGGAGAAAAAGGATATATATTATGTAATTGATAAGAATGCTTCCGATTATGACAAGATTAAGACATATGACAGCCATATAATACAATTTATGAGCCTTAAACATATTTTATATGTGCTTGGTTCAGTTTTATATATTGCATCTGATTCCAGGACACACCTGTATGCGTGGAGATGCAAGACAAGCCTTATCCGTTCCAAAATTGATAAAAGACCTATATTTTTCCTGCAGCATGGAGTAACTGCCCTGAAACAGGTTGCACCTCTTTTTGGAAAACATGGCAGCAGCCCTATGACATATTTTGCTACTACATCACAGTTTGAGCAGGATATAGTAGTAAGGTATCTTGGCTATGCACAAAGCAAAGCTCCAATAACAGGTTTTACAAGATGGGATGTGCTTGAGGATACTTCAACAGATGATGACAGGCTTATACTTACTATGCCTACATGGCGCTCCTGGCTTGAGGAAGTCAGTGATGAAGAATTTCTTGCTAGTGATTATTATAAGAATTATTCTGAACTTATACAAAGTGAGAGGCTTTCAAAGCTGCTTGATGATAATAATGCCAGAATGATATTTTATATACATCCAAAGTTTGCAGGGTATATTAAGAACTTTAAGCAGACAAAGGATAATATAGTAATTGTTCCTTTTGGACAGGAACCACTTAATGAAATTATGAAGAAGTGCCATATGCTTATTACAGATTATTCAAGTGTATGCTGGGATGTGTATTACCAGAAGAAACCTGTTATTTTCTACCAGTTTGACTATGAGAAGTATGATATGGCACATGGAAGTTATATTGATATGGAAACAGAGCTTTTTGGAAGAAGGGCTGTGACAGGTGATGAACTTTTAGAAGAATTGGAGAAATGTATAGAATCTGGTTTTGAATTAAACCAGAAAGAAACAGAAGACCATCATCATTATTTTGAGTATATTGATGACAAGAACAGTGAACGTACTTATATTTACCTGAAGGAAAAGGGATATTAAAATTATGTGGAAGAAACGTATTTGTATTTTACTTAGCTTTTTAATGGTAATTACAGGGGTGTTCCCTATTGGTTTCAATGGTAATGGAGTTGTAACAGCGTCAGCTTCTGTAACAAATAGTGGGGAGGATGGCAGTACACAAGAGCCTGGGAGCGTGCAGGAAGAACAGGCAGCTACAGGCGGGGCTATTGATGAAGCTCTTTATTCCCAAGGGAACCTGAGACTTATATTTACAACTGATATCCATGGACAGGTTGTAAATTATAATTACCAGACTGGAAAATATTTAAACAGGGGTTTAAATAAGGTTTACACAATGATACAGGCGGCAAGGGGAGAAGCAGGAAGTGACAATTATTTTACATTTGACCTGGGTGATAGTGTTATGGACTTTAATACTGATTATATATACAGCCAGGATACAGAAACTTTGCAGCCTGTGTATAATGCCATGACAATGATAAATTATGATGCCATTACACTTGGCAACCATGATTTTGATTTTGGATATGATTATATTGTAAGCCAGCTTGAAATGTCAGGGCTTATGGAGAAATGTGTTTTATCAAATGTTTATTCAAGCATTAATGGTAATAGTGTATTTGGTGTTGAAAATAAGATTATTGAAAAAAAGATTAAGTCTGCTGCAGGCACAGATATAACTGTTAAAGTTGGTATAATTGGTGAAACAACACCTGGGCTTTCAACAAGGACAGAGGGATATAAAAGCAAACTGGTTGCAGAGGATATTCTGGAAAATGCAAAAAAACAGGCAGAAGCACTTAAAGCACAGGGGGCAGATATTATTATTGTACTTGCACATTCTGGGTTTGGTACAGAAACTCCTTCTGTAAAATCTTCTGATACAGCATATGCACTTACAAAGCTTGATAATATTGATGTTGTGCTTGCAGGCCATGACCATATTGACTTTCCTGTAAGTAATAAGAATGATGTGCATTATTCTTTGCCAGGTGTAGATAAGGAAACAGGCCTTGTTAATGGCAAACGTCTTGTTATGGTTAAAGACAGCTGCCGTGGTATCGGGGTTGTGGACTTAAATCTTAAAGTTGATGAAAATAATAAGGTAGTAATTGATAATTCTTCTTATGAGATAAGAAAAGTTAAAGAAGCAACTGCATCTAACCAGGATATTGAAAATACAATGGCAGTCTGGGATGCAAAGCTTAAAGAATACTGCCAGAAAGAAGTTGGGACTATTGCAGAAGGTGAGCGGTGGGACAATTATAATTCCCTGCTTGGCAGCAATGAAATTATACAAACAGTGCATAATGCACAGATAAAATATGCATCAAATTACATAATGAATAACGCACCAGAATACAAGGATTATCCTATTGTATCTATTGCGAGATATACTAAATATGGTTCCGATAGTGGAGCTGATTATGCGGACTTGTTTGGGACTGTTGTAGAAGGTAATGCAGATTCATTTGCTAATTACCATAAATATGTGTATATATACCAGATAACTGGACAGCAGTTAAAAGAGTGGATGGAATGGGGGGCGTCTATTTACCAGACTATAGGTACTTCAGCAGAAGAAAACTGGAATAATATCTTTTTATCTGATTTTGTAAAAAAGGAGAAAGGCAATTCCCTGGTACAGGAAAGGTTTATTGCAGAGTGGAACAGGTTCTTCCAGTTTGAGGGCGTGGAATATAAAATAGACCCAGTTGTTCCACCAAGATATGACTATGATGGTGATAAAATTAATGATACAAACCGTATAAAGGATGTAACACGTAATGGTGTGCCTGTTAATGACAGTGATACTTTTATACTTGTTACTGATAAGATTATACCAGGAATACAGTCTGAGGCAAATAAAGGGGTTGAAACACAGATAGTATCTAAATCACATGTTATATTGCAGGATATTGTACAGCAGTATCTTGCAGATAAGGCATTGCTTGGAAACCTTAAGGTTACAGTAAACAATAACTGGAGCCTGGTTCTGCCAGAGAATTATAAATATATGCTTGTAAGTGGTACTGGCTCAGAGCAGGAATTTTTGGGACAGCCGTGGTGTGAAGGGCTTTATGGTAATCTTGCAGAAACTAACTATTATAAATGTAAAAATATAGATACAGGTGACAAGCCGGATACAGATGCACCAGGAGCAGTGCTTTCGCAGGATAATACATCAGAAACTAATACTTCTGTAAATATATCTGTAGTAGCAAATGATATATCAGGCATTAAAACAATGAAATATGTTTATGGTGTATTTGATAATAAGGATGATGAAATCTGGACAGTTTCAACTGGTGGTGCTATAGGTATAGAAAACAATACTTTTGTTGCTGATAAAAGTGGTGTATATTCTGTGTATGTAGAAGATGGCGCAGGTAATGTATCTATTGAAAAAATTGCAGTAACTAATATTTATCCTGAGATATTGGTGAAACCAATAGTGGATAAGTTTGACAATAATGATACTAAGGTTACTGGAAAGGCAGAACCTAACCTTAATATATGTGTAACATCAGGTGATAATATTTACCAGGAAAAGGTTGGTGTTGATGGTTCATTTTCGGTTAAAATACCTGCACAGAAAGCTAAGAAGAAGTTATATGTATTTGTTGAGGACAATAATGGTAACCAGAGTAAGAGAACTACAGTTGTGGTAAAACGTGTAGGACCTAACTGTCCTGTTGTTACAAGCGCTAAGAATAATGATACTAAGATTACTGGCAATCTTAATGATACAAATGTTAATGTTTATGCAATAATGGGTGATAGTGTCTATGTATCAAAGAGTCTTGGTTCTTCATATTATACAAAGTGTAAAAAGTATGATAAAGACCTTGTTATTAAAAAGACAGATATAACAGTTAAGGATAATGGGGCTTATACTATTACTATTCCTAACCAGTATGCAGGGACAGAATTTAAAATCTTTACTGTAGATAAATTAGGGCGTGTAAGCCATGCAAGGACTAAGCAGATATCTAAAGCTGCACCAAACAGGGTGACTTTGTACCAGGCAACTAATATAGAGAGATATTTGTATGGATATGTACCAGATGGCAATAAGTGCACTGTTGTGTTGAAAACTGAAAGTGGGACATTTAAGGCTGTTACTGATGAGGAAGGGTATTTTACAGCTTCTGTAAAGCTGCTTAAAGCTGGCAGCAGTATAACTGTACACGCATATAAGAGTTCTGGTGGTACTGCTAATAAGGGGTATCCTAAAACTTATTCTGTAGAAGATGCTAATGAAATGTACACAGAAATACGTGATGTAAAGATACATATAGATAAAGTTACTGATAAGGATAAAAAAATATCTGGAAAGTGGACTGAAATAGATTCTAAAGTTTATATTTGTGCTGGTGGCAGGGAATATGTTGCTACTACAGATGATGATGGTAAGTATAGTGTGGATATTAAAGCACGCCTTAAGATTGGTACTCCTGTTTATGTATTGTCAAGAAGTACAAGAGGCAGCGTAAAGGGAATGCGTAAATATAATGTTACCCTTGGTGCGCCTATAACTCCTGTAATTGTTGGAAGGGTTACTATAGAGAGCAGATATGTAAAGGTGTATACAAAGGAGGACTGTGCAGTGACTCTTAAGATAGGAGCCAGGAAATATGTTAAAAATAATGGTGTATATAACAGAGGCACAAACAGGTATTATTATACATTTAAGGTGGCACGTGCTAAGGCTGGTGTTAAAGTACGGGCATATGCAAAAAATAAGGCAGGAAGGACTATTAGTAAAATAAAACAGGTTAAAAAGAAATAAGACTTCTATACAAGGTGTGTTTTGTCAATTTCATAGAGTTTTTGAGGAGGCAGCAGTTAATTATTTTACACCTGGCGGCACGCTTCCGCTTAGAGAAAAACGCAGCAGTGCATAAAGCCCCTGTATTAAATGTTTCATAGAAACATTTAATACAGGGGCTAAGCACTGGCGTTTTTCAATAGCCGCCTGATGCAAAATAATTAACTTGCTGCCTTCTAATATACTCTTTTTGAAAAATGACAGAAATATAAGTTATTATAGTTTCTATTTCTGTAATAAAGGGTGGGAAAGAATGATTTTGAGAAGAGTGACAGGATATAAGTTATTATAGTTTCTATTTCTGTAATAAAGGGTGGGAAAGAATGATTTT
>CAQGLR010000060.1:0-203 GCA_948794795.1 uncultured Lachnospiraceae bacterium | reverse complement strand
GAGAAGAGTGACGGGATATAAGTTACTATAGTTTCTATTTCTGTAATAAAGGATGGGAAAGAATGATTTTGAGAAAGGTGACAGGATATAAGTTATTATGGTTTTATGTAGTGTAATTCTGGAATTTATTGTATGATATCTTGGGAATTGTTACAGTTCACACCCCCCAATAAACCATTGTGAAATGTGACGAAATTTATTTT
>CAQGLR010000059.1 GCA_948794795.1 uncultured Lachnospiraceae bacterium | reverse complement strand
CCCCTCGCGGGGTGCAACTGCAAAATAATGTATCTTACTGCAAATTGCACACTATATAATGTAGGAGTGGACTTTTTTAAAAACTTATATTAAAATTTTTAACCAAAAATAAAGTTTATAATAGGCGAACCATCCTATTATTTCAACATCAATACCACTTCGCCGGATTGTTAAATAATAAAACTATTTTAATCAAATATAGAAAAATGGATTATACTTAAAACATATTAAATAATAATTACCCCTTCTGGATCAAATGTCTTTTTAGCACCAATGTGTTCTACTCTCCTTTTCCAATTATTTCCTAAATAATAAAATCTCAGGCTATCTTTATCTTCGTCTATCAGTTCAAGTAAATTATGTTTTAATTTTAAAAAAGAAGAATAATCTAAGTCAGCTTCAAAGACAGAATTTTGTACTCTTTGTGCATGGTTCTGGCATTCTTTTGCAACTTTACGGAGCCTGGTTTTTCCAGAGTTATCTGTTGTTGATACATCATAACTTATTATTACCATCATGTCTTATCACCTACCTTAACAAAAAACATGGATATTCATCCAGTTCTCCCCTGATATACTTTGCAAGAAGATTACTCTGGACATACATAAGCAGTCCCAAGGGTATTTTTTGTTTTAAATAAGGATGCATAAAATCTGTTCTCTTTTTTTCCTGCCATCGGGACAGTACCTTTTTACGCCCATCTTCATTCAGCCATACAGCACCAGAAACCTGCTTTTCAAAATCACTTTCATTTAAAATCTGTAAATTAAGCAAAGTAAGCACAAATCTTTCCACAATGCATCTGGTTTCTTCTACAAGGTCACATGCGAGCGAACTTCTGCCACTACGTAATGCATGACAGAATCCAATATAACTGTCAAGACCAACTGTTTCAAGAGCAGCAGCAAACTCACTTGTTGCTAATGTATATACAAAGGACAACACTGCATTAACAGGATCAAGCGGTGGACGTTTTGAACGGAACTGGAATCCAAAACCTGCCTTATTATTTTTAATTAATTTTCCAAAAATAGAAAAATAATATTTTGCACAATTCCCTTCAATCCCAATAATCTCTTCTATGCTTTCTGCATTATAAACCTTATCAATTCCCGCACTAAGAACCTCCACTACAGAAAGTATTTCTTCATCTTCTCTCATTTTAGGATTATCATGAAGGCTTCTGCGTATTAATTGCCTGGTATTACTAAATTTGGCCGCCATTGTATTTTGTGTTAATGTTATAGCATCTTCACGGAATTTATCAATCTGTGCTACACGTAAAAATACGTTTCCTTTTGTTTCACCACATACTTTTGCCAAAAATTTTCCATGGGGTGAAATAAAATTTATTGGAACCGATTTGGAAACACATTTCCCCATTACAGCAGGCGAACATCCATTATAATTAAAACACACAATATTTTCTATATTGTCAAATGGAAGACGTATCTTATCAGCTCCTTCTATTTTACATACAAGGTCTTCCCCTTCCAATGACAAATAAGCCAGTTCATTTGTTATGTAAATTGTATTAAGAAGTTTTCTCATAATCTTCCGCCTCCATTTCTTTAATATACTCCCTTATACTTTTCTTCTTTATTCTCTTCTTAGGCGGAAGGCACAAATCTTTTAAAGAGCATCCACTACAATTCTGGGTTTGTGGAATTCCAGGAATAATACCTTCACTGATATACCTTCTTATCTGCAAAAGTAACTCTTTCAGCTCACAATCATACTCTGTAAAGTTTTCCCTAAGTGGAAGTGGTATCCTTTTCTTCACATCTGCATAATATAAAACAGCATCACAGTCACAATTAAACAAATAATCCACACATATCTTTTGTGCAAAAACCTGCATAAGGTCGTCATGGTTATATTCTTTATTTTTTGGTTTTGACGGTTTATATTCCACAATACAAAGCTTATATCTGTCTTCATATCCTGGAAGCAATACCCCTGTACCAGACTTAGACGCTTCTATGCAGTCTGCAACCCCATAAAGATTATACTGTTCCAAATCATTATATATTGGAACAGAAGTAAAAACCTTTTTACCACGTAAAGAATAGCTTTTATCAGGGTCATGGACACGCTCATGCAGAAAATTTGCTTTTGTGACAAATATATTCTCTGCCCAGCAGTCATTTATTTCAATTAATCCCCAGCGGTGTGGGCAATATAGATAATGCTGGATAGAACGTATTGTTATTTCTGTATTTATCATAATTTTTTAATTAACTCCACTCCCTGCGGCATAATATCATCTACTGTAATCTCATAATCACTAAACTCCCTTGGCGGTTTATCCATATCTTTCTGTTTTACAACAATCTTTTCAAAAAGAAGATGTGACGGACAATTACCTAAAACACTTTCATGTTTAAATATATACAGTTTCCTCATACACATCTTTCCTCTTGCTGCACTGTGGTCATGTTCAAACATATTTACAATTGCCATCCAGAGCAATTCCACATCTTCCTCATCAAGACCTGTAACTTTATTGGCAAGAGCAGCAGAAATATAGCCTTCTGCACGGTATAAACCATAAGGAATAATACTCTTTCTTCCCATTTCTGTTTCTCCTGTTTCTTTTCTATCTTTTGTAGTACGTGCCTGGCGGGTAATTGTAATATCTTCAATATATACAGGTGACTGGCTCTTTGCAAAATTAATCTGTACAGGTCCCCTTACAATACCGCATGGGTCATCTCCTGTTGACATAACAGCACCAAATGTACGCACATCATAATAATTCCTGCACATATAATCCCTTGCTTTAAGTAAATCTTCAGAATTTTTTCCCTTTTGTTTTGTTTTTAATCCTTCCTTTTCATAAGCCTCTGTAAACTTTGCATTAAGATAATTGTCTGGTTTTATAAGGATGTTATAAGATTTGCTTCCATCCTGGGAACATTCCCCCTCTTTACATAATTCCACATAATTCCTGATTTTTCTTTTAAGACATACATCTGTTATAAAACCATATCCAGTTTCTGCATCAACTCTTGGGTTATTTCCTGCATCTGGGTCTCCATTTGGGTTTCCATTTTCCACATCAAAAAGAAATACAAAATCATATCTGTTATTAATTGCCATATTAATTATCCTCCTTGTCCTTATCCTGTTTATTATTGTTTTTTATAAAAAATGACTGGTATTGCTGGTAGTATCCAATTATAAATTTACCCTGGTCTATAAGTGACAGAGTATCTGGAAACACACCTTCTAAATTATCAATTATTTCCCGGACCAGCTTATTATAAAAACCTGGCCTGTTAGCTTTTCTTAAATGGTTCTGTGCCAGTTTTAATAATTTTGGAAATATAATAGCTGGTTTTGATGCTGCTGATGAAAAGTATGCATCTTTAATTGTACGGTTTAATGGTTTCTCATAAACATTTGGTTTTGATTCATCTTGTACTTCTTTTTCTTCAGGTTCTTTACTTTCCTTTGATTTTCTAGCAGAATCCTGTTGTAAATCTTCCAGTACCGCAAATAAACGTCCGCATAAATATGCTGGGTTTTTATTTTCTTTATCAAGTGCCACACTAAGTTCCTCCTTTTTATTTGATAGTCTTGCTTCCCTGTTAATACATGCTTTAATAATACCTGCACGCACACGGTTTAATTTAACATTCTTTTTCTTTTCATCATCTGTATCTGTCTTTACCCTTCTGACAACTGTTGCAAGCAAAAACCTTGGATATCTTGTACCATAAATAACTGATTCAAATATCTTTGCCATCAGGGCAGGGTCTACAGTGTCTATAGTAGATTTTGGTGAAACCAGTTTTTTTTTTATCTGCCACATAGAAATTGTATGAACCTTTTCTGACACTTGCAGGTCATCCTGGTGCCTGGCAATATTTAACAATATTTCACCAAATTTCCTACGGTAAAAAAACTTCATTGCAATACGTGACACATTCGGTTTTATCCCTAAAATATAAAAATTAACATCAGGATCAATATCCTCTTCTTTCATGCGCCCTGATAAAATATTTCCTTCACGGGCATCCTGGATTAAGGATTTCATCATACCTTCTATTTTATCAATTCCAATTGTATCCCTTTTATCAAAAAGAAGTGCTGACATAATATCATTACATTTCTCATTCCTGCTCATTGCCCAGTAAAAAACTGTTATATCATCTAACTGCGCTTTCTGGTTTTTACTGCTGCTTATGTAATTTAATACCTTTGTATACTTTTCCATCGCCCGTTCTGAAATATTGCTGTTATATGACTGCTTATTCCCATAAGATTCTTCTGATGGGTTATTAAAATTTACTAAAACCGAACCTGTAGCCAGACCACCAAAAATACCCTTTATTTTTGAATGTACCTTTGCAATAGGCATATTTTCCCCTGTAACTGCACACTGGGCAATTACAGCCCCGTCTGTTACTTCCTTAATAGAAGAAAACCTGCTTAACCACCTTTCATTTAACTCCTTGTCTTTATGTAAGAAATCCACAGTCCCCGACAGGCAGAAAGCATAACCAGAAGTACTATATTTTTTACCAATTCCTGATAAATAAACATTTCCAGTTTCATTGCCAGGTTCCCAGTTTTGTATAAAATTCCTGTATGCATTTACTACTGGAGTATCAATTCCTTCAATAAATTCTAAATTAACATCCTTAAAAATCTTATGTGACTTCTCTGCTTTGTTTGTAGAATCAGTAGTTTTAAATTCCCCATCCTGGTAATTAAGACCAAACAAATAAAGTGGCCTGTGCTCAATAAAATTACTATCAATGCCAGGTTTTTCTGTACGTTTTGGCATAACCTCTTTTCTTGCTTTCTTTATCTCTTTCACTTTTCCATTCTTGCTTTTAATTTCTTCTGTTTCCTGCCAGTCAATAATCCCGTCTATTGTCCCGTCTGGATTAAGATATACAAGATAATGTATATCAACATTAGAAAACCCATCAGGAAGCAGCTTTCCTTGTCCAGAAAGAATATCATAATAATCATTTAATGCTTGTATTAACATTTAAGTTCCTCCCTGTACTTTGCTACATCAATAACACCATTTACCATATGTGGACGGTAATATACAGTAGATGCTTTATCTGAAAATTTAGGATTATCCCAGTCATTATTAACGGGCTGTCCTCCATCTTCAAATCTCACCTGGTAACTCATAAATCCTAGGTCTACATCTCCAGATTCCTGTATAGGACTGCTTACAAGATTCATATCAAATTCATCTGCAAGAGTAATGCTTTTAACTGGAAATTCACTACATCCAAGACATGGTACACGGAAATATTGTCCTTTTTCCAGACGCCGTTTTATTATATTGAAATGTTTATTTTCCGCATCTGTTTCTTCTTCACTTCTTATACCAGTCAGCTCAAAATGGAACTCTACACCATATTTCACATTTTTTAATATAAGAGCAGCACGCTGGCTGCGGCTTTCCGAAGTATAAATACAAGGATTCCCGCCTTTGCCAGACATCTGGCTTTTGACAGCCTGGTAAGAAATCTTATCCTTTACTTCATTACGCCGTATATTTATAAAATCAACTGGATTAAAAACAATAATTTTATCTATCACATACCTTATTGCAGGTTTCCAGTAAACACTTTTTAAAAGCCCCTCTAATGCGCCTGGGGTTGGTACATCATAACTTACCCTTTCTACTTTCATCTCTGGTCTTGTAAAACAGGCATAATCCCCATCAACCATAACTTTAAAACCATAACTCATAATTACCCTCTTTTCTGCATACATATATATGCGTTTTGCCTTTTTGTAAATATTACTAATATGTTTAAAACCCATTATTCTGCTTGCATGGATTACTATAAAAATATTGCCACAGTTACCATACATACCTAGCCAAGCGGATATCCGCAATCCGCATTGCCTGCAAGCAGGCATTTGCTACTTGCCCATAACCTAATTAAATAAGTCCTGGCCTTACTTAATTAGATTAAAAAATATAATCTTCTGCTTCAAATTTTATCCCTGTTTCTTTTTCATAATAATCAGTATTGGCAAGACAATAGATACCACTTCCATAATCATCTACTGCACCCTGTTTTAACAAATCATCAAATTCATATTTATACACAGACAAAGCATACTTCTGTAATTTTCTTGGATTTCCTTTCTTTGTTATTTTAAGCTGTTCTATCATATCACTGCTCTTCTTATCTCTTGCCACAACAATAGAAATAGTATTAGTATCAATCATATGGAATTCTTCTGCATACTCTTTAAAAGGAATTGCATCTAATGCTTCACATCTCTTGCTAATTGTTCTTTTTATAATCTCATCTTTATTAAAAAAATAGAGAAGGTTATAATATTCATCAATACTTTCCTTACAAGAAATATCTTTATATTTTCCAACCAGTCCTTTTGTAATATTAGGGCGTTCATCATTAGAAATACTTTTATCTTCTGTTTCTAATGTAAAAATAAATACACTTGCATCCTTACGTTTCCCTTCACGGTTGCATCTTCCGCCAGCCTGTAAAATATTATCTAAACCTGCCATCTCCCTGAATACTGTATAAAAATCCAGGTCTACCCCTGCTTCTATTAAAGAAGTCGATATTACAGTAATCCTCCTGTCTTCTGGTACATTTTCAAAATCTGGATAATCTTTTTCCAGCTTTTTAAGTTCTGATTTAATATCTGATATTACAACTGACCTGTCATAAGCCGTCATATATGTAGACAGGTGGAATTTCTTTCCTCTGCATAATTTATACAATGCCCTTGCTGATGACCTTTTATTAACAACAATAAGACTTGAAGGATAAATAGCTGATTTATTTAATAACGCTTCCTCACTTAATGCCCCTGTATGTTCATATTTGCATTTATTAAACATACTAAACATTGAAGTATCATAAATTAAATTACATACTTTATTGCCAGGCACTGCATATTCATTAACAAGCTTTTCATAATCTGGCATAGTAGCTGTAAGAAGGACTGCCTCACTATTTAAGTATTTTGTGATATAAGAAACCGCCTCAAGGCATGGCTTAAGATATTTAACTGGCATTAAATGTGCCTCATCAAAAACCAGGATGCTGTCTGCCATATTATGCATCTTTCTTAACTTGCTTCTCTTATTTGAATATATAGTTTCAAAAAACTGTACTGCTGTTGTTATAATAATCCTGGCATCCCAGTTCTCTGTAGCATATTTCACTACTTCCTGGTAATCTTCACTATAACCACTTTCTTCATCATAAGAAAATGTAGACTGGTGGCGCAGTATCTCTGCATCTTCCCCAAAAACCTTCTCAAAAGTATCTGCTGTCTGTTCAATAATACTATTATATGGAATAATATAAATAATCCTTTGTTTACCCATATTTATTGCCCGCTGTAATGCAAATTTAATACTACACAGCGTCTTCCCGCTTCCTGTAGGCATATTCATCAGGTAAATACCTGCATCCTGCCCCACCTGGCTAAAAACTTGTTCCTGCAGCACAGCCCTTGTTTTCTGCAAAACAGATTCACATGGAAGTGAATCCAGATGTTTATTTACCTTAGCCAGGCAGTTTTCAAAATCTGCATTAAGTGAACGGTTAATTTCTCCTGTACAAAAAGTTGCTGTATCAATAGAATCTGCATCCGTAAGACATGAAAAACAATACCTTACCAGAAACGCAAACTTATCAATTACCATATCCATGTTATTGCCGCAGTCTTCCACTAAAAATTCACAAAACGCTTTCTCGTCAATATCTATTTCTTCAAGTTCTTCCTTATATATACTATAATCTTCAAACTCACGTTCCAGCCTTCCATGTAATGTTGATTTGCCTATATCATCTTTAAAACCACCATCTGGTATTCCAGAATGATGTCCTGCTATACAATAAGACATAAGCCATTTTAATATACTTGGATACTTTTTCTGTACTTCTTTTGCCCCACAGCCTGAATGTTCTACTTTTATATTTTTCCCATTAATCCTTTCCTGGAAAGAAACCTGGTATTTACCAATATCATGTAACAGCCCTGTCATATATAATATATCCTTTAAAGCAGGAATTGAAAAATCCCTGCAAAGAGAGGCTGTATTTTCACTATGTTCTTTTACTGTTTGTATTTCTTTTGAATTTTCATTAATATGGGCTATCCAAATCATTAGTTTCTCCTTCTTCAAAGTTAATTTTTATATTATTATATAAAATCTTCCGACATTTGTCGACATTTATTTTAAATCTAAAACAAGTACATGGTTACTTTACATAATTACGTGTAAAATAAAAATACCCGCAGCAGGCTGCAAAGGTATTTTTTATTTACATATAGCTATGATTATTAAAAGTACATTAATAATTAAATTGCAGACATAAAAAGTATCAATAAATTATTCCAATAAAATACACATCCATATATTTCCTTATTCTATAAAGACATAAAGATATTATGGACTTTATCCCTTGTATGCAGCCCATGTGCACACAATCTGTATACCCAGTTAATTACCATCCTCCAGTCATAACTATCTACAAACTCTTCTTTTTCATTACATTTTCCCAATGTATAATACCTGCTAAATTCCACTATATAAATAAGTGCAAGCTCACCAAAAACCTGTTTTAACCTGCTTATATCTGTTTCCTCTGGCATTTCAATATATCTGCTAAATGTACGGTATATTATATAATTTTCTAAAATATTTCTATATTTTGTTTTTACCATATTTTCAAATTCCATAAATTGTAAAACTATTTCTTCTGCACTTTTTTCTTCTTCAAAATAATCAAAACAACCATCAAGATACTGGATTTCATGGCTTTCTATAATAACTTCCAATACATTATCTGCCATATCCATAAAAGATTTATACATATAAATATAATCCTGCAGCCTCCTTATGGCAGACATATATTTTTCTATTATCCTCTTATGTTCCAATATACCAGCAGAAATAAAAGGAATATCCTGTATGTCAATTACAGAAATATTCCCTTTATTATTAACCATATAAAATTCTATATTGTTATTTATAATATAATCTGCTGTTACAGGACATGAAGCTGCCATAGAAATCCATAACAAGCCATTATGGTTTGATATAAGCCTTGGAAACTTCCGGCATGTATTACAAAGCATCCCTTCACCAAGGTTCTTCTGTATACGGCAAAGACCATCATTATCAAGCATACTGCACCTGCCATTACTCTTTGTGGCAAAATATCTTTTACCATCTGCCTCATATATATTTGACAATATATCTTCCCTTAATACCCGGTTACTAATATTACCAAACCGTAGAAAAGCCTCATTGCTAACTTCAATCCTCCAGCCAGAACAGCATGTAGAAGTACAGCTGCCTGCAGCACAGCTGAAATTATTATACAATCCCAAAATTATCCCTTTCACCAGACAAATGCCCTCCTTGCCATCCAGACCCTTATACCAGTATATAGCAATCTTCTTCCAGAACCAGCAAGCCCTAAAAACCATTATTTACCTAATTAAGTAAACCCTTTAAAATACACTCTTCTTAAACGGCAGGTCTGGTTTACAAGGGTTTGCTTGCAGGCAATGCGGATTGTGGATATCCGCTTGACAAAATGTTTTTAAAAACTTGCCTGGTAATTCTAAAAAATAAGTTCTGATTTATCTTTAAGAAGCCTTGCACCTTTTGTAATTATTAAAACGCCAGCGCCAGCACCTGCTACAATTAAGAGTATTCCCATAACAATATTAAAAGCTCCTACAGACTTCATTGTCTTATATATTTTCTCTCCCATCAGACAGCCTCCTTTCTACAACATAATATCTATCTGCCAGACAAGGACAGTTTCTGCCTATGTACCTGGCAGGCAGTTTATTAATCCATTAACAACAGCTGTCCCCATCTGATATACCCAAATCTTAATTATTTTTTGCACCATACTGTTTATAATATTCATCTATAGCATTCTTGATATTATCATCAATAAGTATTTTCCCCATACACTCTTTATTATAAAGACATTCCACAACATCTTCCATAGTTACAATTGCATTAGTCCTGAAACCATACTTATCCTGTATTTCAGCAAGGGCACTTTTATCTGTAGAAAGTCCTTTTTCCATTCTGTCAAGAGAAACAATAAGTCCCATAATTTCTATATCTGCTTGTGCTTTAATAATAGGAAATGTTTCTTCTATTGATTTGCCAGATGTAGTTACATCTTCAATTATAACTACCTTGTCACCATCTTTAAGGCTGCTTCCAAGCAAAATCCCTTTCTCACCATGGTCCTTGGCCTCTTTGCGGTTAGAACAATAACGTATATCTTTGCCATAAAGTTCATTGTATGCAATAGCAGCTGCAACACTAAGCGGAATACCCTTGTATGCAGGCCCGAACAGTACATCAAAATCATCACCATAATGTTCATGTATTGCCTGTGCATAATACTTTCCAAGTTTAAAAAGCTGTGAACCTGTAATATACAAACCTGCATTCATAAAGAAAGGTGACTTACGCCCGCTCTTTAAAGTAAATTCACCAAATTTTAAAACTTCAGACTCTGCCATAAAAGAAATAAATTCCTGTTTATACTGTTCCATTTTTTAAAATCCTCCTTATATTAAAATGTATATTCTTATTGTAAACTTACTCTATAAGAAATACCGAAAATGCGCCATCTGCTACAATGCGGTATTCACCAGCTGGCAACTGGCCATATGCAGATAAATCATACGTCATTTCTGTTATGTCTCCTGCTTTAAGTATATGTGCAATATCATTAAAAGCCATTTCTTTCTGCGCAGGAATATTATACCAGTTACCATTTACCCTTGCCTGTAATGCAAATCCCTCACCAAAAAACAACTCTTTTTTAGTTGTATTTTCCAGCTTTACTTTTAATTTATTTCCATTAAGCTTTCCAGATTTCATAATTATTCCACAAGATTTTAATTTACCACTTTTATCCAGGAATTTTTTATCCCATTTTCCATTATTTTTTGCAATATAATACATATTTGGAAATGAAGTTAAACTACTTTCATATCTGTCCTGCCATGTATATTTTTTTATACTCTTAAAATCAATATCTGCTTTATATACATCTCCATTTTCCATAAAAACATATCCGTCAATCCAAGTAATGCCAGCAAATGTACCATCTTTACGGCCTATGCTTATTCCATACATATCATCCTTAAGCTTGCTTACATCCAGGTCTTTTACAGTATCACCAAGTTTAATTCCATTAAAATAATCAACAATTTCTTTTTCTTCTTTATTATTAAAGAGCCAGCTTACAAAAGTCTTTCCACCATTATACTCCCACATTGCCATAGCACTTGTTTCAATACTTGCATCTTCTAGAAGCTGCGCCTTTTTCAATGGTTTTGTACTTTTTATACTTCCTTTATCCTCTGTAACCTGCGCCAGATATATATCTTCCTGCACACCTGTTTCTTTACCTGTAACATCCATAGATTTTATACTATATAAAGATATTATTGTACACAACGCAAATGATGTAATATATAAAATAACTTTTCTCTTCATAAAGCCCTCCTTCTGCACTATCTTTACTATTAATATTATACATTATTGTGGGACAGTTTTTCATTAAAATATTCATCCGCCACCATTTCCAGATATGAAGTATCAAGTTCTGTATAATAATTAATAAGTTTTGTGCCAAGCTGTGATATTATAATAAGCTCATTTTCTTCTTCTGAAGCATTTTTGTCTTTCCAGCTTTCTATCATTTCACTTGTAACATTCGCATCAATCCATTCTTTTATTCCAGCTGTAAGCGTCTCTTCTTCTTCTATCTGCCCTTTTATTTTCCTGGATTTAAACACTGTTAAAGTACCCCATGCTGTAAATATTATAAACATACATAAAAGACATATAAATACAATTTTATTATAGCTTATAGGTAATACCTCAAGTTCACATAAAATAAGGTATAAAGCACCAATTAACCCAAATACAACAAATGTAATGCCCGAAACCTTTACATCTTTGTATTCATCTGCTTTCTTAGTGTATGTTTTAGAAGAATTATACAAAATTCCTTCTGGAGATTCATCTGCTTTTTTATTTGTCTGTCCCTGCTTGTCCTCCTCTTCTGTAACTGTATTATTTTGTAACCGTATTTCTTCTTCACCAGGCAGCATATCTTCATAATAAACTTCTTCTTGTATGCTCTCCCCGCTGTTGTTTTCCTGGTCTTCCTGCAAAGCAATCATAAAACCACGCAACAGTTTTTCTGCCTGTTTATACTGGCTGTCAGGCACTGTTATTGAAAATACACCGTTTTCTTCTTTTATACCTGCCTTTCCAATACCTGAAAACTCCAGGTATTCCATAAGCTTAGTTGCCGTTGTTTCTTCTTTTAATTCACATAAAACAGATACTACAAAATCATCCTCAGTTCCTTCTACCAGTCCTGAACCACATTCAGCACATATTGTAATCCCTTTCTGGTATTCTGTCTTACATTTTGGACACCACATATACTTACCTCCTGTCATGCTGTAAATGCTATAACATTATGTTATCATACCTTCCCCCAAATGACAACATTTTTAAAATACACTGTACTTTTGTACTTTATACAAATCTAATGGATAAGTCCTTTAAAAGATTTACTTCTTAATAATAACCTCCCTAAGCTTTTTTATAAAAGTTTTTAAGCGTCGACATTCTCTCTTATAAATGTTATAATTTATATAATTGCCTGGTATTGTACGGATATTATAATTATAGGAGTCCAAAGACCTGGCTTACGTAATAACAGTAATTTATAGATAAGATAAAGGAGGGATGTCTAGTGTTTTTATTTAGTTATAAAAGTTTATTAAAAGGACTTATTAGCTTTGCGTAGCACCAGCTATAGCAAAAATGCCAAGATAGCCGGTGCTTGCCATAAATAACATTATTTAGGAGGCAAAAATGGGCTATAAAAGAGCAGAGGAAGTCCTGCCACTGGAACTTCTTGAACAAATACAGGAATATGTAGCAGGAGAAAGCATATACATACCAAGACGTAAAAACGAGCGCCGTCACTGGGGTGAACAGACAGAAACACGTAAAGAACTGACGGAACGGAATTTAAAGATAAAGAAAGATTATTCCAGTGGGTATACAATAAAACAACTTGCAGAAAAATATTTTCTTTCGCAGAAAAGTATACAACGTATCTTGTATTCAAGTGAAGATTAAAATTGTGAAACTGGATAGTGTCTTATACAGATAAAATTTAAAATTCTGTTATTTTTATTATTTTTTGTAAAGTAATATAAAATTGGCTAAACACTAAATATAAAAAAGCCTGGACAGTACACTAATATATTAGTTTCCAATAAATAAAAGCTCCCAATTATGATGATAGGGGGCTTTTTTATATGTTATAATTATTCCTCCCCCAAAAAAATATAGAATACTGAAAAATCTAAATTATCCAAAATAAAATACCGTATATAGAAATATATATTTACTAAATATCTGTGTAATAAAAAATAAGTGAAAATCTATTTATAAGTTTACAAATCCATTTACAAGTGATATAATAAACCCAATATAAAGATTTTATTTCACAGACCACATTAAAAATGTACTAACTATATTTCTTATGTGGTTTATAGGGGAAAAAGGAGGATTTACTATGTTACTTAGCACATACCAGAAAGTAATTGCACTATTTGAAAGCGGCAACGGATACAGGAACGCTTCGGAACTTAAAGATGCCAAGATTACTACAGTACAAATTAAAGAACTTGTAAACAAAGGGATTGTTGAACATGTGTCACATGGTTTCTACTGGCTTATTGATGAAGAGAACGGCAAACCAGAGAACTACCAGTTTATAGAAGCATGTATGGTTAATCCAAGAGCTGTTATATGTGCAGACAGCGCTTGTTATTTCCATGGACTTATTGACAAGATGCCAGAAACATTATCAGTTGCCACCCTGAAAACTGACCGCTCACGCATGCAGCTTAACTTCCCTGTATGCAGGCATTATTATTCAAACCTTGCATTTGAACAGGATATGGACACTGTAGAGACACCATATGGCCAGATACGTGTATATGGTGTTGAAAGAAGTGTATGCGATTGTATACGTTTCAGGGATGATATAGGCCAGGAGATGCTTGACCTTGTTATAAGCAATTTCCTTGAAAGGAATGGCAACCAGATGGACAGGCTTCTCGCATATGCTGACGCAATGCGCGTAGGTAAAATTGTCCGTATAAAGCTTAACCAGATTGAAGAATAAAAACCAGGACGGAGGATACTTAAATGGGTAAGGTATATGATAAACTTATAAAATGTTATGATTGTTTTAAAGAGAAAATTGATTTTGAACCAAAGATAGCACTTGTGCTTGGTTCAGGGCTTGGTGACTATGCAGATGGCATAAAAGTAGTAGCAGAACTTGACTACCATGATATTGAAGGTTTTCCTGTTTCAACAGTTCCAGGACACCAGGGAAAATATATCTTTGGATATGTAGATGAAGTACCTGTTGTATGTATGAAAGGCAGGGTACACTATTATGAAGGATATGATATAAGCGATGTTGTACTTCCAATAAGGCTTATGAAGCTTATGGGTGCCAAAGTCCTGTTCCTGACTAATGCATCTGGTGGTATTAATATGAGCTTCCAGGCAGGTGATTTTATGCTTATCAAAGACCAGATTGCCAATTTTGTGCCATCACCACTTATTGGGCCAAATATTGATGAACTTGGTGTACGTTTCCCTGATATGAGCAATATATATGACAAAGAACTCCAGAAAGTTATAAGACGTACTGCAGCACTGCTTGATATCCCATTACAGGAAGGTGTTTATATACAGCTTACAGGCCCTAACTATGAATCACCATCAGAAGTACGTATGTGCCGCACTCTTGGCGCTGATGCAGTAGGTATGAGCACTGCATGTGAAGCAGTAGCAGCAAACCATATGGGAATGATGATTTGTGGAATATCATGTATCTCTAATATGGGTTGCGGAATTACAGCTAACCCTCTGACACATAAAGAAGTACAAGAAACTGCTGACAGGGTTGCACCTCTGTTTAAAAAGCTTGTAACAGAATGTATTAAAAATATTGATAAAGCTGTCTGACTGGCAAGAAGTTTTATGGCAGCAGCAATAAAGTGGACGCATAAAGCGTTCACTTTATTGTCCCACCACCAAATACATAACCATTTTCATAAAATACAACAGCCTGTCCTGGTGTTACTGCTCTCTGTTTCTCATTAAATTTACATTCTGCCTGTCCATTTCCAAGAGGAATAAGTTCACACTCTGCACCTGCATGTGCATATCTTATCTTTGCTTTAAGCCTGTGTGGCTTTTCTAGTTTTTCAACTGCCATATAATTTATATTATCTACATATACTGTATCTGTAAATACACTATCTGCACCACCAAGCACTACTTCACGTGTTGCCGGAATAATCTTTTTTACATAATAAGGCTGCTTTGCTGGCAGGTTTAACCCTTTTCTCTGTCCTATTGTATAATGTTCAATACCTTTATGTACCCCAAGTATAGTTCCATTATCATCAATAAAATTACCTGGAATACATTTTTCACCGGTTTCTCTTTCAATAAATCCTGCATAATCGTGGTCTGGTATAAAACAAATATCCTGGCTTTCGCTTTTACTTGCTACTTCTAAACCAGCTTTACCTGCAATATTTCTTATTTCTTCCTTTGTATAATCCCCAAGCGGCATTAATGTATGTGCCAGCTGGTCCTGGTCCAGGCTGTAAAGCACATATGCCTGGTCTTTTTTACCAGCCACAGACTCACTTACTGTATAACGTCCATTTCCAAGCTTAATTATACGTGCATAATGCCCTGTAGCAATATAATCTGCACCAATACCAGCAGAATATTTTAACAGTTCCCCCCATTTAATATATTTATTACATGCAATACATGGATTAGGTGTATTACCTTTCCTATATTCATCTATAAAATACCTTTTTACGTTTCTGCAGAATTCTTCCTGGACATCAATTACGTAATAAGGTATTCCCAGCCGCTTTGCAACACGTCCTGCATCTTCTATAGCAGAAGCACAGCTTCCTCCTTCTTGTGCTTCTTTGCCATCCCATGTCTGCATTGTTACACCAATCACATTATAACCCTGTTCTTTAAGGAGATATGCTGCAACAGAAGAATCAACACCTCCAGACATACCAGTTACAACAGTTTCTTTACCCATCAGCATTGCCTCCCCATATATATTAATACACTTCCTCTATTTCTTCCTCTTTCTCACCAATATCATTAACAGGCTTTTCTAAACCTTCTATTACAATACCGTTCTTTTCTGCATAATCCCAAAGCGCTGCATGTATTGCTTCTTCTGCAAGAAGCGAACAGTGTACTTTCACTGGCGGAAGCCCGTCAAGTGCTTCCATAACAGCTTTATTTGTAACTTTAAGAGCCTCTTCTACAGTCTTTCCTTTCACAAGTTCTGTAGCCATGCTGCTTGTTGCTACTGCTGCACCACATCCAAAAGTTTTAAATTTGCAGTCTTTTATAACCCTTGTATCATTGTCAATATCAAGATACATCCTCATTATATCGCCACATTTGGCATTCCCTACTGTACCTGTACCACTTGCATTCTCTATTTCACCAACATTTCTTGGATTTGAAAAATGATCCATAACTTTTTCGCTATACATATGCCTGCTCCTTTCTGCCATCCATATTACTGCTGTTTTATAAAATCCTCATACAATGGTGACATGCTTCTTAATTTTTCTACTATTTCTTTTAATTTACTAACTGTAAAATCTATATCTTCTTTTGTAGTTTTTTCTGATAATGTGAGCCTTAATGAACCATGTGCTATTTCATGCGGAAGCCCTATTGCAAGAAGCACATGTGACGGGTCAAGTGAACCTGATGTACATGCAGAACCACTTGAAGCACATATTCCGTTCTGGTCTAAAAGCATAATTAATGATTCACCTTCAATAAACCTGAAGCAGAAGCTTGCATTATTAGGAAGCCTCTCCTCCCTGTGCCCGTTAAGTCTTGTATATGGGATTTCATCTATTACACTGTCTATAAGGTAATTCCTAAGGTTTGTTTCATATTCTGCCCTCTGTTTAAGAGTTCTGGCAGCAATTTCTACAGCTTTGCCTATACCAGCAATCCCTGTTACATTATGGGTACCTGCCCTTCTGCGTCTTTCCTGTGCCCCTCCATGTATAAATGAGCCTGTCTTTAAACCACGCCTTATATACATAATCCCTACGCCTTTAGGCCCATTAATCTTATGGCCGCTTGCACTAAGCATATCTATGCCAAGCTCATCAACATTTACTGGAATATGCCCAAATGCTTGTACTGCATCTGTATGGAACAATATCCCTTTCTCTTTTGCCAGTGCACCTATTTCAGCAAGAGGCTGTATAGACCCTATTTCATTATTAGCAGCCATAACTGATATTAAAATTGTATCTGGACGTATAGCAGCTTTTAATTCATCAAGTTTAACAATACCATCACTGCCAACATTTACATAAGTAACTTCAAATCCCTGTTTCTCAAGTGCCTGGCATGTATGAAGCACTGCATGGTGTTCTATTGTTGTAGTGATAATATGTTTCCCTTTATCTGCATAGGCCCTGGCTGTTTCTTTTATAGCCCAGTTGTCCGACTCACTGCCTCCTGCAGTAAAGTATATTTCTTCTGTCTTTGCTCCTATAAAGCCCGCAATTATATTTCTTGCCTCTTCTACAGCTTTCTTGCTTCTTTCCGCAAAACTGTATACGCTTGACGGATTAGCATAATATTCTGTAAAATATGGTTCCATTGCCTCAAAAACTTCTGGATAAACCTGTGTTGTAGAAGCGTTATCCAGATAAATATATTTATCCATTGTATACCTCCAGTCATTAATAATTTAAAACCCATAAATATATCATAGTAATCTAGTATGATTTCTTTCAGGTTAATTATAACACTACTATTTATATTGTCAATATTTTAAAATAATTTGAGCGCATCCGTTTCATAAATTCCAATAATTTCTATTTATTTTTGAGGGGACGGACGGTTTCCATGCCAGAGCCAGAATATTCCACACAGGGGTACGCTTCCGCTACGATAACCCACGCAACAGTGCATAGTATCCTTGTTTTATAAAAGAAATTGGCATTTCTTTTATAAAACCTAAGACAGGATACAAGCACTGGCGGGGTTAAAGTACCCATAAGTGCGAACTTAAGCAAG
>CAQGLR010000058.1 GCA_948794795.1 uncultured Lachnospiraceae bacterium | reverse complement strand
AATAAATTTCGTCACATTTCACAATGGTTTATTGGGGGGTGTGAACTGTAACATAGAATTAATAAATTGTGTACAAAATGTTAAAAATAGCTTGTAGGTTTATTATAAGTTATGGTATACTTATTACTGTCGTAAAAATAGTTTGCGTAGTTAAACGCAGAATGGAGGGTACTATGAAAACGGGAAATACTATGAAAAAAATAGGAGCTGTGTCATTAGCTGCTGTCCTTGCAGTTAGTGGTATTACATATACTCCTGTGACTACTAAAGCGGCAGAAGAAAATACTCTTGTAGAAGAGCAGGGTGCAGCAACAGCAAATACTGATATTACTTATTCATTTGCAGTGTCTGATTCAAATACAGTATATGTTGATTTGTTTGTTCCTGAAATGGTAAGTGGAATGGTTTCATTCTACCAGAATGGTACATATGTTGATGCAATTACTCTTACAGCTGATTCTAATTCATGGATGTATGTTGAAGCTTATGGATTATATTATCATTCAAGGGAGCTTACAAATCCTACACCAGCAGACTGGACAGTAACACTTAACTTTAACACTGATACAAATTATTTATTCTTAGTATCACAGGAAAAAGGTTCTGCTGTACTTAACCAGAATGCAGTTACAATTACAGCTGGATTTACAGACAAGCTTTCTGTTTCAGGTGCTACAGGCACAGTTACATGGGAAAGCAGCAATAACAGCGTTGCTTCTGTAGATTCTTCAGGCAAGATTAGTGCTAAGAAAGCAGGTTCAGCAAAGGTTACAGCAACAACAGAGAATGGACAGGTCCTTACATGTACAGTATCTGTAAAGAAGAATGAGTATGCTGAGACAAGGGTATACGCTTCATCAATACAGTATGGCGGTGCAACTGTACAGATTTACAAGATGTCTTATGACAAAAAGGGTAACCTTGTTCTTAAAACAAGTATTTTAAATAATAGTGGTAAAGTTATTACAGGAATGAAGAAGCTTAAATTCACAATAAAGACAAGTACTGGAAAGAAGATTGGTACATATACTCTTAAGAATAAGAAGTTTTCTTTATCTAGCGGAAGTTCAAAAGACTTTACATTTACTATTAAGAAATCTGCTTTAAATATTAAGAAAGCTGATTTAAGGACAGCAACTTATTCACCATCAGGAACATATACATACCGTAACTAATAATTAGTTGATATAGTATTGTCCTTAATGGCTGTGCACGTGCCTGGAGACTGTAGAGATGCAGTTTACAGGCACGTTTGTTTTTGCAGTAATTTAACAAAAATTAATAAACTTTTATACAAATATTTGTTATAATAGGTTTTATGGGTATAATTTACATATATACAATTATATAAGGAGGAATTAAAATGAGTAAAATTGATGTAGTACGTGGTGAAATGATGGCAGCTATGAAGGCAAAAGACAAGGAGCGTAAGAATGTCCTCTCAAGCCTTCTTACAGCACTTAAAAATGTCCAGATTGATAAAAGGGAAGAGCTTACAGAGGCTGAAGAAGACCAGGTTGTTTTAAAACTTATTAAACAGTCAAAAGAAACTCTTGAAATGACACCTGCAGACAGGCAGGATATTATAGATGAATGTAATTATACTATAAAGGTGCTTGAAGAGTATGCACCAGAAATGATGGATGAAAATAAGATAAAAGAAGTAATAGACGGGGTGCTTAAAGAACTTTCTATTGATAAACCTTCTGCTTCTGACAAAGGTAAAATTATGAAAGTGCTTATGCCAAAGGTTAAGGGTAAGGCTGACGGGAGCCTTGTAAATAAAATACTTGGCAGTATGCTTGCATAACAGGCTGGAAGATAATTTTAAAAACATTAATATTCATTATAAAAACTATCAGAGAGGTTATTACCAATATGAAAGCTAAAACCATTTGGCTTGTTATTCCCTGTTATAATGAACAGGAGGTGCTTCCTGAAACTTCAAAACAGCTTAGAAGCATTATGCATGGGCTTGTGGAAAAGGGAAAGATAAACAGTGAAAGCCGTATTGCATTTGTAAATGATGGTTCTAAGGATATGACATGGAATATAATATCACAACTGCATGAAGAGGATGCTATGTTTACAGGCATAAACCTGGCACATAACAGGGGACACCAGAATGCGTTGCTTGCAGGGCTTATGACAGCAAAAGATTATGCTGATGCAGCAATTTCCCTTGATGCGGACCTGCAGGATGATGTGGGTGCAATTGAGCAGTTTATTGATAAGTTCCTTGAAGGGAAAGATATTGTATATGGTGTACGTTCTACAAGGGCTACAGATACTGTATTTAAAAGAGGGACAGCACATGCATTTTATAAAGTTATGAAGATTATGGGTGCGGATACTCTTGAAGACCATGCTGACTACCGTCTTATGAGCAAAAGGGCTCTTGAAGGGCTTTCACAGTTTAAGGAAGTGAACCTGTTCTTAAGGGGGATAGTCCCTATGATTGGGTATGAAACAGATGTTGTCTATTATGAGAGGCATGAGCGTTTTGCTGGTGAATCAAAATACCCCCTTAAGAGAATGGTGTCATTGGCAGTAGATGGTATTACATCATGCAGTGTCAAGCCTATAAGGATGATTACAACGTTAGGTGTACTTGTTTTTTCGATAAGTATACTTATGTTAATTTATTTTATTGCAGTATGGGCTATGGGAAGTGTAGTTGCAGGCTGGACAACTATAGTTATATCACTATGGGGAATTGGTGGCCTTATACTTCTGTCGCTTGGCGTAATTGGGGAATATATAGGAAAGATATATATGGAAGTGAAAGCACGTCCAAGGTTTATAATAGAAAAGCTGCTTTATAAAAGTAATGATTAAGCAGGATTGTAATAAAAAGTTCCAGGTGTGTCTGGACTGTAATCCAGACATACCCGGAGCAGTTGTTTTAATCATTTTCTTCTGGCTGTACTGAAAGTTTCTGTCTTTTACGTGCCATTTCGTCACTGTCAAGGTATTCATCATAAGTAGTAATTTTATCAATAAGCCCGCCTGGTGTAATTTCCATAATGCGGTTTGCTATTGTCTGTATAAACTGGTGGTCCTGTGATGTGAAGAGTATAACTCCTGGGAATTTGATAAGCCCGTTGTTAAGTGCTGTTATAGATTCCATATCCAGGTGTGCAGTAGGTTCATCTATAATTAATATATTTGAGCCAAGTATCATCATTTTAGAGAGCATTACACGCACGCGTTCACCTCCGGACAGCACATTCACTTTCTTTATCCCGTCTTCGCCTGGGAATAACATGCGGCCAAGGAAACCACGCACATATGTCGGGTCTTTTTCAGGTGAAAATGGCATAAGCCAGTCTACAATGGTTTCATCACTGTTAAATAGTTCTGTATTATCTTTTGGGAAATATGAAAAGCTTGTTGTCACGCCCCATTTAAAAGAACCTTCATCTGGCTCCATTTCCCCTGCGAGTATTTTAAAAAGTGTAGTATTGGCAATAGTGTCACTTCCAACGAATGCAACTTTATCTTCACGTCCAATAATAAATGAAATATCATCAAGCACTTTTACGCCATCAATAGTTTTGGAAATATGTTCCACAGTAAGGACTTCGTTGCCTATTTCACGGTCAGGGCGGAAGTCAATATATGGGTATTTGCGGCTTGAAGGCTTCATATCATCAAGCTGGATTTTTTCAAGTGCATGTTTACGTGATGTAGCCTGCTTTGATTTGGAAGCATTGGCACTAAAACGCTGTATAAAATTCTGGAGTTCTTTAATTTTTTCCTCTTTCTTTTTATTAGCTTCCTTCATCTGTTTAATCATAAGCTGGCTGGACTCATACCAGAAATCGTAATTGCCGGCATACAGCTGTATTTTGGCATAGTCAATATCAGCAATATGTGTACACACTTTATTTAAGAAATAACGGTCGTGTGAAACTACTATTACTGTATTGTCAAAATTAATAAGGAACTCTTCAAGCCAGCGTATAGCTTCAAGGTCAAGGTGGTTAGTAGGTTCGTCAAGCAGCAGTATATCAGGGTTCCCGAAAAGTGCCTGTGCAAGCAGTACCTTGATTTTATCATTGGCTGGAAGTTCACTCATCTTCTTGGTGTGTATATCTGTTGGTATTCCAAGGCCGTTTAACAGGGTGGCAGCATCAGATTCAGCTTCCCATCCGTTCATATTGGCAAACTCGGCTTCAAGTTCACTTGCTTTAATACCATCTTCTTCTGTAAAGTCTTCTTTGGCATATATTTCTTCTTTTTCTTTCATTATTGCATAGAGACGTTCATTACCCATAATAACAGTATCAAGCACAACATAACTGTCATACTGGAAATGGTCCTGTTTTAAGAAAGAAAGTCTTTGTCCAGGTGTAATTATAACTTCACCTTTGCTTGGTTCAATTTCATTTGTGAGGATTTTTAAAAATGTGGATTTACCTGCTCCATTTGCACCGATAAGCCCATAGCAGTTGCCTTCTGTAAATTTAATATTAACGTCTTCAAATAATGCCTTTTTGCCAAGGCGCAGAGTGACATTGGCTGTCTGTATCATATTACATAATTCCTTTCTGTAAATATTATTGCTAACTTTTACTATTTTACAGTAAAATAGCGATTTTGCAAGGTTTTTTAAAGATAATATTCTTTTTTTATAAATTTTCCTATTTAAAGTTTTGCATCAAAGGAAAAAATGTAGTAATATAGTATAATATATATAATTAATTTTTAAAATGTATAATGTTTATGGAGGCAGCAGGGTATGCCAGAAGTTTTAACAGTGATTACAACAGTGTTTGTAGCAGCATGGTTTCTATGTTTTATATACCAGTCAGGCATTACGTTTAAGGGCAGGCTTGAAATATTTGCAAACGGAAAGAGAGAATACAAAGGTGAAAGCATAAACAAATATGATATTATTAAAATATTTGTGCTTGCGCTTTTATTCAGGCTTGCAGTGTATATTGCAAGTGCGGTGTATTTATATATATTTTCAGATGAAACAACATATAGTTTTGCAGATTTTCTTTCTTCATGGAACAGATGGGATGCACCAAACTATATAGATATAGCAGATAAAGGTTATGCTGGCTGTACAGAAGACGGGGAGCACCTGTTCCTGGTGTTTTTCCCGCTTTATCCATGGCTGGTACGGTTACTGCATATTGTAATTGCAGACTGGGAACTTGTATGCCTTATAATTTCAACACTGGCTTATACGGCAGGTGCTTGTTTCTTCTATGCACTTTTGTCGGAAGAATACGGAAGGAGGATTGCGGGAAAGTCCCTTGTATTGTTATCTGTGTATCCATTCGCATTTTTCTTTGGAGGCATGATGACAGAGAGCCTGTTTTTCTGTACAATGATGGCGGGGTTCTATTGTGTAAAAAGGCATTACTGGCTTGCTGCTGGCATTACAGGTATATTATGTTCACTCTGCAGGGTACAAGGGGTATTATTATTTGGTGTTGCAGGTATTGAATTTTTTGTGTGGTACAAACCATTTTCAATGCTTAAACAGAAAAAAGGGAAGGAGCTTTTAAAACTTTTCTTTACAAAGGGAATATGCCTTTTTCTTATTCCTGTTGGAAATCTGGTGTATTTTTATATTAATTACAGGGTGGAGGGGAATCCGTTCCAGTTTTCGGTGTACCAGGAAGAACACTGGTACCATAGCACCACTTATTTCACAAATGCATTAAAAGAAATATGGGGGTATGCTTTTGCAGAAAGTACAAAGAATACCATGACAGCATCTATATGGATTCCAGAACTTATATTGTTTGCGCTGGCGTTAATACTTATGTTTTACGGGCTTAGAAGGCATCCGCTGAAATATACAGCATTTTTATTTGTATATACAATTATTAATTATTCAGTGACATTCCTTATAAGCGGTGGGCGTTATATGTCATGTGCGTTTCCGCTGTTTATGGTTTTTGGGGAGATACTGGACAGGCATCCAAAGATTTATAATGTGGCTGTGGCTGTTTCTTCAATGCTTTTTGCTATCTATATGGCAGGGTTCCTGTCATGGAAGCAGATTATGTAATTGCAGATAATTCTAAGGAGGGAGAATGGAGAAGAAAAATAAGCTTTTTAATGTTAAGCCAGGTGACACATTGTCCTTTGGTGTAATAATGGCAGCCTCAGGTGTACAATTCTCTGTGTATCTTCCAGATGAAAAAGATTGTAAACTTAAATTTTATTATATTGGGAGGAAAGAACCAGCTTGTGTAATACCCCTTACAGATGAATATAAAAGAGGCGGGGTCTATTTTATTACAATTACAGGAATAAATAGTGGCAGCAGGGGGAGAAGCCTTGCGCAGGTATTGTCACAGGATTTTGAGTATATGTATGAAGCAGACGGGAAAGAGTTTATAGACCCTTATGCACATATAATACATGGCAAATCCACTTGGGGAAAGGTGATGGAAGAAAGCCAGAAAAGGCTGGTACGTGGAGGAATATGTTTTGACAGTTTTGACTGGGAAGGCGACAGGCAGATAAGGAGGCCTTTTAATGAGGTTATATTATACCAGCTTCATGTAAGAGGGTATACGAAACATTCTTCATCAGGAGTCCGGCATAAAGGGACATATAAGGGTCTGGTTGAAAAGATACCATATATGAAAGAACTTGGCATTAATGCACTTCTGCTGCTGCCATGTTATGAATTTAATGAAGTACAAGAAGAAAGGCCTTTATACCATATAAGCCATGCAGAACCAGTTACTAAAGAAGATAATACCAGGAATGGCAGCAACAGTGAAAGCCAGCATATAAAATTAAATTACTGGGGATATGGTGCAGATAATACATATTACCTTGCCCCTAAATCATCTTATTCGGCTGATAAAAGAAACCCTGTGGGTGAATTTAAGAATTTTGTTAAAAGTTTTCACAAAGAAGGTATAGAAGTACTTATGGATATATATTTCAAACCTGGGACTAACTTGTGTCTTATGACAGACTGTCTCAGGAAATGGGTGCTTGATTACCATATAGATGGTTTCAGGATAAATAATGAGGTACTGCCTTGTATAACTGTTGTATCAGACCCAGTATTGTCTGGTGTCAAAATACTTGCTTCTTACTGGGATAATGATTTTCTTAATAACCAGGGCATAAATAATTCTGGAAAGCTTCTTGCAGAATATAATGAAGGTTTTATGAATGATATAAGAAAGTTTTTAAAAGGTGATGAAGGCATGACAGGAAATTTTGTTGGACGTTTTAAGCGTAATGAACCTGGTTATTCAGTTATTAATTTTGTTACACATGTCAATGGGTTTACACTTATGGACCTTGTTTCATATGATGTAAAGCATAACGAAGCCAATGGTGAAAGAAATACTGATGGCACTGATTATAATTACAGCTGGAACTGCGGCGCTGAAGGAAAGTCAAGAAAACAGACTATAGTGGTTAAGCGTATGAGGCAGATAAGGAATGTACTGCTTATGCTTATGTGCAGCCAGGGCACGCCGATGCTTCTTGCAGGTGATGAGTTTGGAAATACGCAGCTTGGCAATAATAATGCGTATTGCCATGACAATCTTGTCACATGGCTTAACTGGAAACATTCAAAGCGTGAAACAGAGATTCTTGAATATGTGAAGAAACTTATATTATTCAGGAAAGAACATCCCGTGCTGCACCAGCCACAAGGGCTTCCAATGTCAGATATTAAAGGCTATGGGCTTCCAGGGTTATCTATACATGGTACACAAGCGTGGCGTGCAGACTATTCTAATTATAACAGGATGGTGGGGCTTTTATTTAACGGTGACTATGTTAATGACAATAAAGGCGGCACAGATGATATAATTTACCTGATATTTAATATGTACTGGGAATCAAAGACATTTGACCTGCCATCACTTCCTGCTGGAAGGAAATGGTATGTTGCAATAACAACATATGATGATATGTTTTATGATATACCTGTAAAGAAGAAAAAGAAGAATAAAAGAAGGCAGAAAGCCGCCAGGGATAAAAAGGGTGGAATGGAACTGCAGAGGAAAACAGTAGTGCCACCAAGGTCAGTTGTTGTATTTATAGGAAGGTAAAATTTATATTTTACCAGTTTATGGGGATGGACGCAGTTTCCAGTGTGCATGGACAGATATATTCCTCCAAGGGGCACGCTTCCGCTACGTTAGCCCACGCAATGGCGCATAAAAGCCCAATGTTTCTGTGAAACTTTTGTTTCACAGAAACATTAAAAACGGGCTTTAAACGCCAGCGGTGCTAAAGTGCCCCTTTATGGAATAATATCTGTCCATGCACATTTGGAAACTTGCTGTATATATAAACTGGCAAAATATAAATGAACTGTTGTATTAAGGGAAATTATAACAGTATATAGTAAATATAAATTTTTAACAGAAACCATATATTGTATAATTTTTACTTAATATTGCAGCTTCATGGAAAATTCCCCATTGGTACATATTACAGTGCACCAATGGGGAACCTTCTGGCTTTATTGCCTGTTATTGTTTAGTGTATTTTAGAGGTTGTGGTTTTTAACAATCTCTTCATACAAATCAATATCACATACATTAGAGTGGTCATAATGTGTACATGTCTGGCATGTTACATTGTCTTCCTTAGTGGAATTTGTTACATTTGATGTGCCACATCCACAGCCATCTTTTCCACATGAGCAGTAACGTGTACACCTTTCAGCAACTTCTTTCATTGTTTTTGCATCTTTTTTCATATTCTTCCTCTTTTCTGCACTGTTTTATTCTTGTAATAAGCCTTGTGCCAGACAGTGCCCAGACACAGGCCAATTTCATGCTTCAAAGCATAATTTATATTTAAGACAAATGCATTATCTGTTACTGTTAATTGTAACAGGGCAATCTGTCGTGATATTATTATTTACAGAAAGGCTGGTTTTATGAATTTAATTAAAATAAGTGATATCAGAATTACAATGTCAATGCTGCTCCTTAAAGATGCATTTGATGCCTTTTTACTAGAGGAAGCAGAAGTTCTTACATATGCAAAACTTGTATTAAATGGCAGAAGAAACAAAAACTGGTATATTGGTGAAACAGGAAGTGAGGAACCAGAAAATAATGATATTACAGATGAAACAGGTAATTATATGGAACTTGTAAGATGGAAAGAAGTTAAACATGTTTTCTTTGGGTATATTAAAGGAAAAAAAACACCAGATTTATTTAAAGTATCTTTAAAAGCAGATAGTAAAACAGCAAATATATTTTTAAAAGACAGTGGCTTTTATGAAAAATACCTGCAGGAGAAACCAGAACTCCATATGCAGCTAAGATATGAGAATGGTACATTATGTGTTGTAACAGGAATATATAACAGTAGTTTTACATTAGATAAATCAGTTGAAAATGCCTGGGATATGGCAGTCCAAAAGTGGTTCCAGGCAAATAATGTTTCATTTGAAATAATGTAGCCGTAATCCTGCCAGATTTATAAGGTGGGTTAAGGTACATAGGTGCGGACTTAAGAAAAAATGCCTAAGAAAAATGTTTTAAATAAAAATTAATAAGCAGAAATTTTCTATTACTACTTTAAAGCCAGGAAGTACCAGCTATGCAGAAACAGAAGTACATCTGTGTCTTATAATGGGCTTCGTGTTATACTCACATAAACAAATTGACAAAGGAGGATTTAAAGTATGACAGAATGGATATTGCCATATAATGAAAAAGGGAAAGATGCATTTAGAGTCAATGATGCTCTCCATAACCTTGACAGGATTGAATGGGTACAGAATATAAATTTGACTAATATTAATATTGGAGATATTGTATATCTGTATGAAGCAGCTCCGGTTAAGGCAATACATTGGAAATGCAAAGTGACAGATGTGTGGAGGAAAGACAGTATTATTGATGATTCGGCGTATTCTGGTTCTGGGATGGTTTATGATGGTCCATTCATTGAGCTTGAGCGGTTATGTGAATATTTTTTATTACAGCATCTTTCCCTTGGTAATCTTAGGAAGAATGGTTATAACGGGAATATGCAAGGTTCATGCAGGCTTGAGCGGTTTAAATCTGAATTATCAGAGTATATCCATGAAATTGATAAGATTCATACTTCTGATGAGGAATTAACTAAATTTGCCCAGAAGATGCCAATGCAGGAATTAGAGGAACTGGCAAGAAGATTTTCTAAAAAGAATCCAGAAGTAAGAAAAACAAAAACAAAGCAATACAAGAGAAGTGCACTTGTTTCTGCTTATGCTAAAAGGCGGGCTGGCCAATGTTGTGAATTGTGTGGGGAAATAGCACCCTTTCTGGACAAAGATGGGAATCCATATTTGGAAATACATCATGTTATGTGGTTATCTGAAGGAGGAGCAGATAGTATTGACAATACAGTGGCCTTATGCCCTAATTGCCATAGAAAAATGCATATAGTCCAGGAACCAAAAGATATACTCTATTTACAAAAGATGTTGAAAAATAAATAAAACATTTATTCGGAGGTGCTTTTCTTTAGAATATCAATATACACAAATTGTGTAAATTATGTATAAAAGTGTTAAAAGAATATAAATTTTATTGATTTATATTCTTTTTTTTGATATTATTGTTTGAAATCGGACTGTTTGCTTACGGACAGTTCTTGATTGAACTATTATAATAATTAATTTGTACAAAAGTGTATTGTTCTGTTAAAATCCAGATAGTGCACAAATGTACCACCACAATAATACTATACCAGACAGCTTTATTATAGTTACAAGCAGGTATATACCAGACTGCTGCAAAGCGGCGGTGAGGTTGGTTTGTTATTGGGCAATCCGCTTGACGGAATAATTGCTTATACTTGTGTTTGGAAATAAAGAATTATACTATGTTTAAAGGAAAGTACGATTGTCTGTTGTAGTACCAGTTTGTGGTTGAAAATTAAAAATCCCACAAAGATTATATTACTCTGGCAAATTCCAAATGTTTTACCATAAGGCAGCTGTTATGGATACGCTGGTGCTTAAGCCCTGTTCTTTGGGGCTTTACGCACCACTGCGTATCCATCCAAGCGGAAGCGTGCTGCTGGTGGTAAAACTTTGGAATTGCCAGAGCCATATAACTTGTGGAAGATTCAATTTTCAAACACATCTTTGTATAAGAAAGCGGGGTGAAGTATGGAATATGTATCTGTAGACAAGGAAATCTGCTGTGTTGCCAATCTTATACGCAAGGAATTTGATAACCTGGTCTTTGGAAGTGTTTATAGTGAAGACCGTATTACCCGTATGAATATATGGATTATTGATTACATATATGATAAAAGGGGAGAAGATGTATTCCAGAAAGATATTGAACGCAAAATGTCAATTACACGTTCAACTGCATCAAAAATTATAGACCTTATGGTACAAAAGAAACTTGTTGAGAGGTCCGCCGTAGAATATGATGCAAGGCTTAAGAAACTTACACTTACGCCAAAGGCGTTAAAGCTGCGTGATGAAATGGAGAAAAATTCAAAAAAGGTATATGAAAAAGTTATGGCTGGGTTTTCGGAAGAAGAAGAACAGCTTCTTTTAAGTTATATACTAAGGATTAAAGGCAATATGGACAGAGGGGCATAATTGTAACAGGCTGTGGATTAGCGCCATTTGCACCTGTCCTTTATTAATTAATGGCGCAGGAATGGAGGAATAATATGCTGAAAACTTTAGCAGCACATATTAAAGAATTTAAGAAAGACTCCTTGCTTACACCTGTATTTATGATATTGGAAGTTATTATGGAAACAATAATTCCATTAATGATGGCATCCATTATTGATGATGGTGTAGAAGCTGGAAATATGAACCATATTTACTTTATGGGCAGTTTAATGGTAGTTACTGCATTTATAAGTTTATGGGCAGGCGTAATGGGTGGAAAATACGGCGCCAGGGCGTCTACAGGCTTTGCCAGGAATTTAAGGAAGGCAATGTATGAAAATATACAGACATTTAGTTTCTCAAATATTGACAAATTTAGTACATCGGGGCTTGTAACAAGGCTTACTACAGATGTAATGAATATACAGAATGCATACCAGATGATACTGCGTATGTGTATGCGTGCGCCAGCTTCATTAATATGTGCAATGGCAATGTCATTTTATGTAAATGCAAGGGTTGCACTTATATATCTTGGTGCAGTATTTATTCTTGGGATTATCCTGTGTATAATTATTAAATTTACTATGAAATACTTTAAACAGGTATTTAAAAAATATGATGCACTTAATGAAAGTGTACAGGAAAATGTATCTGCAATCAGGGTTGTAAAGGCATATTCAAGGGAAGAGTTTGAAAAAGGCAAGTTTATGACAGCCAGCGGCAATATATACAATATGTTTATAAAAGCAGAAAAACTTATTGCGCTGAACGGGCCTGTTATGCAGCTTGCAGTTTATTCATGTATACTTTTAATAAGCTGGATTGGTGCTAAAATGATTGTAGGAAGCTCAATGACTACTGGTGAACTTTCACAGCTTTTAACATACTGCATGAATATACTTATGAGCCTTATGATGCTTTCTATGATATTTGTAATGATTACTATGAGCATGGCGAGTGCAGAACGTATTGCAGAAGTTATTGAGGAAAAGGCGGATATTATAAATCCAGAAAACCCTGTAATGCATGTGCCAGATGGAAGAATAAAGTTTGAACATGCAAGTTTCAGTTATAAAAGTGATGCTGAAACACCAGTGCTTAAAGATATTAATATAAGTATAGAACAAGGCCAGATGATTGGTGTAATCGGAGGTACAGGAAGTGCTAAATCAAGCCTTGTAAACCTTATAAGCAGGCTTTATGATGTATCAGATGGCAAAGTAATGGTTGGTGGTATTGATGTAAGGGATTATGATATTGAAACACTTAGAAATGAAGTTTCGGTTGTATTACAGAAAAATGTGCTTTTCAGTGGTACTATTCTTGATAATTTAAGATGGGGTGATGCAGATGCAACAGAAGAAGAATGTATACATGCATGTAAACTTGCTTGTGCAGATGAATTTATAAATAAAATGCCAGATGGTTACAACACATATATTGAACAGGGTGGTACTAATGTATCAGGTGGGCAGAAACAGCGTCTTTGTATAGCCAGGGCGCTTATAAAGAAGCCAAAAGTGCTTATACTTGATGATTCTACAAGTGCTGTAGATACAGCTACAGACAGTAAAATCCGCAAAGCATTTGCTGAGGAAATACCAGGTACTACTAAGATTATAATTGCACAGCGTATTTCAAGCATTAAAGACTGTGACAAGATAATCGTTATGGAAGATGGCGCTGTTGACGGCTTTGGCACACATGAGGAACTTCTGGAAAGTAATGAAATATACCGTGACGTTTATGAATCACAGATGAGCGGCAGTGGTGACTTTGATGAGTAATATTTGGAATAATTAATCCGGCATATGGTAAATTTTCATTTAGCAAGGAGGTAAAATATGGCAGGTAAAGAAAATATGGGACCAGCGCCAAAGGGTCCAGGTGCAAGGGGGAGAGGCCCCAGGCCAAAGATTGAAAATCCAGGAAAGCTTTTTAAGCGTATTATGAAATATGTTTTTAAATATTACTGGTTTCACTGTATTATTGTTTTTATAGGAATTATAGTAAGTGCACTTGCAGGTGCACAGGGTACAATGTTTACTAAGTCACTTATAGATGATTATATTATACCGCTTACAAAGGCAGCTGACCCTGATTTTTCAGGGCTTTTAACCAAAATATTACAGGTTGCAGCATTTTACGGGGCTGGCATACTTGGTACATTTTTATATAGCAGGCTTATGATATATGTGACACAGGGGACATTACAGAAGCTGCGTGTAGAAATGTTTACAAAGATGGAATCACTTCCTATAAAATATTTTGATACCCATGCACATGGTGATATTATGTCAATTTATACAAATGATATTGATACACTGCGCCAGATGATAAGCCAGAGTATACCACAGTCTATTTCATGTCTGGTAACTATTGCCAGTGTATTTATATATATGGTAATACTTAGTATACCACTTACTATTATTACACTGCTTATGATTGGTGTTTCTTTCTATGCAACCAAGAAACTCGCAGGGCTTAGTGGTTCATATTTCCTTGCACAGCAGAAAGATATAGGAAAAGTAAACGGTTATATTGAGGAAATGATGGAAGGGCAGAAAGTTATTAAGGTATTCTGCCATGAGGAGGAAAGTAAAGAGGAATTTAATAAACTTAATGACCAGCTTTTTGAGAGTGCCGACAATGCCAATAAATTTGCAAATATACTTATGCCAGTTAATGCGCAGCTTGGCAATATAAGTTATGTATTATGTGCTATTGCAGGAGGTTTCTTAGCCTTAAACGGGGTAAATGGATTTACTGTTGGTTCGCTTGTAAGTTTCCTTACATTTAATAAATCATTCAGTATGCCAATAAACCAGATAAGCCAGCAGCTCAATGCTGTAGTAATGGCACTTGCAGGCGCTGACAGGGTATTTAAGCTTATTGATGAAAAGCCCGAAACTGATGATGGATATGTTGAACTTGTCAATGCAAAAGAAGACGGCAAGGGTGGTATTACAGAATCAGAAGCACGTACAGGTATGTGGGCATGGAAACATTACCATAAAGACAGTGATACAACTACTTATGTAAAGATGCAGGGAGACCTTGTATTTGACCATGTTGACTTTGGTTATAATGATGATAAAATAATTCTGCATGATATTGAAATTTATGCCAAACCAGGACAGAAAATTGCATTTGTCGGGGCAACAGGTGCAGGCAAAACTACAATTACAAATCTTATTAACCGTTTCTATGATATACAGGATGGAAAGATACGTTATGATGGCATAAATATTAATAAAATTAAGAAAAAGGATTTGCGCCAGTCACTTGGAATAGTTTTGCAGGATACACACCTTTTTACAGGCACTGTTATGGAAAATATAAGATATGGCAAACTTGATGCTACAGATGAAGAGGTTATGGAAGCTGCAAAACTTGCCAATGCACACAGCTTTATAAAAAGGCTTCCTGATGGGTATAATACAATGCTTACAGGTGACGGGGCTAATTTAAGCCAGGGGCAGAGACAGCTTCTTGCTATTGCAAGGGCAGCAGTTGCAGACCCTCCAGCACTTATACTTGATGAGGCAACAAGTTCGATTGATACAAGGACAGAGAAACTTGTACAGAAGGGTATGGACAGACTGATGCGTGGAAGGACAACATTTGTTATTGCGCACCGCCTTTCAACAGTACGCAACAGTGACTGTATAATGGTTCTTGAACAAGGACACATTATTGAAAGGGGCACGCATGATGAGCTTATTGAAAAGCAGGGCAAATATTACCAGCTTTATACTGGAAAGCTTGGAAGCGGTATAGCAGGATAATTATATAATATGCCCCATATACCATATTACAAGCGGCAGATTAAGGTTTGCTTCAATAAAACTGCCCGCAGTTATAAATACCAGGCATAATATTATAAAAGGGAATTGCTGTATAGCCAGCTTTCCCTTTTTTTGTTTTGTGGAATAATTATATGTATTGTCATATGGGGTGCTGCTGGTACATGATATAAATATATTATGGAAGTTGTCACAGTGTGCAATTATCATAAGATATACAGGAATAAAAAGCAGTGCCTGTGGCAATAAATAGCATAAAAAACGTGTTATGCCATTAATTCCATGAAGTATAATATTAAATGCAAGCAGAAGGCCGTTGGTAAATCCTGTGTAAAGCGAAAATGCACAATAGTAATATGTCCACAAATTGGTGAGTGAAAACAGATATAATAGTATAAACAGTTTTACATTTCTTTTAATTGCAAGCAGGAAAATATCTGATTTGTCAATGTCAAGCCCAGGTATATTGTTTATGGTTTCATTGTAAATAGTTATAAGGGGTGAATATAAATTTTCTTTTAATAAATTCCCTGTTATACAGCCTGTTATAATGCCAATAATAGCAAAAAATAAGGTGATTTTACATGATACAGGAAGTTTTTTTTGTGTTTTGGTCTTTTTCAATACAGGTTTCATTAAACCTCCCAGTTTTTTTATTATATTTTATTCATATATAGATATGGGACAATCATATAAATTATGTATAAAAGTTGTTTTATTATATTAAGATGTATTAATTTGCACAGTATTATATATATGGTCCTGTATCTGGATATATTTTTTGGATAAATTATAAATGTGTAGTGTTTTGTCAAATGTACAAAATATAAAAAGATTAGGAGTATATTTTGTCGTAGCATTATAATTGAACAAGCCTGTAAACTGTTTTATTCTGGTATTAATTGAAAAATTTTATGAAGTTGTTTATAACTATGAAAGGAATAATTGCTTTATGAAAAAACTATTTGCTACAGGGGTTATTTATATATGCCTTTTTGTATTGCTTATTGCAGGTGTATATAATCTTGCCAGGAATCTTAATGATGATACAGTGCAAAGTGATGAAGTAGTTGCTACAGCAGATAATACAAAAGATAGTAGTGGGAACAAAGAAGAAGAAAAACAGGATGGAAAACCAGAAGAAGAAATTTCAGAAATTAAAGGAAAAGCAGAGGAGAAAGATTTAGAAGAAAATCCAGAAGATAAAGGGAAACAACTGGAAGATAAAGTTGTTGTCAAAGGTGATATAACAGAAAATATTACACCTTTTAATTATAGTACAACAGCTGATAAATATCTTCTTGATTTGTGTTATGCAGGAATTGGAAATAAAAAAGACAGAAAATGCATAAATGAAGATATTACAAACAGTTATGATAAAAAAAGGGATATTACAACATACAAAATTAAGATTAATGAAGATGCAGAAAATGTTTCAGGAGACAAAATAACAGCAGATGATTTAATATTTAATTATTACCTGCGTGCAGATGTTGGCTATACTGGAAGCGGAAGTATAGCAGGGCTTCCTGTTGTGGGGCTTGAAGAATACCGGTATGGTACCAGGAATATACCATCTATGAAAAAGAAGATATCAAAAAAGCTTAAAAAACCTGATAAGCGCACAGCAGCACTTATCAAAAAAAATATTATAAGACCTGTAATCGAGAAAGAATATAAATGGGTATGTTCACTTTATAAGCAGGAAATGTATGATTATATTACAGATAAATATCCACGCAAAAAAGATTTATTTGTTTATTTTTTTGCATATGGGACAAATTATAAAACTAAAGGTAAGACTACAAAGAAAGTTATAAATGATGTAATTAAATCATATGGTTCAAATTATAATAAACTTGGAAAAATTACAAGTGAAAATTACAAAAAGAAAGCAGAAAATATTGCATTGTATGTTATCCAGTCTGATAAAAAATTTAAGTTCCGTGTAAAAAATATAAGTGGTATAAAAAAAATTGATGACTATACAGTTGAGATTAAAGTAGAGGGAAAAAGGAAACCAGGATATATAAACAGGCTTTGTGATATGTACATAGTTTCAATGAATTCATGGGGAAATGCTTCATTATTTGATGGTGTAAACAAATTTGGATTTAAACGTGGAAGAGCTGATGATATTTTAAAAAATAAATCTATTAAAGGTGATGAAACAGGTAATTATGCTGTAAAAGAAGTGACAGACGGGGTTTATACATTGGAAAAAAGAGTGTGAACATTTGTTGTAATATAAGTGTTAATAGTGGTAAAATATGTATACTAAATGAAAAAATATATTACTTCTGCGCTCCTTTGTCCAAGCTGATATAGCCTCTGTGCAGTTTGATGGTTTAAAACTAATTTTCAAACACACCCTTGCCAGAGTAATATATTTAAAATATTACTATTAAGAGGAAGTGGTCTGGTTTTGAAAAGGAAATATTATTTAATTGATACTGAAAATGTTGGTGACAGATGGTTTGATTTACCAGCAAAGATACGTAAAAAAGACAGGGTTATAACTTTTTATACGAAAAACCATTCAAAACATCTGGAGGCGTATCTGGCAGAGCAAATACATAATCCTAAAATCTTATGGCTGGAATGTATAGCTGGAAATAATGCACTGGATTACCAGCTTATAGGTGTATTGTCATATCTTATTGCAAGATATCCAGAAGCATCATTCTGTATTTTTTCAAATGATAAAGATTACCAGGGTATTGTGGGTTTCTGGCAAAGCAGAGGAATTGCAGTTTCACAGAAAGGTTTTATTATTGAAGATAAGAAAAAAAAGAAAAAGGGAAAAAAGAAGAAAAAGAGAGGAGTAAAAGGCAAAAAAGCAGGAAATGGTAATATAAAAGAAGAAAATATTACAAAGGAAATGATTATGCCAGTGTATGGTATAATTGAAAAACTGAAACAAACAGAATTAACAGATAAGCAGTATTTTATTGAAATTGCAAAATCTGTACCAGTTGCTAACTTAGGTGGGTGGTACCAGGCTCTTACTGCTATTATGGGACAAGAAAAAGGGAGAAATTATTATCAGGATTTTAAGGCAGATGATAATTTAAAAGAAAGTCTTCTTAGATATTATGTAGAAGATAAATATTTCCGTGGTGTAAACCTTGCTGCTTTGGTATTGTATTCACATAATCTGGATATTGAAAAGGCAGAAGATATTTATAAAATAATACATTCACATAATGAAAAAAAGATAAAGGATGTTAAAGCAGATTTTAATAAAAAATTTAATAATGAATCACAATATTTTAAAGTACTCCAGCCAGTTATCAGAGTTATTAAAAAAATATAATATTTGTTTAAGTACTAATTATAAAAACCAGATATATCACAGCTTACTGTATAGAATAAGTTTTATGTACAGCCAGTTTGTTGTGCTATATCTGGTTTTTATAATTGCTGTTTAGATTTAAAAGTATTGTTTCTATAACATGATATAGATATATACACGGAAATCTGTATAATTTATAAATATGAAAATGTAAAGTTAATATTGTGTAGGAGATGTTTTAAAATTGAAAAGTGCACAAATTATGTGGCGCTGGCAATTCCAAATGTTTACTGCCAGCGTAATATAATTTTTGTGTAATTTGATGGTTTAAAAGCAATTTTCAAACACGCACTAATAACGGATATGTTATACAGTAGAATATTTTTTATTGTATGTGCTGTGTACCGGGATAAGTAGCAGTAGAAAGGGGATAAGGATGGAACGTTTTATTACAGAGGGGATAATTTCAGGATACAAGGAGTATTTATTTGAGGAAGAGAAATCTGAACTTACTATTAAAAAGTATATGCGTGATTTAAGAAAACTAGCAGAATATGCAGGAGGCAGGGAAGTTACAAAAAAGTTGGTGGTTGGATATAAGGATTATTTAAGAAAGAAAAAAAGATATAAGCTTACCAGCATTAATTCTTTCCTGGTTGCAGCAAACCGCCTTTTTGAGTATATGGGATGGTATGACCTTAAGATAAGGACTTATAAGATACAGAAAGAGGCATTTATACCTGAAAGCAGGGATTTGTCAAGGGAAGAATATAAAAGGCTTGTGAGGGCAGCATTGAAAAAAGGTAAGAAACGTTTAGCGATGATACTCCAGACAATCTGTGCAACAGGTATGAGGATAAGTGAATTATCAGGAGTTACGATGGAAAGTGTGGCAGAAGGTGTTGTAGAAATATATTGTAAAGGTAAACAGAGGGTTATACTGCTTCCCGGTAAACTCAGGAAGAAACTGATGTGTTACATAAAGGAAAACAGGATTAAAGAAGGTGTTGTATTCCGTACTTCTGGCGGAAAGGCAGTGGACAGGAGCAATGTATGGAAAGAGATGAAAATGTTAAGTAAAGAAGCAGGTGTACAGGAAGGGAAAGTATACCTGCATAATTTACGCCATCTGTTTGCAAAGGAATTTTATGCAGCTGGAAAAGATATAGCAAAGCTTGCAGATGTACTGGGACATAGTAATATCGAAACAACAAGGGGATATATTAAGACAACAAGTGCTGAACACCAGAAACTTCTTGACAAGATGGGGCTTGTACTAATGGATGGCTGGACGGGTATTGGTATATCTGTGTTGTAACATGCAGGATGTATACAATAATTACAGATGAAAACGTTAATTTTAATATTTATATGAAGAATGGATATACTTTTTATAAACATAAAAAAGCCCATGTTTACTGGGCTTAAGAGAATACAACATAACAAAAATTATGTCATAACAAATTCTTTGTTTATTATAGTCCTTCTGTCCCGTATTGTCAATTAAATTATTAATTTTATACAGGTGAAAAATAATTCCAGGTTACAGTTCACACCCCCCAATAAACCATTGTGAAATGTGACGAAATTTATTTT
>CAQGLR010000057.1 GCA_948794795.1 uncultured Lachnospiraceae bacterium | reverse complement strand
GGCACCTAAAAGCCTTGTTTCGTATATTTTTTTCTTAAGTTCGCACTTATGGTTAAAGTACCCCTTTTGTGGAATTATTGCTGGCATCTGTCACCGTAAACCCTGTGTACTGGTACTCTCAAAAGATAAATGGGAACTATTGGAATAAATTTTATGAAACAGACATGCTGTGTATGTATAGATACAGGGGGATATTTGCCTGTAAATATAGTTTCTGTACTATCTGGTTATATATATTATATTGTTTATGCTTGTGGCAACGTTTTCATACTTTGTATTATTTTATTGTAAAACATATATTTATATGCCATGTATATTGGTAAATAATGCATTTATACAAATAAATATTATAAAATCTGAATACGTTTTCATGTGTTTTAATTGAAAATATGCCTGCCAGGAAATATACTACAACACGTAAGCAGTGTAAAGACAGCTTTTGTGTTTACAATATATTTTGGATAACAGGAGGAAACAATAATGGCATATATATATAATGCAGATGAAAAGGATGCAACAAGATTTACACATAATTATAATACTAAACTTTTAGAGGAACGTGACCAGGAACAGTATAAAATTGAATGTGAAGATGTTGAAAATACCAAATCACATCTTATACTTAAACTGGAAGACAAAGATATTTATGATGATAAAGGAAATATTATTTATGATAACAGTAAATACCCGCTTCCAGAGTTTCCAGGTTTTCCTGATACGGTAAACCCATATCTGTGGCAGATAAACCAGGATAATACGTTTGCAGGGATTTTAAAAATGGCGGAAGGCTATTATGTAGCATCTGGCATAGATAGTTCAATGATTGGGTTTATAAAGTCAGACAATGGCTGGATTATTGTGGATTGTGGAAGCTGTACAAATAGTGCACTTGTTGCACTAAAGCTTACTGAAAAGGCTGTTGGTGAAAATATACATGACAATATCAAGGCAGTAATTTACAGCCATTCCCATATTGACCATTATGGTGGTGCAGGTGCATTTATAACACAGGAACAGGCAGGCAGTGCAGAAGATGGTAAAATCCCTGTAATTGCACCATGTGATTATGAGCAGTCACTTGTAGATGACAATCTTTATGCAGGTATTGCAATGAGCCGCCGCCTGCAGTACCAGTGCGGGCTGTTTTTAAAACGTGGTACAAAAGGCAGTGCAGGTATAGGGCTGAACCAGATGCTTGGCATCCGTGGGGAGATGTCAATGGTTCTTCCTACATGGCAGATATCAGAGGAAGAGACGGTAAATATTGATGGAGTTAACCTTACATTTATTCCTTCACCTGATACAGAGACAAGAGCCCATATGTGTGTTTACAGTAATACACATAAAGTACTGTACCTTGGTGACAATGCAATGGGGACAATACATAATACATATACGCCGCGTGGTGCAAGGGTAAGGGATGCAAGTTTCTGGGGAGGTCTGTTTTTCTACCTGCACACAAAGTTTGGCAAAGAAGTATGTGCCATATACCAGGGACATGGCATTGCACATTTTAAAATGGAGCAGCGTCCTGGCAACCTGGAGCGCTTCCTGCTTGACAATGCAGCAGCATATAAATTCCCAAGTGACCAGGCACTTCTTCTTGCTAACAAGGGTGTTAAATTAAATGAAGCTGGGAATGAAATTGTTATTCCTGATGAAATAAGTAAAACCTGGTACACAAGGGACCACTATGGCAATTATACATTTAATGCACGTGGGGCAATACAGCGTTATCTTGGATTTTATGACGGGAACCCTGTAAACCTGCTGCCGCTTCCAGAGAAAGAGCTTGCTGCAAAGCTTATAGAATATATTGGGTCTGAGGACTTAATACTTGAAAAAGCAGAGAAAGACTATGAAAATGGTGAATACCAGTGGGTTGCAACAATTACAAACCATCTTGTATTTAATAACCCCGGGAATATGCGTGCACGTTATTTGTGTGCCGACGCACTTGAACAGCTTGGATACCAGGCAATTACAGGGTTATGGAGGAATATGTACCTTTGTGGTGCATATGAACTGCGCCATCCTGGTGCTGCAGCAGGACATGATATACGTTGTATGGATAACAGGGATGTTATGCCATATGTATCTGCATCGTTAATACTTGATTACCTTGGAATTAATTATGATGGTGAAAGGGCAGTAAATATAGAAAAAGAATTTATAATATCTGTAAAGGACTCTGGTGAATTATACCTTGTACACCTTTATAAGGGTACTGTGTTCCATACAAAGGCAGATAGTACCAGTATAGGCAGTCTTCCAGTATTAAGCCTTTCCAAAACAGAGCTGTATGAACTTGCAACAAAAGCATATAAAGGAGACGGAAGTTCTTTTAGTAAAGATGCAGAAGAGATTATTGCAATTTTTAAGGAATATGTTACAGATACAAGCAAATATAAGGGATTTAATATTATTGAACCATTATGTGAAGAAAATTAAAAATATTATGACTGCCTGGTGTGAAAACAATATTTTGCAAAACCTGTTTTCTTGAAAATTTTTTGAGTTTCCTTATTTTTTAAATTATACAAAGATTATATTACTCTGGCAAGTTCCAAATGTTTTACCAAAAGGCAGCTGTTTGGGGGCGCTGGTGCTTAAGCCCTGTATTAAATGTTTCGCAGAAACATTAGGGCTTTATGCACCACTGCGCATCCCATCCAAGCGCAAGCGGCTGCCGTTGGTAAAATTTTGGAATTGCCAGAGATACATAACTTATGAATATTTAATTTTCAAACATCCATAACATTGCCATGTACAAGATGGCTGCTTAACTAAATGACATTGCATCCAAGCGTAAGCGGCTGCTGTTGGTAAAATTTTGGAATTGCCAGAGGTAAAATATCTGTATATTAAAAAAATGAGGAAACTCAAATTGAAAATTTTTCTTGCAATTATTCCAATTATTTGTTAGAATAGTCGTGTTGTGCAAATTAAACAGAAATATTGTATTAAATATAAGGAGGTGCTTACGATGGCAAAATGTTCAGTTTGTGGAAAAAGCGTGCACTTTGGTAATAAAGTCAGCCATTCACATAGAAGAAGTAACAGGATGTGGAAGCCAAACATTAAATCTGTAAGGATTAAGGTTAATGGTGGAACAAAGAAAATGCCAGTATGTACAGGATGTTTACGTTCTGGAGCTGTAGAGCGTGCGTAAGCACATCATGTAATATATGGACCGGTCTGTATGGCCGGTTTTTTTAAGTTTCCAGACACTGTAGTATTAATATAAAGCCAGTGGCTCTGGGCATTATTGCATGCCCCATCCAGGCGGATGTGTGCATAACCCTGTTGTAAGCATTGGGAATTGCCAGTGCCACATAATTTGTATAACATTTAATTTCCAAATATACATAGATATTTATTAACTACAAAAAAGGTTATATCCAAGTATAAGGCATAAAAGTATTATAAGGACTGCGATAATACCATTATCAAGAAAAAGCATAATTGTCATTCCTATAGCTATCCAAAAGAGGATAAAACCGGCCATTTTGCGCATAATTACCACCATATTATTGTTCTTGCTTTGAAAGGAGCAATAAGTTATACTGTATTATATGATGTAAAACTGGAAAATTGAACCTGAATATATTGCCAGGAACAAGATAATCCTGGTAATATCAAGTAATACAATGAAATGGAGGATATTTTATGAAGGGTAAAATGAGTACCGATATGGGAAAAATTGTAATAGACCGTGATGTACTGGCAAAATATGCGGGAACTGCAACTATGGAGTGCATAGGGATAGCTGGGATGGCTTCCGTAAATGTCAAAGACGGGGTTGCCAGGCTTCTTAAAAAGGAAAATGCTGGCAGGGGAGTAAATGTATTTATTGTAAATAACAAATTAAAGATAGAACTCCATGTTATTGTTGCATATGGTGTAAGTATACGTGCTGTTGCACATAATGTACTGGAAAACGTAAGGTATAAGATAGAGGAATTTACAGGTCTTGAGATAGAGGCAATTAATGTAATTGTAGAGGGTGTCAGGATTATGGATGAAGACTGATATACCGCTCTAAGACTGTATAAGTGGAAAAGGTATACCTTAATGCAAGGAGGAATATTAAAGTGGGTTTAAAATCAATAGATGCGGCAATGCTTCAGAAAATGTTTTTGTCAGGTGCTAAGGCATTAGATGCAAAGAAGGAATATATTAATGAATTAAATGTATTTCCAGTACCTGACGGGGATACAGGCACAAATATGACAATGACTATAATGGCAGCTGCAAAAGAGGTAAGCAGCCTTGATGCCCCTGATATGGAACAGCTTGGAAAATCTATTTCAAGTGGCTCATTACGTGGTGCGAGAGGCAATTCTGGTGTAATTATGTCACAGATTTTCCGTGGGTTTGTAAAGGAAATAAAAGGAAACAGCGTACTTGATGTGACAATACTTGCCAATGCAGTACAACATGCTGCAGATACTGCCTATAAGGCTGTTATGAAGCCAAAAGAAGGCACAATCCTTACAGTTGCCCGCGCTGGTGCTGATAAAGCGATGGATATACTAATTAATGATGATATAGATGATGTCATAGAGTTTTGTGATGCTGTGGCAGAAAGCATGGAAGAAGCACTTCTTAAGACTCCTGAAATGCTTCCCGTACTGAAACAGGCGGGAGTTGTAGACTCAGGCGGAGAAGGCCTTATGACATTCTTAAGGGGTGCTGTGGACGCACTTAAAGGAAAGGTTTCCGACTTTACAATAACCAGTAAAGGAAGCTCTAAATTAGTTAAAACAAGTATTAATGAAAGTGCAGATATAAAATATGGATATTGTACAGAGTTTATAATAATGCTTGGGCAAAGTAAAGGTTCTGTAGAACTTGAACTTAAAGATTATTTACAGAAAATAGGTGACTGTGTTGTAGTGGTTTCTGATGATGAAATAGTAAAGGTACATGTCCATACAAATGACCCAGGGCTTGCGATACAGAAAGCGCTTTTATATGGACAGCTTACAAGCATGAAGATTGACAATATGCGTGAGGAGCACCATGAAAAGGTTATACGTGATGCTTCTAAAATTGCTGCACAGGAAAGCAGTGGCAAGAGGGAAGAAATAAAGAAAACCAGCCAGCCACGTAAGAAAACAGGTTTTATTGTAGTATCTTCTGGGGATGGGCTGTCAGATATATTCCGCGGGTTAAAGGCTGATTATATCATTGAAGGCGGGCAGACTATGAACCCTAGCACAGATGACCTGCTTACAGCAATAGATAATGTTAATGCAGATAATATATTTATACTTCCAAACAATAGTAATATAATACTTGCTGCAAACCAGGCGAAGGAACTTACAAAGGATAAAAATATAATCGTAATACCTTCCAAAAATATACCACAGGGAATTGCAGCACTTATAAGTTATACAGAAGGAAGTCCTGCCAGTGACAATGAGAAGACAATGTCAGAAGAAATGCTTAATATTAAATCAGGGCAGGTAACATATGCTGTACGTGATACTAATATGGATGGCAAAGATATAAAGAAAGGCGATTATATCGGGCTGGATGGCAAAACGATTGTTTCAGTAGAGAAAAACGTCCTTGATGCTGCAAAGAAACTTGCAGACACCCTTATTAATGATGAATCTGAGCTTGTAAGCCTGTACTATGGGGCAGATGCAACAGAGGAGGAAGCAGAAGCACTTGCAGATAAAATAATTGCTGCTTACAGTGGAGTTGATGTAGAAGTACAATATGGCGGCCAGCCTGTGTATCCATACTTTATATCTGTAGAATAATTAAAGGAAGTTTGTGCCGTAAAACAGCGGCAGGAGAGGTGGAATATAAACGGCGGTGGAACTTAATGACAGTATAAGGACTATTAAGGGTATCGGCGGAAAAAGTGAGAAGCTCTTTAATAAACTGGGGATTTATACAGTAGAGGAGCTTCTTTGCTTTTATCCGCGGGAATATGATATTTTTGGGAAAATAGAACCCATTTCCCAGGCAGCAGAGGGCAATATAGTGATAATCCATGCAGGCCTTAGGGAATATCCAAAGACAATGGCATCAGGAGGACTTAAGATAACCAGGGCAAGATTTGGTGATGCAAGCGGAAATATAACAGCGGTGTGGTTTAATATGCAGTTTGTAATGAAAATGCTGCATATGGGGGCACACTATATACTGCGTGGCAAAGTAGTAAACAGGAATGGTTTTTTAGAACTGCACCAGCCTAAGATTTTATCAAGGCAGGAATATGCTAACCTGGCAGGCAGGATGCAGCCAGTATACCGCCTGACAGCAGGGCTTACAGGTAATGCAGTGGCCAAAGCTGTAAATATAGCACTTAAAGAGACAGATTTAAGTGGTGATTTCCTTCCAGCAGATATAAGAAAGGAAAATAACCTTATATCCTGGAAGAAGGCTGTTGCTGCAATACATTTCCCAGATAATAAGGAAGAATGTATACAGGCAAGAAGAAGGCTTGTATTTGATGAGTTTTTTATTTTTGCACTTGCCCTGGGACAGCTAAAAAAAGTAAAGAAAAGCATACCATCAAAATATATTATGTCACCAGATATAAAAACAAAACAGTTAATACAATCCCTTCCATATAAACTTACAAAAGCACAAGAATCAGCATGGAATGATATTAAAGAAGACATGTTGTCTGGTATTGTTATGAACAGGCTGGTACAAGGTGATGTAGGCTCAGGCAAAACAATAATTGCAGTGCTTGCACTTGCCCTGGCAGCAGAAAACGGGTTCCAGGGTGCTATTATGGTGCCGACAGAGGTACTTGCCAAACAGCATTATGAAACATTCCAGGAGCTTCTAAAGCCGCTTGGTATAAATACAATATTGCTTACAGGTTCTATGACTGCATCACAGAAGAAAAAGGCATACGCACAGATAGAAAACCATGAGACAGACATTGTTATAGGTACACATGCACTTATCCAGGAGAAAGTAGGATTTCATTCGCTGGGGCTTGTAGTAACTGATGAACAGCACCGGTTTGGTGTAAAACAAAGGGAAGCACTATATTCAAAGGGCAGTGAACCACATATGCTTGTTATGAGCGCAACACCTATACCAAGGACACTAGCGGTAATATTGTATGGTGAACTTGATATATCTGTAATAGATGTGCTTCCAGAAGGCAGGCTTCCAGTGAAAAATTGTGTTGTAGGAACTAATTACAGGACACAGGCATATAAATTTATGCAGCAGGAGACAGCAGCAGGACACCAGGTATATATAATATGCCCTATGGTAGATGAAAGTGAAAATATGGAAGCAGAGAATGTTACAGATTATTCTGCAATGCTCCGTGAAAAGATGCCTCCTGGAATAAGAGTTGCGTGCCTGCATGGAAAGATGAAGCCATCACAGAAAAACCAGATTATGGAGGATTTTGCGTTACATAAGGCGGATATACTTGTGTCTACTACAGTTATAGAAGTAGGAATAAATATACCAAATGCTACAGTTATGATGATTGAGAATGCTGAACGTTTTGGGCTTGCACAGCTGCACCAGCTGCGTGGCAGGGTAGGGCGTGGAAGTGCACAGTCGTATTGTATATTTATGGCAGGTAATAGCAGCAAAGAGGTTATGGACAGGCTTTCTGTGCTTGGTAATTCTAATGATGGGTTTTATGTTGCAGAACAGGATTTGAAAATGCGCGGGCCAGGGGATTTCTTTGGGATAAGGCAGAGCGGTGAGCTTGATTTCAAGCTTGCTGATATATACCAGGATGCAGATGTACTTGCACAAGCTAATAAAGCAGCAGCAAAATTTGAAAGCAAAGATATAATCCAGTTGTGCAAAAAGTATAACAGGCTTAAAGAAAAGATAGTCCCATATGCAGGCGGTGTATTACTATAGGATAATTTACAGGTATCTCTATATTTACATATATTATTTGTACATTAAAAATTTAGAAGGTAAAGTAATTCTGCTGGCCTGCATATTGTTTCTGGTATTTGAAAGAAGGATTAAGGCAAATAGCATAACAAGAAGCCTGTTGGCTTTAGACAATGTGTAGTTCATGGAATTTACATGTGTAATAACAACATAACATTGATTTTTAAAAATAATCATAGTAAAATTAACTTGTTGTTTTCAGTTGCCGTTTTGGCTGCTTTAAAGGAGGGTCTATGACAGATACACTTTACTCAGATGAAAAATTATTTGAGCTTGGTAAGACTAATTATGATAAGCTCGTTTTATATTGTACACAGTTAGAGGAAAAGGGGTTCTGGACCCAGGCAGAAAAAGTTATGAAACAGTCAAGCACAGAGGTTTTAGACCTGTATGTACAGTCCGTCCTTATGAACCTTGCAGTACACTGTGGAGAGATACTCGACAGCCAGCGTGAATTTATGAGGGTAGTTACAGCAAGCAACCCCCTTTGTATTCCCAAAGAAGGTAAAATAAAAAGGTCTGTTTATAATGACAGCAGGCGTCTGTATGAACTGCCACCTGTACTTATACAGCTGTGTGGATTATATGATAAAGAACATAAAGTAGATATGACAGAGTATTTTCTTGATGCTTTTTTAAATATACTTTTATGTATGGCATACCTTAACCATGGCAAAGATGTAAAAGTAAATGGTTTTATACAGAAATACTATGAAAAGATAAGCGATTTTATTATAGACAGGGATGCGGGGGAACATGCGGAATTTATAAAAGCAAAGATTTCATCAGGCAGCATAAAATGTGATGCAGGCTGGTTCAAAGAGAAAAGAGAAAAAGCAGCAGCAAAAGCCGCTGTAAAAGAGGATGCTGGCAGCAGGACAGGCAGTGATAAAAGCCAGGGAATTAAGAAACAGAATAATATACAACATAGGCCAGGAAAAAAGAAAAAGACTGTTAAAAATAATAAAAAGCAGGATATAAAGGATGCAAATGCCGTTTTAGAAAAAAGCATAACACCTGTAGAAGAAAATGAAAAGAATAAAAATACAGGAAGTGCTATTGCAGATACCAGACAGCAGGCATTAAATGAAGAACAGAAACAGGAAGAACGCAGGCGGCTCAGGGAAGCCTTTTTTAAGCGCGTTGAAGATGATATAAGGATTGAAAAAGAACGTAAAGAACAGGAAGAACGCCAGGCAAAAGAACAATTCCTTGCAGTAAAGAACCGTCTGAAAGAGAGGGAAAAGGCAGAAAGGGAAGAACAAGAAAAAATAATAAGGTCACTTATGGAAGAACTGAATTCTTTAGTTGGATTAAAGGATGTCAAAGGGGAGATACAGTCACTTGCAAATCTTATAAAAATAAGGAAATTACGTGAAAAGATGAAGATGCCTGTTATGGACATGTCTTACCATATGGTATTTACTGGGAGTCCAGGAACTGGCAAGACAACAGTTGCACGTCTTGTTGGAAAGATATATAAAGCACTTGGGATACTTTCAGATGGCAAAATGATAGAAACAGACCGTTCAGGGCTTGTAGCAGGGTATGTAGGACAGACAGCAATAAAAGTACATGAAACTGTTGAACAGGCAATAGGCGGGGTTCTTTTTATAGATGAAGCATATTCACTTATAAATCCAGATGTACCGAATGATTTTGGCAGTGAAGCAGTTGATGCACTGGTGAAACTTATGGAAGACCACAGGGACAATCTTGTAATAATAGTTGCAGGATATACAGAAGAAATGAAGACTTTTTTAAAGAGCAATACGGGGCTGATATCAAGGTTTAACAAGTTTATTAATTTTCCAGATTACAGTAAAGAAGAGCTTATAGAGATTATGGAAACTATGGCAGAGGATGCGGGACTGACAATCGAAGAAGGTGCTAAGGAGCGTATATTAAAACAGCTGGACAATATGAAAGAAGAAGAGTGGGAAGACTTTGGCAATGCCAGGGGAATAAGGAATATGTTTGAGAAAATTGTTATTAACCAGGCAAACAGGCTGGTCTTGCTGGATGCACCAGCAAAAGAGCAGCTTATGACGATTGTAGCGGAGGATGTTGTAAACTGACACACGTTTTATAAAGGAGATATAGATATTTTTATTATATTATGTTAAAATACTAATATGCTGTTTTGTTAAAAAGACAGTAGTAAAGAAAGGCGTAAAATGAAAGTACAAAGTGTAAGTTTACAAGGCATTACGGTTTTTACTAGTCTTGATTTAGAACTATCAGATGGCATAAATATTATAATTGGAGAAAATGGAAGTGGCAAAACAAATTTATTAAAACTTATATATCATACCTGCCATGACAAAGGATGGAATATGATGGATGAAAAATATATCCGTAAATATAATGATTCCAAAGAATATGAGCCTAATATAGTAATTAGATATAAAGGAAATAATGATATAGAAGAAACATGCTGGCTTATGAAAAATGGTAGAAAACCATGTGACAGTGAAGGCAGTGATATTATATATATACCTGCTATGGAAATGCTGTCACATTCAAAAGGCCTGGTTTCACTATACCAGAAGTATGATTTGTCTTTTGAAAAGGTCCAGATTGATATTGTCCAAAATGCACAACTGCCAGAAACAAGAATAATATCTGTTTTTGAAAAGAGGCTGCTTAATATTATCAGTAATATTATAGGAGGTGAGGTAATATATGAGAATGAAAGGTTCTTTGTTAAAAAAACAGATGATATAAAAATCAGTTTTGAAATGGAAGCGGAAGGGCTGAGGAAATTTGCTTTGTTATGGAAGTTAATAAGGAATGGTCTTTTAAGACCAGGAAGTTTACTATTATGGGATGAGCCAGAAGCTAATATTAATCCAGGATTATTACCAGTCCTTACAGATATTTTGCTTGAACTGCATAGAAATGATGTACAGATTATTATGGCTACACATAGTTATAACCTGGCAAAATATTTTGAATTAAAAAAAGATAAAAAAGATAAAGTTGTTTTTCATTCGTTTAAAAAAGAAAATAATAGTGCAAGTGTATTTAGTGATGAAGTATTTGGGAATATTTCATTTAATAAATTAATTGAAGCAGATGAGGAATTATTAGATTTAGCATATAATAAAGGGATAGCAGACTGATTATGGAAAAAATATATCTGGACGAAAATGGGAATTTTGAATTTGATTTTAGCAAAGCGGATGATGTAATTATTACTGATAAACTTTCACATTGTATTCCTGGATTTCAATATAATGTAGATTTTATAATAGTAGACAAAGATATAATTTTTTTGGAATTTAAAAGTTCAAAAATAAAGAATGTTATAGATACCCATAGTTTTCAAAACAAATTAACAAAAGAAAAGGATAAATTTTGTCAAAACATAGCAATGAAATTTACCAGTAGTTTATTCTGGCTGTGGGCATGTAAAGGGAATGAAAAAGAAAAAGATATTTATTATTATTTGTTAATTGAAAACGATTATATGGATGTCAGGATGAGAAAAGCATTTAGAAATAAAATTAGCAGACAACTGCCACATAATTATGAGAGTTATAGTAATATAAAAAGAAAGATAATATCTGGTTTCCAGGTAACCAGTTTAGATGAATGGAATAAAGAATTTCCACAATACATAATTAAATTAATTACCTAAGAATTGGAAAAGTTGTTTAAGCTTTTAAATTATACAAAGATTATATTACTCTGGCAAGTTCCAAATGTTTTACCAGAAGGCAGCTGTTTGGGGATGCTGGTGCTTAAGCCTTGTTTTTTAGGGCTTTATGCACCACCTGGTATCCCATCCAGGCGCAATGCGGCAAAGCCATGTTGCACATGGCTTTTGGGTGGTAAAATTTTGGAATTGCCAGAGCCAATATACTTATGTATTAAAAAAATGAGGAAACTCAAAGAAACTGGTATTTGACCATAATTATATGATATGGTATAATGAAATGATTACCAAAATGTTTGTAAGAGGTGGATATGAGAGTTATAGCAGGAAAAGCGAGAGGAATAAACCTTGTTGCGCCACAAGGCAGGCATACAAGGCCAACAGCAGACAGAATAAAAGAAACTTTATTTAATATTATACAGGCAGATGTTCCAGAAAGCCGTTTCCTTGACTTATTCAGTGGAAGCGGGGGAATTGCAATAGAAGCACTTAGCAGGGGTGCAAAGGAAGCTGTTTTTGTAGATAATAACAAGGAAGCTGTATTGTGTATAAAAGAAAATATAAAGAAAGCAGGTTTTACTGGTATATCACAGGTAATGCAGGCAGAAGCAATACAGGCAATAAGAAGGCTAAGCAATACAGGCAAAGTTTTCGATATAATATTTATGGATCCGCCATATAATTATGGAATTGAAAAAGCCGTTATAGAGTTTCTTTTTAAATCACCAGTTATACAAGAAGATACCCTTATAATAGCAGAGACTTCAATACAAACAGATATATCATATATAGAAAGTTTTCCAGGCAGGCTGGAAAAGGTTAAGGAATATAAAACAAATAAGCATATATTTTTAAGGGTATAGGAATTTATAGTTAAAGAGGGAAATTTATGGCAACAGCAGTTTTTCCGGGAAGTTTTGACCCAGTTACAATAGGGCATATGGATTTGATAAAAAGGGCTTTGGCAATTTTTGACAGGGTTATAATAGGTGTCCTTGCCAATAGTGCTAAAAATCCGTTTTTTACTAAGGAAGAGAGGGTGTGTATGTTAAAGGAGCTTACAAAGGACATGCCTGGAACAGAAGTAATACAGTTTAATGGCCTGCTTGTTGATTTTGTGAAAGAGACAAAGGCAGATGCAGTAATAAGAGGAATAAGAAATTCAATAGATTTTGAATATGAGCTTCCATTAGCACAGGCTAATTACAAGCTGGATTATAAAGCAGATACTATATTCCTTGCCACACTGCCAGAACATTCATATATAAGTTCAAGTGCAGTAAGGGAACTGGTAAGATACAAAGGTGATATAAAAGGATTTGTTCCCGATGTAGTATACCAGTTTATAGTACAGAAGTTTGATTACATGATATGATGTCTATACGGCAGATAGGAGTGTACATATGCAGGTTAGCAGGATTGAACAGAAGATTGAGGATATCTATGCATTTGTGGAAAGTTGTAAAATGCAGCATTTATCAACAACTAAAGTAGTTGTTCCTAAAAATGAATTATACGATTTACTGGATGATTTACGCAGGGATGTACCAGAAGAAATAAGACGCTACCAGAAAATACTCAGTCAGAGGGATGCAATTCTTGAAGATGCAGAGGCAAAAGCCAATGAAATACTTGTAGATGCCAGGGAACAGTACAGGGGAATGGTTGAGGAGCATAGTATAATGCAGCAGGCGTACCAGCAGGCGGAGCTTATGGTACAGCAGGCAACAGAGCGGGCAGAGGCAATAGTGGCAACAGCAAGGAGACAGGCTGAAGAGATTGGAAGTGGTGCAATTTATTATACAACTGATATGCTTGATATGGCCGAAAAGGTTATTGCAAGCGCCTATGAAAGTGCAGTTAGCAATTCTAATGCATTAGAGGCCGCTTTAAAGAGCCATCTTAAAACAATAAGCCAGAATAAGGCAGAACTTCTTGCTTCAAATGCACCAGAGGAAGAAGATACAGAAAAGATAAAGATGCCGCCAGGTATGGAGGATTAGTATGAAAACGAAAAATGATGTTGAAGTTATTATAAATGGCAAGCAGTATACCCTTAGTGGTTACGAGAGTAGTGAATACCTGCAGAAAATAGCTACCCATATCAATGAGAAATTTGCCCTGTTTAAAGAACAGGATGGATATAATAAACTTGACCCTGATATGAAGTATATACTGCTTGCAATAAACCTTTCTGATGATTACCACAAGGCACAGAAGTCAGCTAATGACCTGCGTATGGAAAATGAGCAGATGGGCAAGGAAATATTTGATATGAAACATGAAATGATATCAATGCAGGCACAGATGGAAGCACTTGAAGCAAAGATGGAGGTTCTTGAAAAGGAAAAGAAGGAAGCAGAACACCAGGTTATACGTCTTGAAACAGAACTTGGTACAGCGCCAGACAAGTAAAATTACAGATAAGGGACTGGAGACCAGTCCCTTTTTACTCTGGAAGGAGGAATAATATTTGTATAATAAAGAAGGGCTGGATAAAAGCAGGACACCAGAGATACTTGCACCAGCAGGCTCTGTTGAAAGCATGTATGCTGCCATAAATGCGGGATGTGATGCTGTATATATGGGTGGAGGACAGTTTGGTGCAAGGGCTTATGCAGATAATCCAGGCAGCAGTGAGCTTATAGATGCAATCCAGTATTGCCATATCCACAATGTAAAACTTTATATGACAGTAAATACCCTTTTAAAAGACAGTGAAATAACAAACAGCTTGTATAATTATATAAAACCATATTATGAGGCTGGGCTTGATGCAGCAATAGTACAGGATACAGGTGTAATGTATATGCTGCATAAATGGTTTCCAGAACTTCCATTACATGCAAGTACACAGATGACCCTTGTTATGGGAGAGAGCACAGACATATTGGAAAGATATGGGATAACAAGGATAGTGCCTGCAAGGGAGCTGTGCCTGGATGAGCTTAAGCGGATGCGAAGCAGCACGAATGCAGAGATAGAAGTATTTGTACATGGTGCACTTTGTTACTGCTATTCAGGGCAGTGCCTTTTTAGCAGTATGCTTGGCGGGAGAAGCGGTAACAGGGGCAGGTGTGCACAGCCATGCAGGCTTCCGTACCATGCAGGCGCAGAAGGTGGTATTAAGGAAAATTATATTTTAAGCATGAAGGAACTCTGTCTTCTGCCATATATAGGGGAGCTTATAGAAGCAGGTGCAGATTCATTTAAAATAGAAGGAAGAATGAAACGGCCTGCATATACAGCACTTGTAACAGCAATATATAGGAAATATACAGATTTATATATGGAACTAGGAAGGGATGGTTATAATAAATATATAGAAAACAGCAAGGAAGAACTGGAACATAATATAGAGATGCTGGCGGAAGTATATAACAGGGAAGGGTTTACACAAGGTTATCTTGAAGGCAGCAGCAGGGGCGGGAAGAAAGATATGCTTGCAAAGGTGCGTCCAAACCATGGCGGGACGTGTATTGGTGAGGTGCAGAAAACAGGAAAGGGTATACTGGAATATAAGCTTTTTAAAGATATAAATGCACAAGATGTTATTGAATTCAGGGACAAGCATATGAAACCTGTATATGAATATACAGCCGGTAAATCGATAAGGGCAGGAAGTATTGTAGAAGCAAAATTTAAAAAAGGATGTATTATACATATGAAAGACAAGGCATACAGGACAAAAAATTCAGCTGTACTTGGCAATATAAAAGACATGTATATAAATAAAGATAAAAAAGCTGTTATAAATGGAAGGTTTGAAGCATTACCTGGTGAAAAAGCAGTTTTTTCCATAAATAAAGATGGATGTGAGGCAGTTGTATATGGTGGTATATGCCAGCCAGCAGAGAAAAGTGCTGCATCAGAAGAATCTGTAAGAAAAAGTTTGTCACAGACAGGTGGTACAGAATTTGAGTTTGGAAATCTTGAAATTATAATAGGCAAAGGATTGTTCCTGCAGGCAGGAATGGTTAAAAATATGCGCAGGCAGGCAATTTCCATGCTTAAAGAAAATATAGCTTTAAAATATGCACGCAAGGCAGATAACAAGCTGTATAAAACTAGCCAGCATGAAACCCATAAAGAATACAGCCATGATATTATATACAAAGCATCTGTAATGACAATGGGACAGCTTGAAGCTGTTTTAAAAGAAGAGAAAATATCTGCTGTTTATATAAAGACAGAACTTTTAGATAATAAAACAATTATAAAAGCCCTGGAAAATGCCAGAGCAGCAGGAAAACAGTGTTATATAGTGCTCCCACGCATTTTCAGGCAGGAAACATGGGATTATGAAGAAAAGTGTATTACAGAAGGAAAAAGTATATATATGCAGGAATGGGACGGATATGTTATACAAAGTTTTGAAGAATATGTATTTTTAAAAAATATTGTATGTACAGACCCAGGCAGGATTATTACGGATACAAGCCTGTATATAATGAACAGGCATGCCAGGAGTTTCTGGAAAGAACTTGGAGTTACCAGGCATACATTTCCATTTGAACTTGCACTTGAAGAAACCGGGCAGGTTACAACAGGGGCATGCATGGAAGCTGTTATATATACACATATACCACTTATGGTATCTGCACAGTGTATGGCTGGTAATTTAAAAAGCTGTAATGGCTTCCAGTATAATAAAATATATGATACAAAAGGAAGGGGGTTTATAACAGCAAATTATTGTAAATACTGTTATAATATAATTTACCAGGATATCCCAGTGTATGTAAAAGATTATATACATGATTTCTGTAATTCAGGGATATACAGTTTCAGATATGATTTTACAATAGAGAAAGCAGATACAGCCAGTAAAATATTGGAAGGCGGGTACAACGGAGAAACCGGTACAGGACATTATTTTAACCTTATTAAATAAGTCCTTTAAAATACACGCTTCTTAAGCGGCAGGTCTGTTTTACCAGGGCTTACTTAGCCTGGCAGGCAACGGATTGTGGATATACTTTGGCTTTTACCAGGTAAGGAACATTGGCTTATAAAGTGGAGGCAGGAAATGAATAAAAAAGAAGCAGCAGAAAAGCTAATAAATATATTTGGGGATATGAATGTTATAGGTGTGCTTCATTCTATAATAGTAGAAGTTTCAAAATATATTATTATAATACTATTTGCAGTTTATGCATGGCACTGCTTCACAGTATTTTTTGGAAATAATAATGAAAGGAAGGAAAAAGTATATAAAAGGCAGAGAGGCATAATGTATACAATACATTTTATATGCTCTCTTGTATTATATTTAAACAGCCTTGATGTAAAAATTATAATATATTATTTTATACAGCTTGTTTTCCTTATATTTGTTGGGAAATCATATTCATATATATATAAAGGAATGTCCAAAACTGTCCTTAATAATATGCTTATGCTTATGACAACAGGTTTTATTATGCTTGAACGCCTGGGGCATGGTTATGTTACAAGACAGATGGCATTTGCTGCTGCTATATGTTTTGCAGGGCTGTTTATACCATATATTATAGATAAATTCACTTATTTTGATAAGCTTGGATGGGTATATGCAGTTATAGGCATAGTTCTTCTGGCACTTGTATTTGTAATAGGCCAGGAGAAATATGGTGCAAAGAACTGGATAATAATTGGCAGTTTTGCTTTACAGCCTTCAGAGTTTGTAAAAATAATATTTGTATTTTTTGTAGCGGCACTTTTTGCAAAATCTTCTAAGTTTATTGATATAGCCAAAGTAAGTGTGCTGGCAGCAGTACATGTGCTTATACTTGTTGCAGAAAAGGATTTAGGGGCGGCACTTATATTTTATATAACTTATATAGTTTTATTATTTGTTGCCAGCAGGAAGCCAGTGTATCTGGCAGCAGGTCTTATAGCAGGCTGTATTGCGGCAGTAGCAGCTTATAATTTATTTTCGCATGTGCAGACAAGGGTAATAGCATGGAGTGACCCATGGAGCTATATAGATACAGCTGGATACCAGGTTGCACACTCACTTTTTGCAATAGGTACAGGCGGATGGTTCGGAATGGGGCTTGGTGAGGGTATGCCAGGTGTAATCCCAGTAGCAGAAAGTGATTTTATATTTTCTGCAATCTGTGAAGAACTTGGATTCTTCTTTGGGATATGTATTATTCTTGTAGAAATAAGCTGTTTTATTATGTTTATAAATATATCACTTAAAATGTCAAAAAGATTTTATAAACTTGTGGCACTAGGTTTAAGTATTGAATATATATTCCAGGTATTCCTTACAATAGGCGGTGTAACCAAGTTTATACCATCAACAGGTGTTACACTTCCACTTGTAAGCTATGGAGGAAGTTCAATAATAAGTACAGTAATTTTATTTAATATAATACAAGGCCTGTATGTATTAAATGGAGACAGGGAGGAACAGGATGGAAAGAAGGAGGCTGCCAGAAGAAAGGCACAAGATTACAGGCAGGCAGAGAGGACAGGCAGGCGCAGAAGGGTACAATAACAGGAAACTTTTACAACGTATTATGGAAGATAGTGAGGACGGGGACAAAGAAGCACAAGCCCCGGCATCAAAACGTGGCAATGCACAGATAATAATGGTAACATATTCAGTTATAATAGTATTTATGTGTATGGCTGGTTATCTTATATATTTTATGGTGCATGACAGCAGTGAAGTTATTAACAATCCATATAATAAGCGCAGGAATATACTTGCAGAGCGTGTTGTACGTGGAAGTATTTACTCTTCTGATGGCAAAGTGCTTGCAAAGACAGTTACTGGTGATGATGGCAGTGAGAAACGGGTATATCCATATAATGATGTGTTCTGCCATGTGGCTGGCAGGATGTCCAACAGTATGACAGGTATTGAGATGTCACAATGTTATCCGCTTCTTACATCGCATTCAAATCCTCTAGGGCAGCTTGTCAATACATTTAAAGGTGAGAAAAACCAGGGTGATAACGTATATACAACATTAAATGCAGAACTGCAGCAGGCTGCCTATGACGCACTTGGAAATTATAAAGGTGCTGTAGTGGCACTTGAACCATCTACAGGTAAGGTGCTTGCGATGGTTTCAAAGCCAGGTTATAACCCTAATACAGTAGAAGAAGACTGGGACAGGCTTGTCGAAGACGAGGAATCACAGTCTGCCCTGGTAAACAGGGCTACGCAGGGGCTTTATCCACCAGGTTCTACATTTAAAGTGCTGACAGCTATAGAGTATATTCTTGAAAACCCGTCCTTATACCAGAATTATTCATATAAATGTGAAGGTTCAGATTCATTTGAAGGTAATATTATTAACTGTTATAACAATGAGAAACATGGAGAACTTAATTTAAGCAATTCACTTGCCAAATCATGTAATGCTTCATTTGCCAATATAGGCATGTCACTTGATATAAATTCCTTTAGTAAATTATGTGGGAAATTTATGTTTAACAAGAAGCTTCCTGTTAAATTTGAATATAACAGAAGTAAATTCCTGCTTAATAAAAAATCTAGTACAGCTGAACTTATGCAGACAGTTATAGGCCAGGGAAAAACTACAATTACACCATTACAGAATGCAATGATAGCAGCTACAATAGCAAATGGTGGTGAAATGATGGTACCTTATGTAACAGACCATACAGAAAATGAAGCAGGACAGGTAGTAAAATCTTATAAACCAGTTTCAAATGGGAAAATTATTAGTGAGGAAGTAGCAGGAATTATTGGGAAATTTATGCAGGCAGTAGTTGAAAAAGGGACAGGTTCTTCGCTAAACGGGTTTTCATATCATGTAGCTGGTAAGACAGGTTCAGCAGAATTTAATTCTGAGGGGACTTCACATGCATGGTTTATTGGGTATGCACCTGCCAAAAAACCTAAAATAGCTGTAAGTATAGTAGTGGAAGGCGCAGGGACAGGAAGCCAGTATGCAGTGCCTGTTGCAAAAGAAATGTTCCGAAGGTACCTTGGAAATTAAAACAGATGCAGTTTACAATACACATAGATATAATAATCCTATATACTGCATTTCAAATAGTATAGCATACAAATCCATTTTATAAAAATAACTGGTAAACTTGAACAATTAATGGTAATAGCTTATAATATATTTGGCAGTTGTACACAAACTATATTGGGGAAAACCAGGACGAGAGGTGTTTATTTTGAAGAAAAAAAGTGGTGTTTTTAGTTTAAAGTACCAGGTTATAGGGATTGTAGGAGCTATTGTAATCTTTATTGCTATTATTTATGGAATATTTTCTGCATATGAAACTAAGAAACTTTCTAATAATGGTCTTTTAAAATATGAGCAGGCGATGGAAAGTGGATATAAGACAGAGATAAAATCCCAGGTACAGGCAGCAATATCAATGGCAGAAGGGTATTACCAGCAGTATAAGGATGGTGTCTTTGCTACAGAAGAAGAGGCACAGAATGCAGCAAAAGAAGCAGTAAGGGCTATGCGTTACCGTGATGACAAAAGTGGTTATATATGGATTGATGCAACAGACTGTACACTTGTAATGCATCCTGTACTTACAGAGCAGGAGGGAACTAACCGTAAAGATTTAAAAGACCAGAATGGTGTAATGATTACACAGGAAATTATAAAAGCAGCAGAGAGCGGGGATGGTTATACACATTTTTATTTTACAAAAGCAGATGGAAAGACCGTTGCCCCAAAACTTGCCTATTCAGAGAAATTTGATGCATGGGACTGGGTAGTTGTCACAGGTAATTATGTAGATGATATGCAGAATGAAATGGATGGTACAAAGAGTAATATTCTGGGATTATATAAATCTGTTCTTGTAAAGCTTATTATACTGTCAGCAGTTATGTTTATTTTTGCTGTAGCGGCTGCGGTAATAGTTGGAAACAGGATTTCAGCCCCAATAGAAATACTTGAAGAATCACTTTCCCAGATTGCTGCTGGTAATCTGAAATTTGATGTTAATAAAAAGTATATAAAACGTAAAGATGAAATTGGAAAGATTTCACAGGCACTGGAATTAGTACATAGTTCACTTAATGGAATGGTAGGCGGTATCAGTTCACTTGCATTAAAACTTGAAAAGGATAACAAAGGTTTTGGAGAATATTTTGACACTTTAGTTGAGAATATTGGGAATATAAATGAGGCTGTTGAAGATATTGCACAAGGTGCTGCAAGCCAGGCGTCTGATACAGAACTGGTAAGTGATAAAGTAAAAGAGCTTGAATATGTTATTGACATGGAAAAGGAGGCCGTATCAAAGCTTGAACAGGCTGTTTCATCAATGATGGAATATTCAGGCAATGCAGTAAATAATATTGAGAAATTGTCTGGTATTTCAAATAAGACAAACCATGCTATAGAATTTGTAAATAAGCAGACACAGGAAACAAACAGTTCAGTTGGCAATATCCAGAGAGCAGTAGATGTTATCACAAGTATTGCAGAACAGACCAGCCTGTTGTCGCTTAATGCAAGTATTGAAGCAGCAAGGGCAGGAGAGCAGGGGAAGGGTTTTGCTGTTGTTGCAGAAGAAATAAGGAAACTTGCTGATGAAAGTAATAACAGCGCATCTGAGATAGGAGAGGCAGTTAGCAGCCTTATTGAGAATTCGGAACTTTCTGTTAATAAAATGGAAGGTGTTTCACAAAATGTACAAGAACAGACAAGATGTCTTGAAGATACAAAAAATGCTTTTGAGAGCCTTTATGAAGAAATCAAACTTGTTGAAGATGTTTCAGATAATATAGGTGTACAGACAGATAAGCTTTCAGAACTTAAAATGGCAGTTTCAGACAGCATTAACAGTCTCGCAAGTGTTGTTGAAGAAAGTGCTGCAGGTGCAGAAGAAACAAGTGCAAGCATAAACCTTCTTAATGAAAGTATTGCAGGAAGCAAGAAAAACCTGGAAGAACTTACAGGGCTTAATACCAGTCTTACGGGGGAAATAGGTAAATTTAATATATAAGTCTGGTGAATGGATGGTTGCAAATAATTTCAAAAAGAGGTATACTATATCAGATATGTTCACACCAACCAGGAGGATTTGCAATGATTGAGGCAATTAGTTGTGGCGGTGTGGTAATTTTCAGAGGAAAGATTTTGCTACTGTACAAAAATTATAGAAATCGTTATGAAGGATGGGTTCTTCCAAAAGGAACTGTTGAAGAGGGTGAGGAATATAATGAAACTGCACTAAGGGAAGTACGTGAGGAAACCGGAGTATCGGCGAATATAATTAAATATGTTGGCAAGAGCCAGTATAGTTTTAATACACCAGATGATATAGTAATAAAGGATGTCCACTGGTATCTTATGATGGCTGACAGTTATTATAGCAAACCACAGCGCGAAGAATATTTTGAAGATTCAGGATATTACAAATACCATGAAGCATATCATTTGTTGAAATTTTCAAATGAGAAGCAGATGCTTGAGAAAGCATATGGGGAATATATTGATTTGAAAAAGGGGAATTTGTGGGGTAACCGTAAATATTTTTAGACTATATAGTGCTTTTGGGTATATGGTGTCATAAAAAAATTTTGATAAGTTTCAATTTACTTGACACCATTACCCAAAAGATATATAATCTATTATAAGAGTTGTAGTCAAGCAGGGCTGACTAAAGAAAAACGAAGTTTCTATAAGTTCCGTATATTTAGCTAGGATGGATTTATGGACTGGTTCATTATGGCTGGAGCTTGATAATAATTTATGCAAGGGAGAATGACCATGGGAAATAATATTTTAATAGTTGATGATGCAGCGTTCATGCGAATGATGGTAAAAGATATTTTAACAAAAGGTGGTTATAATGTAGTAGGTGAAGCTGAAAATGGTGTTGTTGCAGTACAGAAGTACAGCGAATTAAAGCCAGATCTTGTTACACTTGATATTACAATGCCAGAGATGGATGGTATACAGGCTCTTAAGAAGATAAAGGAAGTTGATGCTGGGGCTAACGTTATTATGTGTTCTGCTATGGGACAGCAGGCAATGGTTATTGAAGCTATCCAGAACGGAGCAAAGGACTTTATAGTTAAACCATTCCAGGCTGACAGGGTTTTGGAAGCTGTTCAGAAAGTTATTGGTTAGTATCCATTACATATTTATAAAGATACAGATATATTTTTGATATGTGGACGCAGACATAGAGAGACAGTGCACTGGCACTGCCCTGATAAGGGTTATTTTATAATTCTTATTAATTCATTTTGGAATTACAGCATTTTCTATTAAATAATAAAGGTATAAGGCGGCATTTGTACTTATACCTTTTTTGTATAACAGGGCAGCAGTATAAATCAATTCTGTCTGGAACGGGTTTATGGTTATTAATGGTATATTCTTCTATATTGTAGAAATAAAAAACTCTTTAATTTATATTATAAATTAAAGAGTTTTTTAATGCCGCTGATGGGACTCGAACCCATATGGTTTCCCGTGCGATTTTGAGTCGCATGCGTCTGCCAGTTCCGCCACAGCGGCATAAATATTATTGTTATGTAAAATACAACTTTGCTTATATTACCATTTTTTTATAAAGTTGTCAATGCAAACACGTATTCGTATCACGTCCGTTTCATAAATTTTCATATAATAATTTTTATTTATCTTTTGAGAGTGCTAGGGCGTGTTTGAAAATTAAAAAATGCACAAATTATGTGGCTCTGGCAATTC
>CAQGLR010000056.1 GCA_948794795.1 uncultured Lachnospiraceae bacterium | reverse complement strand
AACCACTGCACCATTCTATGTTAAACCTGGCATAGCCATAATCATAGCTGATACCTGTAACTGCCATCCTTCCAAATGCGGCATATTTTTTTACATATAAATCCCATATCCCGGGTGACTGGTTATGCAGGTAAACACCAACACTTAAATTATCTTCATGTGACGTTTCGTAATAGAAGTATTTTATTGTTTCATCCCCTATGTTTTCACGCCCGTTAAAACATACAACAACCTTTACTGGGTGGGTATCACGTAAAACGTAATCAATACATACAGGTGAATCACAATAATTATCAATAACCTTAATCCTGCACACATGGAAATACCCTTCACCTGGGCTGCCATATGGTATTTCATGGACAATACTGCCCTTTTCCAGGCGTAATTCCCCTTTAACTGTACCACCTTCCAGAGGAAGGCATCTGCCATCTGTGTGCTTAGAATCAAACCATGCCATCTGCAACCACCACCTTTACTTGTATATCCTGCTCCTGTTTCTCAAACGTCACAGTAACATTGTCACCATCAACCACTATGTCTGTATACCCTACACCTGGGACATCTGCATATACACTTATACTGCTGTTGCTGTCCAGTCCTTCCAGGGTACATGTTATACTTGTCTGCCCTGCCACAAGTGTAGATATTTCCTCATTTTTATTTATAGCATTTTTTAAGTTTTTATCATTGCCCAGCAATTTTGCAAAACGTGAATTAAACTCCTCGCAACTTCCTGGGGTGTCTTCTGTTGTTTCTTCCATATCTGTATTAAAAATTGGATTGTCTGGAACTGCTATATTTGCCATCCTGCACCCTCCTCTACATAGTATCATTTACTTTGAAAGTAAAAGAAAAATCACTGTCTTTATCCTTAGTTTTGAAATTTTTAATTGTTAATAAATCTCCATCAGCATCCACAAGAGCTAGTTCACTTATGCTTTCATCTTCTAATTCGTTTTCATTAATCATGCAGCTATATCTTATCCGGGTATCATTTATTATTTCAACAGTGTCTATATCCTTGCGGCAAAGTTCATTATGTAATTCCTGCTGCCCTGCGTCCAGTTCTAATACTTCTCCATTATCATTTACCCCACCAGACCCAAAAGCCATTTGTTTTATTGGTGGTAAATCAATTTTACCTGCTCTTGCTAGCAACATTTTCTTTTTGGCTGCTATGGTTGTTATTGCCTTTCCTGCCATTATTAATTACCTCCCTGCTGCCATTATAAATTTTCTTTTATTATTTTAGCGTTTAGTTTCCTGCTGCCATCCAGTTTTACAGAACCGTCTAAAAACCATAGATTTCTTTGTGCAACTATTGTCATATCGTCAAAATTTTCTTCCAGGATGGAAGTTATTTCAAATTCCATCCCTGTCTCCTGCTCTTGTACATCTGCAATAATTAACGTTTCATATTCCATATATCCAGAACTGTTTTTTAATTGTAATTCTGTATCCAGTTCCATTTCCATAGGTTCTGTTGTAAACAATTCCATTTGTGGCTGGAAAGTTTCTAATTCCAGGTTTACTTTTTGCTTCCATGGTATAGCATTTAACTTCCTGCTGCCATCCAGTTTTACAGAACCGTCCAGATACCATGCAGCTTCCCACCATTTAACTGTGGTTTCCAGTTCTAAATTTTTGACATTTTCAGTAAATTCCATTTTTGTATCAGATTCCATTGCAAAAATTATATATACCTGCAATGGAAGAAATTCGTCTAGTATACTATAAATAATACCTGTTCCTGTTACGTTGTCACCAGAATTTACATACAATTCATAATTTTTATAATCACATACCAGTTTTATTTCATTACAATATACAGATAGCATGAATACCAGTTCAAGAAGTGTCATTTTACACTTATTCATTGTTGTTAAAATATACATTTTCCGCTCTTCAAGTGTCCAGAAATCTTTTGGACTTATACCTAAAATCTTCTCAAACCGTTCCACTCCGTTTATATCAGCTGTTGTAACAAACATATTTCTTGATACAGCATTACAGGCAGATATAAGTTTTGAAAATTCCTTATCTTCTGCCTGTGCTATCTGTTGTATTTCTTTAATCCTTTTTATAATAGGTGGATAGTATTCTATTATCTGCATCTAATACCCCCTAATACAGGTATACTGTTTATACCTGGCAAAAGATTTTCTTGTATACCATTTAATGTAGTCCCCTGAACATCAACAACACCTTCAACGCTGGCTATTGCCTGGTTTATCTTTAATATGCGCACAACTATCGTTTCCTCTTCCCATTTTTTAGCCAGTTCTAAAAAATAATTTTCTATCTTTTCTTGCATAGCCGGCAGCAGGTCTTCCCATGTATAACCAGTATCCAGCGTTATATATGCTTCTACATTTACTATTTCAGATATGCATGGGTAAATATCAACAACGTGGAATATTGGTGCTTCACCCTCACCTTCTCCTTGTCTGTCAACAGGGTCTATAATTTCCTGCACGTTTGACACAAGCGTGTTGCTTGGTGTTTTGTATGTACCATCAAGAAAATATATATTTATACGTCTTTCGTTCTGGGTAACACGGTATATTTTACATGCCCCTACACCTTCTATTTTGTGCATTGCTGTTTTATATTGTGCACGGTTGCCACCGAATGCCTGTGAAGCAGATTCAAGATAAAGATACCGTTCCCTGAAACTTTCTGTGTCTTCATCATCCCTTGCAGGTATTAGAAGAGTTATAAATTCTCCACTTTCAAACCCTTCTATATATTCAATGGGTATAATTTCTTCCTGTTTCACATTTCCACGGACTCCCGTTTGTTCACACATAAGCTTACATGTCCCTGTTTCTGTCTGTCCAGTACATATATACGTAAGCTCGCCAGCAGAAAAACGGGTATCTTTTTCGATATTTATATTAAATGTTGCTTCCCATACTGCATTTGAAGCAGCAAGTGGTGTTATACCTCTTTCTTTTGCCCTTAGTATTAAATGTTCCCTGTCTGCGGTTTCTGCATAACCATTCTGGTCTATAAGTCCAAGTTCCATATATACTTTTTCAAATTCTGCCGCTGCGCCCCTGAAGGAGTGGTCTATAAGTGTACCTTCTGCAATATTTATACCACTGTCAACTGTATCTCCCATATCTGATACTATATTCTCCAGGGTTTTATCATCAAACAGCATCACGACACCCCCTGCTTTCCTGGTAATGCCAGGTTATTAATATCTATATTTCCATATAATGTTTCTGCCGTAAATGACACATACAGGGTACTGCTTTCAATTTTTATATTAAAATCTGATATCCCTTCTATGTTTTCATTAACCACAAGGCAGTCTTCTGTTAAATGGTATGCTTCTGCTTCCATGTATTCCTCTGTATATGCCTGTCCTATAACCCCGTCATATTCGCCGCCATAATCCCACGTGTATATATAATGCCTGTACCTTGGCACTTGCAATGCAAGCCATATCCATACCTTAACTGCTTCCAGGCCTTCAACTATTTCCCCTGTAAGCTGTCCTGTTTCAAAATTGATTCCATAATCTTTCGGACTGGCTGTTTCCTCTTCCAAATCTTCTATATTTTCTTCATCTTCAATGTAAGCAGGAAAAAATAAACTCATACCTCCACCAGCCTTTCCAGTATAATATATTTTTCATCATTTATTTTATATGCAGCAACAATATCACCTTCCTTTAACGGTTCTATAAATGTATCGTTATCTTTTAAAGACGGGCTGTCCTTATCTACCGCATAATGGTATCCTGTTTTTAAGTGTTCAGCTACAAGCAGGTCTTCACCCTCAAGAAGCAGTTCCCCCACTTTGCAGCTTGCTGTATCCTGCATTACTCCTATCTGGATTGACGGAGGGTTGTCTTTTTTCCCTTGTCTACGCATAACACTAAGTATTTCGCTGTATGGGTCCATAATGCACCCCCTCTATTTTTTATCCTTTTCTTTATCCTTTTTCTTGGATGCTTTTTCCTTTGTTTCCTCATATTCCTTACTATCCATTACATTTTTAAAACTTAATTCCAGGCTCATTGTATGGGTATTATTATCCCATGTATGTGTATCACTTTCTATCCAGAACAAACCATTTAATTTAGTAGTTTTGTCATGTACCATGACGCCATTCCCTGCAATGCATTCCAAGTTTCCATTTATGCCTTGCAAGGTTACATGTTTTTCAATACCTGAAAGCATGTTCCTGGCAGCTGTGGCAGCATTTACACCCTCTTCTTTTTTGTATACTTCCTGGTATATGCCATATTTCTTTACATGTTTTTCATTTTTAACCACACCTGTCTGCCTGTTCTTATCATTATAGATTTTTACAACATTTATCATGCTTTCAATCGTTTCTTCATAACCAGCATTGGTAATGTTATAGCCTTCTTCCAGAACAAAATCCTTAACTTTTTCCCCTTTTATATTTACTGTAAGACTTGTGCCATCCATGCGGCATATATATTTCTTTCCCGTCTGCTTTGCTGCCTTTGTATAGGCTTTCATTACAATATCATAAAAAGTATCACCATCAAAAAGCATTTTTTTAATTGGTGTGTTTGTAGCTACTATAAAACCTGTCTTTATTCCAAGGTCAGCACATACTTTTTTTGTAATTTTCTCTGCAGTTGTATTTTTAAAATTATATACTCCTGTGCTTCTTAGTAAATGGTTTAACAGGTCATAACATGTATACGTGACTGTACCAGTTTCACTGGTCTTTTTAGCTGCCTGTACTTCCCCTAGAAATATCATTCCACCATTTTCATATAATTTTATGGTATCACCAGCACCAATATTTAGTTTAAGGCTTTTCACATTCTTATCATCTGTCGCATTAATAACTGATATATCAGCAGTACGTGCCGCCTCTGATACAGAACCGCCCCATGAAACGCTTGTTACCGCCTGTGTTATATCTAATAATTTTGCCCCGTCTTTGTTCTTTAGCCATTTTATTTTCACAACCTTACCACCAGTCTTTGCCCAGGGAACAATGCCTTTGGGTTGTCACCTATAATGTCTTTGTTCTGTTCGTATAGTGCCAGCCAGTTTGCAGTGCTTCCAGTCATAGTTTTTGAAATTTTAAATAAGTCATCACCTTTTTTAATTGTATATATCGTGCCCTCAAGTTCTTCACATGTTCTCTGCGTTATTGGGGCTGTCATTTTCTTTGTAACTTTTTCTTTCTTTTTCTTCTTTTTGGTTTTTACTTTGCGGTATTCTTTAAATTCAAGAGAAAAGTTTATATCTTTCGTGCTGTCATTTTCACCCCATGTAAAATTTTCTATCGTGCAGTCCATATTTACAGGTGTGCCCGTCATAGTAAGATGAAGAACTCCTTTGTTTTTCATTTTTTCAATTTTCTTAACACTCTCTTTTGGGGTTGGAAAACGCCTGTATTCACAAAAATTATATACGTTTTTAGGAAAAAAAGAAGAAAAGGAAACTGTTTTAAGTTTCCTTTTTCCAAGCAGGTTTATTTCACCTAACGAATTAACTACAACCTGTGTATTATTGCTTTCGCTTGTTACTTCATACTCTGGAGGGAGTACCGCAAACCTGTATTTTTCTTTACCCTGTTTTAACCATATTTCCACATATAGCACCCCCTATGCCATGCCTGTATTAAAGGCAACCTTTTTTAATTTATATGCCAGTGCTTCTACAATACGGTCTATATCTTCATCACTTCTCACTTCTATTTTATCTGCGAGCTTCTGTATATTAATAGTTATCCCACTTCCTGCGCCTTCACGCCTTGCCATTTCTATAGACTTGTCATGTGGATAGACCCTTGAACCTTTTGGAAGGTCTACAATTTCACCACCACGGTCATGTATAATTGCTGCACCACCCTGCCAGTTATTTGTTCCTTTGTACAGCATAGGTATTGGAGGTATATTTATACCGAATTTCTGTCCTCCTATTACTGGTACCCAGTCTGGTACATCAATGCCAAGTTTATTAATGCCTGATATAGCACCGTTTATAATGCCTATAACTGCATTTATAGGGGCTTTTATTAATGCGGCCAGTGTATCAAATATACCACCAAAAATGTCCACAACACCCTGCCAGGCTGTTTTCCAGTTTCCTGTAAATACCCCTGTAACAAACTTTATAATGCCTTTGCAGACACGTACAATCCCATCAATAATATTAACTATATTGTTAATCCCAGCAGATACATACCCTACTAACGCACCAAATGCGCCAGCTACAGCTGGGACTACAAAAGCCATTACTGTTTTTACTACATTCTTAAATAATTTAAAACCTGCCACAGCAACCGCTTTGAAAGCCGTAACTGCCGCCTTAGCTGTACTGCATGTTGAACTTATTTTTTTGCCAAATATAGCCGCTATGACTATTGAAGCAGATTTGACAACTTTTCCTATTGTACTAAATACCGCACTAAATACCCCTTTCAAGACACCTAGGATAGCAGTTATACGTGTTTTTATGGTTTGTATTTTCTGGGTGAACTTTTCCACATCAACGCCACATTTACCCATTACTTTTAATACAACCTTGCCTAATGCATTAAATATAGTTTTTACAACAGACAAGCTTTCAAAGGAATTAACTGCATTTTTTATTACATTCCCTATTATTTTAAATGGTGCTTTTATTATATTTACAAGACCTCCAAATACACCCTCTGCGATAGTTACCAGACCTTTTAACGCCTGTTTCCAGTTTCCAGAAAATACACCTGAAACAAACTGTACTAGGCCATCAAATACGGTTTTTATATTTCCAAAAAGACCTTTTAGCACTTGTACAAGTCCCTTAAAAACCCCTTTTATTCCAGCCACAACTACTTTTATTGCTGGAAGTGCCTTATTAAATACTTTGACAAACTTATCCGCAACATCTGGTGGGAAAATGTTATAAAGGCTATGCCTGAACGTTTCCGCTGCGCTGTGCCAGTTCCCAGAAAATGCACCAGTAAAAAAGCTTAACAATGCACTGAATGTTTTTAATGCCTTGTCTATGCCTGTGACAATGCCGTTAAAGGCTTTTAATGTTGTTACTGCTAACGTTTTCATTGAACTGTCTGCTTTTTTGGTGCCTGTTGCTGTATCACCAGCAAAGCCTTGTATAAATACCTTTCCTATTTTCCTGGCTATGTCCGATATTTTTCCAAATATAGCAGACAAAGAATTACCAATAGATGCAAATTTATTTTTAAAATCCTGGACTGAAACACCTGCTTTTTTAAACGCATCTGCAAACCATTCGCCAACATCAATTAAAAACCTTTTGACTTTACCCCAGTTTTTAATTATTAATACTGCTGCCAGTGCAACTGCTGCCAGGACACCAATAACAATGCCTGCAGGAGAAGTAAGCATTTTGAGAACACCACCAAAATTGCCTATTGTTGTTGAAATTTTTCCAAATGTCCTTGTAACAGTACCAATAGTTGTAACCATTTTTCCAAAAACTGCTATTGCTGGTCCTATGGCAGCAGCAATTCCAGCCCATTTTACAATATTTTTTACTTGTGTTTTGCTTAGACTGTTTAATCTGTCCCCAACAGCACCAATTATATCTGCCACTTCACTAAATACAGGCTCTAATGCACTGCCAAACTGCAAAAGTGAATTTTTTAATTTATTTATAGAAATATTCATACGTTCGGCAGGTGTCAGCATTGCTTCATATGCCCTTTGTGTAGCACCACCAGCTTTCTTCATTTCTTCTAATGACTTAGCAAAATCAGCAGAACCTTTCCCTGCAAGGACGGTGACACTGTTAAGTGCTTCTGTAGAACCGAAAAGTTTAGCCATTTCCTGGGTATTTCCATTAGTTTTCTCTTTAATTTCATCCAGAAATTTAGCCCATCCTACGCTCTGTAGATGTGCAGATGAAAAATTAAGACCCATTTTTTTAGCGGCTTCTGCAGCTTCTGATGAAGGTTTTAAAATATTACTGTATGCAGCTTTCATTCCTGTTACTGCTTCGCTTGTTGCAATACCATTTTTAGTAAGTACTGCTATGCTTCCAAACAATTCATTTGTAGAAACATTTAAACTTGATGCAATAGGGATTACCTTGCCCATGCTGCTTGCCAGTTCACCAAATGATGTTTTACCAAAATTCTGCGTTGTCAGCATCTGGTCACTTATTTTAGTAGCATCCTTAGCTTTTAAACCGTATGCGTTTATTACTGTTGACAAACCATCAACAGCAGTTGCTGCATCTGTAAAACCACCTTTTGCAGCTTTTACTGCTGTTGAAACAAATTTAACGCTGGATGCTGTTTTAACACCTGCAGAAATTGCCTGGTATTGTGCTTCTGCAATATTACTAACTCCTACACCTGTTGTATTTGAAAGTTTTTTAACCTGGTTTTCTAATTGTCCCATGGATACTTTTGAAGTATCTGCTATGGTGCTTACTTTTGCCATGGAGTTTTTAAAATCATTACCCATTTTTACCGCAGCTGTTGCTATACCAGCAACAGGAAGAGTAATAGATTTAGTAAAAGAAGAACCAATATTAGAAATGTTTTTCCCGGCATTTTGTATCTGTCTTCCAGTTTTCTGGAACTCACGCCCCATTCTTTGCATATTCCTTATAGTATCTGATGAAGGTCTTGTGAAACCATCTATAAATCTTAATGCTGTGCTTATTACTCTTCCCATATTGTCGTCTCCATGCAAACACAAATCAGTTGTTGTTAAATAATCCTTCTATTTCTTCTGCCCGTTTGTTTTTATCTTCTATTTCAAGCAACATATATACTTTTGCAATGCGTTTCTGTCCTGCTGGAAGGGACATGTATTCAAAAGGTTTCCAGTTTTTATAACGGTAATGAAAATAGTCCATTTGTACATCACTACCGTTTTTAATTAGTTTTTTACTTCTTTTTCTGTTTCATCTTCATCTACAAAACCACTAAGCCTGGAAATTTCATCTGATATTTTATTTACTTCACCTTTAAATATCTTTTTAGCTGCTTCTGCTGGCGTTGCAACACCTATATGCTTTAATAAAGTTTCATCTTTCAAGTTTGGTTCAATAATTCCTGCTGCAGCAATTTTAGCGTTTGTACTAAAAAGCTTTCCATAATCAACATCACCATTGTTATGCAGACCACTTCCAGACAAAGAACCAAAAAGGTCGCCGTCTACAGCCTGTATAATTATCTTTGCATCCTCTTCACCTGTAAGCCTTGAAAGCTGGCGGCTTACTATTTCTTTTTTTTCAATTTTGTCAAATTCTTCTTTGTCTACTGCTAATAATTTTTCTACTAAATTCATGTTATTTTTTCCTTTCAATAAAAAATAAAACTGGTTAAAACCAGCCTTTCAATAAGTTCTTGTTATGAAATAAAATCCAGTATATCCCAGTCCGTAAATGTAAAACTGTAACTTTCTTCACCAAGTTTTTCAGTTTCCCAATCTGCAAGGATTAATTTGTCAAATGTTGCATCATACACAACAACACGTTCTGAACCTGTACTGTCAGGGTCGTTTACATTAGATACAATCTTAAAAACTGGCATTACACCTTTTTTCAATGCAGCATCTATCTTTTTCATAATAAAACTGCTTATCTTATGGAATTTAATATCACCCTTCATTTCAAGGCCAGTCATTTTCTGTCCAGGCTGTAAGTTCTGTACCCTTGCCACAGCTGTTGTTTTAATAGAAACTTCTGCTTTAAAAGCCGTAACTTCTGCCATATACTCGCCATCAAACCAGACTTCACCCCAAGTACCATTAATTACTTCTTTTCCGTTAATCTGTTTTTTCTGCATTTATACGCCGCCTCCTTTTAAATATAAATAGGCATCTTTATGTTTTCTATTGCATCCAGTATTTTGGCATTTCCGGTCAAAAGGACATTATTTCCTGTATCAGCTTTTATAATCTCTTCGTCTGTACATTCATCTACATCTTTCGTTATACCACCATGTCCATCATCAATAACCGCCTGGAGTCCTTTACCTTTAAGCCACCTGCGTATTGCTTCCGCATCCAGGGAAACTGAATAAGCACTTACAACGCCATCTGCCTGTAACTGTGCAAAATAACTTCTTATGGCAGACAACAGCAGGCACTTGTTTGAATAGCTGTTTGCATATTTTCCAAGATAACTGTCCTGTGCTGTCTTGGTAATATCATCATGTATCATGTCCATAGCTTCAACTATTTTAATTTTTTTGAAACTGTCAACCTTTCCATCAATGGTGGTAACAAAACTGTTTACCCCCATTACTACCTTTACTTTTTCACCATCATAGAAAAGTATAAATTCCCCTTTGTTGACAGGTGTGTCAATATCAGTAAGACGTGTACAGTCTGATAATTCAGGAAGCGGTGCATAAGTACATGATATAGTTATAGGTGTACCAGCTATAAGCCCTGCAATCCTGCTGCAATACTGTTCAGCTGTATATATAATATCTTTTACCACCCTGCTTCCATCTTCCTGCGTTACTGTCACCGTTTTTACCATTTTAGAGGTTGTAAAATTAATTATACCCTCATTGTCTGCTGCAACATTTGGCAGGACTGCTTTTATTTTCTTTTTCTTGTTGCTGCGCATTGATTTAATCCATGTTGCCACATCTTCTGTTTTGCCATCTGTTTCTACTGTTGGTACAGCAAGATAATCAAATTTTATTGTTTCTGATGCTTCCATTGCTTTTTTATATCCAGCTTCAACACTGTCCGTTGTTATGTGTGTTTCTTCAAGGTTTAAATCTGTTTCCAGGTCTTCACTTCCACCTGTACCAGTGTCTTCCTCTGTATCCATCCCAGCTCCCATGCAATACACAAGTATTTTCTTTGGTGCATTAGTGTAACCTGTCATTGCAAACTTTACCTGTTCTACAGTTTCTTCTGACAGTCCTTCTGGTATGTCACTTTCCGTTATTACATTTATAGGGTTATTACAGGATAACGGAAGTTTATCCTTTACCCATAACATTACAATCCCTCTTTCGCTTCTTGTAATTGCGGTTATCCCTTTTTCTATAAAACTTATATCAATACTCGGTGCGCCCATTATATTAACCCTCCTGTCTGCCGCCTAAATCTAAATACATTTTTTCTGCCACTGGTGCTGTATCTTCTTTCTGTGTATTTTCTTTATATTCAAAATCAATGCTTATCTGCAGGATGTCTGAATATTCACCAATAAAAGCATGTGAAAACCCACCCGTTGTAAGCTTTCTTTTACCAACACAGAAAACCATGCCAAAAAGTTCTTTTATTTCGTCTACTTTTTCCAGCTGGTCCTCTTCGTTTTTTTCTTCCTGGAAATATGTAATTTTTATTGTAAAACCGCCAGTGGCAAAATTTCTTGATTCTGCATTACTGCCCTGGTCAATTATTTCTGTAAAAAATGATGGCACTGTATACCCTTCTTTTACTTCAAGCCCATATATTTTGTATTCTGGATACTTTTCATGTAAAAGGGTATTAACAGCTTTTTTTATTTCTGTGAATTTAATTTAAACCACCCTCTTTCAGGATATCATCAGCCATCTTTTCAAATTCTTTTGGCACAATATCCTTGTATTCATTTCTTGTTTTTTCCATTATATGCTTTCCTGGCACAAATCCTATTGTCTGTCCGTTTTTAACAAGGTTGTGCCCGTCTTCGATTAAATGGAAATGCCTGGCACTGTTATAGACAAGCACTGCCAGACCTAAATTATCACCAACTTTTTTATGTCCCCACTTCTCACTGATTGCATTTTGCTGGCCATCTTCCCTTGCATGTGGCTGTAATTCTGTTTCTGCCAGCTCTTTTGCAGATTTTTTAAATTTTCTTGCAAGCTTTAAAAGAGTTTTTTCCGCCTGTACAGGACATTTTTTTACCGCTTTTGTTAAATCCCTTTCCAGTTCTTCAAGGCCATCAATTTCAAATTCAAAACCTGTCCCCATGGCTAACACCTTCCTGCTTTTTTATAATTTTTTCTGTGCAGATAATTTCTAACATTTCGTTTCTTTCACGTACATTAATAATTGATATTATATTAAAATACCTGTCCTTAAATTTTATAAACATGTCAGGGGTTATTCCTTTATGGTATCTTGTTGTAATTTTATATGTAAGTTCTGGCCTTACCCTTTGTGCTTCCTGGTATTCCCTGCCACGCATTGGTTCAACACCTGCCCAGACAGTTTTTATTTCTTCAAGAATCTGTTCTGTCTGTAGCAAAGTGCCTGTTTTTTCAGAATACCTGCAAAATGTAACCCTTTTATTCATACGCCCTATATCCATATTCCACCTGCTTACTTAAGCTGTAACTGCAACATAAGGGATTGTGTCATGTGGTTGAAATCTTCCCCTGTCCTGCCTGCTGGAGCCCTGTTTTCGTACCAGTAAGAAATTAAAAGCTGCAAGTATATTTTTTCCAGGTCATAATCTATTTTATTGCCGTCATTGTCATTTTCTGGATATTCTTTTCCAGTTGCATTTTTCAGGTACTCTTCTGCTGCCAGTATAAGCCCCTGTAACAGTTGGTCATCCTCTTCAATATCAATCCTTGCATATTCCTTAATTTCCTGCAATGTTATTATCATTTACTGCACCATCCTGGTTATTATGCTTTCGCTGCCTTTGCTGTACCACTGTCCGCCTTTATAAAATGTTCTGCCATAACTACTGCTTCTGTATCAACTTCTTTAATGTCAAGGCGTTCACGTGCTTTAAACCCTGTCTGGTCAGTTTTCCAGAAATCACCTGCAACATTTGAGATGTCTATGGTCAGTGTTTCACGGTCAAAGATTGTAACAGCTTCTTTTAAATCCCCACATATAACAGGGACTTTATAACCGCCCTCTGCCTCCACGCTTGGAAGAGTTTTGTTACCAATCCTTTTAACCTGGTATTTCCCAAACATCAACATGCTTGTTGGTTTTACAGGGTCTGGCTGTAATATATATTTGCCGTCTGAATCTTTTAACGTATCAAGCCAGTTATACCCATCCTGGTTAGTAATAATTCCTGATGTTAATGCTATTGCTGGGTCTAAAGCAATATTAAAAATCTTTTTGAGGTCATCCAGGCTGTCCACTGCTATCTCTTTGCCCTGGGTAATCTCTTTTACTTTTGCAACAATCATAAAATTCCTTGTTGCTTTTGATTTTTTTGCAAGCCAGCGTTTAAGATAAGCAATGATATTTTCTGAACTGTCGTCTAAAAGTTCTTGTGTTACTTTTAAAATTCCACCTTTTTTCTTTACTTTGTAATCTATTTTCTCAAACTGTGGTGTTGAAACTTCTGGAAACTCTGCCGCTTCGTCTACATTATCAAACGGGGTCTGGTCTGCATGTTTTTCAAGAACCCTGCTGCCAGATAATGTTGTAACATGTTCCACATTAACAAGTGTTTCAAGTGCATCTTCGCCACGTCTTAATTCCCTTACTGCTGTCCTTATGTCTTGTGGGACTGTCAGGCCTCCGTCTTCGTCTGTGCCCTCTTTCATTGCATTTATTATTTCCTTGTCATCTTCCGACAAATCCCCTTTTCCTGCCGCTGCCTTAATTGCATTTACAAAAGCAATGGCATGGTTCTTTTTCTTATCTTTAATTTGTCTTGCTGTACCGTTCTCTGCCTGTTGTGCAACATTTTCAAGTTTTTCCTGTTCTAAATCATAAAGCAGGTCAAATTTTGCCTGTAAATCTTTTAATTCTTCTTTAGCCCTTGTGGCATCTTCAATTTTATCTGCTGCGCAAAAATCCCTTACTTCCTGTTTTTTTGCCTTTATGCTGTCTAAAAGCTTCTTTAATTCTTCATTCATGTTATATTTGCCTCCTTTTTTGCAAAGAAAAAAGACCTAAACAAAATAATCCAGGTCTTCAAGTATTTCTGCTTTTTTATTTTTTGTTTCATGCTGTGGTTCTTTTAGTTTCCCATTAAGCCGCCTTACCACTGCTTCTGCTATCTTTTCAATATCTGTATTTTGTGGTTCTGGTTTTTTTTCCAGTTCTGGCGGAAGGTTAGCATACTTATCAAAATAACTGCTTGTCCAGGCAACAACATTGCTTTTTTCTGATACCTCAATATCAAAATATTCCTGCCATTCTCCACCATTTTTCCAAGTTTCTGCATCAATAAGCGCATTTATCTGTTCTGGGGTTATTCCTTCTTTTACATGCTGCATATACGTATTTAATATAACCTTCTGGCATCCGTCTAAAATATCCGCTTCCTTGCGCATGTCGTCTGCATTTCCCCATGCAATACTGCTAGGTTTGTGTATCATCATCTGTGCATTTTCTGGAATTACGATTTTATCCCCTGCCATTGCTATTACTGATGCAATACTCGCCGCAATCCCTTCAACATATACTGTAATTTCTGCCTTGTGGCGTTTTAAAATATTATAAATTGCAATACCACCAAATACAGAACCTCCGCCACTGTTAATATGTACATTTATTTTTTCAGCACCATCCAGCTGGTCTAAAAAATCTTGTACATCTTTAGGCGCTTTGTCATCTGGGTAATATTTTTGCCATTCACCCAGGCTTTCGCTGTTTATGTCGCCAAAAAAATACAGGTCTGCTGCTGTACCTGTATTATTCCGTATTTCAATGCTTCCCATCTTCCTGCTCCTGCCCTGGCTGTCCTTCTTCTGTAGACGTAAAACTTCTGGCATCCCTGCCACCTCCTTCACTGCTGCCAATTTCTGATACTTTTATATAACTTCCATTACATACAAGTTCATCACCGCCGGCTTTGCCTGGTTTGTTTGTAAATGCCCTTGCTTCATTTGGCGTATATATACCATTTTGCACATAGCTGGTCAATATGTCTGCCTGGCTTTTTGCATCTGTACGCAGGATAACATTTTCATTAAATTTAAAATATTTGCCTTCCATTACCTCGTATGGCTCAAGAAGCTTGTAATTAATCTCCTCTTCATATTGTTTTAAAATATACAGTTCGGTATCAATATAAAAAGAAATATTCTGCATTTCACTGTTAGCATAGCTGCTTTTTTCATAATCATTAATCTGGTTTGGTTTTATGCCGAACGCCCCAGCTATCTGCAGGGCACTGTATTTTTTTAATTCAAAAAACTGGCTGTCCGTAAGTTTTATATTTAAAGGTTCAAGTTTAAAACCTATAGGTACGGGTACAAATTTACCAGCATTGTTTGCACCGCTGGCATATTCTTCAAACTCTGCTACCAGTTGTTTCTTTAACTTTGGGCTTAAATCGCCAGCATAATATAATGCAGCTCTTGCTGTAAGCCCTTCTTCATACAGGTTATTTAAAAACTTCTGGCTTTCAAGTCCTCCCTGTATTGTTGATTTGAGGATATCCTTTACTGGCGTCCCTGTCAGCCCGTCAAAAGACATTGAAGTCTTAAAGTGCATTACATCAGATGAAGGGAAAATATGGCTCTCACCACTATATTGGTCCGAATACCAGTAATAAATATCCCCCTTGCCTCCAAATACACCTGTATCATCAATAATTATTGATACATGTCCTGATGGCATCACCCATAAATTTTTTATGCTTATATCCCCGCCATATTTTTTTCTTGTAAATTCCCTTTGTATCCATACATATGCATTGCCATAATGGTTGCGGTTGTTTTCTACTGTGCTCCAGAATATAGTTGGTGTCATTTGTGGGTTTGGGCGTGACTTTAACAACAAACAGGCTTCATTTGGTATTGCTTCTTCTATGCCTTTGTCTGTCTGCTGGTAAAACTTTACTGGCATTTTGCCAAGTGTTTCAGATAACATTTTAAGGCACGTAAAATACGTAACCTCGTTTAATAATTTCTTTGGCGTGCCTTTTATGCCAAACCATTCAAGAAATCTTTCATCATCCAGTCCAGCAGAAGGTCTTTCGGTCTTTGTTATTAAATCCTTTATTTTATCTAACCATTTCATTCCCCGTTTTTACTGCCACCTCCAAACATTTTTAAATATGCTTCAACACTTTGGTCTGCTGTTACTTCTTCAACTTCTGTCCCCATAGCTACCTTATGTGCGCATATTGTAGCGTCACAAGGGTCAATCCTGTGTTTCTGTGCGGTTTTATCAATTTTTATTTCGCCATAACTATTAGGCGTTGTTAAAACCGCATCATTCATAGAACGTGTTAAAAGCCTGTTGCCTTTATTATATTCTATGTTATGCGCTTTTACTTCAAGCTGGAAATCAACCGTTGCATCATTTAAACTCATTGCACTTTGTTTTATCTCCACCAGGTTACAGTCAAAGTCTTCAAGGTCTGCCAGGAAAGCACTTGAATTATGTGGGTCATATGCGATTGTTTCAAGCTCTATATCATATGCATCAACCAGTCCATGGAGATGTGCCAGTATTGTCTTATAATCTGTCTTTACACCGCCTGCTGCTGTTGTAACTGTAAGAAGCCCTTCTTTAGCCCATATAATATATGGTGCATTATCTTCCCTGTCCATATGTTCCTGCAAACGCATTTTAGGCATGAATGAATGTGAATACAAATAATATTTTTTATCACCTGTTTTTTCATCTTCATATGGAAATTCTAAGGCAAGGGATGTAAGGTCTCCGCCACTTGACAAGTCAAGACCGCATATCGCTTTCATGCCACTGAAATCTTCAAGTGTGCGTGTACTGCCGCACTTTTCCCAGTCTTTAAGGTTAATGAAGGCAACTTCTGCATCTTTTACCCAGATGTTAAGAGACTTTGTCATAAAGTCAAGCAGTTCTTCACCACCCATAGACAACGCTTTTTTAGCATCCTCTTCCATCTGCGACATAAGTTCAGGGTCATTGCCAGTCAGAGGACAGCATTTAATCCAGTTTTTCTTGTTCCAGATGTCGTCCCCTTCGTCCATCTGTGCAATATAAATAAACTGGCGGTCATTTACATCAATGCCCTTTAGTACACGTCTGCAATACTGGTACAATTCATAACATGGTGCGTTAAGGTTTAATCCTGCTGTTGTAATCACTGAAACAAGTGACTGTTTTAATTTCCTTGTACCACCTTTTAACAGCTTGTACATCTGGTTATCTTTATGCGCATGGTATTCATCCACTATGCCCAGGTATGGACGGAAACCATCTATTGATTTAGTATCACGCCCAAGAGCCTTAATAACAGATTTGGTAATTTTAGCTATTATCTCATTTTTGTAATCTTTTATGTCAAAAAGCTCCTGCAGGTCTGCATCCGCATTAATAAACTTTTCTATTTCGTTTAAAACGATACGTGCCTGGTCTGATTTTGTAGCAGTACAATAAATCTGCCCATAATTATAACCATCAAAATTACTGCATTTAATACCTAGTATGGCATTTAAAATACTTTTACCCTGCTGCCTTGATACCTGCACATAACTGTCCAGAAAACGCCGCTTTCCTGTTTCTTTGTGTACCCATCCGAAAAGAGAACCCAGGATAAACTCCTGGAAGCCAGCACATGTTAAAATCTCGTCCCCTTCACCTTCTGCTATGGTAAGCTTATTGGCAAGTTCTATAATATCCTCTGCTTTTTCTGGTACAAATATGAAAGGGAAGCCTGGGTCATCTGCTGCTGACCTTGCCAGGTCATCCAGATGGCGTTTAAATGCAAGGCGTGCATCTTCTCCAAACTCTTTTTTGTTTTTAAGGTTTTTCTCTGCAAACTGTGATACCCTGTCTGTTGTCTTTAATGTTTTCATCCACTGCTATGCATGTTTCATAAATTTATTAACAGGCTTTTCTTCTTTTTCTTTTGGTATCACCAGCCTGCAGCGGCTTGATATTGTAAGCCCCAGTTCCCTGGCATCAGCATTACATTGTTTCTCAAGCCTTGCCTGGATTTTTTGCAGGTAATTATATTTCCCTGTCTGTTCCATAAGCTGTTCTTCTGCACCAGTCCAGCTTTTCTTGTCTGGCATGAATTTTATTTTGCTTAACTGTCTGGTCACTTTTTCATATTCTGCTGCCGCCTTGACATACCGTGCCAGCACATCACAGTCAAGGTTTGTCATTATGCCTATATCCAATAGCTGCCTTGCAATTTCATTAAACCTGTCCTTTTCTTTTTTGGACAGGAAAGCAGGCGGTTTTATATTATCTGCTGGAGCTGTCACTTCTGAATTTTTGCGGTTGGAATATTCTGTCTTTGTAAGATGTTTGCGCCCTTTAGCTGCTACCAGGTCTATTGGTTCCCTTGGTCTTGCCATAATAAGCCCCCTTCCAAAAAAGTCCATTTAGGGAGTTTTTGCGTGATTTTAGTGGGGGCTGCGGTCTGGAAGGAAAACACAAAAAACTTTTTTACACCCCCTGCACCGCAAACCGGTTTTTATACTCACGCAAGCACTCCCTTAATTTTTCCTGCATATATGCTTTCTTTTTCTTGTCATTGTATGCTACACCTATCGCACTATGTGTTGTTTCTGATACACTTATAAGATTATCCATGTCACACCTCTTTGTATAGTCTTCGGACAGTTCTATGATGTGGTGCACGGTATCAGCATGTATAACCCTGCCTTCTGTTACATACAAATATATATCTATATTGTTATCCCTGGCCAGGACTGCCACCCTTGTGTACTGCCATTCCCTGCTGTTATAGAAAGCTTTAGCCTCCTGGTTTCTATGGTATGTGTCATATGCTTTCTGGCGTTCCTTATTCTCTGCTGCCCTTACCACAGTATGTGCATCACAATACTTTACGCCTAACGGTACCAGTTTGTTGCATCCTGCCCTGTTACAGAATTTCATCATTGCCATGTTCCTGCCTCCACGCAAAAAATGCGCAATAAAATAATGTGGTTCTCCCTCTCTGCAGCCTAGGAAACCCCACATTGTTTTATTGCGCACTTATGAAATTGTAATTATTTTAACATAGTTAAAAGGACATGTCAAGGGCGGAAAAACGGGCGTTTTGTCAAGTACTTTGTATTTTGCTGCCATATGGCAGCAGTACATCACAATGCGTCAGAACCAAACAGAAATACTGCTATATCACGTATCAAGTCGTTTTTATAACCACGCACCGTTTTCTCATTGAGGTTATCATTATATCCACCATTACCTGCAAGAAAACCTGCTATTTCACTATATGTATGGACGCCTCCGTCACTCTTACGGTTAAGATATCTGTATTCTATAACTTCAAACCCTTTCCTGTTTTTTATCCTTGCCAGGGCTTTTTCAACCCTTTCAACATCTGCCTTGCTTCTGTGGTAAGATGCAACCCTGTCTTTAAGAACCTGGTCATCTTCTGGTTTATCTGGTTTATTTTTAGTATATTTTACAATACTTGTACTTTTATTTTTATGCACCATTTCCAGATATTCCTCTTCATCTGCAACATGTTCTTTGAGGATATTAAAACAATATAGTATTTTTTCAGTATTTTTAAATGCTTCGTCCTTCATTGCCTTTTGACGTTCTAACCATGAAATACTGTTCATTTTTTTGAAAACTTCATCTATTGTTACTGCGATAGTTTCTTTTACCTCTTTTGAAACTGCCATTATTATGCCTCCTCTGGTTTTCCAAAAAATTCAATATACTTATCTGGTTCATGTATTCCAATCCATTCTTTACACTTTTTCTGGTCTGGCACTTCCAGTTTTTCCTCTGCTACATAATTTTTAAATAAAACCCCCTTTTGTGATATATATATTTCATACATTATTGTGCCATAAGCATTTGTTACATCACAAACCCTGGTTGATTTTTTTGTATCAAAAAGCCTTGTTTCTTCTTTTGGTGTTCCATCTTCCATAATTTTATATGTTAAAACCGCCCTCATCTTCTCCACCTCTTTCTAATACGTTCAATATGTCTGTTTTGTTAATGTAATACCTGTTTGCATTGTATTCTTCCGCCTTGCGGACATCACCTAAAAGCTTCTTAAGCTCATGTATAGTTGATGTATTCCTATTTATCCATTGTATAACAGGCTCTGCTTCTGCTTTTTGTCTTTTGGCTTTCCTGCGTTTCTGGCGCACAGGTTTTATTAACTGTGATATTTTTACCATATTGCCACAGCTGTCATTTTCAAATTCAAGCCTGTGAAGAATATCCTGTGTTTCAGCATCAGCATCTTTCTCTATACTGACAGATATATTATATTCCATTTTGATATCTTCCAGAAAATTCAAAAAATCAGAAATATGTTTACTGTTTTCCATTACAGATTTCACCCCCTCCACCCTATAAATAAGATTTGCCATAACGCGCCATAAAGTCCTCCCTGTCACCAACTTTGAGCTCAAACAATGCCTGCCCTAACATTTTTGAAAGTTTTTCAGCCATTGGGTTATCATGTATGCGCCCTGTTACTGTACCTAGTGTATGGCATTTATTACATGCTGGAACCTTAAGCCTGTCCTCCTCCGCAAGTTTTCTTTTTCCATTTCCAAACAATAAATGATGTTCACATTCTGCTGGTTTGCCGCAGAAGAAACATATGCTTGAATATCCTGTTACAATACTATCTATGACCATAATCAGCCCCCTTGTTTAATATTAAACTCCTGTCTTTGCACATATGGTGCAAATTTTATTTTATGCATCTGAATAGAAATATAAAAATCTTTCCATAACTCCAAATTTGCCAACGGCTTCCCTCCAGATTTCTTCCATCCCTCCTGCTGCCACTTTTTTAACCATCCAAGAGAAATACACGATTCTATATATCTGTTGTCTGTATGTATGGTTACTTCGCACGGTTTTACCAGCATTTTTAAAGCCATGACAGTTACTTCCAGAATTAAACTGTTCTTTGTGCGGTCTTTTCCTGTCGCCCTTGTTATTCTGGTATGTGCATTACCTTTACTGTCTATAAACTCCAGCAAGGCTATAGCATCCCCTACGCCTCTTGGGTTGCCCTTATGGCTTATGTATATATAAATACTAACTTCCAAAAAGACCACCTGCCTTACTCTGTTCCCGTCTAATAAATATTAGACGCCCCAGTGTTATTAATCTTCACTGGACGGATTTTCTATTGTTTCTTTTAGCTCATCTGTAAGAACTGCTGTACCATCTATTTTGGCTCTTTTAAAAATTTCTTCGTACTTTTTTAACCGTACAGATGCATTGTTTAAAAATTCATAGTCTTTCATGCTCATTGTGACTACTATTTTGCCTTTTTTGATTTTTCCATATGCCACAATACTACCCTCCTTCATTTTCCCACAAGTTATTAACAAGTTATCCACACCTAGAATTTTGTCCAGTTTTATGTAAATTCAGATAAATCCAGTGCAGGGATTATGCTGGAAGCTTATTTTTTGTCAGCAGTTTTCTTTCCAGGCTGTCTATATCATCTTGCGCTATGTCCCGTTGCATGAAACTGTTAAACTGGTTTGGTTTGCTGTTAGGGACAGGGCTGCTTTTATTCCTGCTGCCCTTATCTTCCGTGCCCTCGTAATTATCTTCTAGGACCTTGATGAAATTATTAGGGCGCACAAACCAGTCAAACGTTATAAACCATCCTTTCTGTCCAGACCCACAGAGGAAAGGGCTTTTTTTGATATTTTCTATGGCTTCCAGGATTTTATCAATGCCATAAGAGCGCAAACGTGCCCTAAGCATGTCAAAACGTTTCGTGCCATGGTTAATACCGGTTATGGGTTTTATCCCGTATGTTGACAGCTGGTTCCAGTGTTCCGCCACACGTTGGACGTCAGTCCGACGAACAGTATCGTTAGATACTGTTAAATTAACATCTGTGTTTATATCTGTGTTTATATCTGGTAATGTTGTTTCATTCTGAAACAGGGTTGTTTCATTTTGAAATGAGGTTGTTTCATTCTGAAACGGTATTATTTCATTTTGAAATGCATTATTTCCAGAACCAGCATTGCTTTCTGTCTGGCAGGATTCTGTCCCATTTAATAAAAGTTCCCCTTTTTTTGTCAAAGTGTACCATTTAGTTTTATCACTTGCATCTTTGTTATAATTGCCTGCAAGGATAAGACTAGCATCTTCCAGATTATGTAACGCCCTGAATATAGTTGCCCTTGATGCATATGGAAACAGCTTGGACAATGCTGTTATGCTGTTATATGTCCAGTAAAAACCATCATAAAAATTTTTTTCATTAGCTTTGTTTTTAGCAACCCAGAAATTAATGTTTTCAAGAAGAACCGCCTCAAGCATCCCATATTTTGTTGCAACTTCCACGTTAAAACTATGGTTCATAACAACCGCCCCTTTCTTTAATATATTTTTCTCTCTTATAAAACTTTTAACTTTGCCTGCACTTTTCTTTTTCCTGTTTTTTAATAAAAATGTAAATTTTTTCTATAAATATAAAAATACCCTTGACATTTATACGCATAATGCGTATAATAATAATTGTAAGGAGGTACAAAATATATGAGATTCCGGGAAATAGAAAAAATCATTTTAGCGGATGGATGGAAATACAAAAACTCAAAAGGTTCACATTGCCAGTACATACATCCATCAAAACCAGGCAAAGTCACAATCCCAAAACACCCCGGAGACATTGCCCCACAAACAATTAAACAAATTCTTAAGCAGGCTGGGCTGTAAAGCCCGGTACTGCATACAATAAATAAAGGAGGCTCTTATGAAATTAACTTACCCAGCATGTTTTTATCCTGATGAAGAAAAAGAAGGTGCTTATGCTGTAGTAGTCCCAGACCTTCCTGGATGTGTAAGTGGTGGTGACACACTTGCGGAAGCCATCCTTATGGGTACTGATGCCGCTTCTGGATGGGTCCTTGATGAACTGGAGGACGGAAAGACAATCCCCCCTGCAAGCCCTCTGGAAAGCATTACCCCAGACCCTGGCGGTTTCGTAAGCATACTTGTACTTGATATGGATTCATACGCTGAAAAATATGGTAAAAAAGCTGTAAGAAAAAACCTTACAATCCCTGCATGGCTCAATACTTTTGCAGAAAACAACAACATTAATTTTTCACAGGTACTACAGGATTCTTTAACAGCAATGTACCAGCAGCGTATCTAGTCCAGCTTCCCAGCCTTTTACTAGGCTGGGAAATTTTTATCCTTTTTTGTATTTAAAAATTCTGGACTCTGCGTCATTTCTTCAAGCTTAGCCTCTGCTTCTTTGCGTGTGAGGAAAACAGTTTTTCCAAAGTCATAAAAACTCCTGTATGCTTTTGTACAGCTGCCCTCCAGATAAACATTCCAAACTTTTGCTTTTCTTACATCCCCAAAGGGATTAATACTGCATACTTTCATTTCAAAAACATGATATTTCCCATCATCACAGAAAACAACATCATAGACAATATCCCCTGGTTTGCAAGGTAATTCCAGCAACAGCCCTTTTTCCTCTAAATCCTCATATTTTGCTAGCTTATCCAGCGCGGTTGTGACTTTATTGAATTCGTCAAATTCAAGATTGCACTGCAAATCACGTTCTGTCAGTCTTTCCATTTATACACACCCCTTGTCATATATCTATATCTGTATGTACTGGTTCTTGTGGTTCTGCAGTGTAGTCCTTATTTT
>CAQGLR010000055.1 GCA_948794795.1 uncultured Lachnospiraceae bacterium | reverse complement strand
TGTATATAAATGATGCAGACCTTGAAAAAGGGCTTGTGGATGTACTGGAAGCCTGCAGCAGCAGGTGCCAGGTGTACCTGAAAGAAAGCATGGCATCTAGTGGAAGGCTTACACTTGACAGCTTCCATTCTGACAGCCTGTCACAGGATTACACAGCCATATACAGGGATATTACAGAGTATAAAGAATTTGTAGGCAGATATTTTGTACAGAATGGGTTTGCAATAAAAGAGGAAGGGGCACTTTTTGAAGAAGGACTCCGAAACAGGAAAGAAACACTGGATTATTATTTTATCCTGGAAAGATAGATTAAAAAAAGGGGGGGGCCATGACATGGCGGAATATTATGCTGACCCATATGTAAAAAATTGCACAAGGATTTTCCCTGAGCAGGGGCGGTACAGTTATCATAGGTATGATATGAATGAAAACCCTGAGGGGCTTCCAGAAGACTTTGTTAAAAGTGTTTTAAAAGAGATTACACCCGAATTCCTGGCAACTTACCCTGAACCAGATGCTTTCCTGTACAAGTATGCTGCATTTATTGGTGCAGGATATGAGAACGTGCTTGCTACTAACGGTTCTGACATGGCAATAAGATACATGCTTGAAGTGTTCTGCCAGGAAGGGAAGAAGGTGGTGACAGTAAATCCTACATTTGAAATGTATGCAGTAAACTGTAGCATACTGGGGCTTGTGCATGTGCCTATAAGTTATGAGGAAGACCTGTCATTTGATGTGGGTAAACTGCTTGATGCAATAGACCAGGACACAGATGTGGTAGTCCTGCTTAACCCGAACAACCCTGTGGGTACAGCATATACAGATGAAGAGGCAGATGCAGTAATAAAGAAGGCAGAAGAAAACGGTGCCATTGTAATAATTGATGAAGCATACCACTATTTTTATGACAGGACATTTATAAAAAAAGCCCTTAAGTACAGTAACGTGGCAGTGTTAAGGACATTCTCGAAACTGTTTTCACTTGCAGCGTGCCGGCTTGGCGTAATAATTAGCAGTGAAGATATCATTGGTTATATAAAGAAATCAAAACTGACATTTGATGCCAATGCAGTTGCACTGAAATTTGCAGAACGGGCAATAGAAGAACCAGGGCTTGTGGAATGGCTGGTTTCCAATGAAAAGCAGGGCAAAAAGTATATAATGTCCAGGCTTAGGGAAGAAGGCTATGAGGCTATGGACGGGCTTGGCAACTATATTTTTATAAAAACACATAAGACTCCACAGGAAGTTGCAGAAAGGCTTAAGGAAGAAGAAAAAGTACTTGTCAAGACATTTAGTAGCCCCCTGCTTGCAGGGTATATAAGGGTTTCCACAGGTCCAGAAAAGGCAATGGGCTTTTTTATGGATAAATTTTTAAAGGCAGACTGTTAAAGGATGCAGGGAGGCGGCACAGATGAAAAAGGTTATAACATACGGCACTTTTGATTTGTTCCACCACGGGCACCTGAACCTTTTAAAACGTGCAAAGGAACTGGGGGATTACCTGGTTGTCGGTGTGACAACAGAAAGCTTTGACATAAACAGGGGTAAGCTTAATGTGCAGCAGCCGCTTATGGAGAGGGTGCGCCAGGTAAAGGAAACAGGGCTTGCAGATGAAATAATACCTGAGGAATATGAGGGCCAGAAGATAGATGACATACAGAAATATGGGATAGATGTGTTTGCCATAGGTTCAGACTGGGAAGGTGCATTTGATTATTTAAAGGACTACTGCGAGGTTGTGTACATTAACAGGACAGAAGGTGTGTCAAGCACATCCATAAGGGAACAGGGGCAGCTGCTTTCATTTGGGATAATAGGCAGGGGGAAGATGGCTGGCATGTTTGTAAATGAAAGCAAGTTTGTGAGTGGCATATATATTAAGCAGGTATGTGACCCTGGTGAAGATTTAAATGTAACAAGGAAGATGATGGAAGAAGTATCAGCAGTATATATCCTGTCTGAACCAGATAAACGGGGAAGGTATGTAAAAATGGCACTTGAAAAAGGATGCCATGTGATGTGTGAGTCCCCGGTGTCATTAAGAAGTGAAGAAACGAAAGAATTGTACAGGTATGCAGAAGAAAAAGGGCTGGTACTGTTTGAGGCATTGAAGACGGCTTACTTCAAGGGGTTTTCAAGACTTGTGCTCCTTGTAAAGGGAGGGGCAGTTGGTTCTGTCAAATCAATAGATGCCACATGTACTTCCATGAAACCATCAAACAGCTGGTTTTATGGAAGCCATGGGGGAGGGAGCATTACTGACTGGGGGCCATTTGTATTCCTGCCTGTACTGAAAATATTTGGTACAGGGTTTAAAAAATGTTCTTTTACCAGCTATATGGACAAAGAAAACCAGACAGACTTATTTACACAGGTGACAATGCTGTACCCAGAAGGTATTGCCAGTGTAAGGGCAGGATGTGGGGTGAAATCTGAAGGAAGCCTTGTGGTTTCAGGGACAAAGGCATATATATATGTGCCAGCACCATGGTGGAAAACAGAGTATTTTGAAATACGTTATGAAGACCTTAACCAAAACAAGAGGTATTTTTACAAAATTGAAGGTGAGGGTATAAGATATGAGATTGCAGAATTCTTGAAACTGGTGCGGACAGGCGGTACCAATTTTGCTATGGAAGCACATATTTCAGAAACAATCAGTGCTTTAATGGAAGAATACCTGTATGGAAGAAAGAATAACAGCTGGATATAAGCCAGGAAGGGATAACCATGATAAAAATATTATTGTTTGGGACAGGAAGCAGTGCAGAAAAAGTCCTGTTAAATATCAGGAAAGACAAAGCAGAAATTACAGGCTGTCTGGATAATGATAAGAAAAAACAAGGAAGTACATATAATGGGATTAAAGTATATGCGCCATATGAATTAAAAAAACTGGAATATGACTTTATTATTATTGCTTCTGTCAAATATGGGCTTATTACAGAACAGCTGGCTGGACTTGGGGCCAGGGAAGGAAGTATTATCCCATATTTTAAATTCGACCATTCTGAATATAAAAAATACAAAAGTTTTTTATATACTGACGGGATGGTTTATGACGAACTTTATAAAAAATATGAAGACCTGGATATTTATGTCCATGAAATGGAATATGCAGTAGCAGATAAATTAAATAAAGGTAAAATACAGCTCCCAGATATTATGTCAATTGATGACACGATAGAAAATATTATAAATGGCAGGCTTTCAGTAAGCCGTTATGGCGATGGTGAATTTGACTTAATTTTTGGATATGGGCTTAAGTTCCAGAAATATTCAGAACCAATTGGCAGGATGCTTGCAGAAGTTTTAAAAACCCCTGTTAAAAACCATATGGTAGCACTGGCAGATATATATGGTGATGTTTCTTTTTTAATAGATAAATATGCAACATTTTTCAGGGAAAGGTTAGTACGTTTAAGAAAAAAACAGTACCAGCTTTTAGATATGGAAAGAAAATATGGCAATGCGTTTATTACACGTTTCTATAGTGAAATGAAGGATAAATCAGATGCTAAAAGAAGGTTCCAGAGGATTATGCAGGTATGGGAAGACAGGGATGTAATTATTGTAGAAGGGGAGTTTACAAGGTTTGGTGTGGGAAACAACCTGTTAAATGGAGCCCGGTCCGTAAGACGTATTTTAACATTAAATGAAAATGCTTTTGGTTATTATAAACAGATTTTTGCAAACTGCATACAGGAAAAGAAGGATTCTTTATTTTTATTAGCCTTAGGACCAGCAGCGGCCATATTGGCATATGGTTTAGCAAAAAAAGGATTCCAGGCTGTTGATATAGGACATCTGGATATAGAGTATGAGTGGTTTTTAAGGGGAGTTGAAGACCAGAAAGTTGTAATTGAAGGGAAATATACAAATGAAGTAGCAGGTGGGAACAGTGTTATAGCCCAGTGTAATGATGAAAAATATAAAAGTGAAATTATAAAAAAAATAATTTAATTTGTAAAATATTAAAATTATATTATACACGGTTTTGACAACAGGTTACATAGTATGTGAGATATAAGACAGTATGGTAAACATACATTAAAGAGATTTTCGGATTTGGGATTAAAGAAGGAGTGGTACACCATGGAAAATAAAGTAAAAATAATTGCATTATATTTGCCACAGTTTCATGAAATAGAGGAAAATAACAGGGCATGGGGAAAAGGCTTTACAGAATGGGATAATGTAAAAAATGCAGTGCCATTATTTAAGGGACATTACCAGCCAAGAGAACCATTAAATGATAATTACTATAACCTTCTAAATCCTGGTACATTAGACTGGCAGATTAAATTAGCAAAAAAATATGGGGTGTATGGCTTTTGTTTTTACCATTACTGGTTCCGTGATGGTAAATATGTACTAGAAAAACCTGCTGAAATGTTGTTAAATTCACCAGAACTGGATATTCCATTTTGTTTTTCATGGGCAAATGAGCCATGGACGAAGACATGGCATGGTGCAACAGGAGAAAAAGAAGTTTTAATAGAACAGCGGTATGGGGATGAAAAACAATGGAGAAAACATTTTGATTATTTGTTACCTTTTTTTAAAGATAGCCGGTATATTAAAGCAGAAGGGAAACCAGTGTTGTTAATATACCAGATTAACAAAATTGGATGCTTTAACCAGATGGCGGATTTGTGGGAAAGTTTAGCAATACAGAATGGTATTCCAGGAATTTATATTGTAGATATGCTGACTTCTGATGGTAAAATAAGCAGAAATAAAAGAGTTTCTGCTTCTGTTGATTTTGAACCAGGAAAAGAAAAAAGGAAAAATTACAGAAAAGAAGGAAAATTACAAATAAATTCTTATGATGAAGTCTGTATACAGATGATAAATACAATACATAAAAAAAATGAATACCGTTGTATTTTTGTTGATTATGATGATAGCCCACGCAGAGGAGTGGATGGAAATATTTTTCCAGGCTCTGCACCAGATAAATTTGGAGCCTATTTTCAAAAAATAATTGAACTTTCACAAAAAGAAGATAATAGTTTTGTTTTTCTTAATGCATGGAATGAGTGGGGTGAAGGTAATTACCTAGAACCAGATAAGAAAAATGGATATGCATATCTGGAGGCAGTACAAAAAGCTTTACATGGAGAATATAAGGAATTTTGGAAAGAGAAAGAAATATCTGGATACAATGATAGTGTATTGCCAGTTGAAAAATTCAGGCGGTATTATGAGTTATGTAACCAATGGATTAAAAACATAAATGATGGATATCATATTGAGCAATATTTTATTGATAATAAGTATACAAAAATTGCTATATATGGTATGGGTGAATTGGGAAACCGCCTTGTAGAGGCATTAGAAAATACACCAGTTATAGTTTGTTATGGAATAACTAAAAATATTTGGGATGCATTTGCAGAAATTAATATAAAGGAATTAGGGGAAGAGGAATTTTTTAGTGGGGTGGATTGTATTGTTGTTACACCAGTCCATTTTTATGAAGAAATAGCAGAGGAATTGAAATTAAAATCAAATTGTAATGTCATATCATTGGAAGATGTTATTTATGGAATGTGATGTTAAAAAAGAGAGAATCTGGCTAGAAATAGAGTGTGCTGGGATTTAGGAAAGAAGATAATTAATGGATAATAGAAAGGCTGGTTATGATGCGGAAGCAGATTGGAAAAGTTGTTTTGGATTATACATATTATGCTGGAGAAGATTTGTATAGTGACGGAGATATAGAAGATGTTTTACTGGATATTGTTAAAAAGGGAATACAGGACGAAGTTTTATACTCTGATAACAGGTGGCCAGTCCTATATCATTTGTCTAATATAAGAGAAAATATTCTGGAATGGTATCCTTTTAAAAAAAATGCAGATGTATTGGAAATTGGTTCTGGATGTGGTGCAGTAACAGGGCTTTTAAGCCGTAAAGCAAAACATGTGACTTGTATTGAATTATCAGAAAAACGTTCCATTATTAATGCATATAGGAATTCTGGATGTACAAATGTAGAAATATTAATTGGAAATTTCCAGGAAATCAAAATAGATAAAAAGTTTGACTATATTACTTTAATTGGTGTCTGGGAATATTCAGGAATGTATGTAAATGATAAAAATCCTTATATAGGAATGTTGAAAAAAATAAAAAATTATTTAAAAGAAGACGGGGAAATTTTTATTGCAATAGAAAATAAAATGGGATTGAAATACTGGAATGGTGCAGCTGAAGACCATACGGGCAATTTATATGATGGGATAAATGATTATGTAAATACAAATAGAAAGGTGAGGACATTTTCAAGACCTGAAATAGAAAATATATTTAAGAAAGCAGGTATTGAAGAATATAAGTTTTATTATCCAATGCCAGACTATAAGCTTCCTGAAACAGTATATTCAGATGACTTTCTGCCAGTACCTGGAATGGAACATAATTATGCCAAAGATTATAGTGCAAGCAGGATATATCAATTTAATGATGCAGTTATAACTGACCAGATATCAGAGGATAAAATGTTTCCATATTTTGCGAATTCTTTTCTTGTGGTTGCTGGAAAAGATGATACAGGTATGCAATATATAAAATATAATAGATGCAGGAAAAAAGAATTTAGGATTAAAACAGAATTGTGTTATAAGAATAATGAAAAATATGTAAAAAAACAAGCACTGGATAAACAAGCAGAAGAACATATTTTACATATGAAGGAAAAAGAAGAGAAATGGAATGGAAGTTTGCCAAATCTGCATTGTATAAAAGGATATATAGAGGAAGGTGCTTATATTACTCCTTTTATTGAGGGTGAAGATTTGGAAGCGTGTTTTTATAAATATAGGAATAATGCAGAATTGTTTATACAAAAGTTCTGTTACTATGTGAAAGAATATTTAACACCAGATGAAAAAAGTTTTGTTTCATTTTATCCTACAGAAGAGTTTTATTCTGTATTTGGAAAAGTATATCCTGAAGGACAGAAAACACTGGCATATACAAATACTGATTTAATTTTTTCAAATCTAAAATTAACACCTGCTGGAGAAATGTATTGTTTTGATTATGAATGGGTTTTTGATTTCCCAGTTCCGTATGATTATGTTATATGGAAATGTGCAATACAGTTGTATACAAAATATACAGCTTATTTAATGAAGCATTTTTCAAAAAAAGAATTTCTTATAAGGGCAGGTATTGAAGAAAAGAACCTGGCTGTATTTTTAGAAATGGACAATCATTTTGCAGAATATGTTTTTGGCCAAAAGCAGAAAGAGTGTTATTTGAAAAATTACAGACAGACAGTTATCAGGCAGACAATGAGACTTATTTAAAGCAAGAAGGCTTAAATTTAATGGGATATAGTGAGGAAAGGGTATGTATAATATTTTGATATGGGGAACAGGAACTGGCGCAGAAAAATATCTGATGCTTCATTCTGAAATATTGGATTATATAAATATAGAGGCATTTGTTGATGGAAAAAAACAGAATAATACTGTGGAACAATTTATTATGCCAAGTGGTACAGGAAAACCAAAGATACAACCAAAACAAATTGATGAATATGTATATGATTATATTGTTGTTTTAAGTTCTTATTATATGGAAATATACTCTGATGCTATAGAACTTGGAGTTGTTCCAGAAAAAATTATTGCTGGAATGGAGTTTTATAAAAAGTGGAGAAAAGAAGGTTTTTATTATTTTAAAGAAAAATACGGCTACTTTGCCGATGAGAAAAAAGAATATAACATTACGCCAGAGGAAAGTGAATATATATGGGTTTCATGGCTGCAGGGATTAGAAGCAGCACCTGTGCTTGTACAGAAATGTATAGAAAGTATTAAAAGACAATCAAAAGGAAAGAAATATGTGTTTATTACTATGGATAATTTGGAAGAGTATGTAGAAATACCAGATTATGTTATGAAAAAGTTTAACGGTGGAATAATACGTCCCGCTTTTTTCTCTGATATTATCCGGTTGATGTTGTTAGATAAATATGGTGGCCTGTGGGTGGATGCAACAGTTTTTTGTATGAGTGATTTCCAGTATTTATATAAAGGAAGCAGTTTTTTTGCATTCCGTATTACAGATGATGAAGTTATTACTTCAAGCTGGTTTTTATATGCCAATAAAAACCATATTCTGGTAAAGGAGATTTTGTATATGGTGCTGGGATACTGTAGAGATATGGAGAAAATGGAACATTATTATATATTTCATTATTTTTTCCGTATGGCTGCAGAATGTTATAAAGAGGAATGGGACAAAGTTCCGTTTATAGAAGTAACAGACTGTTACCATCTGTTTGATAATATGAATAATCCATATATACCAGAAAAGTTCCAAGAAATAGCAGGAATTATGCCAGTGCAGAAATTAAACTATAGACAATATATAGAGAAAGCAAAAAAAGATACATTTTATTGGCATATTGCCGGGGATATATAAGGCAGATATGAAAATAGAATAGAAAGGAATTACAGTTAAAATGAAAAAAAGAATAATTGGAATAGCAGGTATAGGAATTGGTATTGTAGCAGGGGGACTGGTGAGTATATGTTTTAAAAACAAATCAGATGCCTTAATGTCAGGTAAAATTGAAAAATTTAAAGGATATTACAATATGCTCAACCAATGGCTTATGTTGAAACAGGAAGGAAAGTCATTAGAGAAGTATTTTGAAGATAATGGTTATAAAAATATTGCGATTTATGGAATGGGTGAAATAGGAAACCGGTTATATAATGAACTAAAAGATAGTAAAAAAGTTAAAATTAAATATGTAATTGATAAAAATGCTGACGTATGTTCAGAAACAAGGATATTTAATATAGATGATAATCTTCCAGATGTAGATGTAGTAATTGTAACTGCAACATTTGCATTTGATGAAATTAAAGAAGAATTAGGTAAAAGACTATATGTTCCAGTGATATCTATCAATGATGTGATTTATAGTATCTAGAAACAGAGGAGTGATTATGAAAGTATTATTGGTAGGGGAGTTTAGCAAGCTACATAATAATCTGCAAAATGGATTGCAGAAATTAGGAGTAGATGTAACAACTGCTAATTTTGGTGATTTTTTTAAAAAGTTCCATAGTGATATAAAACTTATAGAAATTCCAAGAGGTAAGAAATATAACCTGTTGAGAAATGAGTACAGTAAATATATTTATAATAAGTTTATTAAGTATGATGTTGTACAATTTGTTTCAGAAAGACAGTTATGTGCTAATTATGGGTTTGAAAAATATTTGCCAGTGTGTCTGGTTAAGAATGCAAAGCTGTCTGTCCTTTTACTAGCTGGCTGTAACTATCAATTTTCTGTTGCAGACAAGGTAGTGCCAATAACACCTTGTGCAGAGTGTTTAAAATATGATAAAAGAAATAAATATGGCTGTGAACACAGATACAACCATGAAACAAGGAAACTGGATTATGCAATGCAGAAGAATGTGGATGTTATTGTACCAACAGCTTATGAATTTTTTATGTGTAACCAAAATAGTGAATTTAAAGAAAAAATAGCTGAACCAATAGATTTTCCTATTGTTATAAATAAAGAGAAAAAATATTACTTTAATAAAAAGTTAATTGTATATCATCCATTAAACCGTGAAGGTGCAAAAGGGACAGTTATGATAAAAAGGGCTTTTCAAGTTTTACAGAAAAAATATGTAAATCAGGCTGAATTTATTATAAAAGGGCATATGCCATTTAATGAATATAATAAATTTATGAAAAGTGTAGATATTTTGGTGGATGAGAAAAATTGTCTTACATTTGGCATGGCATCTTTAATGGCAATGGAATCAGGGAAAATAGTTATTACAGGGAATTACAGAGAAAAAATCAGCTGTGATGAATACCAGTTTATTAAAGAAGCACCTGCATTTGAGATGGGAACAACAGTGGAACAGATTGTAAATAATATATCAGATGTAATTGAAAATAGACAACAGTTTACTAATTTGGCAAAGCAAGGGCATGATTTTGTTGCAAAGTATTATGATAACAGGATGATTGCTGAAAAGTTTTTGGATTTATATGAAAGAAAACTGTATGAAAAAAAGACTGGAAAGAGTTATTAAATAAATTACCAGGCAGAAATCAAAAACTGATAGAAGGAGCATTAATATGCAGGTTATAAAATATGCATTCCAACAGCATGGTGATGAGCGGGGAATGCTTGTTGCATTAGAAGAACTTAAAGATATTCCTTTTAAGATAAAGCGTGTTTATTTTATGTATGGAACAAAACAGAATATTCATAGAGGATTCCATGCACATAAAAAGTTAGAACAAATTTTAATATGTATTCATGGTTCTTGTAAAGTAAAGCTTGACAATGGCAAAGAAAAGAAAGTGGTATCCTTGGAAAAACCATATGAAGGGCTTTATATTTCAAGTAATATATGGCATGAAATGTATGATTTTTCAATAGATGCAGTTTTGCTTGTCCTGGCTTCTGATTTTTATTATGAGGAAGATTATATAAGAAATTATGAGGAATTTTTAAATTTTATAAATAATCAATCTTAAAAGTTCCAGTTATCTGGGATATAAGAAATACATAAATAAGACACCTGATATCCAAAGAAGGCGGTAATAAAATATGTTAGAAACAAAAATGGAAATACAATGTAACCGGCTGGATAAAAGTTTTGAACTGTATAAAGAAGAATTTGAGAAGAAGGCATTGCAGGTTTTGGAATCTGGCTGGTATATTTTAGGAAAAGAGCTGGAAAGTTTTGAAAAGGAATTCTCTAAGTATTTAGGAGCAGGTTATTGTGCAGGAGTTGCAAGCGGGCTGGATGCATTGAAAATAGCAGTTTATTTATTGGGTATTGGAGCTGGTGATGAAGTAATTGTCCAAGGAAATACTTATATTGCAACAGTTATGGGAATTACAGATAATGGTGCGGTACCAGTCTTTGTAGAACCAGATGAATATTATAATATTAATGTTCAAAAAATAGAAGAAAAAATCACAGAAAAAACAAAGGCTATTATGGTAGTCCATTTATATGGACAAGCGGCAGATATAATAGAAATTATAAAATTAGCGGAAAAATATAATTTAAAAGTAATTGAAGATTGTGCACAGGCACATGGAGCAGAATATTGTGGAAAAAAAGTAGGTACATTTGGTGATATTGGATGTTTTTCATTTTATCCAACAAAAAATCTGGGGGCATTTGGAGATGGTGGTGCACTTGTTACAAATTGCAAAAATCTTTATGAAAAAGCAAAAATATACCGTAATTATGGGAGTGATAAAAAATATTATAACCAGATAACAGGATTAAATTCCAGATTAGATGAGATACAAGCAGGCTTGTTAAGGGTAAAGCTGGGATATCTGGATAAATTAAACGGAGAACGCCAGCAAATAGCAGAAAGATATCTTACTGGTATTATTAATAAAAACATTTTGCTGCCAAAAGAGAAAACGGGATGTGGGCATGTATGGCACCAATTTGTTATACGTATAAAAAAGCGCAGGGAATTTATGGAATATTTGGAAAGTAGAGGAATTCATAGTATGGTTCATTATCCAATTCCACCACATTTGTCAGAGGCATACAGGTATTTGAATATAAAAAAAGGTATGCTGCCTGTTACTGAAAGTTATTCAGAGGAAGTCCTGTCATTACCAATATATAATGGAATGACATTGGAAGAACAAAATTATGTAATTAATACTATAAATCATTATTTAAATTAAAAACAGGGGAAATGTTATGATTCAATTTTCAAAAATAGATGCAGAACTAAGTATTTATAAAGAGAAAGAAGTTGCAATATTTGGAGCTTCCAGTACTGGGAAGAAAGTGAAAGAGATTTTAGAAAAAAATAGAATTAAAATTAAAGCTATGATTGACAATGACACTAAAAAAATTGGAAAAGATTTTTATGGTACAAAGATATATTCTTTATCAGAATTACAAGGGGTACTTTCAAATAATTATATTATACAAATAGCAAGTGTTTATGAAAGAGAAATAGAAAAACAATTACAAGAAATTCATGCAGATTATATATTATATAGTGAATTTGATGTACGCATCCAGGATTTGAGAAGGTATTTACTTTCTAAAAAATATCCTAAATTAAAACAGTTTATGTATGAAAGCCTTTGGGACAGAGTAGTTTTTGATCAAATTTCACGAAGTGAAACTTATTTGCTTAATAATGCTTTTAATAATATGGATACTATAAATATATTAATTGCCCCACCTAAGACAGGAAATAACAGCTTATTGGCTTCATTGATTAAAAGTAGAGGGGAGTTTTTTTCTCAAGGACATACATATTCTTTTATTTCTAATAATTTAAAAGAATTTATAAAAGAGAGAAGTATTAATCTGGTTATAGGAGTCAGGGATATTATTGCCCAGCATATATCACTGTTCTTTCAGGATATAGGTGATTATTGGGATTTGGATGAAAACTGGATTAATGGTGGTGATGTACAAAAGATATTTGATATTTTTTATATGTCAGAAAATGAACAGTTAGATTGCTGGTATAACTATGAATTATTAAGAGATAAAAATAAAAAGAAAAAATTACCTTATTTTTTTGACTTGCAGTTTAAAACATTTTGGGATATAGATGTGTACAAATTACCTTTTGACACAGAGAAGGGATATTCAATATACCGTTTTGGAAATTTAAACATTATGATTTATCAGTTAGAAAAAATGATTTTACTTGAAAAAGAGATTGGAAGATTTTTCCAAATTGAGGGATTTAGTTTAATAAAAGTTAATGATAGCCAGGATAAATGGTATTCTGGTTTATATGAAAAAACAAAAAAAGAGCTTAGACTGGACAGAGATTATTTTGAAAAATGTTATTCTGGAAAATTTATGAAGCATTTTTACAATGATAAAGATATTGCAATATTTAAAGAAAAATGGAAAAAGAATGTAGAATAGTATTGGAGGAAACATGAGAATGTATAATGAAATAGAAAATTGGTATGAACCGGTTGACGAATTAGGAGAATCTTCTTCAGCTGCTGAAATGACAAGATGGGAGAGTGGTTTTTTATGCGGACTTTTGAAAAAGTTTAAACCTAAAAAGATTCTTGAAGTTGGTGTTTCAGGAGGAGGAACAAGTGTAATAATCAGAAAAGCCCTTGAAATACTTGGATTAGATGAAACTTTCCATTTTAGTGGGGATTTAGCTGAAAATTATTATCGTAAAAGCTATTCTGGTTTAACAACTGGATACCAGTATGATGTTGCTTGTAAAGAAAATGTAATATCAGAAGGTAAACATAAATTATATACTGGAAAGTATTTACCAGAATATATTGATGAAATAGGTGCAGATATAGATTTTATTATTTTAGATACTGTACATAGTGCACCTGGGGAATTGCTGGATTTATTAGTTGCAATTCCATACCTTTCTCCAACAGCACTTGTTGTTTTTCATGATTTGGCATTAGACCATCAAAGTCTTTTTAGACAATCTTATAGTATAAATAAGTGTTTGTTTGACTCTGTAGATGGTGAAAAATATTTTAATATGTGTGGAACGGATATTGATACAGATATGATTTATGGATATCCAGACATAGGTGGGGTGGTTATTGAAAATAAAGAGAACTGTATACGTGATTTATTTTCAATGCTTGGGTTATTTTGGGCATATATGCCATCAGACAGGGAACTGGAAATTTACCGTCAAAAATATTTAAGTATATATGATTTTGAATATATTGAGTTATTTGATTTGATAGTAAAAGTACAGAAGCATACTTGGCAGTATCATTCTATAGAAGGAAAACAACATTTAATAAATGATTTTAAGATAAAAATATCTAAAAAGAAAATATATTTGTATGGGATGGGAAAACGCGGAAAAAAACTTAATAATTACATAAAAATGATTGGTTGTAATATAGAAGGGTGGGTGGTTTCAGATGGATATAGAACAGAAAAGAAACAGGATGACCTTCCTGTTTATGTTTTGTCAGAATTATTGTTGTTGAAAGAAGAAAAGTTAATTGTTGTAGCCTCTACTATTCCAGATGTTGTAGAAAATATAGAAAAATCTGGAATAGAATATTATATTCCAAATGAATTTATTATTAGACAAATAACATTATATGAGAATATATAGCCTCTCAAATACGAAAAAGGATATATAGTTATAACTTTTATTTGGTTTTATTCTTTCAAATATATTAGCATAATGAGAGGATACTTAGAGGTTTAACAGAATTCAGTTTTTATCTATGGAAAATATTGGGGCAGTTACAATAAATTATGATTTAGACTTTTAAATATTTAAATTTATATGATATTAAGAAAATAGGAGGATAATAAAATATGAGGGATATTAATGATTATGGCGAAAATTATTTGAAAGATAATTTTGAAAAATATCAAGTTATATACAGAAGAAAAAAAATAATGGAGGTGTTAGAACAATATGATACAAGTTCAATATTAGAAATTGGATGTGGAATGGAGCCATTATTTAAATATTTAGATGACAGGTTTAAGTATTATACATTAATTGAGCCTAATGAAAAATTTTGTAATAATGCAGAAAAATTAGGGAAGGGTGATAACCGGATAAATATATATAATGGTTTTATGGAAGACTTTTTTAATAAGTATAATACTGAATTTTCATGTATTATATGTTCTGGTTTATTACACGAGGTTGAGTCACCAGATAAATTATTAAAAAGTATTGCGGATGTATGTAACACTAATACAGTGGTACACATAAATGTTCCTAATGCGAATTCATTTCATAGAATTTTAGCAAAAGAAATGGAATTAATTAGTGATATACATGATTTTTCTGAAAATAATATATTATACCAGCATAATACTGTTTTTGATATTGGTCTTTTAAAGAAAAAAATTTTAGATTCAGGTTTTTACATAATAGAAAGTGGTTCATACTTTTTAAAACCGTTTACGCATAGTCAGATGTTTAAAATGATACAAAATAAGATAATAAATGAAAAAATATTGGATGCCTTATATAAAATTATAAAATATTTTCCTGAATACGGTTCTGAAATATATGTTAATTGTAAGAAAGGCTGATTATAATGGAATTAATATGTGTTAACAGAAAAGATTATGATAAGATTGTGATAAATGAAAAATATATTTATAACTCTTCATGGTTTCATGAATTAAATAAAGAAAAAGTTGAAAAAATAAAGCGTTTATTGTTTAAGACTAAAAAGTATAAATTAGCTATAATTGGTGGAATTATTAATAAAGAGATGAAATTTCCATATTCTGCACCATTTTCAATTTTTGAAAAATTAGATAAAAATATATCAATTGAAAATATAGATGAAATGTTAAAATTGTTGGAAGATTATTGTATTAATAATAATATTAGTAAAATCAGTTTTAAATTGCCACCATTTTTTTACGATGAGACATTTTGTAATAAAATATCAAATTCATTTATTAGAGCTGGATATATTGTTGATAAATATGATTTAAATTATCAATTTTATTTAAAAAATATAGATTGTTTAAATAAAAATATGAAAAGAAACGCAATAAAGAATTTAAATATTTCAAAAAAGTTTAATTATTATTTAATACATTGCGATAATATTAATTTAAAAAAAGAGGCATATAATATTATTGCAGAAAATAGAAAAAATAAAGGGTATCCTTTACGGATGACATGGAACCAGGTTAGTGAAACGATAAATAATTTAGATCATGATATATTTATTCTTAAACTGAATAATGTTAGTATTGCTTCAGCGATTATATTTAGGGTCACAATTGATGTGTATCAAGTAATCTATTGGGGAGATATAGAAGGTTATACAGAAAAAAGACCAATGAATTATCTTTCATATTATTTGTGCTTATATTATTTAGAGAAAGGAATAAAAGTATTGGATATAGGACCATCAACAGAAAATGGAATACCTAATTTTGGTTTGTGTTCTTTTAAAGAAAGTATAGGTTGTGAGGTTAGTGGAAAAATTACATATTTAAAAAAATTTAGATGACATAAGTTATGAATTTTATGGTAAAAATAAATGATTATAATTTTGTTAAATCATTGCATTTATAAAAGTTTTTTTAATGAATTATCTTTATTTATAACCATCAGAATAATAACATTATTTTAAATAATATAAAGTTTTGGAAATTATTTTGTAAAAAAGGAGATGTTCTATGTCTACGTATATTACTAAGAACCGTATACTTGATTTTACAGTATCCCTTAAAATCCAACACAGAAGCCCCAACACAATTACTTCATATACTACCAATATCCAGAAGCTTGAATTATTTCTTGGAGGTTCTGAGCTTACAAAAGAACAGATGCTTTCCTACAAGCAATGGTTATCATCACAAGGGTTTAAACAACGTACTATCAATGCATACCTTGCTGCTGCCAATTATTTTTGCGATGTTATGGGATGGGGAGAAATGAAAGTGACGCTTGACCCTGTTATAGAAGACAATACAGTACAAAATAAGAAGCAGATTTCTTCTGCTAATTATAAAAAGCTTGTTTATACTGCTATCCAGAATAATAAAGAGAGGCTTGCAATGATGGTGCAGGTGCTGTGCCATATGGATTTACGTTTCTGTGAATTAGAAAGGCTTACAACAGAGTCATTGGAAGCAGGTTTTGTGGAAGTTACCAGGAAAAATAAACAGAGAAAAATTAAAATTCCAGATATCCTGGCAAAAGACCTTTATACATATATAAAACATGAGCATATTACATTAGGGGTTATATTCAGGACAAGCAAAGGTTCACCAGTTGACAGGTCAAATTTCCGTAAGGATATTAAAAAACTTTGTATACTTGCAGGTGTAGAAGAAGAACTTGGTTCTATACAGCATGTAAAGCATGTAGTGTTAGATGAATACCCATATTATAATTTGAAGAAATGGGAGTAAAGACGGGGATTGTTTCCCGTCTTTTTATTATGGGTTAATACATAACTGTATCTAATAAAGGATTTATTTCCATGGAAAGAACTGGTTGTATTACAAGAAAATTTGTGTTATCTGGATATTTCATCTAACATTAAGATACTACATAGTTTTCTATACTACATTTGATTTTTTATATAACATATGATAACATTAGAACAAACAATAAGGGGATGTCTGTCATACAGTAAATAAAACCAATACCAACCGGGGTAGAATTTTATAAATAAATGATAAGTGAAGGATACTACTATATAGATAAAACATTATTAATACGTGATTTACTTGCGCAAAAAAGTACAGTTACATTATTTACACGTCCAAGGCGTTTTGGCAAGACATTAGCCCAGAGCATGATGCGTACTTTTTTTGAAAAAGAAATCTTCCCAGATGGTACAATAGCAGATAATTCTGTATATTTTCAAGGAAAGAAAATAATGGAGGCTGGAGAAGAATACCTGGAACATATGGGAAAGTATCCGGTAATATTTATATCCATGAAATCAGCAAAACAGCCAATATATGAAATGGCATATGGAAACATTATAGAAGAAATATGGAAAGTATTCCACGGGCACAGATATGTATTAGAAAGTGACGTTATTACAGAAGAATACAAGGAAATATATAGTTCTGTATTGAAAAAGAAAGCAGACAGTGTTACTTATGCAAGGGCTGTCCAGTTCTTATCAGAATGTCTTTCAATATACCATAACCAGAAAACGGTTATACTTTTTGATGAATATGATGTGCTGCTTGAAAATGCTTATTTTAACACTTTTTATGACCAGATGGTTTCTTTTATGCGTTCCCTTAATAATACTTGAGCTTAAACGTGTACAAAGGTATACGGAAATGGAAAATATGTGCAGGAAAGCATTACAACAGATAGAAAACCAGCATTATGATGCAGGGCTGGCTGATGAGGGTTATATGGTTATTAAAAAATATGGAATATGCTTCTGTAAGAAAAGCTGTATGGTAATGATACAATTTTAAAATATTTGTTAATTTTATATTTGTAAAGAAAATCATTACTATTAAGAATAAATTTATAATAGTTTCAAAGGCAGTGCTTGTGCATTGCCTTAGTTAATTTTATATGGGGGATAATTTATGGTAAATATGGGGCGTATTGCAGAAAATGGTGATGTATATGCATTTTATATAGAAGAGCTTGGCAAGTATGGGACATGCCAGGTTTTAGATGTATGGGGTGGAAGTTTATGTTATATTTTGCTTGATTACCTTGGGGAAGAAATACCATCAGAAAATGATTTAAAGGAAATCAAACCATTCTACAAAGAATGTTATATTAACAGGCACAGGATGGTTAAACAGGTTATTGATAAACTGTCTGTACCAGGTAATTATATTTACATAGGGAAAATCCCTTTAGTTGTAACAAACTGCAGGGATGGAAGCCATTTTAATGATGTATGGCAGCAGGGAACTGATTATATATTTGAAGAACATTGGAAGGCTGCTGGCAATGAGGCACAAAAAAATTATAAAAAGTATATTAACAGTGGGGAATTTGTAAGGATAAAAAAAGAACTGGTTAAAAAGAATAAGGATTGCCTGGATAATGATTTATATAAACTTTTGGATGACAATAGTTCATTATGTGGGTTTCCTTGCATTATATCTGCTGATGTACATGGATATTCACAGAAACTTGTAAACCTTATAAAGACAAGCCCGCTGCTGCATTCTTTAAAATTATCAAATCCAGAAGCAGATATAGTTGACCTTAGAGGGACAGGGCTTTATAATATAGGAACAGATATAACAGGAGTTAATAAGATTATGATTCCAGAAGAAACATGTAGACTGGGGATATATGGTAATATTGAAAAACAGTTTTATATTTATGGAAATCCTGTTATTAAGGATAAAGGCATTATATTGGATATACATATTAAAGATATCAAAGAATTTCCTGGCATTATATTTAAAGATGTAAAAATAAGGGAGTTAAATATTGATAATATAAAAGAGCTGGATATAGCAATAATTACCAGATATTTTCCAGATATTAAGAAAATCTCACTCACTGGCTCTCCTGGTATAATTACTAATATACATAAAATGGAATTTCTTAAAAATTTACAAACTATTGGTTTTTATGATATATTTGGATATAATGATTGTGATGTAAAAATATTTGGCCAATTGGAAGAACTAAGGGAAATTGATTTTTATAGTGTGCCAAAGACAGCAGGTAAATATATTAAAAAGCACTGGGAAAACCGCCTGGATGTTTTATCAGTAAAAAGTATGCGTGACAGCGGATGGCTTGCAGATAATATAGATAACCCGCTGCGTGGCTGGGATGGAAGTGAATTTGTTCCAGCAGCGGTATATAAAAGGTCTTTTAAATGTTATAAGGATACAAAGAAACTTTTGTTAAATGCAGAAAACAGGGAAGATGTAATAGAAATAGCGGGGCAGTATACCAGAAATTTCAATGAGCTAAACAGGAAATATGGACAGTTTATTGAAACTGAAGAGAGAGAAGATATTTTTATGGCAATGGAGCAATTATATAAAGAATGTATATTAGGTAAATCCAGTAATAACAAAAGCAGGAATACTACAAAAAATATAAATATTACATTGGAAGAAGTATTGGATGTTATTGAAGAAAACCGGGAGAACTGGTGAAACTAAAATATAATACAGCAGAATATGGAGGCTGGTTTTAAATGAAAACTTCTGATTTTAACTATGACCTGCCAGAAGAACTTATTGCACAAGACCCGGCAGAATGCAGGGACGCATCAAGGCTTCTGGTAATAGACAAAAAGACTGGTGAAAGGCAGCATAAGATTTTCCATGATATTATAGATTATCTTGTTCCTGGTGACTGTTTAGTATTAAACAATACAAAAGTTATTCCTGCAAGGCTGCTTGGGGAGCGTGAAACAACTGGAGGGAAAGTTGAAGTCCTCCTGCTTAAGCGCAAGGATAATGATATATGGGAAACTTTGGTTAAACCAGGTAAAAAAGCAAGGCCTGGCAGCAGGCTGGTCTTTGGAGAAGGGCTTCTTAAGGCAGAAGTCCTTGATGTAGTAGAAGATGGGAACCGCCTGGTAAAGTTTGAATATAGTGGGATATTTGAGGAAATACTTGACCAGCTTGGGCAGATGCCTCTGCCGCCATATATTACACATAAACTTAAGGATAAAAACCTCTACCAGACAGTTTATGCCAGATATGAAGGTTCTGCTGCTGCACCAACTGCAGGGTTACATTTTACAGAAGAACTTTTAAAGGAAATTGAAGATAAAGGTATAAATATTGCAAAAGTAACATTACATGTGGGTCTTGGGACTTTCAGGCCAGTAAAGTCAGATAATATAGAAAACCACCATATGCATACAGAGGAGTACTATGTAAGCAGTGAAGCGGCAGATTTAATTAATAATACTAAGAAAAATGGCGGAAGGGTTATTTGTGTTGGTACTACAAGCTTAAGGACTGTTGAATCAGCAGCAGCAAATTATGGGATTATAAATACAGGTGGTGGTGATACGGATATTTTTATCTATCCAGGATACCAGTTTAAAATTGCAGATGCACTTATAACTAACTTCCATCTTCCAGAATCAACTCTTTTAATGCTAGTGTCAGCACTAGAAGGGCAGAGTGAAATTATGGAAGCTTATAATGAAGCAGTATCACTAAAATACCGTTTCTTTTCATTTGGTGATGCAATGTTTATGGAAACAAGAAGGCTTGTCTATAATATGGATGGCACATATAACGGGAAATATTATACAGAGCAAGGCAAGATTAAAATTCCTTATAATGAATATTTAAAAGCAGAAGAAATGTATAAGGAACAGATAAAAAATAAAAGCATAGACAAGATATGGGATATATTCCACTAATTACAATACCCCAATAACAGGTATGGCGGGGATGGAATTGTTGTACGCAGCAGGGCTGCGTGGTATCTGGCCCAGCAGGCGTGTCTGGATGATGCATAAATTGTACATCTTTACTTTGTCCTGTATGGGAATAAATGGCAACAGGGGGGATTTTATGGACAAAAAAATGTTATTTGTATATAATCCTATGGCAGGTAAGGAACAGATACGTAATAACCTGTCAGACATTATACGGGTTTTATGCAATGCAGGTTATGAGATTACAATATTTGCCACACAAGGCGCAGGTGACGCTACAAGAATTGTAGAGGAACATGGTATGGATTATAGTTTTGTTGTGTGTTCTGGTGGTGATGGTACTATGAATGAGGTGGCAACAGGGCTTATGAAACTTGAAAAGTGCCCTGTGTGTGGCTATATACCAGCCGGGACTGTCAATGATTTTGCATCAAGCCTTAATATACCTAAAGTAATGAAAGATGCAGCAGAATTAATAGTAAATGGAAGTATATTTGACTGTGACATGGGAAAGTTTAATGACAGGAACTTTACATATGTTGCAGGTTTTGGCGCATTTACGGAAGTTTCTTACCAGACACCACAGGAATGGAAAAATGCCCTTGGCAAAATAGCTTATTTTGTAGAGGCATTAAAACATATATCTGATATAAAACCACACCATATGGTAATTAAATGTGATGGTGAAGTGTATGAAGATACATTTATATTAGGACTTGTAAGCAATTCTGTATCTGTTGCAGGATATAAAGCATACAGTAAGAAAAATATTAAAATGGATGATGGGAAGTTTGAGGCTATTTTTATACGTAACCCTAAAAACCCCATAGAAGTACAGCAGGTTTTAAATTCACTGTTGTCAAAGCAGCTTGATGCAGCACAGATATTGTATTTAAGCAGTAATAATATTTCTATATCAAGTGATGATGATGTCCAGTGGACACTTGATGGTGAAGATGGTGGCATATACAGTTATGCGGAAATAGAGAATTTAAAACAGGCACTCCCCATAATATGTGATAAACGTGCATATGCAGAGGTTTCATGTAAATATAGTGAAGAGTAATATTTATGGCAGGCCGCTGTTTGTTATTATAAATCATGTTATATAAATAATAATAACATTATAGCTAAAATAGTTATATATAAAGAAGCAGAAGCATATAATAAACAGATAGTTATATATAAAATAATACATTATAAATATCTGCCTGATATGCAGGGATGGAGGGAATATGTGCGGAATAGCGGGATTTTTTAACGCTTCTTTTGATTTTATGGAGAGCCGCCAGCTGTATGAAAAGGTGCTGGAAGATATGAAGAACAGCATTGTCCACCGTGGACCAGACAGCGATGGGATAAGGCTTTTTAAACATTGTGGTATTGCCCATACAAGGCTTGCAATTATTGACCTTTTGGGAGGCATACAGCCTATGAGCAGGAAACTTGACGGGTATTCTTACCATATAGTATATAATGGTGAGATTTACAATACAGACCGGTTACGCAAGAAACTTAAGAATGCAGGGTGGAGTTTTGTATCTGGTTCAGATACAGAGGTTATCCTGCTTTCTTTTTTGCAGTATGGGCCTGGATTTGTTAATAAACTTGATGGTATTTTTGCATTTGCAATATATGATGAAAGGCATAAAACCATATATTTATACAGGGACAGTTTTGGGATTAAGCCATTATTTTATACTGTAAAAGATAATACAGTAATATTTGCGTCAGAGCCTAAAGGTCTTTTTAAATATCCAGGTACAGAGGCAGTCCTTGACAGGGATGGGATAAATGAAGTTTTTGGCATGGGACCTGCAAGGATACCAGGTTCAGGTATATTTAAAGGTGTTTATGAAGTTAAACCAGGATGTTATCTAAGCTGCAGCCAGTATGGCATAAAAAATAATTGTTACTGGCATCTTAAAAGCAAGCCGCATGAAGACAGTTATGAGAAGACAGTTGAAAAGACAGGTTTTCTTGTAGAGGATGCAATTAAAAGACAGATGGTTTCGGATGTGCCAATATGTACATTTTTGTCTGGAGGGGTTGATTCAAGCCTTGTTTCAGCAATATGTGCTGCTGAATTAAAGAAAAAAGGGGAACGCCTTGTTACATATTCATTTGATTTTACAGGGAATGACCAGTATTTTAAGTCGAATAGTTTCCAGCCGTCGCAAGACCGGCCATATGTTGAACAAATGGTAGAATTTCTTGGTTCAGAACATCATTTTCTGGAATGTAATTATGAAACACAGGCAGACCTTTTATATGCTTCAGTTGATGCACATGACTTGCCATGTATGGCAGATGTGGATTCTTCACTTGTGCATTTCTGCCAGGAAGTTAGTTTAAACCATAAGGTAGTCCTTACAGGAGAGTGTGCAGATGAAGTATTTGGAGGGTATCCGTGGTTCCATAAAGAAGAGTTCCTAAAGAGCCATACTTTTCCTTGGACACCTGATTTATCACCACGTAAAAGCCTTATGAAAAGTGAAGTGCTATATGCATTAAAGATGGATGAATTTGTGGATAAGGCATATGCGGATGCTGTAAGTGAAACTATAATTATGCCACGTGAGGATGAAACAGAAAGCAGCAGAAGGCAGACAGGATATCTTAATATAAGGTTCTTTATGCAGACGCTTCTTAACAGGATGGATAGAACAAGTATGCATTCTGGTCTTGAAGCAAGGGTGCCTTTTGCAGACAGGAAGCTTGTGGAATATGTTTTTAATGTGCCATGGGATATGAAAGCACATGATGGTGTTGTAAAAAATTTGCTGCGGCAGTCTGCACGTGGTAAGCTTCCAGATGAAATATTATTTAGAAGAAAAAGCCCATATCCTAAGAGTTATAATCCATACTATGAGAAGCTTCTTACAGAGCGTCTGGAGAAAGTTTTAAAAGAAGGGGATTCACCATTATTTAAAATAATAGATATAAGAAAACTTGAGAAATTTATGAAAAGTGTAAAGGATTATGGCGCACCTTGGTATGGGCAGCTTATGGCAGGGCCACAGATGCTTGCATATCTTATACAGCTTGATTACTGGATGAAGAAATTTAAGATAAAAATAGAATTATAACTGGTGGCTGGTATTCTTGTTTTTTGGAATTTTATAAATTTACTGGCTCTGGCAATTCCAAAATTTTACCAACAGCAGCCGCTTGCGCTTGGATGGGA
>CAQGLR010000054.1 GCA_948794795.1 uncultured Lachnospiraceae bacterium | reverse complement strand
GTTGTGGAAAAGCTAAACAATGGATTGATGATTTTAAAATAGCAAATGGAATTATATAATATATTGTTTAAAAGGAGATAAATAATGGGTGCTTATATCAATTTAGGATTTATTTCAAACAAAGATAAATTTATAGATAAAATAATCCATTTTATAAATACATTAAATGAATTTCATGTTATTTCTTTCAAATATCCAACAGATGAAAATTATTCCTCATGGATAGAATGTGAAAATAGAAATTGTGCTATTTATGAAGCATTAAAACATTGTTACAAATATCATATAGCTGAAATAAAATGCAATTTTAAAATACAAGATTTTTTATTACATAATATTTTATTAAGAATAAAGCATATTGGAACTACTAAAGAATGTCTTTTATTTGAGATTCCAGAAGAAAATCCAATATTTAAAAATCTTGATGTAGCAGAAAATACTATAATTTTATTCTTAAAAAGTTTATCTAATATGAAATTTGAAAGTGCATTTTGTGATATTGATGCTGATATACTAGAAAATGACTCCGAATATATGGAAAACTTTTATTCTATATTTATTAAATATGAAATAAAAACCAAAGTTTATCTTAACCAATGGAAAATTGATGGCCTGACAGACAGAACATAATATCATATAAACTTTATCATTATACTTAATATTTTTGAGCTAGCAGATATAAAAATCTACTAGCTTTTTTCATAAATAAAATCCTTTCAGATGTAATCTGGTTTATAACAGTTGTTGGTGCAGTGGCATATATTTCCAACATAGTACTGTATATACACGAGGGTGATGCAGGGAATGTTATTATGTGTAGCATTGCAATAATACCTAGGATTGGTGGTCTTGCATTACTAGCAAGGAAGTCTTATAATACTTTTAAAATAAGCAAACTAGGCGTTAAATTAATGAATGCACTTAAAAAGTACAAGGGTTTGGAAAAAATACTGGACAGCCATCACTTAAAATAATTGCATCAAATAGCAAAATTTATAAAATTAGATATTAGTAGTGATTATATAGAACAATGGAAAGAAATATTTACAGGAATTATACCACAAGGAAATTAACAGAAAATGATTCCTAATTAAAACATATTTTTAGGAAATATGATGGACATATTATTGATACACCAGGAAACAGAAAAAGAATCCTGGATATTGTAAACGATTCAAAAAACTATTTATGTAAAGATATAAAAGGAAATGAATGTTCTGCAAGAATAATGATAATTCCCAAACATGGGTTAGAGCCAGAAATTTAAAAGTGGATAATTCCAGAGTAAATATAACACCCCAAAAATTGGATAATAGTATTGGCTTGTATAGTAAGGCAAGGAGAAAGAAAATAAAATTATATTTCAAAAAGCTTTTAAACGTTATTCAAAAAAAGGAACGCATATAATCCTATCACACCCTAAAAAATAGGAGGAAATATAATGTTTTTTTCAGAACAAGAAGAAAAAATAATAGGAAACTTATTTAAAGATATTTCTGAAGAACCTCATAAAATATATATATTGGAATTTAATGATGGTTCAATTCTGGAAGTAAAACAGGATACATATTATGAATCTGATAATGGATTAGAGGAAGATGATGAACAATACCAGGAATATTATGCATGTGCTATGGAAATTATAGATGTAATAAAAGATACAACACCAGAAAAAAGATATAAAGAACATATGTTAATTGAAATTAATTACTTAAATTATCCAAAAAGTATAACCGGTTTAAATTCAAGAAAAATATAAATTTCATTATAGTTACACATTATGCAAAAACAGATTATACACATATAATTTTATTTGATGAAAATGAAAATCTAATAGATATTTTAGGAAATATTGTTTCTAAAAAAGAGCTATCATGACATATACCATATAATAATTAAGGAGAGGATTTGTGAATATTGAAAAAATACAAAAAAAAATTGATGAAACAGATTATTGGGATGAAAAAATATTAGATATAAAAGGTTTATATTTTCTGGATGAAATTACACTAATAATTGATGACGAATATAAAGACACCTGTTGGAAAATAGCATTTTTATCATGTTATAAAGTTTCATATACAACAGATGCCAGTTGGAGAAAAATAAAAAATGTAAAAGAAATGATACATTCCCAATTAGGTTATTATGGACAGGATATTTCAGTTTTTAAAAGCGAAAATATTGGTTTTTATAAAGTATATTTAGATTTGTCTATTATGGAAATGCATATTGAGTGCAAAAATATATCAGTTGACAAAATTTCCAAGAAAAATCTTGACTTATTTTGGAACTATAATTAAATTTAATTATAGTTAATGTACATAATTGGACACCAAAACAAGATAACAGGAGGTAGAAAAATGCATGATAACTATATAGTTTCTTATAACGTAAATTTACTTAAAAAAACATGTCTGTCAAAACATACAATAATGAACAAAAACAATATAAAACAATTTATTTTTCAGAAGTTTTAACACATTTTTTTAGATGTATTATTGACTATAATATAATCTCAGATATTTGTGAATCTGAAATACAAAAGTTTATAAAAGATAACCAAAAAGAACTTGTAGAACTAGATGGTTTTTGTTGGCCTATTGATTATAATACAGAACAAGAGTTAATTGCTTTCTTAATTACTAATAAATACAAATATATAGAAATAAATTCTTCTTATGGTATGTTTGGATGGGTGATTGCAAAATCTTATGAAATAAGTGAATAAAATTGTATAAAAAATCCTGGCCACTACTGATTGATGATTTTAAAATAACAAATGAAATTATATTTTTATAACTGATGCAATACACCCGCACTATGTCAAGCAGTGGAATAATGTTTAAATAAATTAAAAGAAAAATATCCAAAGTATAATTATCTGGCAAGATATGGAGGAAAATAGAATGTCAGTAGGGTTGTATAAATATAATGGTAATATTTTTGATGATTCAAAAGAAATTTTAAGCGAAAATATAGCATCCCAGAGAATGTATAATAAATATTTAGAACCTGCTATAGAAAAACTAAATATATACTATTTTCAAGATGGTGCAGAAATAAGAAAAGATAATTTAGATTCAGTGATGTCAGAATTAGAATTGCTAATAAAATGGGTTATGGATAATGTTGAAGGAGACGATTTGAAATATTTATTGTGTAGATTGCAAAATATTAAAAAGGTCATTCCAAAATCATTAAAAAATGATAATGACATATTATATATTTTTTAAAAATAATTGCCTAAACCAAACTATAAAATATTTTTGGTATAACTATTAAAAATATGAAGCAGATAGTCATCATAGATTAATTATGGCAAAGAGATTGAGATTGGAACAAATAGAATTACCTTATACTGGATATGAAATAACTTAAAATTTATTATGATTTGATTAGGAGGTTTAATAAATGGCATTATGGCAATTTGATTTTTATATAATACCAAGAGAAAGGTGTGTGATAGTAGAAAACTTAGAAAGCAAAGATATATTATCTTGGAAACAAAATAGTATATCTCTAATAGAAATTGATTTTTTAGAAAAAACTCCAAGCTGGACAGAGGATATAGTCCAATATGGAAAAGCAGATGAAACATGTATTCAATTTCTATATGAAGATGAGGCTTTGGAAGAAATAAGTTGTAGATTTGATTTACGTTCATTATCAAAGAAAATGTTAGAAAAAATATTAGATTATATAGAAAGAATTAATGGAATGGTTTTTTATGAGGGTAAAATTTATGCTCCCGAAATTAATGGGATAATAGAATTAATGAAAAACTCTAAAGCAAATAAGTTTTGTCAAAATCCAATTAATTTCTTTAAATAATTGTCTAATTCTATGAAGGAGCTGAATTTAGTTTACATAGTAAAAAATAATTATAACACCAAAAGAATTATTGTGTTACTTAAATCTTATATGTAAAAAGTATTGCCAGGATTACTTAAAAAATCAAGAAGAAATACTTAAATGGCTGGAGATATATAAAGATAAAAATGGCATATCCCAATAATGTACAAACTAAAAATACAATATACGAAGATGTAAATTATATTCAGATAGTAAAATTGAAAATTTCAAGCCAGACGCTTTCAAAAATTTAATTTATAAAGTAACAGCTAATTAAAAATATGCATTAATATATTGGAGGATATATGATAAAATTAAAAGAAATGAATAAATCTATTTTCTACAATAATCTTATAATGACAATAAATGAAATTATAGGAAATACAAAATCAGATAATAAAAGCCTCAAATTTAAAATCATACCTGTTTATGAAAAAGATAAGCCATTTAATGGTCTTGATAATCAAATGAGATTAATTGCATTAAGTGAAAAAAATGTAGGAAATAGATTATTAACCATTGAAGAAACAGTAAATCTAGTAGCATGCCAATCACCGTTTGTACCTATATGGATCAACATTTCTTTGAATAAAATTAATAACCATATACTTGTTTTTAACTTTGAAACAAGCTTAAGATTCAGGAAGCCTTCACAATTAAAAAATATTGAAACTGGCCATCCCCCATTTAAAGCAATTTTATAAAAAATTAAAATTCACTTAAAAATTTATTAAAATGGGTATGCATGGATGGCACACTTTATGGGTAAGGATATAATTTCCAATACCATAATGGCAGAATACATATTAAAGATGAAACTGGTAACTATAGGGTGCATATAGATGTACCAGATAAAACAACTAATTATACATATATCCATATCATAGATAAAAACAAAAATCCTTTAGATATTAATGGCAATATTGTATCATATAAGAACCCAGCAGGTCACATATCATATAATCATTAAATAGGAGCTTAATAAATATTATGAATAATAAAATACAAAAAAAGATTGAGGAAACAGATTACTGGGACTGTGAAATATTTGATCTAAAAATATCTTATTTTGGAGACGAGATAGAATTAATCTTTTATAATGATGAAGAATCTTCTTGGAAAATATCTTTTTTATCTTGTTATAAAGTATTATATGAAACAGATGCTAACAGAAGAAAAATTTTTAGTGTAAAAGATATGAAAAGACCACAGCTTGGATACTGGATACAAGATATTTCAGTTAACGAAGCTCCAACAGAAGGATTTTATATAATAAAATTAGATTTGAGTATTATGGAAATACAAATTGAATGTAGAAATATTCACATAGACAAAATAAATAATAATAATTTATCATTCTTTTGGGAAACATAATCCATTTAGTTTTACAGTATATCAGTTATAGTCCCATCACCTAAGAAAAGGAGTAAATAATATGAGTGGTTATAATTATGAAATTATTAAAGTATCTGTTATACAATGGTATGAAAAAGTCTTATCTGGACTAAAGAATCAAGACGGAATTATTTTATCAAAAAATAGTGAAGATACATTAATTATTGATTTTGATTTTCAAAATTGTATAGCACAGCTTTCAGTGACTAATTTACAGTTTGTGCCATACCAATTTGTGTATTTTGAAGCAATAGCAATAGAAACATCAAATCAAATATATTGTTTTTTTGATGATGATACTTGGCAAAAAAGTGATGTGATTAATGCGTTGGATAAAGCATTAATATTTTGCTCAAATTATAAAGTAACTTATGTAAACCCATCCATATTTACCCATTGGAATTAGACTTTTCCAATGGTATGCCACTAAAGACATGAAGAACCAGTTACCCAACCATATTCACAATAGCTTCTTCAACAACAGCATTAAGGCTTTTTCCATGTTCAATGGCATATACTGCAATATTCCGGTGAAGTTCCGGGCTTATCCTCACATTAAATGTACCCTTGTAAGGCTGTTCAGGTTCAATATTCCTTTCTTTACAGTCTTCCAGATACCTATCAATTACATCTTGGAAATCTTCTTCCAGCTCCTGCACAGAATCACCTTCATAGGATAATAAAGACTTTATTCCGATAACTTTTCCAAAAAGACATTTGTCTTCTTTGGAGTATTCTACTGTCCCATTATAATTTTTGTATGATAACAAATTACTCATAACAAACCATCCTTTCTTAATTTTTCTATCACTTGTTCCAGTACATAATGTTTTAATATCCCATCTGGATGTGGCTTATGGAAATTTATTATTTCATTGCTTCCTTCTTTGATAAATTTTACCCCTGAACCTGTCCCTCCCTGTTTTAATCCATATCCAAAATATGACAGGAGGGATTTCATTTCATCAAAAGTAAAATCTTTAGGTTTTTTTAGTAATTTTTCAACCAGTTTATCTTTTTTGCCCATTAATAAACCTCCTTTATTATAATATAACATTATAATAAAAAATATGCAACTATTTTTAGTTGCATAAAAAATTCTTATCCCAAGTCATAATGCAGATATTTGCAATACACAATGCCTGCTTGCAATTATTAGCTACTTATTTATAACATTATTACTTACAGTATTTAAAAAGAAACCAGTCCGGACCTGTGTCCTGGTAAACTTATCTTAACCAGGCACAAATATATAATTATTTTATATTAATCACATAATGATACTTGAAATAAATGTATAAAAATAGTAAAATTTATAATATCAGATATTAGTAGTAAAACATAAGTAGTACATTTTCCCATAAGGCAGATATTATGTATCCATTCTGGCTGATGTCCCGGATATGGATATACCACAGTTAAATGGATTTATACTGGGAATTGGCTCAGATAGGAAGTAAAAATGAATTCTAAATGGGGAATATACCCTTGGTTTTTAGAACATGGTATTGATTTAATACATCCAGATGATTTTGAAACCTTTAAACAAGAAGCTAATAGTTGTAAGGTTTTTAAATGTATTGCAAATGGACAGGATTATATAACATTAAAGTATAATAATAATTATTATAGAGTTAAGGATAATTTATTTACACCCGTTCCAGCTCCCAAATATGATTTTGGAAAAACAGTAAAGATTAAGAAAAATAAAGAAAATGCTATTATAACAGATATTATGTGGCATTATGTTAAACATCAGCATTATTATTTTGTATCTGTAAAAAATAAAAAAAAATCAAAGAGATATTTGGATTCAGAGTTTATGTAGATACAGATAACTTAAGGGCAGATATTTATGACAGCCATTAGACTATGTAACAATGATACCTTATAAAGTAAGAGAAAATATAGCATGTATAACAAAAAGTATGAAAAAAGTAAAAAAGCAACAGTTGTATATAACCTGTCTGTAAAAGACCAGGTACTATAAGTTAGGAGAAAAAATGAAAGGTTGTATAATTAATAATGAACTATCTATAAGTAATATTTTTAGTTATATTGAAGATATTGCTAAATATAATTGGTTAATTACAAATATTGAATGTTATCCAAGTGATGAAGAAATAGCCAGAAAACTGGCTGATGAATACTGCTGGATTGAAGGAAAAGATTTATTGCAATTATTAAACAAAGAAGACTTTCAATGGATATGGGGTGTATTTTCTGCTTTTCCAAAAAATATAGAACTCAAAGAAATATTAAAACATAATTCACCTTATGCGGACGGATATAAAGGATTTTGGACAAATCCGATTACCCTCCAGCATCCATTAGCAGTTACAGAAATAACAGCTTGGGATGGTTTAACAATATTAGTAATAACTAAAAATAACGAAATTGTTAATACACTTATAGAAAGACATGCATTTGCACAGGATTTAGAAAATTATACTATATAATAATTTAAATATTTTAATTTCTAGAAAATAACCAATAATGCACAGACTTTCCATACACCTTATAAATATTCCTATAACTTATATACATAAACTTTAGAAAATATAGGGGGCAATATGTTAATAAACTTAACTAAAAGTGTTCCATTAAAAGAATTATGTAAGATAATTGCAGTTGGACATATGGCATATAAAGCACAATGTATTGAATTTACACTTAGCCAGGAAGCAATAATTGGATTTGCAACAGAATTATTGTGGCTTTATGAAGATATAAGTGATAATAGAAAATTAATTATAGAAACAAACCAGCTAAAAACAGACCCTGCACCAAACCAGTCAATAGGTTTTTATCTTACACCTGATAGTCCTATGCTAGTATTAAAGGTAAACTCCCTAACAGAAAATAAAGATAAAGGATACATACATCAGAACTGTAAAGAAATAAATATAAAGGACAAAAATGTAAATCAATATTATAATGTAAAAAATCCTTATAATAATGATATTGAATTAATTACCTTGGAATCTTATGAATTATCCAGAAGGAACATAATGAACATTAGTATATTTGATGTTAATGGAAATAATATAACCAAAACTTATAATACTGTAACTTTTGAAATTAACTATACAGGCATAAAAGATTTTGCAACTATGCTTCTAGTCTGGGCAAATAACTGTAATGAAGGGGACGAATATGCATTACCACATATTGATAAGCTAGATTATGGATATAATTTAGGTATTATTCTAACCTATAATAATATACCAGTTAAATTTAAATATCATAATTTAGGAACAGCTTTTGATTATGATTCAAGATTTTAAGCTTATCAAACAACCCTTTTTACAGCAGTACAACAGCAATATAAGGAAGAATTAAATATGTTAATTACAGAATTAATAAACAATATATATTTCCATGATAGTTGTGTAAACAAAATAGTATTTTCTAATAAAACTATTATAATGAATATTGATTTATGTATGTGGAAGCAAAAAGGATATAAAAAAGGCAGTCCAGAATTACAAGAAGTAAATGTAATATTTTCTAATATTACAAATTATAACTGGGATTCGGATAAAAGTGAAGATGAAATAGACTATGATACAATCCTGCAAATTAAAATGGAGAATAACAAAGTAAAAATCATTTTAGTAGATGAAGACATATTAAAAACATCAATAGTATCAATATTGTCATTTGAATGTACCGAAGCCCAATTAAATTATGTTAATACTTAAGCTGTCTTATATCCTCTCTTACAAAAGCCATAAGTGCAATTACAGGAAAATCCAAATAATGATAGATTTTGATAATATAGAAAAAAGATATAATATTAAATTACCAAAGGAATACAAACAATTTTACCAATATGCTATTAAAGAAATTAATAATAAGATTGAACTTCATATAGAAAATGATATTCTAAATATAAAAAAATTTTTAACTGTATCTGAAATTAATAATATATCAGAAGAATATTATGACTTTTTTGGATATGATATAATTCCCATTGCAGAAACGGATTATGGAGATTATATATGTTTATATTACAAAGGAAATACCCAGAATCCATCGATAATATATTGGGATTATGAATTAGCAGCAGAATCAGGGCATTCTTCTGATGGAGTATCTGTTTTATATAAAGACATATTCCAATTTATACTTCATTTAAAAATAACAACAAATAAAATATAAGTTTAAAAATAATAGAATACTTAATATGGGAAATTAATCTTAATAAAGATAAAAATATACACAAAGTTTGTATAAAAATATCTGGAAGTTAAAACGTATATTATCCTGATAATGATAAATACTTATCATATGGCTTTTAAAAAGGACTAGAAACCAGATATACAAATAAATTTGCACAATCCCTGTTTTGCTTTTACAGGAATAAAAGGAGATTTAATATGTTCTTATTTGAAAATGATACTGGTTATAAGAAGGTATGTATATGGAAAGATGAAGTACCATTTAATTATACAAACTACAATACACTTAGTTTATGCAAAGAAGCTGGTGATATCCACTGGCATAGTGGAATAATCTGTATTGAAGCACATTTGAATCCACGCCATATTAGTAATTACGGCATGGTATTTATGAAATATACTTATAATAATTCTAATAAAACAAATATAACTATTAACTATGGTAAAGAAGATTTCCCATTTATATCACAAGTAATACCATTTAGTAAAATAATATATGCAGGACTTGATAAAGAATTTGCAGAGGGGATATACAGGTTTTTCCAAGAATACCCTGCTGGAAAGCTGCCTGGCGGTACTATAGAAATACTAAGCGGCGGATATGATGAAATTGCTTCAAGTATTATTTCTTTTCAAAAAATTATGGAAATACTGGTATTTATATTCCAGAATATTGATGAAATGGACAATGATGCTTTACAAACAAATATATTAAACTTATGCAGCTAAAGCCAGACGGATATTTTAAACCTGTCTGGCACTGCCCTCTTCTGCTTTCTATGTATTTTTATACTGTTTATTGTTGTATTGCATTAGGATAAATTTGTTCCATCTTGCTGTCATTAAAATATTTATCTATAGCCTGTTCCCACTTATATTCTGCTTCCTTTCCATAAGCACGTTTATCATAACGTACTAAAGCTAATACAGAAACAAATATATCCAATGTTATAAATACTATAAATCCTAATGTAAATATCTTCCCCGTTTTTCTTAAAATTATATCTATAAAATATAATACCTTTGGATACAATACTTTAATCCATACAACGGCTACAATTCCCCAGAAAAAACAAAACAGAAGGTTTACTCTCCCACCTAAATTAAATGTCATATCACTATAATCCCAAAAAACTTTTCCAAAAACTACTTCTGTAAAAATACTGCATATATATTCATATGCCCCGCCTAAAAATGCACCTTTCCAAAATATATAGTAATTAGTTTTCTCTTTATCCCTATATAATAATGCTGTTATAAAAGCAGCCGCAAGCCCCCATACAACACTAAAATGCCCCCATACAAGACTGCTTCTGCTCATCCACACACCTGTAGTGGCATGGCAGAATATGGTTTCTATAATATCACCTAAAAAGGCTCCAATCAGAAACAGCCAGAATAACTGTACAAAACTGCATTTGCCCACGCAATTTACATTTTCACCTGTTTTATCTTGTGTGGCTGGTATATACCCTCTTACAGTCCTGTTACCAGCATATCCCATAATCTTTGTAATAACACCCTGGGGCATTAAATCTTTAGTATCCATATCTCTTTTTATATTTTGTATACATCACAGCCGACAAAGCAAGTGCCATAAGCTCTGCTACAGGTGTTGCCAGCCAGATGCCATTCACCCCAAAAACCATGGGCAGTATAATCATAGTAAACAACATAAACACAAAAGACCTTGAAAATGCAAGCACAGCTGAAATAATACCATTAGACAATGCTGTAAACATTCCGCTTGCAAATATATTAAAACCAATAAAAAACAATGCTATAGTACATATTTTATTTCCTGTTACTGCAAGTCCGTAAACTGGGTTATCTGGACGGGCAAATACAGATACTAATGGTTCTGTTAATAAAAATGATGCTACCACTGTAATTACAGAGATAAATGCAATTACTTTTAAACTGGAATCCACTACCTTTTTCAGTTTAACATAATTCTGTTCACCGTGGTAAAAACTAAGCATTGGGGCAACCCCATAAGAATATCCTGTATACAGTGAACTTGCAAACATCAATACATACATAATAATTGTAACAGCTGCAATACCATCTTCTCCTACGTAATGCAGCATTGTCCAGTTAAACATAAGGGTAATTATTCCAGTAACAAGCGCTGTTGCCATTTCAGAACATCCATTTGTTGCTGCATTCACAAGAACTTTAAAACGGAATGATGGCTTTTTAAAATGCAAAAGGCTCTTCTTCTGGCTGAAAACAAATAAACCTGTAACTGCTGTGACTGAGTATCCTAGCCCTGTTGCAATAGCTGCCCCGCTTATTCCCATATCTAAAACAGCAATAAATACATAATCCAGAACCATGTTTAAAACACCACCTGCTACAGAGCAAATTAAAGAAAGTGTTGCTTTTCCACTTGCAATCATATAAAGGGTAAAATTATTCATTAAAAGTATTGGGACTGTAAACAATAAATAATGGCTTAAATAGTCCTTACAATACCCTGATACATCTGCAGAAAGGTTCATTCCTGCAAAAATTTTATCCATTACAATATACCCAATCCCACACATAACAATGCCAACAAACACATTTACCAGAACCAGGAAAGTAAAGTCTTCCTTTGCTTCCTCATGCTTCTGCTCTCCCATCTTTTTCATAATAACTGCACTTCCCCCAGTGGCAAGCATAGTTGAAACTGCAGTTACAAGCTGTATTACTGGTGCTGCCAGGTTTACAGCTGACAATGCATTGGTTCCAACAAGATTTGATACAAACAATCCATCAACCATTGTATAAAAAGACATAAATACTGACATAGCGATAGTTGGGACTGCAAATTTCAAAATATTTTTTAATGTCACAGGTTTTAAATATACATTTTGTTCTTCCATAAATTTTTTCTCCTTCCTTATTGTATTTGTATTCTGTGTGTAGTATCATAAACCATACAGTAACAGTACAGTCAATAGTAAAATAATAAAAATTTTTTTATTTTATTTATAAGGGGGAATTATAATGAATGAAAACAATAAACTTCTTACAATAGGACAGTTTGCAGCATTACATGGTATTAATAAAAAAACATTGATGTGGTATGACGAAACCGGGCTTTTTAAGCCTGCTGCAATTAATCCTGAAAATGGATACCGCTATTACAATTACCATCAAAGTCCTGTACTTGAAACAATCCTTTTATTGCGGGAACTAGATGTATCTATTAGTGAAATACAGGAATTTATGAAAAACCGCTCAGCTAAAAACCTTAAATGCCTTCTGGATGAAAAAATAACTGCTCTGGATAACAATATTATACATATGCAGGCAGTCAGGAAAACATTGTGTAACCACAGGCAGAATATGGTTACTTTGCTTACAATGGATTTATCAGAAACCAGTATTATTGAAAAAGAAGAACACTGCCTGGTAACAGTGGATATAGATAAAGATACCTCTTTTGAAAAAGAAGTAGAATTAATTACAGCCGAAACTGCCAGATACCAGATTGGACGTCTGCATGATGCTTCATATGGTTCTATGATTCCTGTCACCAGCCTGCAAAATGGGAATTTCGACGGTTACACTAAGCTTTTTATAGAAATACCTTTTATTAAACACAAAAAAGACCTTCATATCCAGCCTAAAGGAAAATATTTAAGAGCTTTCCACAAAGGAAACTGGGACAGCCTGCCACGCCGTTACCAGGAAATCTTAGATTATGCAGACAGCAATGGTCTCAAGCTGGCTGGCTTTTCCTATGAGAAAGGAATTAATGAAACAGTTGTTGACAGTATCGAAGATTATATTTTGCAAATTGAAATCCCTGTTTCTAATTAAAATCCTGTAATATTCTTTAAATTTCTTTAAAAGTGCATAAACCAGTATAATTTATGCACTTTATAATTTCCAGATACCACAAGTAAAAAAATTTTATAAAATCCTGTCTTTTTCCTTTTCTATATTGTTATACTTAATAGATGTGTGAAACGTTCCAGACATTATAAATATTACAAATGAGAAAGGAGGAATTTATGGATGCGGATTTTCTACTAATAATAAAAATGAAACAGGGCAATGATGATGCTTTTGACCAGTTTATACGTAAATATTACGAAGAAATATTAAAATACTGTAATTACCACTGCCATGATGCAGAATATGCAAAAGACATTACACAAGAAACTTTTATCCGTTTTTTTATAAATTTATCTGAATACCATTACAAAGGAAAAACAAAAAATTATTTATACACTATTGCAGGAAACCTTTGTAAAAATTTCTATAAAAAGAAAAAAGAAGCATTATTAGAAGATAACATATTTGAAACAATATATGTCCAGGACACAAAACAGCTTGACATGGTATTAGACCATATAATAATTGAAGCCGCTATAAAAAAGCTTCCAAAAGAATTAAGAGAAGTGGTAATTTTATATTATTTCCAGGAACTGAAACTTAAAGAAATTGCAAATATGTTATGTATAGGGCTGCCACTTGCAAAATACAGGCTTGGACAGGCAAGAAAACGTTTAAAACAAATACTTGGAACGGAGGAACTTTATGGAGCTTGAAGAAATAATGAAAAAATACAGCCAGGATACAAAAATTAAACCAGATGAAGAAGAAATCCTTAACACTATTTATAAATGCAAAGAAGTATTTTACCAGAAAGAACAAGAAAAAATGCTGTCATACTTGGAATTTCTTTATACACAATTTAAAACCACCAATAAAAGATGGTGGCTGTTACAGTTTTTTCTTTTAGCAGCAGCGGAAATTGTATTTAATATATCAAATGAAGAATATTATATCCGCAGAGGCCTTGGTATTACAGGAGTATTATTTGTTGTACTTGTAATTCCAGAATTATGGAAAAACAGGACTTGCGGATGTATGGAAATTGAAGCTTCCTCTTTCTATTTCCTAAAAAAAATTTATGCAGCACGTATTCTTTTGTTTGGAATTACAGATATATTCCTGCTTACTGTTTTTTGCTATACCATACATAAAAATCTATATTTTACAGTTATGGAACTTATAATACAATTTTTGTTTCCAGTAACAGTAACTGCATGTATTTGTTTTGGGACTCTGTGCATCCAGCATTTAATAAGTGAAATAATGTCTATTACATTATGCCTGGCCTGGAGTGCTGTATGGTGGCTGGTTACAGTAAACGAAGAAATTTATGCCATCATTGTACAGCCAGTATGGATTTGTCTTTTTATAGGATGTAGTTTATTTTTAATTATTTCTATATATAAAACAATACATAACTGCAATAAATTCATGGAGGTGGATTTTAGTGGAATTAGAAGTAAATAATTTAACAAAAGAATTTGGCAGGTTTACTGCTGTAAACAATCTTAATATTATAATGAGCAATGGTGTATATGGGCTGCTTGGGGTAAATGGCGCAGGTAAAACAACATTTATGAGGATGCTTTGTACGCTTCTGCGCCCCACACATGGCAAAATCACCTGCAATGGCAAAGAAATTTTCACAATGGATGGGGATTACAGGAAAATACTGGGGTACCTGCCACAGGATTTTGGATTTTATCCTGATTTTACAGTACAGGATTACCTGCTTTATATTGCATCAATTAAAGCAATACGTCCTGCAGTTGCCAAGAAGAGAGTAAAGGAACTTCTTGAAAAGACAGGACTTGAAAATGCTGTACATAAAAAAATGAAGAAACTGTCTGGAGGAATGAAAAGACGTGCAGGAATTGCACAGGCAATGTTAAATGACCCAAAAATCCTTGTGCTTGATGAACCTACAGCAGGCCTGGACCCAAATGAACGTATACGCTTCCGTAACTTAATCAGTGAACTTTCGGAAGACCGTCTTGTACTTTTATCTACACATATTGTTCCAGATGTAGAATATATAGCCAATGAAATTTTATTAATGAAGAATGGAAGTTTTATCCAAAGAGGAACAACAGAACATCTTATTACTACAATGAAAGAGAATATATGGAAATGCCATGTAAAAAAAAGTTATGTTCCACAACTTATGAAAAAATATAAAATTTCTAACCTTAAAACAGATTCCCAAGGAGCTGTACTCCGGATAATCGCAAAGGAAAAACCTGTCCCTGATGCAGTTCCTGAAGAGGCAGTCCTTGAAGACGTATTTTTATATTATTTTGATGAGAAAGCAGGTGAATAAAATGTTAAAATATGAATTAAAAAAAATCTTTTTAAAACCATCCAATAGAATAATGCTTCTATTACTTCTGATAGTTACCCTGGCTGGAAGCTTTTTAGCAATACGTGATGTAAAATATTACAGGGATGGGCAGCCTTCTCTTTCTGGACCTTTAGCAGCAAAACAACTAAGGGAAGAACAAAACAAATGGAAAGGAACTGTTACAGAGGATGTTATTAAACGTGTTATTAGGGAAAAACGAAAAATAAACAGTTCCCAGGAGCCAGAAGACACAAAGTTTGCCAGGTCACAAGGCTTCCAGGACATTACAAATTTAATTTCTGTTGCATTTTCAGAACCAGGGGAATATGACTATTATTTATGTAATTCAATTTCCCCAGAAAAAGCCTCCAGACTTTATGAAAGAAGGATTTCACGTTTAAAGAAAGAAATTACGAAGATAGAGGAAGGTCTTGAAGGCTCATTTTCACAAAAGGAAAGAGAATTTTTATTACGCCAGTATAACAACCTGGAAACACCTCTTTATTATGAATATGCTGAAGGATGGAAAGCACTTTTGGATTCCCAGTACCTGCCAACTCTTATGATTATTACAACTGTAATTATTGCTTTCTTTGTATCAGGGATTTTCTCAGATGAATTCCGTATTAAGGCTGATTCTATATTTTTTTCTTCTGTTTTTGGAAAAAACAGGGCAATTTTATCAAAAATAGAAGCTGGTTTTCTAACAATTACTGTAACATACTGGGCAGCAATGCTGCTTTTTTCTGCAATTATTCTTGGATTTCTTGGAACAGGCGGGGCAGGCTGTATGATACAGATAAATTTCTCAAACTGGACATGTATGTATAATATTACATATTTCCAGGACTGGCTTTTAAGTTTATCTGGAGGATATATTGGAAACCTGTTTATTTTAACACTTGCAATGCTTGTATCTGCTAAAAGCCGCTCTGCTGTAATTGCTATAACCATTCCTTTTACCTTGTCTTGTGTACCAATGTTTTTGGGAAGGGTGCCTGTACTAAAAGACATTGTATCCTTTTTTCCTGATATGCTGTTAAGAATGAATAAATTTATAGGTGATTTTATATTTTTTGAAGCTTTTGGCCAAGTACATGGAATTTATTCACTTCTGGTTCCTTTATATTTACTGTTATTTTTAGCAATACTGCCTATATTGTATCATGGTTATAAGAAGATGGCTGTTACTCCATCTGGAAAATAAATACTATATAATAAAAAAACAGAGAACCTCATCCCTAAAAACTACATTGTACTTTTCTTCCTTATATGGTAAAATATTTATATGATTATTTATAGACCAGAAGAAATATACAAGCGAAGGAGGAATACTGTTTTATGAAGAATCTTAAAGTTATTACAAAGATGTCGCTTATCGGTCTTATTGTATTGGCTTTCGTCATATTTAGCATCTGCTTTTCTATTAATAGTATGAACGCTATAAAACAACAGACGATAAAAGAGGAAGAAGAAAATACAAGGACAGATTATGATAACAGCATCAAAAGTGAAGTCGAGTTAGTAATTACACTTCTTGACAGTTACAATTCAGATATCCAGTCTGGCATATATACCAAAGAAGAAGGTATGAAACTTGCTGCGGATAAAATCAGGAACTTAAGGTATGGTACTGACGGATATTTCTGGGCTGACCAGTCAGATGGAGTAAATGTTGTCCTGCTTGGCGGTGATATAGAAGGAACAAACCGCATGGACACTAAAGATTCTACAGGTTATGGCATGGTAGAGGATTTTATTAAAAGCTCTGTAGAAAAAGGAAGTTACTACTGTGATTACAAATATCCTAAAGAAGGTGAAACAGAACCAAAACCAAAAAGGGCATATACTCAGTATTATGAACCATTTGACTGGGTAATTGGAACAGGTAATTACATAGACCACATTGATGACCAGATTGCTGCCTCTAAAAAGAGAGCTGATAAATTTACTAATCAAAAAATCCAGGTTTTTCTTATTATATGTATTATTTTTGCCACAGCAATCATTTTATTCCTGGCATATATGATTACTAATATTACAAAGCCTTTAAAAGCAGTAGGCAAAAACATGAAAAATATGTCTGATGGTGACTTCTCAGTACAGTCTGATGGCACTCTTTTAAAACGTAAAGATGATTTTGGTGTACTTTTAAATATTGCAGAAAAAATGCGTACAGATATTGGCTCACTTGTTAATGATGTTAAAAAGGAAACCAGCCTGATTACTGAAAGCATGAATGGAATACGTGACAATATGGAGAACCTTAATAATGAGATTGATGATGTATCTTCAACAACAATACAACTCTCTGCTTCAATGGAAGAAACATCCGCCGCATCAGGTAATATTAATGAAATGACACGTGAAATTGAGTCTGCTGCAAGAAATGTAGCAGAACGTGCACAAGAGGGGGCTGAGCGTGCACAGGATATTTATAAAAAAGCAGCTAATGCTAAAAGTTCTACAATCGAAACCAAAAACAGCCTTTTAAAACAAAAAGACTCTATAAAGGATAACCTTAATGACGCACTTGAAAAAGTAAAGGTAGTTTCTGAAATTTCTACATTGGCAGAGTCCATTATGGAAATAACTACACAGACAAACCTTTTATCACTTAATGCAAGTATTGAAGCTGCAAGGGCTGGAGAAGCTGGCAAAGGATTCGCAGTAGTTGCGGATGAAATCAGGAAACTTGCAGAAGCATCACAAGAAAGCACTGAAAATATAAAGAAGGTAACTGAACAGGTAAATGAATCTGTTAAAAGTCTTGCAAAAGATTCAGAATCATTGTTATCATTTATTGATGACCAGGTTATGGACAGTATTTATTTATTTGATTCTATCTCAAATGATTATAATGAAGATGCAAGAGAAATTGACTTGCTTGTAGCAGATTTTAGTGCAATTTCAGAAGAACTTCTTGCCTCTATCAGTAATATAACGGATTCTATAGATGGAATTTCACAAGCAGCAAGTGAAAGTGCTACTGGAACTGCAAATATTGCGGACCGTATAAATAATATAGTGGATACATCTGATTCTGTTAATACTTCTTTACATGATTCCAATGGAATTGTTGATAAACTGAATGAAGCAACAGATAAGTTCCATTTATAAATAACATATAAGTAATAAAACTTTACACAACAGGAAGATTTATTATTGGACAAAAACGGAGCAGCGCACCAAGTATTAGGGCACTGCTCTTTTACCATTATTTCTTACCTATATTGGGTATAGTATTTTATTTCATAACTCTTTCCAGTAATGCCTGGTAACTGTTTACAACATCATAAACTTCATTTTCACCACTAATAGCTTTGAAATGCTCTCTTGCACAGTGAATCTTTGCATCTTCTATACCTCTAAACTCCATTGTATCCATAGAACCTTTTGTTTCTGCAACAAAATAAATATGTTTCACTGTTCCCTCTTTAAAAGCAATTGCCCAGCCAGGTGTATAATTGCCAGCTGGAGTCGCAATATAAAACCCCGATGGAAGTTTTACATAGACAGCAACCTCCTTGCTCACATCCAGCTCCTTTGCAAATTCACGCTCACTGTCAGAATCATAAACAATATAATCAAACAAATGCTTGTCTGCTTTCATAGCATTTACATCCAGCCTGCCTTTAATTATTACGTCTGTAAAAATATCTGTGTCATATTTATTATCCAGCACACCATAAGTAATATGTTCTATAATAGATGCAGCTTTCTCGTTATTGATAATTCTGGCAGCTTCTATAATAAAGCCTTCTGGATTATCCTTAAACTGGTTAAATACATGAGGCTGTATTCCAGCCAATATCTTTACAATTGCTTTTCTTGTAAGCCCTGTTTCATCTACCATCTTTCCTGGAAGGTCGTACTTTATACTTGTATTGGAAGCAATATTTACTTGTCCATAAATACCAGATTTCTCCTTTAAAAAGGATTGGCCAGAAAGCAACTCATCCTTTGAATTGATTTCTTTTATAGAACCAGTTTCTACCTTAAAGGAAATCTTTGGTACCCTGAGCCCAGAATCCAGAGCTGCAACAGATTTCCTAATAAGCTCATCTGTATCAAAATCTACTATGTATGCTGTCTTGGTATTAATCTTACTCCAGAGTGCCTTAAATTCAGGCATAGACAGCTTGTCTGGATTTACTTCTAGTTCAACATTATTGCTTCTTGCATTTTCAAAAAGAGTTTCTGCCACCTGGAGCGGTCTGCTGCCAACAGCCTCTGCAATCTCTGTCTGCAGTCCCTTAGCAAATTTATCATAGCTTTCACTTGCAATAACTGTAAGTACATTTATATTATGGACATCACTGCCAAGCACATTCTCATCCATACGGTTTCCTGATTCATCCACACAAAGACGCAGACCACGGCCTACTTCCTGGCGTTTACGGATATCACTGCTGCTCTTCTTCAAAGTACAAATCTGGAACACATTGGGGTTATCCCAGCCTTCCCTAAGTGCTGAATGTGAAAATATAAACCGGACAGGTGATTTCTCTGGATTAAGCTCCAGAAGAAGCTCCTTGTTTTTCATAATAAGGTCATATGCACCAGCATCATCAGAAAAAGCTTCTGGACGTCTTGTCTTACTATTTGCCATATGCCCTTTTTTATCAATAGAAAAATAACCTGCATGTGTCTTGCTGGCATTGATATCTGCCAGATACTTTATATATCCATCATCTTCCATTGCCAGCTGCAGGTTATTTATCACATCCTGGTACTCTTCCTCAAACATATCTGCAAAAATACCATTAACCGGATTACCAGATTCATCATATTTTCTATAATTTGCTACTTCGTCAATAAAGAAAAGAGACAGAACCTTAATCCCCTTATAGAAAAGCTGGCGTTCTCTTTCAATGTGTGACAATATTGTTTCACGTATCTGGATTCTTCTAAACTGTTCTTCACTAATATTACCAATAACATCCCCAGCATAAATCTTTATTCCATTTAAAAATTCAATAGAATTACTGCGTCCATCAATATTCTTTATAATAAAATTATTTCTGTACTCTTCCATCCCACCAGAACCCATATACAGGTTAAATCCTGTCCTGGCTCTCTTTGATACTGTTTTTACTCCCTTCGCATACTTACAATGGAATTGTATAACAGCAACAGGTCCAGTTTTGGAAATATTCACACCTTCCAGATAAATATAACTATCTGTAACTGTTGTCCTTGATTCTGAAATACCTTTAACAGTTATCTTTTTAACAAGCTTCTTGTTATATGCCTCTATTGCATCCAGGCGGTAGACCATATTATAAATACTGCCACTCTTATGTGTAGCTGAATAACGCAAGACCAATAAAGGATTAAATTCTTCCAGGCTCTTTTTAGTCTGTTTACCCTCTACAGATTGTGGCTCATCAATAATAATAATTGGATTAGTCTTTGCAATAATATCAACAGGCCTTCTGGACTGTAATTCATCCAGTTCCATATAAATCCTTCTTGCATCCTTGCCTTTTGCATTAAATGCCTGGGAATTAATAATCATAACATTAATGGAACTATCCGAAGCAAAATGGCCAATCTCTGCCAGCCTGGAAGAGTTATAAATAAAAAAACGTACTCTTTTACCATATTCCTCTGCAAAATGCTCCTGTGTTACCTGGAATGACTTATACACACCTTCACGTATAGCAATGCTTGGCACTACTACAATAAATTTGCTCCAGCCATAGTGTTTATTAAGTTCGTACATAGTTTTAATATAAGTATATGTCTTACCTGTACCTGTTTCCATCTCTATAGTCAGGTTATAAGTTCCTTCAAGTTTAGCAGAAGGCTCAATATTATTATTTCTTTGTATCTTCTGGATATGTTCAAGAATAATCTGGTTATTTAATTCTTGTACAATATGCTGGTTTCTGTATACTGTAAAATCCCGCCCACCTGCTAATGACATCTGGTAAGTACCTCTGCCTTCGTCCATTATATAAAGAGGAGTCATATAAGGCTGTCCAGCAAACACATCAACTACAGCTTTAGCAGCGTCTTCCTGGAACCTCTGGTGCTTAAATTGTAATTTCATAGCCAATGCCTCCTTATATTACTTTTACAGATGTATCTGGTGATAAAAATTTAAATATTCCACCCACATTAATTTTAGCAGGACTGCCAGAAAAACTACTGTCCCTGAACACTACACGGCGTGGTTTACGTTTAGCTATTGTCTTAATTATATTTTCAGGAATATTTTCATCAAAACATGCAACCAGGTCCAGGTTTCCTTCACCGTATGTGTGTATTGTATAACCATCTATATTCTCAGATATATAATGCAGGGACAAAGGAAGCCCCCATTCAAGCAGACATCCAAAAAGCAAATCTAAACCAGACCTGTCTTCTTTTATATTAGATTCAAGCATAGCAAGTAAATTCTGGTTAATTTCTGCTGGTGTATAATATACATCTTTCATATTAGCTGAATCTACAGAAAATACCCTAAATCCATAATCTATCCCAGCACCTGTATCTGTCTTAATTTTCTCTCCAGCCCTCCGCAGTCTTTCTTGTCCTATCCCACATATATCCATATAACCATTTTTGTAAGCTTCAGATTTTTCTGCACATTTTTCAGGAACCTGTACCAATATATACTTTCTGTGTCCATTATCCTCAGAATTAAGCTTCATAAGTGCATGTGCAGTAGAACCAGAGCCAGAAAAGAAATCAAGTACAATATCCCCATCATTCACATTGGCAACTTTGATTATTGCCCTCATAAGTTCAACAGGTTTAGGATTACTAAATATATTCTTAACACCAAAAAGATCTGTCATACAATTATTAGCGGCCTGGTTGTGTCCAAATTGCTCATGTGGCCACCAGTTATTAGCACACTGCCCTTCATCTTCACGCTCAGACTGGTAATACTTTTTTCTTGGCATACCATCCCCATTTTTGGGAAAATATATTCTCCCTTCCGCTAAATACTGTTTATATGTAGATTCATCTCCCATCCACTCTTCATCCAGTAATTTCCCAGAAGGAGTTAAAATTGTATATCTGCTTCCACTCTGTCCAGAACCAGTTTTCCATGGTTTACTTGCCCATGAGCCTTTAGGGTCATTATCAGAATTTGTAAACTTTGCTGTCAGGTCTAGTTTTCCAACTCCTGTCTGTTTAAGATATGAACTATCCTTCGCATATACTAAAATATGCTCTGTAACAATACCTATCATTTTTGTCTTATCATTAGGCTGGTTATGCCTTCTTCTCCAATGTATATGCCCCTCAAAATTCTGCTTGCCAAAAACTTCGTTGCAAATCATTTTTAAATGTTCTACTTCATTATCATCAATACTAATAAAGATAACTCCATCTTTAGACAACAAATTTCTGGATAAAAGCAGTCTTGAAAACATCATAGAACACCACTTTGAATGAAATCTTCCACTTGATTCAGAATTAATGGCCATACGGTTTCCATCTTCATCAATAATTCCTGCTTCTGCCTCATAATCATCTGTTGAAACCTTAAATGAATCGTTATAAATAAAATCATTACCTGTATTATATGGCGGGTCAATATAAATAAGCTTTATTCCTTCAAGATAACTTTCCTGCAGCAACTTAAGCGCTTCAAGATTATCCCCTTCAATATAGATATTCTCTGTATTATCCCAGTCAAGGCTTTTTGTTAATTGTGGACGGAGTGTTTTTCTAATTGGAGAATTTGCATCTATAATAGCCTGCTTTTTTCCAACCCATGAAAAACCAAATGACTCTGTACCCTCTATTATCCCACTGCTTAAAAACTGTTTTAAAATATCGAAATCTATCCCTTTCTTTATCTCTCCGTTTTCTGATATATTTTCAGTAATGCATGCTGGAAAAAACTCTTGTATTATTTCTAAATTTTTTTTAACCATGCCAGCAGATTGCATTTTCATCTTTTCTGACATAACAATCTCCTTATCTTTTTAATACTTCTGAAATAAATCTATCAGCAAACGTTCTCATCTTATTTATATCGTTTTTAACTGGCAAATCCAGCTCATATCTTCCAGCTGCATGCAATGAATCTGGTGCTCCTTCTATTTTCTCTATAATTATGTAATTTATATCTGCTGGAACAGGATAATACAAAACAAATAAATCTGTCTTAATCTTCTGGTACATCCTTAAATAACATATACTTTTCTTTTATTTTCTGATGTCTTAAAAAAAGATACAAACGTCTTGATTTTTCTACTCCATCACAATCAGATATTAATTTTATCAATTCTTCTGGCTCTCCACATATATTATTTACCAGGGCTTTTTTTGAACGGTCTTTTGTTAAAGCGTATATTGGTTTACTAAGCATTATAGCCACCTCCAGTCCTCATATATTGTATCAGTATGCTTACATTATATGTCAAACAGAAGATAAAATCAAATGGACATACATAATATGAAACAGGCACAAGGCAAACGGACACCTAAAGACAGAAAATGCTTTGGCATATGTATTTGACAAGCTTTTCTTTAAAATTTATAATAAATTCTGTAAATTAATGTTTTTTTAAGAAATAGGAGGCAGACCAGTGATCCGTGTATTTTTAGTAGAAGATGAAATTTTAATACGCAACGGAATTAAAAACAGTATTGAATGGGGAAATGAAGGATACCAGTTTGTGGGTGAGGCAAGTCATAAGTGCGAACTTAAGAAAAAAATATACGAAACAAGGCTTTTAGGTGCCTTC
>CAQGLR010000053.1 GCA_948794795.1 uncultured Lachnospiraceae bacterium | reverse complement strand
TTAATAGTCTAAACCATCGGTTTCTTCATGTCAAGCTGACCTGTGAACAGTAACGTGCAAAATATATATTAATGAAAAATTAATATATGGAATATTGACAAAAATAAACAAAGGGTGTATTATGTAAAAGTGGTTTGTATATGCAAAATATACAAAAGCCATAATTTATTTAATGGAGGAATTGACATGAAGAAATTATTACAGAGAAGTTTATCACTTGTACTGGCACTTGCAGTAGTTTTTACAGGACTTGCAGTTACAGCAAATAAAGCAGCAGCTAAGGCAAAAAGTTATAAGACATATATTATGTTTGCAGACAGTACATGGAAAGTACAGAATGGCATGAGCGATGATGCTTGCAAAGGTGCTAAAAATATTAAGAACAAGAAGGGCGCACAGAAAGTTTCACTTACTATTAACAGAAGTGATTTAGATGGTAAAGATGAAGAGATTACAGCTGCCAATGTATTATGTGTAGATGTTGTGGACCTTATGAAGGATTACAAAGAGTCAAAGGTTAAAATCAGCAACGTAGTAGTTAAAGTTGATGGCAAGAAAGTTGCTATTAAGGCTGCTAAATTAAAACAGGGATACATTGAGAAAGAGCACCAGTCAGAAGGCAACTACAAGTACCGTCTTGAGCTTTTCAATGAATATGGTGATACAAAGGCTGACCCTTGTGCAGATGCAAGCAAGTTTGCATTTAAGAAGTCACTTTCTATATCTTTCAAGATTACTCTTAAATAATTTACATATTGTTAAGAAGGCATTATGCTTTTATCTTAAATAAAGAGAAGGTATTTCTGGTTACGTGGGGATGTAATTGGAGATAAGGATAACGGGCTGCTATTATTATAGCAGTCCGTTATCCTGTTTAGGGGGAATATTTTATAGAAAGGATTTAATTGCGTATGGAAGAACAGGACAAGTTTTTGGAAATACTTGGGGAGATAAAGGATATAGCAGCATTACAACAGAACAGCCTGTCAAAGGATGAAATACGGCAATATCTTAGTGATATGGACCTTAATGAAGATAAAATGGATGCAGTGTGCAGTTATCTTGTAGCAGGTGGGATTAAAATTGACGGATACAGCAGGGCATCTGGTCCTGCTGCTGGCAAAGCAGGAAGTGGAAGGGGCAGTAATATAAAACATACCATGCAGGCGTCTGGAAGCCATGAAACAGACATCCATGAAACAGAAAGGGCATTATTTAACAGAAAGCTTTATATGCAGGAAGTAAACAATCTTGGAAAACCTGGTACTGTTGAGGTTAATAATATTATAAAAGGGTTCCTTATGGGTGATACAGCTTTGCGTGACAAACTGGCAGAGAATAAATTAAACCATGTAATAAAGCTTGCATCAGGGTATAAAAAGCGCGAAGCAGTAGTAAATAAAACGGTATCAATAGATGAAATTATAGCAGAGGGTAATGTAGGCCTGCTTGTTGGCATTTCAGTAATTGAAGAAAACAGGGAGCGTTATTTCAAGGAAGATGGCACACCTGATTATGAGGCTGTACATGGCACAATTAATATGGAGATATTAAGTGCTATGGAAAGTTTTATAGATATGGAATCAGAAGATAAAGATTGGGAGAATACTGTAATTGCAAAGATTAACCTTTTGCATGAAGCAGCAAAATACCTTACGGAAGAATCAGGAAGTATCCCTACAAAGGAAGAATTGTCAGAATACACTAAAATACCTGCCAGGGAAATTGATAGTATAATGAATATATCAGAAGATACAAAGAGAGTTGCATCTTCATAAAGGCAGCATTTTTACAACAGCCATTATCTACAAGAGTAAGCCTTAGAAAATAGCTTATCCACAAAATATAGTACAAAATGGTTAAAATTAACAATATGTTGTGGACTTTTTGGAGCTGTAATGATATAATAGCATTGCGTTTTAACCTCACCATGAAAGTTCTGTAAGTGCACATTTATGACTGGCAGGTACAGGCTTTCTTATGCCAGAAGAAATACAAGCTCTTTCTGGCAGGCTGGATAGCCAGGGGTTTAAATAATATAAAAGCAGGAGTGGTGTAAATCATGAAAGTTACAAAACGTGATGGCAGGGTTGTGGATTATGACCGCAATAAAATAGTGGTTGCAATCCAGAAAGCTAATGCAGAAGTAGACCGTTATGAACAGGTTTCTGATGAGAAGATTGATTCTATTGTTGCTGGTATTGAAAATAAGCATATGGACAACCTGATGGTTGAAGATATCCAGGATATGATTGAACAAAAGCTTATGAGTGAGGGCAAGTTTGAACTTGCCAAAAAGTACATAATCTACCGGTATACACGTGAAATGGTACGCCGTGCCAATACGACTGATGATTCTATTATGAGCCTTATTAAGAACAGCAATAAGGATGTTATGGAGGAAAATTCTAATAAAAATGCCTATATTGCATCTACCCAGAGGGACCTTATAGCTGGTGAAGTATCAAAAGACCTTACAAAAAGGGTTCTTCTTCCAGAGAAAATTGTCAAGGCACATGAAGAGGGAATGATACATTTCCATGATATGGATTATTTCCTGCAGAGCATATTTAACTGCTGTCTTATTAATATCGGGGATATGCTTGAAAATGGCACAGTTATGAATGGCAAGCTGATTGAGAGCCCAAAAAGCTTCCAGGTGGCATGTACTGTTATGACACAGATTATTTCAGCAGTTGCAAGCAGCCAGTATGGAGGGCAGTCAGTTGATATAAGGCATCTTGGCAAATACCTGCGTAAAAGCCATGATAAATATGCCATGCATTACAAGCAAAAATATGGCGGTGAAATAAGTGATAATATACTAGAAGAATTTGTACAGGACAGGCTGGCTGATGAGCTGAAATCCGGGGTACAGACTATACAGTACCAGATTAATACTTTAATGACTACAAACGGACAGTCACCATTTGTCACGTTATTTTTAAATCTTGATATCAATGACCCATATATCACAGAAAATGCAATGATTATTGAAGAAATACTTAAACAGCGCATTGAAGGGATAAAGAATGAAAAAGGGGTGTATGTTACACCAGCATTTCCTAAACTTATATATGTACTTGATGAACACAACTGTTTAAAGGGCGGGCCATATGATTACCTTACAAAGCTTGCTGTAAAATGCTCAGCTAAAAGGATGTACCCTGATTATATTTCTGCTAAGAAAATGCGTGAAAATTATGAAGGCAATGTATTTTCATGTATGGGCTGCAGAAGTTTCCTTACACCTTGGAAAGATGACAATGGGGAATATAAATTTGAAGGACGTTTTAACCAGGGTGTTGTAAGCCTTAACCTTCCACAGATAGGAATAATGGCAGAAGGCGACGAGGAAGTATTCTGGGAGCTTTTAGAGGAACGTCTTGCATTGTGTTTTGAAGCGCTTATGTGCAGGCATCATTCACTTGAGGGCACACTTTCAAGCGTAAGCCCTATACACTGGCAGTATGGGGCTATAGCAAGGCTCGGGCAGAATGAGCCTATAGACAGGCTGCTGCATGACGGATATTCAACTATATCTTTAGGCTATATTGGTTTATACGAGGTTACAAAGCTTATGACAGGTGTAAGCCATACGAAGCCTGCAGGAACAAGTTTTGCATTGCGTCTTATGAAGCGCCTGCGTCTTGCATGTGACACATGGAAGCTTGAAACAGGCATAGGTTTCGGGCTTTATGGTACACCAGCAGAAAGCTTGTGTTACCGTTTTGCTGAAATTGACAAAAAGAAATTTGGAAGTATTAAAGATATTACAGATAAGGGATATTATACTAATTCATACCATGTTGATGTACGTGAAAAGATAGATGCTTTTAGCAAATTCAGGTTTGAAAGCCAGTTCCAGAAGATTTCTTCTGGCGGTGCAATATCTTATGTTGAAATACCAAATATGAAACATAACCTTGAAGCGCTGGAAGACCTGGTTAAGTTTATTTATGAAAATATACAGTATGCAGAATTTAATACAAAGTCTGACTACTGCCATGTATGTGGTTTTGATGGTGAGATTATAGTAAATGATAACCTTGAATGGGAATGTCCGCAGTGCCATAATAAAGATAAAAATAAAATGAATGTTACAAGAAGGACTTGTGGCTATCTTGGTGAGAATTTCTGGAATGATGGCAAGACAAAGGAAATTAATTCAAGGGTACTGCATCTGTAACATTGTATTGGGAAAGGTACCAGAACACAATGAATTATGCAGAAATAAAGAAATGTGATGTTGCCAACGGTCCAGGTGTCAGGGTATCACTTTTTGTAAGTGGTTGTACACACCACTGCAAAGAGTGTTTTAACCCTGAAACATGGGATTTTAATTATGGGCAGCCATTTACAGAAGATACAGAAGCCAAAATTCTTAAATTTATGGAACCAGATTATATAAAGGGGCTTACACTTCTTGGTGGTGAGCCTCTGGAGCATTGTAACCAACAGGGGCTTCTACCATTATTAAGGAAGGTTAAAGAATTATATCCAGCAAAAAGCATATGGTGTTTTACAGGATATGACTTTGAAAAAGATGTTACAGGACGTATGGCGGATGAATGGGAGGAAACAAATGAGCTGCTTTCTTATATTGATGTTATGGTAGACGGCGAGTTTATGGCAGACCAAAAAGACCTTGGGCTTGCTTTCAAGGGTTCTTCTAACCAGAGGACAATACTTGTACAGGAAAGCCTGGCTTCTGGCAGTATTGTATATTGGGAACAAGAGTAAAAAAGAATAACTGGATAAAAAGGCTTTCAGGTATGTTTTGTAACTGCCTGGAAGCTTTTTATATTGCTATTAAATATTGGACAAAAGTAACAAAATAGACTGGATAACCATTTTGCAATGTACATTATTATCAATTAATACTATCTGTTGTATATTTATAAAAAATGTATTTTATAAATATACATTTACTTTTGTATACCACAAATACACAATTTACTGTAAAAGAACAGTTGTTTTGTAATTAGTATAAAATAATTTATAAATTAAATATAAAAATATTGATAAAGTATAGGAATAACGTTGCTTTTGCTATATAATAAAGTTGTATTATTTAATTCAAAAAAATAAATAAAAAAGTATATTTTACGAAGAAAGAACACATTAATGTATTTATTTATCTGGTATATAGGAAAACTTTTTAATAGTATTTATTCTATAGGCTAATCATAGTTTATGGATACATATGTTTTTAAAATATAAGTATTTGTATCTTATAAAATATTACTAGATATTAATTAATAAGTATGTTAGATAAAAATGAATGTATTTTACAAATTTACATTAAGGAAAAGGAGGGTATTTGATTATGAGAGAACTGTTGCCAATTGGTGAATATTATTATGATAAAGATGAAAAGTCTTTTGATGAAGCATGGTCTTTATTAAAAGAATATTATGAAATAGAAGAAAGCATTATTTGTTTTGTTTCAGAATATTCTGAAGATAATAAGGAAATAGAATTGGATTATTATGGAATTAAGGGAATAATTAAGGATGGTTATATTACAGAAAACAGGCTTTTACATAATGAAGATTTAGTTGGAAAAACAATTTGTGTGCATATTTATAATTTAAATGAACGAAAGAAAACATTTATTGCTACACGCCTTAAAGTGGAACAAAAAGCCAGAAGACAGCTATCATTATTAAAATTTGGAGATATAATAGAAGGAGTTGTGAAAAGTTTTGGTAATCAGGAATCATTTGCATTAATTGACATAAAAGAAGGAATTCAAGCATTTTTATCAATAAAAAAAGTTACAAGATTACCAGCTTTATGTGGCAAGATTAGTGATTATATACAAATTGGTGAATGTATTAAAGGAAAGGTTATTTTTATAGAACGGGAAAAAAATCCAAAACATGATACATATTGTGTGCTTAGCTTGTTAGATTTAAATATTAGTTGGACAGATGAGATTGCTAATTTAAAAATTGGAAGTTTTATTTCAGGATATCCAATAAAAGATGTATTACATGATAAAAAGTACTATATAGAATATTCACAGAATGTATGTATAGATATTGAATATGGAAAGAAACTTGATAAAGAAAAAAAGATTTTAGTAAAAATTATAAATATTGATTATAATAAATATAAAATATATGCTGAAGTGGCCGAAGAAAAAAAACAAAAAGCAGTAGAACAGGAATATGAAATAATGGTATCAAATAACACAGAATATGGCCAGAAAAATAGTCCGCCAGAAAAACTTGATATAGATAGAGAACATCAATTTTCTTTATTTGGAAGACAGATTAAAACAGAAGTTAGTCCATTTAAAGTACGAACAAATGAAGTGAAAGATTTTAATTCTAAACCAAATCATTATGTTTCAATGTGGAATATAAGAAATAAGGTTAAACAAGGGCAATTAAAGGAAGAACATTTTTTTGTATTAGAAGCAATAAATAATTTAATATATTGTACATCAAAACAGATTTTATCTTATTTATATTGTGAAAAAAGAGAGATAAATATTAAAAACCAAGATAAATTGAATAATAAGTTGGATTCAATGGTGAAGCTTGCTATGGTTGACCGTTTTAAGTTTTATAATGAAACAGGTACAGGTGCATATTATGTGTATTTTCTTAATAAAAATGGTCATATTGTTTTACAAAGCATACTTAATAAAAAGAGGACTTCTTATGAACCTGGTTTAATTGCAAAGGCATCAGAAGATATAAAAAGACGTTTGGCAGCTAATCAGATAATTCTTGCATATAAAGAAACATTCGGTTTTTTCCAAAACTTTTATAATTTTAAAATAGTTATAGCAGATATAGAAATACCCATTCGGCCTACGGCTATTGTACAGTTTATAAATAGTACCTTGTTAATAGAAGTTAGACGTTGTTTTGAGGGATGGAAAGAAGATTTACATGATAAAATGGACCGATATAAAATTCTTTTCCAAAATCATGATACACAGAATTTACCATATGATTATACGCCAGATTTTTTAAAAATGCCATTGTATCTTTTGGTTGTATGTGAAGATTTTGAACATGCCAAAGAGGTTAGAAATACATTGTTTGGACATGAGATGTATACACGTATTTTCTTTACTTATGACATTCTTGTTTTTCAGATGGATGTAAATTTATCAATTTTTCGTTTTGAAGGAAAAGAACAAGATGTTGTATACTACAACCTGACAGAGTTGTTTCATTATAATATTGAACATAAAAATAAACATGTAAACCTGAATGAAGAAAATGATAAAAATGTTGTTGATAAATTCTATAAAATTATGCAAAAAAGTTATACAGCAGGACTCTCATATTTGCAAAATCATAATTGTAAAGAACTGCAAGAGTTTGTACAATCAAAGTTACATGAATTATACCAGATAGATACTGAAGGATATAAAACAGTGTATCCGGAAGATAAACAATATTTTGTTTATTTGCTTTATTTGCTTAATCATGATTTAATAATAAATCCTGTTGCTTCTTTTTATGAAGGCGGATATAAATGGGAAGAAAATTCCATTAAGACGGATGATGTCTTTGATGAGGCTTTATATCCAGTTCCAGAAAATAAAGCTATGTCTTCTGAATTGGAACAAGCAGTATACATTGTATTATCAGATATAGAAAAGTGGATGGGGGAATTTAACTGGTCAGAACTTGGTATGAATGCTCCTTTAAAAATTACAAAACATTCTATTGTCCAAACAAGTGGAGCACAGTTTGGATATGATGTCGGAATGAATTTTACCTATAATAAAGAAGAGTACCATTTAGGTTTTGAGTGTAAGAGTCACCAGGGAGAAAATAGTGAATCAGAAAATGATAAAAAAACAAGACTTACTATAAGTAGTTATTCATATAACCTTTTGCAATATTTTATGTATTGTAAACGTGAAAATAATATTAAAAATTATTGGATTTTAATTTGTCCATTCAGGGATTTGCAAAATGATTTTTATGAAAAACTTTTTCAGAGATGGAACCAGGATATTCCGTTTATGCAGTTAAAGGTCTTTAGTTTTAGCCAGACAGAAATTACATGTGAAGAATTTCTATCAGTAAATGATGATGCATATAGGAAAGTTTATAAACATGATCCACCTAAAAGAACACCTTATGAAAAACAGGAATTGATAAAAAAGCTGTTTTTTGCTATTATTGATAAAGAACATATACAAGGAACTATGCCAGAACAATTGGAACAATACCCATTTAAAAATGAATATTTTCCACAACAGGAAATTATGCCACTTAAGACAATAGATGGAGAAGATGTATTAGAAAAGCTTTTTCATAAGTTAGGAGAAGGAAATAGTGTATTTTTGATTGGAGAATATGGGTCTGGTAAGACGTATTTTACATATTTAATTGTTAAAACAATTTTAGAACATCAAGATATGTATGCTTTCTCTGCATTTTGGTTTAAATTAATAGAAAGTTTTATTGACTTGGAAACCGATAATATGAGCAAGTCTGCAAAGGATTTTATTGAGAAAGGTTTAAAGAAGCATTTGGGTTTTTCTAATACTTCTACATATGGTAGTAAAAATAAAATATTAATTATTTTAGATGGATTAGATGAGATTGTTTTTGGATTAGGAGAAAGTATAAAAAAGATGCAGTTTTTGAAAGAAGTGTGTTGTGAATTTAAAAATAGATATGGTAGTAATGTTTTGTTTGTTATTACTTCAAGAGAAAAAGATTTTAAATCTTGTAGCAACTTTCAGGAATTTGAAAATACGTTCCAAAACTTTGGAAGGATTGTGATTGGTGATTGCACGGCAGATGATGCCATAGAAAAGCTGTCTTCAATACAAAATTCTATTGAAGATGAAAATAATTCAAATAAAATATTAAAGCTTCTGTCGCAAAACAGCAATTTAGTTAACATAGCAAGAAAACCACTTTATTTTGGCTTTCTTAGAAAACTTATCTTGACAAAAGATATTTTATTTTATAAAGATGAACTGGATATTTTAAAAGCAATTATTCATAATTCCGTCCAATATTGTTTAAATTATGAAGACTGTAATAAAAACTTGACAGAAGATAAAATAATGGAACATTTATATATGTTTGCCAGAAAGATATCTAAGCAGTTATGTAAGGGGGAAAGTGATGAGCTTGTAATTTTCCAAAAATTTTTTCCAGAAAAAGGTGAGAGAAATGTAATCCAACTAAGACGGAAAAATAATGAAGAGTATATAATAAGATTTTATCATAATGCAATTCGTGAATATTTAGTAGCGGAAAGCTTATATAAAAAGATGGAGACGTATCTTTATGGCAAGACCATAGATAAAAATGATGAACTTTTTAACTGGCTGGAAGAATTGGACATGACACCAGAAACAATTGGTTTTTTTTGTAAATTGGCAGATAGGGAACCAATAAAAAAGAAACAAATGGTAGAATTGTTAATTAATATTTTAAAAATGGCAAAGAATTCGGAATTATCAGGATTAGGAACACATATTATTTCGTTATTGTTTCGTTTGCAGCCTGAAATATCAGGACAAAATTTAAGTGGTATTTATGCTGATAATGTTTTTCTGTGGAATTGTTCTTTGAAAAATATAAATTTGCAAAATGCACATCTGCAAAATTTGTCTTTGTTTAATGTTGAATTAAATGGAATTGATTTACGTGGAGCAGATTTAAAAGGATTGCTTATAGGAACAGAAAGAGAGGTTTTGGATACCAGTCATTTGATAATAAATGAAAAAATGGTAATTTCTGTGCTATATTCTAATGGACAACTTATTGACTATGTTTTTTCAGATATCAATAAGTTGGAATCATATTCAATAACATGTCATACACAATTATGTCCAAAAGAATATAAAAATATATGTTTACTTGAAAATGATGTATTAATTTACTCAAAAAATAATGTAACATTTCTTTCAGATATTGAAAAGACTTTTAATATGGAACCAGAACATCACTTAATACAAATAGATAATAAGGCTGCTGTAATTATAAAAGACAAAGTTCCGTATTTGGTATTACATAATAAAAAGTATCAACAGCAGCATATCATGCGTCTGCAGAATGAAGAATACAAAAATATTTGTATTATTGGTTCAAATTTATATCTTTATGTAAGGAATAGAAAATTATTTATACAACAGAAATATAAGTCTTACTTTATTACAGATTTGAATTTATATTTTGAATGTTTTACTGCATTTAAAAATATAAAAGAAGATATTATAACTATTTATGTAAAGTATAGTGATGATATTCAAATAATAAGATATAATCTAAAAACTGGAGAAAAACAATACAATTCTCAAAAATTATCAGAGTATCATGTGTATTCAAAATTAGTAGTAATCTCAGAAAATATATTGTATGGAGTATCTAGACAAAATGTTTTTTTACATAATTTGTTGAAACCAGATGTTTTGATAAAATTAAAAATAAGAGTGAAATGTCAAGATTTGATATTAGAAAATGATGATGGCTCACATAAAGTCCAGGGGGACACAGAATATCAAATGTTAATAAATAGTACAATATGATAATTGTAAATTTGTAACTATTATTAATATGAAAATTAAATAAAAACCAGGTATTTGAAATGAATTTTAGGAATACCTGGTTTTTTGTTTATTCTTTATCTAAAAGATTGTTATATTTATAAATTCTTAAAATGATATCTTGACTTTTGGAAATAAAAGATATATTATATGTATGACCCAAATAGTATTTTAAGTCATATAAAGGAGATTGGTTTATGGCAAGGAGTTTTACAGAACATGAAAAAGAGAATATTAAAAAGAGTTTGAAAGAGGCCTGCAAACATAGCTGGACACAATATGGCTATAAGAAAACAAGTGTAGATGAACTTTGTAAACAGGCAGGTATCTCAAAGGGGGCATTTTATATTTTTTTTGAATCAAAAGAAGCTCTCTTTTGTGAAGTTTTATGTTCTGTACAAGAACAAATACGTAATGCTGCTTCAAAGATTATCGGACAACAGAAAAATAAATATGGGGTTGCAGAAGCATTGAAGCTGGTTTACCGTGAATATGATAAAAATAACTTTTTATATGGTTCAGACAGCATGGATTATACAATTTTAATGAATAAACTGTCAGATGGACAAGTAAAGAAAATTAAAGAGTCTGATAAGAAAAACCAACAGCTTTTTTTTAACAAACCATATTTGAAACTGAAGGTTGACAAAGATATGGCGGTGTCAGTTATTTATTCTTTAATAATGAATATTAAAAATAAAGATGTTCTTTTATATAACCATATAGAAACTTTTGATTTTATGGTTAGCAACTTGGTAGACAGCTTGTATGAATAGCAGCAAACAGATAATAGGATTAAAATTGTTGGGGAGTGAAAGATTTGAAAAATCTTTCACTCTGCAAGTTTGTATCCACGCTTCATATACAAACTTGGAATGTGCAAAAAGCAACGCAGAAATGAGGTAAAATATGAAAACAGAAATTATAAGAAAAAATAATATAGATATTGCAGTTATAAGCAGTGATAAACTTCTGGTAACAGATGTCCAGTCCGCTTTGGATTTAATTATGACGGTAAAGTATGAAACAGGCTGTACTAATATTGCAATAAATAAAAAAGCTATTATAGAAGACTTCTTTGTTTTAAGTACCTGCCTGGCAGGGGAAATATTACAGAAATTTATTAATTATGGTGTAAGGTTTGCTATATATGGAGATTTTTCTGGATATACAAGCAAGCCTTTAAAAGATTTTATGTATGAAAGTAATAAAGGAAAAGATATTTACTTCCAGCCAGATGTTTCTCTTGCAGTTGGTAAACTTTCTGGATGTATTTAAAGTACAAAATAGAAAGTTATACTTTAATAACAAAAAATAAGTGAGGTGGACGTATGGAGTATGTAAAAGAAGTATTTGCACAATACGACAGGCAGTGTATACGGGTTTACCAGGCGTATAATCCTGTTATTGCCAAAGAAGCAGTTGGATTACAGACATTTGGGGAAAACTTTAATATAAACCGTATGACATGGATAAAACCATCTTTTCTGTGGCTTATGTACCGTTCTAACTGGGGAACTAAGAAAAACCAGGAATGTATATTAGCTTTAGATATATACCAGCAGGAATTTAATGAACTATTGGAAAAAGCTGTATTAACTTCTCCAGATTCCAAAATCTATACTGGCATACAATGGGAAAAAGCTTTTGATGAAGCTACAGTATATTGCCAATGGGACCCAGACAGAAATATAAATGGCAATGCTATTAACCGTGCAGCAATCCAAATAGGGTTAAAAGGAAATACATTAAGAGATTTTTTAGATAAAAGTATTTGCCGCATAGAAGATTGTACTCCATTGGTGAGAAAATGGAATGAACAGAGAAAAAAAGGAAATCTAAATTCAAAAAATTTACCAGTAGAAAAAATATACCCTGTCAAAGACAAAGCAATTAGAAACAGGCTTGGTATGAAATAGTAATTACCTTATGTTTTGCGTATTATGTGAAAATTATAAAACAGATGTACGGGAGCTCTGGTTTTTAATTGTAAAATACTGCTAACCATGGTATAATTATAAATACAATATATGCAGTAGTTATAAAGTATTATATAGGTTTGGTGTTTTATAATTTAAGGAGGTATGGGTATGATGGAGGAAACAAAAAAAATTGCAGAATTTTTCCAGTGTGGGTACAAGATATTTAAAAAGGGAAGTGAACCAAATAAGTTGGAGGATGCTTACTACAAGGCATTTGAAGAAGGTAAGGAAAAAGGATTCTGGCCTGTGATACTGGTGATAGAAGAAACATGGACTGCAGAAAATTTTATAGAAGGATATTATGGGGATGGTTATGACAGGGAAAAGTTAATCCAGGAATGTGGTGATAATGGAAAGGAATTGCTTGAAGAAAGTTATAATGGCTATATAGAAGAATATTATGATGATGAAGAGGAACTTATTGGCAGGGATACATATAGTGGATATCTGGATTTTAAAGAAGAAGAGGAGGAATACGATGACGAAGATGATGAAGATGAATTAAATCATTTCTGCAGTTATCTTTCTTATAATGATGAAGATGTACTTATTTCAGATGTCCTGCTTCTTGAAGTTCCAGTAAAAAATCCATGGGAAATCATTGCCTGGTTTCCTTTTGGCGGATGGAATGAGTGTCCAATGCCAGAAGATATGATAGCAATATGTAAATACTGGTATGAAACTTATGGGGCAGTACCTGCAGTGTTTACTTCTGATATAATAGAGTTTTATGCTCCAGATAAAATAAAAGGGGCAGACAGCATAGAAACTGCCAAAGAGCATTTTGCTTTCTGTACAGACAGGGTTTTACAAGGAACAACGACATACACGTTAGCAGAACTTGCTGACTGTATTGAAAATTCAACTGTATGGTATTTCTGGTGGGATTAGACCCAGGGTAAGAAAAGTATGCTTGTAATTTTACAAATAAATATACAATGGATAAAAGAGAACCGCACTACAGCAGGTTCTCTTTGCAGAAAGAGCTATTATAAGCCTGTAGTAATAGAAGATGATGTTAATCTTCCGGGAGATGGTATTTTTTTAAATAAGTGCAGAACAGGAATGGGGGATTAAAATGGATTACCAGAAACTGCAAAATTGTTTAGAACAATGGAGTAATATATATAAAAAGACTGACCCAGAATCAGGTTATTATAAAAAAGACAAGGCAACAGAAGAAGAAGTATTGGAAGCAGAAGCAAGGCTTGGTGCTGTACTTCCTAAAGAACTAAGGAATTTCTTTTTAGAGTATTCAAAAGCATTACATTTTTATGCTGATTTACCAGAAGCATTAGAGCTGCCAGATGAACTTAAGGAGATATTTTCTGCATATATTATGCTTTCACTTGATGAAGTTGTTAATGCAGAAGCGGCCAGGAGAAGCTGGGCAAAAGATTGTTTTAATAATCTGGATGATGAATATGACAAAGTGTGGCATAATAAATTTGGAATTATGAAAGTTCCAAATGGAGATATAATAGCGCTTGATATAGGGAAAAATCCAGCCAACCCGCCTGTTGTATATCTTAGCCATGATGATGGTGAAGGGCATGGGGCTGTTCTTGGGGAAACTTTTTATAAATATCTGGAAGCCATAGCAGAAATTGGATTTTGTGGTAATGAGGACTGGCAGATGCTGCCATTTATAGAAAATATGGAATATGGAATTAACCCTGCATGTAAAAATGCATTCATATATAAAAAATTGTTAGAAGAATATAAGAAATGAGGCTGTTTATGCAAGAAAAGAAAATAATAAAGGTAACAGATAAAATTATCCATATAAAAGATGTACATTCTGTAGGTATTATTGGTGACCCTGGATGTGAAGGGCTTGGAACATATAATATGAAAATATATGCAGGAGCTTTGGAAGAAAGCGCCAAGGATGATATTACTCTTATTGCAGGTGACCTTGTACCAGCTGGTAATAAAAGTTATTACAGAAAAATACAGGATATAACAGAAGAACTTGCAGGAAATAATGTTTATGTTCTTAGAGGAAACCATGATACGGGAGATTATACAGAATATTTTGGAGAGAAGAATTATGCCCTTATTGCAGAAAAATTTACTATAATAATACTTGATAATGCAATGCGTGTATTTGATAATGAAGGGCTTACGCTTTTATCACAAGTACTTGCAATGGACGAAGTAAAACAGGCAGTTATTACATTCCATATCCCAGTGCCAAATAATTTTATTAAAAATTCTGTTACAGAAGAAGAATTTTCACGTTTAAAGGAAGCTTATAATCCATGGAAAGATAAAGTAAAATATATGGTATGTGGGCATGTACATTCACTATTTGAAGATAATGTGGACGGTATACCGCTTATATGTACTGGCGGGGGCGGTGCAATGATTGAGGATGTATCAGAAAATATCCGTGCTTGCGATGTGGAGCACCATATAATCCACCTTTACGAAGAAGAAGGGGTATTAAAGCATAATATTGCCAATCTTCCAGATGACTGTTATAACCGTGAACGCAAGAATTCTGTTTTAAAGGGCCAGCTTGAGGAAACAGTAAAAGGTGAACTGATGGCACATCTTAAATACCTGATGTCTGCAGACAGGGCAAGACGCAGGGGTATGGATAAGATTGCTAATTTATTTGATGCACTTGCTGCTTCTGAATATTATCATGCAAGAAACTTTTACTCAGTCCTTGAACGTCCTGCATTATTTATGGAATCTGCAGGTACATTTATACCAGGAGAAAATTTTGAGTATAATTATATATATAAAACAATGGAAGAATATGCAGGAAACCACCAGAGCCCTCTTGCAAAGCAAGCTTACCAGGGAGCAGCAGCGGCAGAAAAAGAACATGCACGTCTTTTAAAATCTGCAAAAGATATGGAATCATTTGCAGAAGAAACTATATATGTCTGTCCAATATGTGGATATATTATGGAAGGAGAAGATATTCCAGAACGTTGTCCCGTATGTGGCGGTCCACAAAGACAATTTGAAAAGTTCCAGGCAGAACAGGGCAAAGGGGATTTATGACTGAAAAGGAACAAATAATAAAAGTTTATAACAGAATTAAAAATATGCCACATTCAAAAGAACATATTAATATTTTATATGGATTAATACAGCGTGCAGATATTATTAAAGACCATTATCTGCAGAAATATTTAAGATGGATGTATGCGTCAGAACTTATGGAATGTGGCGACCAGGGAAAGGTATTTCCAGTAGTTGCAGAATATATTGCTTTACGTGAAGAAGAGGAAGAGTGGGTCCCGCCTGGTGGTATTGATGGCATTGAATTTATGATGGATTACTGTCTGGAGATTTTGTGTTACCTGCCACAGATTACACTTCCACAGGCAGAACAGATAATAAAAAAGATTAAGGAAATGATTCTCTATAACCGTTTTTGCAAAAGGCTTTATTACCAGAGGCTGTTCCGTTTCTATTCTGTAATTGACACATATAAAGCATTAGAATATTTTTATTTATTTAAAAATACAAGGCATGATATATGTTCAGACTGCAGGGCATGTGAACAGGCGGATATGGCAAGGCTTTTTTTCCGGATAGGGGATATGGCAAAGGCAGATGAACTTGCACGTCCTATATTTAATGGTACACTGGAATGCCATGATGTACCACGTAATGTACAGTTATTATATTTACAGCGGGCACTTGATTATAAAGATTTGGCAAAAGCCGCCCCGCTTGCAGAGGCATTATATAGAAAAAGTAAATTAGATGACCCTTCTGATTTAGGCTATTTTGGTGCAGTTTTAAGATATTTTGCATTTACTGCACCAAGAAAAGCAAAAAAGATTTTAAAGCATTTCTTATTATCCTGGGAGCCGCTTTGGGACCAGGACAAGTGGTTCTCTTTCCTTATTGGTGCATGGACTGTATGTCATGAATTTGCTAAAATTAGTGATGTGATATATGAAAAAATGCTGCCAGATACAATTCCATTCTGGCGTAAAGACGGGGTATATAATGTAAAAGAGATGGGAAACTGGTTTTATACACAGGCGGCAGATGTTGCAGCAAAGTTTGACAGCCGTAATGGTACTAATTATTATTCGGCGGAACTTGGAAGGGCAGCATTTTCAATGGAATGTAAAGAAGGGCAGCGTTTCCTGCCAGCGGTGTACCTGGTATAGTGGTTAGAAATTATTTAAAGGTTTAATAAAAATTTATATGGTATGCCAGGTTACAATTAATATTAACAGGGGGAAAGGTTATGGGATTGTTTTTAAACATTGCAATAGTAAAAGGAAGAGGTGTATTTCCTGTAAAGAAATATCTGCGTTTAATTGCAGAGAGCAGTAATAATTTTGGAATAGAGCCTGGTGAATGTATTATAAAACCAGCTTCTAAAGGTACATTAGTACAACTTAATAGTCCATATGGATACAGAGAACTTGCTTCTGCGCTGTCTGTACAGTCGAAAGGGGAAGTTCTTCTTTGTTATATTTATGATGATGATTTCTGGGGATACCATCTTTATAATAATGGGGAAGAAGCTGGCTGTTTCTGTCCTATACCAGACTATTTTGGGGATATAGATGAGGAAGAAGCTTTAAGTATGTCTGCAGGTGACGCAGAAATATTGTCATGTATTTTTGATGTGCCAGTTGAAAGAACCAGTAATTATTTTTGCCGCTGGACAGACATGGTTTCTGGAGAAAAAGCTTATCCAGAAGATAAATTTGGTTATGAAGCATGGCAGATGGCAGACTTTATAAAAGCACTTGGATTTACACTTCCTGAAGCAGAAGATAAACAAGCTGCAGATACAGAGATATCTCATAGGACAACACCTGGAAATATACAGGAAAATAATATAAATATACAGGAAACAGAAGAAAAAACACTTCCTGTTGTTTCTGCAAAAGAACGTTACCATTTCCAGGTAAATCTTGGAGGTATGTTAGATATTTTATCTAACCATCTGTATAAAAGCCCTGATGTGTTTATAAGGGAATTACTGCAGAATGGTGTTGATGCAATTACAATGCGCCAGAAGAAACAGCCTGGATGGAATAACGGATGTATTACAATTACTGTTGTTCCTGGAAAGCGTATAGAATTTAAAGATAATGGTGCTGGACTAAATGAAGAAGAAATACACCGTTTTCTTGCTGTAATAGGGCAGTCTTCCAAAACGCAGCTTGTCAATGGCCAGATTCCAGAAGACTATATAGGACGGTTTGGAATTGGGCTTTTATCTTGTTTTATGGTATCTGGTTCTATTATAGTAAATACAGTGCCAGCTGATGGAAGCCCTGCGCATGTATGGACAGGCTTTCCAGATGGTACATATACATTAGACCCGCTTGATATGGGATATCTGCCATATAACGCTTCTGGAAGTGCAGGTACTACTGTAATACTCCAGGCTAAAGCAGATAGCGGGCATTATTTCCAGGCAGATAAAGTAGCAGAACTTGTAAGGTATTACGGGCTTGCCCTGCCAGTGCCAGTATATATGGCTGGAAGTGCGGAAAAACTTAATAATGTCCCTGCTGATTTTTCTGGAATAAGCCGGAGCCAGCTTTTATCATTTGGTGACTGGCTTTTTGGTGAAGAGTTCTTAGACGCAATACCTGTGCAGACACCACATCTCAGTGGTGTAGCATATATATTGCCTTACCGTACAGATTCATCAGTAAAAAGCGGGCACCGTATTTATTTAAAACAAATGCTGCTTACAGAAGAAGGCAACACACTGCTTCCTTCATGGGCATTTTTCCTGCGTTGTTTCCTGAATACAAGAAATTTACGTCCTACAGCATCACGTGAGGATTTTTATGAAGATAAAGAACTTGAATCAGCACGTGAAGAATTTGAAGACGCAATAAGGGTTTATCTTGAAAACCTGGCACATTGTGAAGATGACAGGCTTCAAAGAATTGTAAATACACATGTACAGGCTATTAAATCAATGTCAGTATGGGATGACAGGCTTTTCCATTTATTTATAGATTACCTGCCATTTGAAACAAGCGAAGGTACTTATACAGGAGAGCTTTTAAAGAAATCTGGTGAAGCAGACTGGATTGGCTCAGTACCAAGGTTTAAGCAGCTAAAGCCTTTATATATGGCACAGGGCAGGCTTTTAATATGTACAGGGTATGCATATGATGAAGAACTGGTAAGGAAACTTGCAAATATGTATTCACTTCCGCTTGCACCGTTCCAGGAAGAAAGCATGGACTTTGTATTAGAAGAATTACAGCAATATGAGTACCAGCGCATGGAATATCTTTCAAGTGCTGTCTGCCAGTCATTACACCAGTTTGACTGTAAAGCGGAAATACGCCGTTTTCTTCCAATGGACCTGCCAGTGCTTTATTCATTAAGTGATGAAGTACAATTCTTAAGGCAGCTCCAGTCTGCTAAGGATATAAGTACAAGTATATTTTCTGATGCTCTGTCTTCGCTGCTAAACAGTGTAGAAGAAAGACCGCTTGCCACATTGTACCTTAATTTAAACAGCCAGTTAATACAGCGTTTATCCCAGATAACAGACAAACAGCTGCTTAAAAGCATTTCCAGGGTATTATATGTACAGGCACTGCTTGCGGGAGGCCATCCGCTCCGCGGTGGTGAATTAAAAGTTATGAACAAGGAACTTTTAAATCTGGTTGAATATAATTTAGGACAGGAGGAATAGCGGTTGAAACGGGTATTTGACACAACAGCAGCATTTAAAGCTATAGATAATACAATGGCTGGACCAGAACGCACAGCGGCATATCTTAAAGCAATACAGATGGCGGATATGTCAAGTGATGTTTATGCAAGGCTCCGTATGCGTGCAAGTATGGCAGTAATGGTACCGTTTTGGGATGATACTGTAAAAGTCCTTCCTGTATGTACAGAATATTTTGCACTTGCAGAAGAGTATCCAGAAGCGGCAGATATAGATGATATTTTTATGACAGCGCTGGAAGCTGCAAGGCTGTCTCTCTTATTGCCACAATTAGAACTTCCAGTCTGTGAAAAAATGTTGAAAAAAATGGAAGAATCAGCTTATATATTAAAGCGTGGGTCTGTAAAAAAATCCCATATGCTTTGTACAGAATTTTATACATACATAGATTTACAAAAAGCAGAAGAACATTATAGAATATTTAATGAAGAAAAAGGTGGGATACATTCAGCATGTAATGCATGTGAAGAACATTTAAGAGTATGGTACAATATGCAGAAGGGTGATATAGAGCTTGCCTATAAACTGGCAAGGAGGATATTTAACGGAATGGAGTGCCATGATATACCATGGCAGACATATGCACTTTTTCTTGAACACTATATGGATATAGGAAAAGTTGATGAACATAAAAAATTTATAGAAAAGTTAGCCAGGGGCGGATGCCGTGATGCAAGTGACCTTGATAATGTTGGTACTGTGCTGCGCTGCCTGGCACATACTAATCCATCCAGAGGCTTAAAATTTCTGCAGAAATATTGGAGATATAGTATTAATCTTTGGGACCAGCATGCACTTTACTTTTTCTATAAAGGTGCATGGTGCTGCTGTGAGGCTCTGGACGGAAAAGACTTGTTACTTTATCCGCCAGAAGGTTTTAAGGGAGATACTAATCCTTCCAGCCCTGCATACTTTGCACAATGGTTCCATAATGAGGCAGTAAAAATTGCAGAAAGTTTTGACAAACGTAATGGAACAGATTTTTATATGAAAGATTTATCCAGGGCATATTTATAAAGTGTTTTAAAATTAAATATTCATAAGTTATGCGGCTTTGGCAATTCCAAAATTTTACCAATGGCAGCACGCTTCCGCTTGGATGCAATGTCATTTAGTTAAGCAGCTCTGCTGTAAATGGCAAGGTTATGGATGTTTTAAAATTAAATATTTATAAGTTATGTATCTCTGGCAATTCCAAAATTTTACCAACAGCAGCACGCTTTCGCTTGGATGGGATGCGCAATGGTGCATAAAATCTGAAAAGACCAGATTCAAGCACCAGCGCCCCCCAAACAGCTGCTTTATGGTAAAACATTTGGAACTTGCCAGAGTAATATAATCTTTGTATAAATTTAATTTTAAAACATCCATAAGCCCTTTATTTATTAAGCTTTGCTTAACTAAATGACATTATGCCGGGATGTGATACACAGTGTTGCATAAAGTCTACATAACAGCTGTCTTATGGTAAAACATTTGGAACTTGCCAGAGTAATATAATCTTTGTATAAATTTAATTTTAAAACATCCATAAGCCCTTTATTGATTAAGCTTTGCTTAACTAAATGACATTGTGCTTGGCTGGGATACGCAGTGTTGCATAAAGTCTACATAACAGCTGCTTTATGGTAAAACATTTGGAATTTGCCAGAGTAATATAATCTTTGTATAAATTTAATTTTAAAACATTCATAAGCCCTTTATTTATTAAGCTTTGCTTAACTAAATGACATTGTGCTTGGCTGGGATATGCAGTGTTGCATAAAGTCTACATAACTAAGGGCTGGATTAATGAGGTTAAATAAAATTGTGCCTGGATGGAACATTAGATTTACTTATATAATTTATTCTTTTGTTTTTTATATTTGTTCTATGAAACAGGTTTCCAATGTCCAGGTATCCATTATTCCGTGACGTGGGCGCTTACAGAAACGTTGGTGCTTAAGTCACGTATTTAATGTTTCTGTGAAACTTTTGTTTCGCAGAAACATAGGGACTTTATGCACCATTACGTTTCTGTCGCAGCGGAAGCGTGCCCACGGATGGAAAATGGATACCTGGACATGGAAACCGTACATACATCCACAAATATAAAAAACACAAGACAAAAGGAAATTATTTAGTGAATTAACAGGAGGAATACAGATGGGACAAAAGTATGATACCAAAGCTGCTTTCTGGGATATACACAATAATACAAAACCTGGACCAGAACGTACAGCTGCATATATAAAGGCAATTAAAGAAGCAGATGAATCTGGGGACCCTTATGCAAGGATGCATATGCGTGCCAATATGGCAGTATTTACCCCATTTTATGATGATGCTGTAAAAATACTCCCAGTATGTGCAGAATTTTTTGCAATCGCAGAAGAGTATCCAGAAGCTGCCAGTATGGATGACATTTTTACAACTGCAAGAGAAGCAGCAACCCTTTCTATTATAGTACCACAGCTAGAGCTCCAGGTTTGTGAAAAAATGTTTAAAAACATGGAAGAAGCCGCTATAGTATTAAAACATGGAGCTATAAAACGCCTGCATATGATTGGTACAGAATTTTATACATATATAGATTTACAAAAAGCACAAGAGCATTATAGAATATTTAATAAAGAAAAAGGTGGAAGTTATTCAGCATGTAATGCATGTGAAGCACATGTAAAAGTATGGTATCATATGAAAAATGGTGAAACAGAGCTTGCACATGAGATGGCACAGAGGATATTTAAAAGAGGACTGGAATGTCACGACATACCATGGCAGACATATGCATTGTGCCTGGAATATTATATGGATACAGGGACTATTGATGAACATACAGACTTTATAGATAAACTAATAAGGGGCGGATGCCGTGATGTAAGTGACCTTGCTAATGTTGGTACTGTGCTGCGCTGCCTGGCACATACTAATCCAGAAAAGGGGTTAAAGCTTCTGCAGCAATACTGGAGGTACAGCATTAACCTTTGGAACCAGCAGGCACTTTACTTTTTCTATAAAGGTGCATGGCGCTGCTGCGAAGCTGTAGATGGAAGAGGGTTATCACTTTATCCGCCAGAAGGCTTTAAAGAAGATATTCCTTCAAGAGACCCTGGATTTTTTGGAAAATGGTTCCATAACGAAGCTATAAAAATTGCAGAAAGATTTGACAAACGTAATGGAACAGATTTCTATATGAAAGATTTGTCCAGGGCATAGTAATAGTTTTAAGAAGGGAGAAGAAGATTATGAGTGGAAGATATTTTGATGGTGAAGCTATGTCAATGATAGTTAACCTGCTTGATAATGGACCAGATAAAATGGAGGCACTTAAAGAGTATATAAAAGAGGCAGATGAATCAGAAAATTATTATTATAGTCTTTTATGGCGTTATGAATATGCCTGCCAGGCAACTTTCCACAGTGACCCGCCTAAGGCAATGCCTGTAGCAGCGGAGTTTGCCAGTATATATGAAGCCCATCCTTCTGCATTTGATTCTGTACCTGACAATGGCGGGGCAGAGAGTTATCTTATGATTACGCAGATGGGTATAGACCCTGTTGTTTCGCTGCCACAGATTCCTATGGAACAGTGGGAAGATATGATGGATAAATTCCATGCCCTTGTTAAAAGATTTAATATTGGCCACAGGACATACTGGTGGCAGATGGCGCAGTTCTGGCAGTATATTGACAAGGAAAAGGCACACCAGTATTTTGAAAAGTTCTGGAAGACAGGAAGGGACGGATTGTCAGACTGCCGTGCCTGTGAGCGTTGTTATGCTGTACATATGTCTTTGCTTGTTGGTGACCGTGAAGCGGCAGACAATTATGCAAAGCCATTAAAGGCAGGACGTGTACATTTCTGTAATGATGCACCAAAGATTTACAGATGGTCTTATCTGGAAAATGCACTTGACAAGGGTGATTTAAAAGAGGCAAGTTCTTATGCAAACCAGCTTAATTATAAGCTTGAACACAGGATACATGATTTAAGTTATCTTGGTGCAGTAATACGTTGTTTTGCATATACTAATATAGAAAAAGCAGTTGAAAAATTTGTATCTGGAATGGAACTGGTACTTGGTCTTTGGGACCAGAAGAAAGTCTATGATTTCTATAAAGGGGCATATGTATGTTTCCATGAACTTGCTAAAACCAAGGATACAGTTACCTTAAGCCTGCCAGAAGAATTCCCTCTGTATAACAAAGCTGGTTCTTATAACTGCAAAGAACTTGGACAGTGGTTTTATGAACAGGCAGAGGCAACTGGAAATAAATTTGATAAACGTAACAATAGCAATTATTTTGAGAAAAACCTTTCATTAGCCATCGCATGTGAGGGAAAGAAGGTTTTCTAGCATATATCCAAGTGCCAGAAGGTCAGCTTTCAGCCTTTCGAGTTCCTCTTTATCAAGACATTCTGAAAGCTGGCAGGCAACTGTGGACAGAAAATATAAATTTGAACAGCCAGACATTATGTAACTCCTAAGAAAACATTTTTATAATATTATTCGGAAAATTGCAAAATATGAAAAGCAAATGCATTATCTGGAAAATATATTGTGTGTTTTTTACAGGTATTATAAAGAAAAACCATGTAAATTAAGAAATGTTTTAAGGATAATTATGGCATAAGGAGCAGAAAATGTTTTTTGTATTTATAATTTTATCATTAATAATTGCGTTAGCTGCTGGTATATATATTTGTCTGTGTACCAGACGGTTATTGGAATTTTATGGTGCAGATATAAAGAAAAAATGGGTTAAAGCAGCAAATATAATAATTTCTATAATTTTAGCAGGTTTATGTATTCCTTTATTTACAAATACAGCAGTTATTATATTGCATCTGGTTGCATCATTTTTATTTTTCGATATTATAGCATATATTGTCCAAAGAATATATGGAAAGAAACAGAAAGGCAATAAATACCACGCATGCAGGAAAATATACCAGTGTGGCGTATTGCCTGTACTTATGGTTTCTATAATAATTGGATATGGATATTATAATATGAACCATATAAATGTTAAGAAATATGAAATAACTACAGATAAATATATTGGAGGAAGCTGCCGTATTCTTTTTCTTTCTGATGTACACTATGGTACAGTACAGAATAAAGAAATATTAAAGAATGAAATATCTTCCATGGACAGTTATAATCCTGATATTGTAATACTAGGAGGGGATATTGTAGAAGAGGGTACTTCTAAAGAAGATATACTAATTCAACTTTACATTAGGAATAAAATATGTTAAAATATAAATATGA
>CAQGLR010000052.1 GCA_948794795.1 uncultured Lachnospiraceae bacterium | reverse complement strand
TGTCACCATCCACTACTATATCTGTATATCCTACACCTGGGACATCTGCATATACGCTTATGCTGCTGTTGTCGCTTAAACCTTCCAGGGTACATGTAATGCTTGTCTGTCCTGCCACAAGCGTGGTTACTGATTCATTTTTGCTTATGGCATTTTTCAGGCAGATATCATTGTCAAGCAGCTGTTTTGTAGCAGGACTGAAATTATCTGCATGGTTTGTATCTGTTGGTTCTGGTATCCTTACTGTGCCTGAAAACACAGGGTTGTTACTTGTATAATCTTTCATAACACACCCCCTTAAAATACATCATCAAGGTAAAATGTCATCTCCATGTCACCATCCTTGCCTTTAGCTTTAAAGTTCTTAATACAGGCAATATCCCCGTTTTCATCATACAGCCCCACTTCACTTATATCTTCCCCTGCACATTCCTGTTCTTCCAGGGTGCAGCTGTACCTGCATGTAGTATCTTCTATAAAATCATAGCCACTAATTTCCTTACGGAAAATTTCACCTGCAAGCCCTGCCTGGTCTTCTGCTGGTTTTATAACACCACCATCTGCATCCACGCCGCCGTTGCCAAATGCCATGCCCATAATTTTAGGCAGCACAATGGCTCCTGCCCTGGCTTTTACCAGGTTTTCCCTGGCTTTTTTTGTAATGATTACATTTTCTGCCACTTGTTAAACCTCCTCTTCCAAATAAAATGCATTGAGCAGCTTTGAACCATCAAGCAATACAGAACCATCAAGGTAACACAGGTTCCTTTTATATGTTATCAAAACTTCACCTATATTTTCATGGGTTTCTATTGCTGTTTTAAAACCCATATTTGTTTTGCCATTTCCGTATCCTGTCTGCCCTCTGCCTGCCTGTTCCCAGAAATCTGCCCTGGAATAATATCCTATACCTGCTTTTATATCCTGCTGCCTGCCAGCACCCATGACACCTTTTATTAAAATAGCTAGGACATCTGCACTGCTCTGTACTGGCAGGCGTATCCCACTGTATTTAATCCATGACACAAGGTTATACCTTCTCTGTGCACACAATAATACAGAACCATCCAGAAGCCTTGAACCATCCAGTACATCACAATCCCAGAAAAATAAAAATGTCCTCATTTCTATAATAGGGACATTTATTTTCTCTGGTATGTATATATTAAAGCCAATAATATATTCAATGGCATCAAGTACAGACCTTTTAGCTTTAACACGCTTTAATATTTCCTTAAATTTATTCAGAGTATCTCTTACAGGGCTTCCATGTACAGAAATCCTGAAATGAAAAGCTTCACCGCCATATTCATACCATGGAACGAACAGGGCAGCTCCAAGAAAAATCCTGCTGATAAGTTCCTCAACGCCTCTACATGTTCCAGCAAACATATATACTTGGAAAGCACTTTTTAATATTCCTTTACGTGTTTCTGCATCATACTGGCTTGAATAATAAGGAGCCCTTATTGATGCTGCTATATAGTCATAATATTTTTCTGGTATATTATCAAGATTAGTCCATACTGGTATATTTTTTGCTGCTTCCATAATTTTTTTTACCTGTCGGTCAAATGCATATCCTAAAGCATGGTTTTCTTCTGTCTGGAAATTGGGAGGCAGTGACATATAAGTTACATCTTTATCCCCTAACTCCATCTCTATGCATCCTCCAGTCCACAATAAATAACCGATATGCCAGAACATATTGCTATCTGGTTCTGGTTTATTTTAGTAAATGCAGGTGAAGTTATTTCAAGTCTTTTAGCACCTGCAACCCTGGCATATCCTGTAAATACGTCAGGATTAATGTCACATCCTATGCTTTCATAATTTCCAGATACAAAGTCTTGTGCTGCTTCCATTACGGATTTCATAATCATACTTTCCGTATCCCTGTTTTCAGTACCTATATAATATTTTGCAGATAACTCATAATAAATAACCTCTGGTGGCTTTATTATAATTTTATCTGTATCAGGAAACCTTTTAAGTCCTTTGAGATAATGCAGGACTTTTTGGCAGTAATCCGCATCTGGAACTCTTCCCTCTGATAGCATTATATAAATAATAACTGTTGCTGTTATGTCGTCTGTAATAACATTTGCAGAAATAATATCGCTGCTGAAATTCTTTGTAAAAAATATGTATGCATCTTCTGGACCTGCAACTGAATATGTAGAAGGAAACATATAAGTAAGCTCTCTTCTTTCTTCCAGGGTATAATCATCACTACCACCAGCAGATGTATTTATATTACTTACAGATGAAATATTTAAAACCGGTTCTGTCATTATATTTAACTGTCCTGGCATATATTCATTTCCTGTACTGCCTTCCTTGGTGCAAGTTGCAGAAACTTGCACGGACGTCTCCCCTGCTTTAATGGCACAACTGTCATCAGTTGAAAAATATACATCATCACCAGCAGTAACAACTGTTCCAGCAGGAATATGCACATCAAAATCCAATACATCATTTATAGCAAATTCAAGGGTACAGACTGCAGGTTTTAAATTGCTTCCTGAGAATCCTAATGTAGCTCCCCAGTTTTTTAAAACATCCTCTTCCATATATTTAATAAAATTTTGTTTAAAAATATATGATATATACTCATATGCCTGGTATATCTCGCCAGCGATTACATTTAACATAAGGCGTTTAGGATTACCTGGATATAAAAGAGTTTCTTTTCCTGTAATTTCCTCATACTTATCCTGGTAATCTGCAACCATTTCTTCTTGTAATGTTTCAAGAGTTATACCAAGGTCTTCAAGAAGATTTATTTCAGGAAGATTATCTAAGTCGGAAATACTATTCGCCATCTTCTAAAACCACCTCCGGTTTAATTGTACTGCCATCAGTAACGCAAGTTATTTCACTTACGGATGCACGCTCTTCCCATGCCTCAATCTGGTCAACTGCCTGTGCATAATATTCACCATCCCCACTTTTATTAAAGTCTGTAAAAGCTTCTGAAGTAATGCCAAAATCACGCATATAAGGCATGGAGGCATATGGAGTTGACAGTATAGTACCAGCACATTCAATAATATCCTCTGCATTTTCATTGTTGCCATTAAATATTATCATGCCACACCTCCTAACCAGGTATTTTTATTACCCATCCTGGGTAAATTTTTTCAGGGTTATGTATAGTATCGAAATCTTTTGAAGGAGATTTGTTTGCATTATATATTTTTACATATTTGTTGCCTTTTCCATAATATTTAACCGCTAAATCCCATAGTGTATCCCCTTTTTTTACTACATAAGCCTGGTATCCCTTTTTAATCCTGCTAGAATCTTCTTTTCCAGATGTACTTTTTCCAGCTGTTTTTTTATTATCTGTCCTGGTATCTTTTATTCCGCTTCCAGCTGTACTTTTTTTATTTTTCTTTTTTTTGGAACTTATATTTTTCTTCTTTTTAGAATTTCCTTTAACATATGGATATTCTTTAAACGTCACTTGCGCTGCGAAACCTGTCAATTTCCCATTCTTATAAAACGCCCTCATATCATTTGAAATATTTGTAATAAGAAATTTAAAACTTCCAACACGTCTTCCACCAATAAATAATGGAAAGACTTTTGCTTTAAGATTATAAGAGCGCAGTTTTAAAAGCATTTTCCATGGTTTGACACCATATTCAGCCATAAAATAAATTGTCATGCCAATTTCGTCAAGGTTTTTTGATATTACTTCCACAAGCGGTTTCTTGCCACTACGCTTATGTTCTGAAATATTTATAGAAGTATTCCATGTCATCTCATTAAAGGACTGCATCTTTGGTTTTCCTTTTTTACCAGTTTTAGTATAAAATTTAATTTCTCCAAAATGCCCTACCTGGCTCATATAATGCCTCCTTTCATACTTTACCCTTCCGAAATTAATACTTTTTTTGCAGACAAAGTTAATATGCCGCTCTTTATATCTGCATTAATATTTATCCCGCCTGCTGTTACAGAAAGTGTATCATTCTTTGCGTCATATTTTAAAAATGTGTTTTCTGAAAACCTCTTATAGTAATCACCCTTGCCAAGACCTTCTGGTGGGATATTTGAAGAATTATAATATCTGCCTATAATAAAGCCTTGCTCCCTGTTTTTATACTGCTGGAAAGCTACAAGTACCATATCACCTGTCTGGGGCATACTATATTCAAAAGATAAAAAAGGCAATGCTGCTTTTACATTGCCATCCATTCCATCAAATACTACATCCGCACATCCATTTTTATAATCTACAGAAGATATTTTTCCAGGTATTATTGCACTCTGCATAAACAACACCAGCCTCTCTAATTGATATTTGTCACACATTTATGACACTGCAGGGAAGATGTATATTTTTCATTTTTAGAGTGTGTTACCTGGTCAATAAAATAGCGTCCGTCAAAGCCACCAAAACCTGATACTTTTACTACCTTTCCTGCCTGGTATAAAGGGTCTCCCATAAGATTAAATGAAGCCGTAACAGCATCACGCAAATTCCCGGCAAGCTGTGCTTTTGCTTTCCTTGCAGCATCATCATGTGAATCTGCAGAACCAGATATATTTAAAAGCCTCTTGCCTTTCTTTCCAGGAATAACATATTTATATATAATATTTTTTCCATCTTTATCCTGGTACTGGAATTTTACACCATCATATACACATGCCACAGAGCGTTTAAAATTATATGTATTATCATCACTAAAATCAGAAGGTGTTAAGGTAAAAGCTGCTTTTTTCTTTTCATAATCTGTCTGGTCATATACCACAAGCTTGTTATTGTAGACTTTCATGCACATATCATAATCTGAACATATAGAAAAAGCAAAAGCCATATCATTTTTCCCATCCTGTGATATTTCATCCAGTTTTTGGTTTTTTGCACTGAACGCAAGCTTTATATCTGCACGCCTGGCAATTTCCTCTAATATTGCTTGTACAGATGTTTTCTTATATGTTTTATTGCGTTCTGTAACATTAAATGAAGAGTGTATTGGAATACTGATACCACTTATGCTGGCTGTACCTGGATATCCTCCAGCACTGAACTCATCAATACAGTACCTCCCAAGAAAAGCTGTCCTATTGTCATTCTGCTTTTTCCAATGTTCCACTTTAATGCTTGCTTTGACAAAATCTGTGCTTTTAGGAAACCATTTATTTTTGAACCACTTCATTCCACGGTTCTGTACATCAATAGTAATAGTGTCTGCTTCTCCAGATGCATTATCTACAGCAGTAAAAGATGCCATATCATCTGTTATTGTCATAGGTTTTTTATCATTGTATACCAAAACAACAGAACTTTTCCTGCTATTCAAAGCTGCCATCATCCTCCCCATCAGATACACCATCAAGTGCATCACTTTCTATATCTTCATTGTCACGCCATTCTGGCATATCCGTTTCATCATTGATGCCAGATATTTCAGGGCAGATAATATCACATCCATCTTCAAATATAAATGTTTTAAGATATCCAGGGTTTGCCTTATATAGTAAGCTTACATAAGATTCATCACCATATATTTTCCATGCTATATAATCCCACATATCACCTTGTTTAGTAGTATAAATAACATCACCCATGCCTGCCTCCTGAAATTTATTTACCAAAAGAAACCTTCTTTTTGTTGTCAAAATATGCATCCAATATTTTTATAATCTCTGCTTTATTTGATGAGAGAGCCTCATTAACTACTTTTTTGTCTGCATTCCCTTTAATTGTAATCTGTGGTGAATATGTTATATTTATATTCCCACCTGTAGAACCGCTGCCAGAACTCTGGCTCTGGCCAGCTGTAATTAATTTAAAATCTTCATAAACCTGCTTGTCACGTGTAATTGCTGTAGTATTGTATAAAGTCCTGTCTTCCACTGGTTCCATACCAAGCATTTTACCTGCATTCTGCCATAACGACTTTGCCCTGCTTGAACCATTAAGGGGGATTACTGCTTCGTCTCCTTCTTCTGCAAGTATTGAAAATATTGGATTGGAATAAATACCGCCCCTGGCATTTTTAACAAGTTTTACTGGCTTGCTTGTGTTAGTCTTAACAGGACTTCCTTTGCCATTACTGTTAGTAGTTTTAACAGGCTCTTTTGCAGCCGATTTATAAACACCTTCCCCAGCTTGCATAGCTGAATTTGCCATATCAAGAGAAACCTGTACATTTATTGAACTACCAAGGCTATTTTCTATCATGTTTAAAAGGTTTTCTGTGGCAAATGATACAATACTGCTGTTACTGTCTATTCCATTAGCAATTTGTTCTGGTATATTCGCTCCATTTTCATTACATGTATTAACTATAGCAGACCATTTATCATTTTTGCCTATAACATCACCAAAATACTCTAGGGCATCATCCGCTGAGCCTGATACTGCAGCTAAGGCTTCTGCATCTTTTATTCCTTCACCAAGCCCCTTAGGCATTTCCATACCAGAATTTTTTATTACTTCGGCAAATTCTTCCATATCTGCCTGTATATCACCAAGTCCTGCTTTAAGAGCTTCTGAAATTGCATCCCTACTTATATCTGACATTTCTACATTATCCAGGGAATCATCAACTATTTCACAAAGTTTTCTTCCCATTGCCCCGTTTTGTATACCTTGGCCAGATACCGCTTCCTCAAAACCAGCTTTTAGTTCTGTATCCAGTTTTTTCATAGCGTTTTTAACTTCTGGATAAGCTTCCGTAATTGAGTTTACAAGATATTTTGAACTTTTAAGCATTGTTTTGGCTTTAGCGTCATAATATGCCTGGTTTGTTTTCTGGATATCAGTATCATGTACGCTTTCAGCTTTTGCAACCCTTATTTTGTATGTATCGTCAGATATCTTTCCTTTTTCATGTTTCTCTTTGAGATTTGCAAGTTTTATATTTCTTCTGGCATTAATATTTGTTATTTCTGTATTGTATGCCTCATCTGTCCCTTCATTTGCTTTTTTAACATTTTCTTTTACATCATCAGATAATGCTTTAAAAGTATCTGCATCAAGTTTTTTTCCAGAATATTTTAAATCAAGCTGCTGCCAGCTTGCCTCTTCTTCTGCATCTGTAATTGCTGTAGTGATAGAATTTATTTTGCCTAACAGTTTTTGTACTGCTTTATCAGTAGGAATGTCCACACCATTTTCTACCGCTTCACTAATCTTTTTATTTAATTTTTTCTCAAGAGCACCTAGTTCTGCATCCAGCCCAGTATAAAATGCATCATTCTTTTTAGACATCTTTGAGTTTTTTCCAAAAAGTATATCTGTAGCAACTGAAACGCTGTATCCCTGGTTATCAATTACATCTTGTGCAGATTGTATATAATTCTGGATTTCTGTTTTATAACTTTCTCTCTCATCAATATCAAGTTTAAAACCTGCACTTACTTTCCAGCTTATTTTATTAATATTTTTCATGCTGGATGCCATATTTTCAATAGCTTCATCTGTTTTGCCGATTGATTCAAGCATTTCTGAAATCTTTACCAGCTTTTTCTTTCCTACTATCTGTTGCGAAAGCTCATCAATATCCTCCAGGGATAAAGAAATATCCCCAAAATGCCCTTCAAGGTCGGACTGCACAAGTTTTTTATGTGTATTGTAAGCATGTACTCCTATTGCGGTAATTGCCCCTGCTGCTAAAGTTATCCCGCCAGCTATTAAATTTCCCTTACTAAGAGAACCTAAAGCTAAGTTTTCAAGTACACCAGCAATACCTTTAAGCTGTTTTGAAGCTTTGGATACCATTGACATTGAAAAAAATCCTGCGGCAGCAGTTTTTATTGTGTCAAAATTATTTATAACACCAGAAGCAAAGTTACCTATAAATCTTCCAGCACCAATTACATTTTCTTTTACATCCTCAAAAACCTGGTGTATTTTTAATTCGTTTTCATCCGCAAAATTGGTTATACCTTCGGATACATCATTAAACAAACCCGTAAAATCCTGTATTACTTCAACAATTTCCGTCTTGAACGCATCACCAAAAGAGATTTTTGCATCACTCAAAGCAGAGTTCATAATCTGCATCGAACCAGACATTGTACCAGTGATTTTTTCATCCATTTCATCAAGCGTGCCTTCTGCATGTGACAGCTTATTATCCAGGTCATCCCATGCACTTGCTGAACCATTAGCACCTTCTTTAACACCATCAAGAAGGTATCGCATCTTAGTGTAATACTGGGTACCTGCAATATTTTTTAGAGCTTTAGCTTGCTTTTCCATTGTAAGGCCATCAAGGCCCTTATTCATTCTCTTTAAAGCCTCTTCAAAGCCCACAAAATTCCCTTTTGCATCAAATATTGATATTTTAAGGGCTTTCATTTGCTTTACAGCTTCTTTGTTGGCAGCAATACGTGTAAGCATTGCATTGAGTGTACGTCCGCCTTCACCTGCTTTAGTACCATTATTTGCAAGTATGCCAAGCGCAATACCTGCATCTTTTGCATCAATCCCAAGGCTTCTTGCGGCACCTCCAGCTCTTATATATCCTTCCATCAACTGCTCTGCTGTCTGGTTGGAAGAGTTTTGTGCCTTAGTTACAAGGTCAAGATATTCTGGCAGTTCTGAAACTTCAAGTTTTAATGCGCCCATGGAATCTGTTACAAGGTCACTGGTCCTTGCGAGGTCAAGGTTCGTTGCTTCCGAAAGTTTAAGTACAGGCATGAGTGCAGAAGTGGATTCATTGACATCCCATCCAGCAAGTGCCATATAGCCAAGTGCTGCAGCACTTTCGCTGGCAGTTTTGGTTGTAGCCATGCCAGCATCCCTTGCAGCTTTTTCCATTTGTTCATATTGAGTATCTGTAGCCCCTGCTGTAGCAGCTGTATTGGTAAGTTCCTGTTCAAAATCTGCATATTCTTCAACGGCACTGCTTATTGCGCCTGTAATATTAACAGTTGCAAAGGCAGCAGTAATTAACCCCGCTGCCTTTTTTGCTGTAGAAGACATGCCAGTAAGTGCTTTTTCTGCATTTTTAAGATTGGAATTATAGCTTGGGTCTGTCCTGGCACCAAGCAAAAATTCCAATGTATACTGTTTTCTTGATGCCATCAGTCCCCTCCTCTTTTCTTGTATACCTCTTTTATCTCATCTGCTGTTTTCAAAAGCATGTCTATTGGCATATTTTTAAAATAACTGATACTGTTATTTGTATAAGCAGATAATTGTATTGACAGCTTAGAAAATGTTGAAGCCCAGTCAATACCTGCATTTAACCAAATAAAAAATAGCCATGCACCGCTCCCACAACCTGTAGCATATCCCTCATACTTAACATATTAAAGAACTCGGCTGGAAGATTTGTAACGTGCATAGCAACATGTTTACAATATGTTATATCAACAAACTTGTTAGGTGGGCGGTGCCCAAGCTTTACAAGTATTCTGTCAAACTTTTCACCGTCAACTGTTGTAAGGTCAAGAAGCCCTGATAAATCAATAGATTTAATTTTTTGCTTTTCTACATCATTGTCAAATTCATACTCTTTAAAAAAATCTACCCGGAACCTGTTTTCATCTTCTCCGTCTGTGGCATCTTCTTCATTATCTAGAACTTCCCTTCTAACACTTGCTACTTCATCTGATTCAGCTTCAAGCTCCGCCTGTGCTGCCATTTCCTCATAATTAACTGTTTTTGTTTCTGTTATATCTGTATTTTCTTTTTTCTGCATAATAAAAATTCCTCTTTCTTTCACAACTAACTAATAAGATTCTCAATATCACTTATAACATCTTCACCATTAATTTTGTGTATTCCGTTAAATTTGTCTACTTCTGTAAGTACATCATCCCCAATCTGGTCTTTATAATATATAATTTCTTTCTTTATAGAAGCATTTCCAAGCCCACCCTTTACCAGCTTCCCATAGTTTACTTCTTTTGTGAAGCCTTTAATTATTATAGTCCTGCCTGTATGTGCCCGGGTAAGGGTATTTGTATTAATATTTTCTTGCGCTGCTTTAAATATAAGTGTTGAGTTATCTTTTCTTGCAAGCTCAAGCCCTTCTTTAGAAATAGTGCTGAATGGTATCTCTATCTGTGTGCTTTTAGCCTGCCCAGGTGATGGCGAGTCAACTTCCCCAGCCATCCCTGATAAATTCAATGTTTCAGAAGCATATTCAAATGTTGGAAGTGTTATTTCACTTGTTACTGCAATTTTATGCTTTAAATCCACTACATCAATAAACATATTAAATCTGTCTGTCTTATCTGGTATAAACATTATTCTCCACCTCCTGATAATGCCGCTTCAAGAATTGATGCATCATATTCAAACTCATTTTCTATGTATTCCATAGGACTGTATGTTGCAAACTTGGTAGAAAATTTTACTTTTCCATCAATTATTTTGCTAATTGGATTTTTCTTTTTATCAAAAATAATCATCCCACCAGCAATATGGTCTGGTGTAAGTGAGTTCAAAGTCATATTAAATGAATCTACTATGCTTTGTATTTTATTTTGTGTGGCATTACGTCCAATATTAGGGAAACACTCTGTTTTAAACCTGTTTTCCAGATAATTAAGCATTGCTACACTGCTAGACCACCTGTCTATAGGGTCTGTTGACTTAGGATAAGCCGTAGAATTATTTCCCCAGGCTTTCCATGTTGGTATTCTTATTGATGTATATAATCCAACAGCATTCAAATAATCATTTGCATCATCTTGTGTAATCCTTACAATTTTCCCATCTGCTGTACATATGCCATCAATTAATAAATCATAGTTATCAATGGAATCTGATGGGACATCAGAATTATTTATTGCAACTGATTGCATAAGGGCAGCTGCAAAACTTGAAAAAGCAAGTACCATGCCATCCGATTTAACCATAGGCCAGCAGGCATCACACCACCTTGAGTAAGGTACTTTATTTTCTCTTACATCATTAATCTTCTGCAACGTGTTTGCACCATTTTCTGTGCAGTCAACATCAAGGACAGCCTTTCCATTATACATTCCATAAATATTCTGTACCTTGGCTTCAAGCACTGTTGCGACTGCTGGGTCTGAACTAAATACTGGGGCAATGACTATAGTAGGTACCAGTCCTGTTTCAGGATAGACATCATTTATAACTTCAATGCCAGAACGTATCCCTTCCCTGTCAATACCGCCAATAATATCATCTGCCCCCACACCATCAGGATTAAGCTTTGTGTATGCAATATTTATTTTTACCGCCTCATTTAAAACCCCATCATCTGTAAGCGCAATAACAGCATATCCTTTGGAATTAAAAGAAATAACATAGTCTGTATCTTTTTGGTATTCAGTGCTTCCATCTGACACAACTACTTTATCAAGTAATATCCCTGTATCCTCTATAGTAACCATTTTTTTCTGTACCTGGTATTCTTCACCTGCAACTACCTCTGTATGTGCAGGATTAGATGGGTCAAGTACATTTACCGCTATAATTGGAGAAACTGCATGTTTATCAAATGAAGCATGTACACTATGCATAATAGTGTACTTCTCTATTTCATCTGTAAATCCAAGATATGCCTCCACATCTCCCTTTTCTTCCAGTACAACAGGTTTATTAACCGCCTCACCTGGGTTATCAAGGGTATTTATGGGTGCTGTGCCTATAACAAGCTGTATAATACTGGCACATGCATCTGGCTGTATGCTTTTTGTCTTTTTCCTGTTGGTTTCTATTCTGTGTTTATATCTGCTTCTCATTTACTCTCCTTTCCATGCACTATGTACTATATATTTTTTGCCACATTCGCAAAAGAAGCAGCTAGTACAGAACCATCTATACTAAGCTGCTTTCTTGCATCAAATGCTTTTTCTACAGGCACAAGCAGACGGCTAAAGCTTTTATCCTCTTCTGCCCTTTTAGCTATCCTTTCAGGAATTTCATCTTTAAAAACAGTATTCTGTTTAATTAACCCTGGTATTGTTGGTCCAAAATACATAACCTGTTTCATATCAAATATTCCTCCAATCCTTCTTCAACCGGTAATGGTAATTTCCAGTTGGTTATTAAATCGCCCTCATAGTAAGGGTATGGGGCTTCTAAATTCAAAGCTTTGTATGCTTTCTTTTCCATCCTGCAATATCTATCAATAATACCTTTAGTAATAAAATGCATATATATTTCATTCATAAGGTTTAATATATTTGTATTGCCTGTCCGTGTTCCATCCATATCCGTAATGTTAATAGAAAAATGTATTTCTACATTCCATTCATCCCTGCCATCTTCTTCAACAGTTTCCTCATCACCAGTCATAATTACGATATAGTTGCGTAAATCTTCATCATCCTCATCCTGTACCAGTGGTATATCATGCTCATATACAATTATATCTTCAAATACATTGCCATAAAGGGCTTGCAAGCCACCATCTGAAAGCATTTCTCTTACTTCTGTTGCAATAGTGTTTACAAGTATAACATCTGTCATAAATACCTCACTTATTTAATATTAAACTTATTTCATGTCTGATACGTTTTGAAAGAGTTTCTCCGGTTTCTTTATTAAACTTTTTAATTGTATCTGGATTCTGGATAATCTGTGTAAATGCCGGACCTGAAACACCTTCAATCTTATTAGAGCCGTCACTTACACGCCTGAATAATGCAATATTCCCACTTTTCTTTGCAATCTGTATAAAAGGTTTCCTTTTTCCTCCAAGTTCCTGTTTGCCATGGTTTTTCATAACTTGTGCCTTATATACTTTTACATTGGGACGTCCTTCAAAATCAAATTGTATAATTTTGTCATATGGTGATAAGTTCCTGCTTTTTAAAGGCCAGTGTGCAAGGTTTTTATGGCTGTCTTTGTATGTTATTTTGGCATATGGCTTCCTAGCATATGCCTTTGTTATTGTAACCAGGCTGTCTATATCATTTTGTCTGACAAGATATTTTTCTGCTGTTTCACTCTTTAAAACTTTCTTTCCTGTTATTGCAGCACGGTTAGCAGCACGTGCCATCACAACATTTGCTTTCCTGGACATATCACCAAGACTTTTTTTAACTTCGGAAGTGTCTATACGTACATCCACTATAAACATCCATTACACCTTAGCCCTTTCCAGAAGCATTTTCCATACACCTTCATATTTTGAAATCATTACCACATTATATATTTCCTTGTCATATTCAACAATAGAATTAACTGTCAGTTTACGTTTCATGTCAGATTCACGTACAAAAAGAAGGACTGGTTTTTTATGGATTTCATCTTTGTAATTGACTTTTTTATCTTGTCTTTTCTCCATATTTTCCAGACCTTCATTATCTACAACAACAGTTATTTCTTCACCCTCAAAAATATGCCTGCTGCCAAAAACATCTTCGTCAAAGAATACTTCGTCAATATCCTCTTCCAAATCCTCTTTAAAACCCATAAAAACCTCTTTCTGGATATTTTCTTTAACCTGTTATTTTATTTAACATCTTATCCATAATAAACTTTTTTATTTCATCATATCCCCAACCATATGCAACAAGAGAACTAACTAGCATTTCTGCGTTCTGGACATTTTTTAATTCTTCATGCGAGAAACAATCCCTAAGATTATCCTTTTTTGAAATTCCAAATTCTTCCCTTAGCTGTTTTGCATTTTTATTAAACAATGACTTATATATAATATCTGTATATATTGAATATGCATGTCCATGCATATTCTCATTTTCATTTGATTGTTGTATGGCTTTTGTAAATGCCTGGCGTATTACAATACCTTTTTCTCTTTCAACCAGTTTACTTTGAAGAACATATTCCATTTGGTTAAATTGGTTTATATAGACTTCCTTAAACTGTATAGCTTTCGGGTCAGAAAATCCCATGACAAGCATTGTAAAACCATCTTTGTCCATAAGTTCACAAGGTTGCTCTTTTCCCCTTGAATCAGTGTAAGTTGACGGTGAAAAATGCTCACCGCGAAATTTATCACTGCACTTCAGTTCTCTTATTGCCCTAAGCACAGCCTTATGTTCTCTTGTATATTCTCTTTGGCTCTCTTCGTCAAAATAAGTAAATGTTTCAGCAACATCAAGGCTTGATACTACTACTTTTTCTCTTTTATTTAATTTTCTTGTTTCTACTAACATTCATTATTCCTCCTGGATAATTTCTAGTAAATAAAAACAAAAGATAATGTTTAATACACATATGTTATCTTTTGTCTTTTTAATTATTTTATCAATTTGCTGTTTCTTTGTTATCCATTGTATTCTTTGATATGGCTGCTTCTTTGGAAGGCTTTTCATCCTCAATATATCCTTCACGCCTTAAAAAAACTTCATCTGCCTTATTAAGTTTTCCAGTAATCTTTTCTCCTGGGCTATAGGTTTTTCCAGCAACTGTTAATTTTATTTTTGCAATCATTTATTTAATACCTCCTACAAATCATATTTTTCACCCTGGTAATTTAAAACTGCTGCCTTTAAATCACTAAGGCTCTGCTCTGCGTTAAGCCCTTTAAGCCCTATGGATTCTGCATATGCTATGACATCTGCTTTTTTTGTCATTGCATTTATTTCATCTTCTGTCTTAAGTTCTGTTTCGGCAGGTGGTTCTGTCTGGCCAATATCTGCATTTATGTTTTTAGAAGTATCTGTCTGTGGTACTGGTTCATCATTTATATTAGCTATAAGCCAGCTGTCCCAATCGTAAGGATATGGTACTGGGCGGGAAAATACCTGTACTTCTGCGGCATTATCCCTTTCTGAACCAACAAATCTTGGAACAATTTTCTCTGCATATGATTTGAACCCGCCTTTTGAATAAAATGTAACCTGTGCATATACTGTTTCACCCATTTTAGGCTGCAAGAAAGCAATAGTCCCAGCTGGGAGCATTGCTTTTTCTTGCCCGTCCAGGTCTTCATAATATTCATCATATGTAAACATAGTCATTACCACACCATTAATGTTAATCCTGCCATTACATACAACGCCTTCTGGAAGTTCCGATTGCTTAATATCGCCAAAATCTACTTTTGCCAGGTCATAAAAATCCAGAAAATCTTTATCAGACATCAGAAGCATTGACACATCAGATGTCATTACAATATCTGTTGCCCTTGTACCACGCTTACGCAGTCTGGATGCCATCTTATAAAATTCCTGGATTTTTTCAGATGCAGACATTTTCTTAAAATCTTTTTCAAAATAGTACTTATTTCCAAATTCATTTTCAAAAAACTGCAGATATTTAAGGCTGTAATTAATTCCTTTAACAGCATCATCACCATTAGCATAATGTTTCATAAGGACTTTACCAGTTGTAACCAGCTCTGTACACATCTGTTCATGTCTTCTTAACACAGATTTCCTTAAATCATCCATATGCTCCGCTTCCAGTTCATTTTCCCTTTGCGCAGGTGTGCGGCCAGATTCTGGTGATTCGCCAAAAGCTTTTTTCTCAAGTTCTTCTGCTGTGATAATCTTTTTAGGTGCAATATATGGGGCATCAATCTCCATTGCACGGTACCCTTCACTTGTAAGCGCAATACCACCAACCACTGGGATTACAAATGGTGCTATTACCCTTCCTTTTTTCTTTGTTTCAATCAAGGCCTTTTCAGAATAATAAACTTTCCCATCTGGAAAATACCTGTTCTTGAAAAACTGTACTACAGGGTACATTTTCTTAATGGCATTTATTAATTTGTAGGTTTCTGTTACCATTGGTTCTTACCTCCTATTTCAGATAAATTCCTTTTGAACGCAGGTTTTCAATATCAGACGTTTCCAATTCCACACCAGAAATACATGCTGATTTCCTGAACGTACCACTTATATATACTGCTGCTGTTATCTCTGTATCCCCGTCTGCATAAGGGGTATCCTCTGCAACAATAGCAACGGCCACACCACCAGACACATGTACGGCATACTGGCCATCTTTATAATCTATAACCTGGCCACGTTTTATAACGCCTTCACCTTCTGGTGCAGTTACAGACACATTCTTTGCATCCCTTGGATGGGAAAGGTCATATACAAGTTTGTCCTTTTCCATACTATAAATTTCTCTGTTTAATATCATTTCTGTTACACCTCTTTTCTTTTATTAGCATATGCCGCAAGCTCATCCGCTTCATTGGATACTTCACTATCTTCTGGAAGTATGCCTACATTATTAACACCTGATTCTTCTGCATCACTTACAGCATTTTGCATATATGCGGACATCTTTATTTTGTCGTCAAGCATTGCCTGGTAAGCAAATTCTTTGGCATCCAGAGGTTTTTCGCCATATTTAGCATTATTTAATGCTTCCTGTGCCACACTTGCTGAAATAGCATCAAGTTCTTTAAGGCGGTTCCTTTCGCCTGTTACTCCTTTTGCTTCTGCTTCTTTAAGCAGGTTGTCCAGTTCCTCTTTTAATTCAGGATTTTTTGCCATAGCCTCTTCTAACGTCATTTTGTTTTCCCCTTCCTTATTTTTTTCAGCAGCAGTTACCTGGTCACTGCCAGTATTACCAGCTGCATTATTTCCAGTATCTTGCTGCCCCATGCCATCCATAATAACCTTCTTAAGCAATGCTGCTTTATCTTCTGGGATAGCATATGCAAAACTGTTAAACATCCCTGCTACGCTTGCAACAGCATTTATAACAGTCCCACCTTTGCCATCTTTTGTGTCCATGCCTGGCATAAACCCGTTAATAAACCCTTTTTCGATTGCTTTTGCAGGGGACATATAGGTATCATTATCCATAAGGTCCTGTATTTCTTCCCTGCTAAGGCCTGTTTTCTTTTCATATACATTAATTATGCTTTCGTTAATCTCTTTTAAAGCATCAGCACCCATCTGTAAATCCCTGTAGTCACCTTCTGCGTATGATTGTGAATTGTGTATCATAAATATTGATGCATCAGATGCATATATTTCATCAGCCCCACATGCAATAACAGTAGCAGCAGAGCAGGCAACAATAATATTTGCTGTAACTTTTCCCTGGTACCCTTTAAGGGCAGTATATATTTCAAATGCGGATGCACACAGCCCGCCAGGCGAATTGATTTCTATGCATATATCATCACCAGCCGCCTCTTCAAGGGCTGTCTCAATGTCTTTAGGACAGCAGTAGTCCATTTCTAACCATGCATAAATCCACGCATTATTATTTGATATTACAGGTCCTTTTACATTAATCTTTACCATCCGTTCCTCCTTCCTGTTTTACAGCTGGCATACCTGCAGCTTTTGCTTCTGCCAGCACTGCATTTTCATTTTTAAGCGTCCTTACATTATCATCAAAATCACTGCCATTTAATGCTATACATTCATCTTCATGCGTGGAAAGCCCCTCGCTTATCCTGCCCACTGCTGCACTTACTTCCTGTACAGGGTTTAACATTCCTTGTGCTGGTCCGTTCCATGTAGTATTTGTATATGCTTTTTTAACCAGAGGATTATTAAAATATCCTGGTGCTTTAATCCTGCCTGCGCTTACAGCTTCATTAAACCATAACACATATACTTCCTGGCAAAAATCATTAATAAACCATTTCCTACGCATACGGAATGCCTTCCATGTTTCATTCAATGCACCTTTTGAAGCAGAAAAGTTGTTAGTAAATTTTTTTAAAAGTACTTCTGGGGCTATTTCTAACGCTGCCCCTATATGTGAAGCCATTGTAAATGCAAAAGCATCATAACCATTTGAAGGATGCGCCGATTCGACAGAATGGACACTCTCGCCTGTTTTTAAGAAATTAATGGTGCCATATCCAAATTCAACTTCATCATCCTTTAAACCATTATCCTGTATTTCCCCTTCTTCATCTGCACCTTTGAAATCTGTAACCCCTTCCCCGTTTTCTGTCTGGATAAATATTGAAAACATTGAATTTATGATTGCTGCCATAATTTCTGCTTCTGTGTAACGTGTAAGCTGTTTAAGCGTCTGTATTACAGGTGCTAAAAAAGGAACGCCCCTGTACTGTCCGGCACGTTCCCCATTAAAAATATGCAATATATTAGGATTACCTGTTTTCTTTCCACGCTTTTCTATACGCTGCCAGTCATAATTTCCTCCATTGTATTCCCCTGGGAACTGCGAGCATATATAGTAAGCAATGACTTTTCCTCCTTTGTCAATTTCTACACCATTCATAATGCTGTTACCATTCTTTTTAACAGAGTTAAAACCGTCATAACTGCCATCATATGAACCAGGTGTACATATCCTGTCTGCTTCTACAAGTTTAATCCTTAGCCTGTATGGCATGTCTGTAAGCGTCTTTTCATCATACTTTATAAGTGCAAACTCTTCACCATTTTTTAACCAGTCTGCAAAAGCAATCTGCTGGAGCTCATAGAAATTATTCTGGTCATTATTGTCACATAATGTTGATTCAGCCCATAATGCAAATTCTTTTTTTATTTGCTTTTCAAGTTTTTTAGCCTCTTCTTCGGATATACCAAGAAATTCATAGTCAATTTTCGGTTTTGGTACAAGCCCGGACCCTACACAGTTAGTTCTTGTACTAGATACAGCTGCTGCCCCAAGCGGGGTATTCATATACAGGTCACGGCTCCGTTCCCTTAAGGTTTTTCTATTCTCTTCAATATCTGATTCAGGGGAAAGACTTGTTGAATTATATTTTTTTGCCCAGCTTCTTTTTCTTGATGCGCCACCATGCGAATAACCGCTATTGGTATGCTCCATGTGGGATTCAGATATAATATCATCTAACATGGCCCGTTTTGCTTTTAATACATCATGTTTCATTTCTGATTCTTCAAGACGCATCCTTGCCTCAGCCCTCTTTGCGGCAAACCCAGGGCTTAATGTTTTGAGCATATTGTTAAATAAAGCCATATGCCAACCTCCTATTCAAATGGTACCACTCTTACAGAACGTCTTTTAACTGTCCCTCTGTCTTTAATAATGGCAATTTCTTCTTCAAGCTCTTTTATTTTTGCTTGTACTTGCGCAAGACTTGTACGTGTAAGCTGTTCCTGGCCAATGGAATATGACTGGCTTCTTAGTATTTTTTCTTCTGCTTTGTAATAAGCAGCAAGCCTTTTCTGTAAAACATTAAGTCTGTCATTATTTGTACTTTCCATTAAAGTTCCATTCCTTTCTGGCATTTTCTTGTATTCCTGCCACTGTTTATGCTGGCAGTTTTCTTCATGTAATTAATGCCTGAATTAACTTTTCTTTCCAGATTGTCCCAAGAAGGACGCAGCAGTTCGCAGACAGCATAATTGTAATTAAATAAATCAAGCGGCTCATTCCTTACGCCGCTCTTTTTAACCCATTTCTTTTTAATTACATCCTTTACTTTCTTTTCAATCTGCTTTTCTGAAAGCAGACCCTTGTAATACTCGTGTCCATAACCACGCTCTTCATCAAGAGGAAAATGACAGTACCCTTCTCCAGCTTCATTTATAGAAAGCCAGTTTGTTATTGATTCTTTTCCAGCATCAACACCAATAATATTAATTGCTGTATGCCCAATAACCTTTTTCCCGCCTTTCCCGTCATCTGCTGTTATATCTACATTAGTTGATTTGTAAAGCAGTGGTATGTCTGGCTTGTTTGCATAGCCTTTCAAACCAAACACCCTTACCCCTGAAACCTTTGTGCGTTCTTTCATTTTCCTTATCCATTTGTAAACCATGTTAGTATGGTGTCCGCCTGTATCAATGCCTATGCCCGCAATATTTAATTCCCTGCCATCTTCAAAATAAAATGTTGTCTTTAAATATTGTTCAAGCTCTTCCCATATTTCACTTTTTGCTGGATTTCCATAAATTTCAGTTTTATAAATGCCCCAGTTTTCAAAGTATCTTGCCCAGCCTTTTACCTCAACTTCAAACCTGTTATCCTGTACATCAACAGATGCTGTCAGTACAATTACACCATCTGGAATGTCCGCAGGATAATATTCTGCCCTTGCCTCAAGTTCCTCTTCATTAATGGTTTCTTTCGCAAGGCTTTCTTCTTTCCATGATTCGCCAAGGGTAGTATTTATAAATGCCTGGAGTCTTTCTGTGTCGTGAAGTTTTTTATATTCATCCATAGCCGCTTTAAATTCATCAATTATATCCTGCCACTGTACCCAGGGTGAAGCAAGCTCATTAAGATGGAAACTCCTGTGTTTTTTACGTTCTGGATGTGCTGCAATCCATTTATGCTCTGATTCTTTCCAGTCCATTTCAGAAATTTCTTCACCACATCCTTCACAGCACATTGACACATTTTCAAATACAACCCTCTGGAAATCATATGGCTGCCAATGTCCACAGCTTGGACACATCACACACCATTCTTCCATTGTCCCGTCAAAATATTCTTTTTCAATCCTGCTTTTACCAGCAATAGTAGGTGTAGAAGTCTTAATATACTTTTTGTTCCAGAACGTAGTAGCTCTTTTTTCCGCAAGAACTACAGGGTCTCCTTCGCCGCCAGCAGATGCAGGATAACGATCCACTTCATCCATCCAGACAATCCTTATAGGCATTGAAGACAGGGAAGCAGGTGAGTTAGCACCAGAAACCACAATATAACCGCCTGTATACTGTTTAAACAGTATAGTATTGTCTGAATCCTTTGCTTTTGCTGGTGCAATCTTTTCACTAAGCAATGGCACTTCCCTTATCATTGGCGCAAGCCTTGTTTTTGAAAATTTCTCTCCAAGCGTCAGTGTTGGCAGAACCATAAGCTGTGTTGATGGTTCATGTTCTATGTAGTAACCAATACCACAAAGTATTATAGTAGTCTTTCCTACCTGTGATGAAGACATTACTGTAACACTTCTTACATGCAGGTCTGTGATAGCATCCATTATCTCTTTCTGGTATGGGACACTCGAAGTATTAAAACGTCCTGCCTCATTTGAACCATCAGGAAGAACCATGTTTTTGTCTGCCCACTGGCTTATTGTAAGGTCTTCCTTTGGTCTTAAAGCACATGCAAGGGAACATATAAAGTGAAGGGTATGGAAATCTACTTTCTTACTCTTCATAAATATCCCCTTCTGTACCTGACATGCTTAACAGGTCATCCTCTTCAATATCAACATACTCTTCTGGGTAGTAATCAGATGGCTTATAGTCTGCAAGTTCTCTTAACGCAAATTCTATTTCTTCTTTCAATATATCTGATATACCAATTTTTGTTTTGCCTTCAAGTTTTGGTGCAAGTTTATATGGCAAAGCCATCATCTTGGAGCGGAATTTCGTAAACATGTTAGTTATAACAGCACCTACATCCTCTGATTTATGTACTTGCCCTTTTATAAGCTGTAATTTGATTTCAGTAATCATAGCTTTAAGATGCTCATGTTTTGCTTTTTCAGAATCTAAGTCAAGTTCACTTTCATCAAAATCACTTGAAATCTTTTCTCCTGTTTTAGCAATTTTAAGGTTAAGGATATAATTTTTCAGTGACTTCATAAGAAGATATCTTCCATGTGTATTTCTTACAAGTATACCTTCGTTTGCAAGATTACGTATCTGTCTGTCGCCAACACCAATAATTTCAGCCAGTACCTTTGAAGATACTGTCACTGTTGAAATATCATCAATTTTTTTTGTATCCACTTTAATACCCCCATTTCGGAAATGGCAATAAACAAAATTTTATATAAAAAACTAGCCATCCCTTGGGCTTCGCCTGACCCGCAAGGAAAATTTAATTTTTTCAAAGAACCTACGTTCGTATTTTGTCCGTTTTTTTGGGGACAAAATTTATAGGTTTCTATCTGATAAATTAATTTTGCCTGTAATAATATTTGTTTCTTAAAATTTATTGTTACATTATTTTATTTGTCATATCTTAATGTAGTGTATATATAGATTCCTGGCTGTTTCTTCATTTAAGTGCAGATGAAAAAATACACCTGCATTGTCTTTTATTTTATATGTCAAATCATATACAAAAGAAAACGGACACTTCCGTTTTTTAATACCGCAAGCTTTCAACTGCATCTTCCATTGTTTTTTGTGTCATGCCGATATATGCCAGTGTAAATTCTGGCGATGAATGGTTTAAAAGTTTCTGCACAAGGGTGATATCCTTTGTTTTCTGGTATATATGGAAGCCAAATGTCTTACGCATTGTATGTGTTCCTATGCGTTCCAGTCCAAAATGTTTACCTGCACTATTAATTATATTGTAAGCCTGCTGGCGTGATATTGGTTTGTTTATCCCTCTTGGGGACTTAAACAAGACTTCATAATCCTTTTTGCCAGTAATATATACAGCAATTTCTTTTCTTAGCATTGGGTTAAGCTTAAGTATTTTTTCCTTGCCAGTTTTGGTTTCTTTTACTGCCACCCTGTCCTTGCCTTTTACATCCCTTACACGCAGTTTTATTATATCTGATATACGTAGCCCTGAATATATACCAAACATAAAGAGAAGTGTATCCCTGTCACTCCTAAGCCTTAAGTAATCTATCATGTCCTTGATTACTTCTTTGTCCCTTATGGGTTCTACAACGTTCAAACCACCGCCTCCCCTGTACCCTGTATAGACCATAAAAAACACACAGCAAGCCAGTGCTGTGTGTTAGGAGGAAATATATAAAACAATTATATCCTGTTTATGGATACAGTTTTTCTATTTTATATATTAACATAAAAAAACCGAACAAAACCGTCGTTTTTAAAATTTTTTCAAAAATCTTTCATATTTCATCCTGCAACTGTTTTCAGTATAATATTTATTTTTGTAAAGCTTATTCATTTCACAAGCTACGCTTGCCCATGTCATGCCCTCTATGTAATAAAAACTAAGTATGTTGCGCATTTCTATATCATTTATTGATTCTATAAATTTTTCTATTTCACTTACTATTTTCTCAAGTTTCATTTCCTCTGTTTTTAAAAGTTTTTTGCGGAGTTTCAGCTGGCAGACAGTTTCCTGGTATTCAGGGACAGGAAAACCAGAAATTCTTACTGTACCTAGAGGTTTCTTCCCTCTTTTACCTCTGGATACAGTATCACCTACAAGACCATATCCCGTATGCTCAAGCCTTTCTATCTTTTTTTCAAGCTTCTCTGCTGCCTTGCGTAAATATTTTACACGTGCTTTTGCGTTTGTATAATCCTGTAATATGTTTTTTTCCATCCGCCATGCTCCTTTGTCAACTTTTTTAATTTAAACGTCTTCCCTGCCTGTACAGTTTTTCACACACATACTGTAATGTTTTTCACAGACCTTATACCCTTTTTTTACTGGGTTCCCGCAGAAATAACACATCCCGTTTATAACCCGTTCCCTCCTGCCTGGCTTACCTTCCCTGGAATACCTGTAATCCCTGCCTTTTTTTCTACATATGCCACACGTTGAAAAACCATTGTCTGCTTTTCTCTTGCCACACCTTGTACATATGCCTTTCTCTTTTCTGTCCTGGTAAGCCTTTCTTTCCCATTCCCTGTGTGTCTGGTTGTAATGCCCTTTTTCTCTGTTACGCATGACATTAACATACATATCTGCACTGCATACAGGACATTGTTTTTCACTGCCATATAGCCTGTTTTTTCTGCACCTTGGACATATACCAATTCCCTGGTAAAACTCCCAGTTAGATATATGCCGTTTTCTGCTTGTACTAGTCATTTTGCTGACCTCTTTATTCTTACAAATAAGATTTGCCATAACGTGCCATAAAGTCATCCCTGTCGCCAACTTCTAACTCAAATATTGCCTGTCCTAACATTTTAGACAATTTTTCAGCCATAGGATTATCATGTATACGCCCTGTTACCGTCCCAAGTGTATGGCACTGGTTACATACGGGTACTTTAAGCCCGTCCTCTTCTGCAAGCCTTCTTTTCCCATTGCCGAACAATAAATGATGTTCACATTCTGCTGGTTTGCCGCAGAAGAAACATATACTTGAATATCCTGTTACAATACTATCTGTTTTGTCCATAACTATCCCCTTTCTACGTTTAAACGCATAAAGATTACCAGGACATACGGTAATTAAACTCCTTGCCTTTGATACATGCTATGTTAGTCCCACACATCTCAATTATCCTGCTGCCTGTTGCCTCGTCAAATACCAGTAGCCCTTCCAGGTCTTTCTCTGTACTAATTATTAAGGGCAGGTTATTCATGTACCTGTAATTTATAAGCTCATACATTACATTCATATCTGTTTCTGTCAGTTTTCCTTTAAGCAGGTCATCTATGTACAATACAGGTGCATTCATGTATACGCCAAGTGCCTTAATATATGCTGTTTCATCTGTGATATTCTGCTTAAGCTTTGTCATTGCATTGCGGTATGGCATGTATATGACTGGTATGCACATAGCCATAAGACTGCCGCATATTGCTGTGCCAAGGTGCGTCTTGCCGGAACCAGGCTGCCCACAGAACATAATTGAATTATGCCTGCAATGCCTAGTTTCTTTGAAATTTTTAACATAATTTACTGCTTTGCTTTTGGCATTGGCAAGCACTGGTTCTTCCCTGGTGCCAAAGTTGTCAAAGCTTTTCTTAAGGAACTCCATGGACAGCCCGCTCTTTTCCATCAGCTCCTTTGCACGTCCAACCGCATAGCAGCTACACCTGCTCATTACTTCATACCCGTCCTGGAAAGATGTTATCCAGCCTGTATCCTGGCACTTCTGGCAGTTATAATGCGTCTTTGCCGCACCTGCCCAAGCTGGTTTTGCATGTTCCAAAAGATAATGGTCAAACCTGTCCATATCCGTTTACACCTCCTTCCGACAGCTTTTTAAGAAGTTCCAGCGGATAACCGCTTTTACCTGTATGCTGTTGTCCCATATCTGCTGGCGTGGCATCTGCTCTGGCATCATCATAATTGCCCTCAAGGACCTTGATAAAATTGTTAGGACGCACAAACCAGTCGAATGTTATAACCCATCCTTTTTGTCCAGACCCACAAAGAAAAGCACTTTTTTTAATATTTTCTATAGCCTCCAGAATTTTATCCATGCCATAAGAGCGCACACGTGCCCTAAGCATGTCAAAACGTTTTGTGCCATGGTTAATACTGGTTACAGGTTTTATCCCATATGTTGCTAGCTGGTTCCAGTGTTCCGCCACACGTTGGACGTCAGTCCGACAAACAGTATCGTTAGATACTGTTAAATTAACATCTGTGTTTATATCTGTGTTTATATCTGGTATAGGTTGCTCACTTTGAGCAAATCCATTGTGCATTTTGGTTATTTCCATTTCGCATTCTGGGCAATGGATGTTATCATTTTGGGCAATGCATTTTTCATTTTGAACAATGCATTGTTCATTCTGGGTAATGGACTGTCCATCCTGTACATTATCCAGTTTTGTATCTCCCTCATCATTAATAACATCTTTCCCATCTAAAAGAAGGCTGCATTCTTCTGTAATTGTATACCATATAGTCCTGTCATACGCACTTTTATTATAATTGCCAGACAATATGAGTCCTTCATCTTCCAGGCGGTGTAATGCCCTTGATATTGTAGTCCTTGATGCATAAGGGAATAACTCTGCCAGGGCTTTTACACTGTTATATGTCCAGTAATGCCCGTCATAATACTGGACATTGTTTGCCTTGTTTTTTGTAACCCAGAAATTAATATTTTCAAGAAGAACCGCCTCAAGCATCCCATATTTTGTTGCAACTTCCACGTTAAAACTATGGTTCATAACAACCGCCCCTTTCGTTAATATATTTTTTCCTATATATGGTATAAGTTTTTTAACTTGTATTTGCTTTTTCTGCTGGTATATAGTATAATTACAGTGTTATTCTAAAATGCAATTGGATTGAACACCTGTACTACTCCCATTAAGCAGGTGTTCTTTCTTTTATAAATTTACGCATTTACAAACTTCATTCGTCCTCATTTACAGCTTGTCCCGTTTCTTCGAGCCATTCTTCTATGCATTCCAGACATGTGTAACATGATACAGGTTCGCCATCAAGAAAACCACTCTCATATAAAGCCTGCTCTCCCTTGCGTATTTCACGTGCACAGCTTGCACATATATGTGGCATCCTGCACAACACTATTTTTTCCTTTTTGTTGGTAACTTCTTCGTCAAGTCCGTATATTCCTGAATCTAGGTACAGTTCTTTGTCATACTTCATACTTTATACAAATTCTCCTTTTCATGTATCATCTGCCCGAAAATAGCAATTAAAACATTCTTTACTATGCTGTTGCCTTCCTCTGCCTTGTGAAAATCTTCATCTGAAAATCCCATAAGCCGCCAACATTC
>CAQGLR010000051.1 GCA_948794795.1 uncultured Lachnospiraceae bacterium | reverse complement strand
AAAAATAATTTCAATCTTTTTTCATTTTGCTATTGACATTTATTAGCTGGACTTAATTACTTAAAACACTGCTGGCCCGTCTTTTCTTTGTCCCCGGTCTGCTCCCCTGCTGCCTGTTCCTGCAATACGCACCAGCGATTCATAGATTTCATTATGTTCCATTTCCCTGTATGGAGTACCAAGCCTGCGGCTTATATACCATAAAATACATTCTCTGGGTACAGGTGCCTGTCCAAGGCACATAAGTGCAAAACTTATATCTGCTTCCCCTGCTGCCTTATTTGCAATAACCATACGGGCAAATACCTGTAACATCACTGGCGGGACAGTAGCACCACCAGGCCCTGCGTATTGCACATTGGTAATATCCAGTGTATTATATGCTGTATGGAAATCCTGCATATCCTGGTATTCCTTTCTTAAACGTGCCCCCTGTGACAGCCGGAACCTGCCAAGTTCAAGCCCTTCTGTGCTGTCTTGTATTCCTTCTATACGTACTTCCAGAGGCCATATATAAAAATCATCTGCAGGATAACCAGGCAGGATATAAAGGCGTACTACTACCTGCCTGTCAAATGCATCAAAAGGAAAAACTTCTTTTCCTGCCAGCACTACCTGCCCTTTATGTAATACAGCACCAGCTTCTACAATAAGCTGCCCTTTTCCATTATCTTCCATAGCATAAGATATCCCAAACCCAGAAAGTATCCCATCATGCCATCCAGCCATCATTGTACTGGCAAGACCTGACGGGAAATCCCATAATGCTTCCAGGCCTTCCTTTTTTAATACCCTTCCTTTTTGGAAAAGCGGTTTCTTATATTCCTGCATAAACTAATGCCTCCCATCAAAGAAATCTGTTTCCCATGTACCTGGTTCAAATGGGATAAAACTTAAAGGACAGCTGTATAATCTATCCTGCTTACGGGATATTTCCAGAATAGAAAACCCCCAGTTTGCATTATCTGCAAAAACAAAAATCCTCAGCTCACCGTTTTTTATACTGTCCAGGTCTTCCTGGTTTATTAAATTATAACCTGACCTTAATTCATCATAACCTGTTTCTTTATAATCCTTTTTGTGCAACAGGAACGGGATACTGGATACTTCCCTGCCTGTACCATCTTTTAAATGGAATAAAACCTCTGCTGCTTCTACCGGCCTTGAAATCCACCCATACACCTGCCCAGCAAGGGTTCCCTTTTCCAGAAGTATCTTCTCCCTGCCGCCTGCATTATAATCATCTGCTGCCAGGGAATATGGAACCCTTGCTGGCTCATATTCCAATGATGCACGTATCCTGCCTGTATTTTTATCCTGCCTGTACAGGACTGCACCATCTATAGACATAAGCTTTCCTGCACAGCTGCTGCCAGCTGGCGGGTTTGCTTTCCTGCCTGCTACATATTCCTTAAGTATATCCTTGAAAAGTCCCGTCTTACTGCTTTGTCCAGATAATATTATACGGTCTGTTTCTGACAGTTTCCCACTCTCATACCATGGCTCAATAAAATTTTTAAGGAAACCATAAATATCAGGTTTAAGCAAAAGATTAGCCTCTTCTTTTCCAATAACAAGTTCTGGACAGATAGTATTTGTTTCCAATGTACCATCTTTTCCCTGCACTGAAATATGGAAGTCAGTAAAACAAGGCCTGCTGCCAGGATTGCCAAAAAGTGTCCCAAGCGGCAGCCAGCATATCCCTGGACTGCCAAAAAGCCTCTGCTTCACAGCTTCCGCAAGATTCCATAGGAAATAATAATTACCACGTACTTTTAGAAAAAAGCTTTCTGGCTTATTGTGATATAAAGCAAAAAATGTAGGAATTACCGCTTCTGCTTCCTGGTATGCCTTTGTAAAAGTTTCATATACCTTTTCTGTACCATACATATCCACTGCTTCATAAAAGCCTGGGAATACACCTGGAAATAATTTGTGTATTGGTACAGGTGTTTTCCCAGATATTGCCTCAGCAATACGGATTTTAAGGAATTGTAATATCCTCCAGGTCAGATTATTTCCACCAAAGCTGGTATCACCATGTACAAATGCCACATGCAGGTCAAGCTTGCTTGTAATCTTTTCATCCGTAATTCTGTACCTGCATACTGTCATTTCACTTGTACCACCTCCACAATCTAGTACAAGGGCATTTTTTAAAACACCATCTTCATAAGCCATATCCCTGATGTCCTGTCCTAGAAGCTGGTATAATGCAGCAACTGCTTCATCTTCTGCAGACACCTGGTACCCAGGAAGTGCACTCTTATACATATCCAGAAAAAGCCCCTTCTGCTTCACAGGACATATAAAGCAAATTTTTGTATATTTCGTCCTGGTCTGCTGTTCTGCTTTCCCTATAATATATAGAAGAAACTGTCTCACAATAAAAAGCCTTTCTATTTCACATGTATTGCCCTCCTGGTCTGTAACAGAAATCCTTTCATTGTAATGTGCTGCCCAGTTCCTGGTATTATAAAAAATACTGCTCCTCGCAAGAAATCCCTGTCTTTTTGATTCCTGTACTGCATCTTCACCAAAAAGAAGGACTACATCTTCTTCACCCCTGCTGCAGTCCTTTACCGCAACCACACTTGGACACATACTGCAATTCTGGCATCCACTGCTTTCCCATCCACATTCTGGATTATATGTAAAGAAAATCCTTCCTGCCTTATCCATGCCTTTATAAATACCTGCTGTTGTATATGATGTCCCATAATCTATAACTAATGGTTCTTCTGATTCTGGCACCTCTTTCACAAGGACTTCTGGAAGAGGGCATATACTATAACGCAAAGTGCTCTTTCTTTTTTCCTTTCCCAGATAACGCCTTACAGCCTCTTCCATATCCTCTTGTTTAAAGAAAACAAGGCTCCAGTTATGGAAATAACCTGCTGGTATATCTGGTGACATCCTTTCTCTTGAAAGATAAAGCCTGTACTTCTTTGCACCAGCAGGTTTAGCCTCCAGTATAGCCTGTATATTCCCTGTACTATCTGCCAGAAATGAATAAACCCCAGGTAAAGTATCCTGGCTTATTACAATATATGGCGGCTCTTCATCCCCAAGGGAATCCTGCCCTTTGTATATCTCCATGTGCACTGGCACACTGGTATCTGCTGGCTGCCTTGCCCCATCTTTTTTTAAAGCCTCTTTAAGAAAAATACATCCTTTTTCTGAATATAAAGTAATCATATCTTTCTTTACAATTCCAAGATATTTATAAAGCAGCGCAACCATTTTCTGTTTACTATAAAAAGTTTCCACTGAAGGCGGCTTTATGCTTTCTGCCCGGCATATTTCCTTAAGCCTGGGAAGTTCATATGACTCCAATTCCTCACGTGTATAAAACCTCTGGACTGGGCTTTTCTTTAATTTCCCTAACTTATATGTTTCATATAACATTACTGCACCTCTTTCAGGCTATGCCAGGACAAAACTGCCAAGCCGCATTGTTTCATTATATCCAGTTACCCCATATGTACATGTCCAGTGGACAGTATAAGGGGCAGATAATGGCAGGAAAAGCCTTACCAGGAACATAAGCTTTTTATTATCAGTTTCATTCCATGGTTCACGCATATAGAATACAAATTCTGTACCTTCACGTACTAAAACCTCACATTCTGGAAGCAGGCATCCTGCTGCCCCTGATATGCATGACTCATTGTCACCTGTCTGGTAGAAACACAACAGCCATCTTGCAGTTTCCACTTTCTCAATCCTTGTAAATTCTTTTAATTCATCAAGCCCGCCATAAGCCCCGCTTTCCAAATCTTTTATTATAAATGATGTATAAAAATCCTGCCTGCACATGCCAGACTTTAAATCCAGGTCTGCCAGATAGTGCAGCAGGATATCAGAAAGTGCCTGGTTAAATTCTTCATATCCCATGTCATCTGGGGAAAGAAGTGGTTCAAATATTTTCAAGAAACGTATATAAGGATTTACGTCTAATTTTAAATATTTTCCACTATACCCGTTTCCATATAAATTATCTGCCTGCAGTTCCAGATAAGGTGAAACCCTGTTATCCTTCACTTTATAATACAAATCCGCCAGGTTCCCCTCCTGCTGCAGCATTGCAAGATAAGGTCCCCATATGTGGTTTATATCATTCATATATCTTCACTCCTGTGCTGCATTGTCAATACTGTATTTTTTAAGCCACTAAGCTGTATATGTCTACTTAAGGATTCCTGTCCATTCATACTCTGCTGCACACAACTGCAGTTCCGAAAGCAGGAAAAACATCTTTTCATAACAAAATATATCTTTACTGTCTTTTGGATGTAATATTAATGCCACTTTTCTTCTGGACTTCAAAAGGGAATTACTTTTTATAAAATGATTTATGTCAATTCCTGGGATATCCCCATGTAAATCCATACAGATATCCAATAGTTCAAACTCATTAAATACCTCATATGAACTTAATGTCCGCCTGGTTTCACCCTCTGTCCATATACAGCGTGGATTATTACGTGCCTGCCTGTCCGCATGGCGCATGTTCCTGTAATTAGACTGCAATGGATACAAAAGCCCCGTAAGGTCTTTATTTATATCCATATGTGCCACTTTTAAAAGCTTCATATTTTCATGGGCTCTTTTTCTTGTATGTACTAAAATGCTATCCTCTGAAAAAACTGTCCAGAATAAATCTTCACCCTCTGGGGCAGCAAGATATCCAGAAACTTTATCCTTAAGAAGGATTTTATGTATATAAACCCCCTCATTATCTGCTGCTACAGTTTCTACAGATGGCTTACATATCTCCTCTTGTACATTCCAGACAAGGACAGCATCATAAATTACATATTCTGAAAGTTCCCCTAACATAATTTCCACTTTCTGTACTGTCTCATCACCAGGAACCACCCCTTTGGTATCCACAATATCAAGCATCTTATAAAGAAATGGACAGTTTATAGTGTGCCACTGCTTCTGGCTTAGGTTAAACTGGTGGTACAGATGTCCAATAGCATCCAGGTAAGCATGGCAATATCTTAGGGACACCACAGTTTCATATTTCCCTTTATCTGTTATAACCTGTGCCTTGTATTCCCTGGAAATACACTGGCGTATAACAGGATAACCACATGCAAGGAATATCCTCCCTAAGTATCCTGTTCCATACGCCGGGCTTGTTTTTATTTCAAAAAGACAACGGCTTGTACTGTCAATATCCTCTCTCTTACAAACACCAGTATAAATATAATATTGGCGTAAAGAGTCCCCTGTTTCCATATCCAGTTTATTTTCCAGCCTGGCATAACGTTCTTCACTATATTGCAAGAGTTCTGTAAACACATCAGCCAGTACATCCTGAAGTAAAATCCTCTGTAAAGGGTCATGTATCCCCTCTATCCTGGATTTCAAAAGTTCCTTTACATGCTCCATTATATTCCTCCCCTGCCTGTGTATCAGTCCTCTCCATTTTCCAGTTCATCAAGCGCATCATAAACCTCTTCTGTCCTTTCATCCCATATATCCAGCTCTTTATATACATCCAGCGCCTTTTCATAGAACTTTACAGCCTTCTTTTTATCGTCATCCCGCATTGCCTCTCTTGCCTGTAATATATATTTAGAAGCCAGTTTAAGACGTTCCTGTTCTGCATCCTCTATTGCTTTTGCCTCAGCCTCAGTAATTGCCTGCCCCAAAGCAACAATATCTGCATATACCTTGTCTGCATCTTCCGCAGAACCACTAAATCCTTTATACTTTGCAAGAACTTCCTTATAAAGTTTCTTTGCCCTTGCAATACGGCCTTCCTCAAGTGCTTTATTAGCACTTGCAACCAGTATATTCATCTGTATAATTTCTTTATCTGCTGCCTTCTGTTTCTTCTCTTCTGCCTTTGCCTTTTTTTCTTCTGCTGCTGCCTTTTTCTCTGCTTCTTCCGCTTTCTTTTCTTCTTCCTTTGCTGCTTTAGCTTCTTTCTGTTTACTGCGTATATCAAAAATCTTAGCCTGTATCTCTGCCTGTTTATCAAGGCTTCCTGTCCTTTTTAAAAGCTCCAGCGCCTTTTCATACTGGTTTATAGCGTCATTATACTCACCTGCAGAAGCATACATATCCCCCAGGGCATCACACTGGGAAGCCTCCAGATACAATTTTATCTCCTCAAGCTTCTGGCTGGCATCACTTTCAATATAACTAAGCTCCTGATACACTGCCTCTTTCTGTATTTGTGTATATAACTTCTTTGCCTGCTCATAATTCTTTCCTTCATAAGCTGCCTCTGCATCCTGTAACAAGACCAGAAGGTCTTTCCTTCCAGATACAGTTTCAGACAGTTCCTTTTTTTCATTAATATACTGCCAGTTGCTTAGGCTAAGTTTATCTGCAAGTGTGTCCGCAAGCTCATATTTCTCCAGTGCCTTTGTATAATTACCATAATCCACATACTGGGCACCTTTTTTATCATATTCCTTTATTTCTCTTATCTTTTTTCTGTCCATTGCCCTTATGGTTAAAAATACAATACATAAAACCAGCAGGATAACGAAAAATCCAATTATAATAAACAGAATTATTCTCTTTTTCTTTTTTTCTTTCTGTACATCCTCCTGGAATACCTTCTCAACAGAAAGTGTGGCAGCAGTAAAACTTCCTATCTTCTGTGGGGCATGTCCCTGCAGGCTTAACAGAAGCTCTTGCAGGCTGTCTAGAAATTCTTCATTTGTCTTTGTATTTTCATAAGCGTCCAAAATCTCAATTCCAGAAATCCTTCCCCACATATTACTTGTGGCAAAAAGCAGGACTGAGCCCTCTGTAAGCTTTATTTTCTTAGAAATAAATGGCCTTGCCTGCCTTTCCTTACCCAGATAACTTGTCATATTATGTATTTCTGATACATCTGGTTCTTTACTGGCATCTTCGTCAAGGCGCTGCTGGTATATTGTCTGTGTTTTACTTGATAGTATAAATAAATTTCCAAATATACCATATAATTTTGTATTACCACATACACCATAACGCATCCTTGTATAATCTGTTACAAACACCATAATGCTTGCCTTAAGCTGGTAACGTGTACTGTGCATGAAAACTTGCTGGTTGGCATATTGTATATATTCTGGTATACGCTTTAATGATGGTTTCCGCTCAAATGCTGCCAGTGCCGCCTCTACAGCAATCCTTGCACTATTTTCTCCTGTTTCATTGTCATAACTTTCTGCTATGGCAATACACATATAATTTTCAAGCGGTGTATAAGCAATATATGTTTTTTCAGACAGGTCATTACCCTTCTCTGATATAAAATCCACATCCAGCTTACTGTTTAACCTTCTCATAAAGCATCCTCAACTAAAATAACGGTTGCATTACCCGCTTTCTTCCTGTTCTTTTTATTTATGCCCATAACAATACTCTGGGCTTTGTCAAATGGATGTATATTCTTCTGCAGGCAGGAAACTATCTCCTTTTCCTGTAATGCTTTCCACGCCCCGCATGAAAACATACCTGCTGTCATCCTCCTGCCAAAATCTGCCTGCCCTCTTCTTTCTTTCATAACCTTGTAATCCCTGCCATCATAAATAAAAACCTTGTTATCTCCAACTGTATAATAAAACAGCTGCTTGTCCCTTATAAACATAACGCTAAATGACAAGCATGGCATCTTTCCAATATAAACCAGTTCCCTTATTTCCTTTAATATATCTGCTGCAATGGAATCAAACAATGCCAATACCCCTTCCCCTGCCGGGTTATTATAAAACCCCCGCATACATGTTTCTACTGCCAGCACTGCACACCTTCTGCCATTAATATGGTCTATAGTCCCGTCTGCCAGCACTGCCAGGGCACAGTTCCCGTTCTTTGTTGAAAAATAATTGCTCTGTATATAATAAGAACCTATGGACTGGGCATTACCTATCTTATATTTATCTTTCATAATTGTCCCCCATGCCATGCTTTTTTGTAACACAAAGCTGGAACCATAATAAATCCAGACAGCTTATTATGCTGTCTTATAATTATTTTCCAGCTTCTTCAGTATCTTTCCAGTTAAATACAAAACCATTATTTTCCCCACACAATGGGACAAAAATAAATTCACTCTGTCCAAGTTTAATACGGTCTCCTGCTTCAAGCTCATGTGGCTCAAATACCGCTTCCCATTCTCCACTATCATCCAGTATATATACAAGCCCCTGTGAATCACCAGGCAGAAGCATTGTCCTGTTCTTCTCTGGGTCATATACAATAATTGCATGGTTTCTAAGACAGATTGTATCATCACCAATAATCCTTATCTCCATATCATTGGCACGCCCCATAAAATTCTTCTCTGCAATAATTCTGTAATCCCTGCCACATGAAGGTCCTTTCAGGCATACAAGCCATCCCATAACGGGCTTTAAGACCTCCAGGTCATTCAGATATACAATATCACTATATTTTCCCTGTGGGTCTTCCTCATAACTACCATTTTTATTTACAGTAACATTACAATAAGGGCATATATTACCATGCTTTTTTTCACTAAATAAATGACCATTTTTACAACGAATCAGACCCATTCCGGTTCCTCCAGATATTTTTGTTCTTTAATTGTAATTTTACATGTATCCACATAGATTACATCCTGTACAGAAAGCGGATAAGGGATATTCTCCTTAAGACGGTAAATTATACCCTCTCCTCCCTTTCTTATACCTACTAGACGGCTTCCAGGACTAACTTCAAAATACCAGTGTCCTGCAACAAGCCTGCATATGCCATAAATATACCTGCCTTCCTTTGCCTCACCAGTATTTTCTACGAAAACTTCCTTTCCATCCTTTTTGCCTGTAACCATAAGTGAATTTTTACCTTTTAATAAAACCTGGTTTTTAATCTTTCCATCACCAGAAATAACATATAATGCTTTAAAAGGAGAACTATGTTTCTTCTTCCGGTATTCCAGGAAAGAAACCAGAAAATTACAAAATATGGCAGCAGCAAATAAAACAGACTGGGCAATACAAAGATATACCAGTCCTTCCCATGTTTTTTCTTCTGCAGAAGGCAGCAGACAATAGTATAAATAAAAAATCTGGAACACCAGGTAAATAAAAACTCCAGCCTGGATACACCTGCTTGCTATCTGGTTCACTTTCATATCTGCTCCTAATTCTTAGAAAGGCGCACAAAAACTGCACGCCTCCCTAAATACATTTGTAAATATTTTTCCAGGTTACTCAATTACTACGCCGTCAATCCTGTCCTTTTTCTGCTTTAATACCAAAGTAAATTCTCCATCTGTCTTTGTAAATTCCTCATGATAAGAAACAACAAATGCATGTGAAAATTCATACTTCCTTGGTGCTGTTGCATGCTGGTACTCTACTGTTACCTTTTTGTATGCATCTGCGCTCTCTGGCTTCACCAGTGCCCATGTTGCCATACTCTTTGCAGCATCACGCATGAACAGCTTGTCTGCATCAAAAGAAACCTTTCCAGTAATGACAAGCTCTGCTTCAATGTCTGAAGACCTTGCAAATGAATCCTCTGGAATCTTTGAGTTAAAAGAAACATTAATAATTTCTTCACTCAGTTCTGTTACATCAGCAATTACTATTTTGTATGCCATATGTATGCATCCCTCCTAACATAATATTGATGTAGTTTACACTACACAGCCTACGGGTTACTATATAGATAAAATTATCCATATATCCTTATTAATCCTGTGCCGCTGTAATATGTAGCACAAATAAATATAAATAATATAAAACTATTAATCCGTATTAATCTGGAGTTCCATATTTTCTGAAACACCTGCAAAATTTATTTCTATATTATATGTTGTATCATTACAATCACCCTTTTCAATTCCATCCCCTTCACGGAGTATTGAATTTACATAATTCGGTGAAAGCTGCCACTCTTTTACTTTCCCGCCAGATTCAAATATCCTGTCAATGCGGTCTTTTTTATAATCACTGGTCAGGGCGCCAATCATACGGTAAAGATATGTACGTGTCGTTTCCCTGAATATACTTTCAAATCCGCCATTCTTGCTTTCATTCATACAACGTGACTTATATACTGTAACCAGATTAATTGAATTGCCATTCAACTGGTTCTTATCAGAAGAAAATACAAATCCATATTTATGTTCATTAATAATATTTTTTGTTTCTGTTGTATATCCTGCAATCTCTTTTGGCATGGTTGTTGTAACATATAAAGCATTATCCCCTGCTTCAATATCAAACCTTACACCTGGGTATTCCTTCTTAACCTTGCCGCCAAACTTTGCTGATAAGAAGTTCGGACACTGGTATGCTGCCGCAATTCCTGCTGCCACATAAGCAGCACCAATATATACACCATAAATCCAGAACTTCATAAAATCATCACGGTCTGTTGAAAACTGCAGCTTCCCGTCTTTGTCACGTACTGCCTTTGAACCTAATACTACACGTGATTTATCACTAGGTATTACTGTAAAGTTTGGCAGTGAAGGTATTGCATAACGGCTGTAATCCGCATTTTCAAGTTCCTGTGTATTCTCCATATACTGGTCCATTCCATGTGTAGAAAGCTTTAAGAATGTTGTATCTTCACCAGTTTCAAATGAGAAAAATACCTGTATCCTGTAATCCTTTATTTCATCTAACAAAAGCTGCAGGTCTGACACAGGGGTTGGCATAATAGAAACTCCTGTATAAATATCCCCTGTATATCCAAACTGCCTCATTGTTTCTTCATCTATATCAATTTCGCGTTCATCTGAATATTCAATATTTGGAACAATTCCAAACCAGATGGTATTGCTGTAATCTGACTTATTATTAACTGTTTCAAGATATTTCTTTAAATTCTCAAGATTCTTTTCCTCTAAAATATCTGACATAGGTGCATTTACTACCAGAAGCGAAGGACGCATAAATGGTGTCTTTGGCTGGTACTGGTCAAAAAATGCCTTTACACTAAGTATTCTCTCTATAAGAAGCTTTGCTGTACGTATAAATGACTTCTGCCATAAAGTGTTAATTGCAGAATATTTATTATAAAGCTCAACCTTAGTATCAATATCCATAGCTACAAGTTTGTCTGGTACTTTATCAGTAAATGCAGCAACAATTAATTCCTTTGACAAGGAAGCAGAGGAAGATTCTGTGTCATACTCCTGGCCTACAGATTCATAAAGCGCCTGCATGCTTTCATTGTACTGTTCTTCAATAACCGCAACTGACAAATCCTTATAACTTATAGTTTTCTTTTCAGAAGCAGCTGTTACTGCTACTTCTCCTTTTGCTGCATTAGCAAGTTCTGTACTTTCCTTACCGTTTCCCTTTCCTTTGTCCTCAAGAAGTGAAGCAGGATTATCCTGTACACCAAGCGCAACAATCTCTGCATTTTCATTAAATACAGGAAGCGCCGGGTTAAACTCTGTAACACCCTTTTGTGCAGCACTTACAGCTGTGTCTAAATTATCCTTAATCATTCCAAGCATAAGGGTAAGCTGTGATGAAGTTTCATTATAGTATTTCTTAGTTCTCTCAAGTTTCGCCTTAAGTTTCAGTACAGCGTCCTGTTTAGCCGGCGAATCACTTTCAAACTCGGCATTTTTATTTTCCAGATATGTAATATCTTTTTTCAGCTTTTTAATCTCTTTTAAAGTTTTATGCGGAGCAAGCATCTCTGTTACTTTTTCATAATTAAATGACGCATTAGTTGCACCTGATGCTTTCTTGCTGTCCATAATAGAAATAAACATCTTTAAAAAAGTATTATTACGGTCAATAACAATCTTCTTCACTAAAGGCTCTGGTATTCCTGCTGGTTTTGTCAGTTCATATACCATGCCTCGTTCCTGGTCAAAATAACTGTAAATTGTTGGCTTAAATTTCCTTAAAAATTCATCGAAATTGTTAACCAAAAGGGCATTGTTTATTTCTGCCACCTTTTCATCAGACAGGCTTTTGGAATTCTCATCCACATCTGACATAATGTTAAACATATCAAAGACTTCCGGGTTTATAACATCAAATAAAATTGTCCGGTTGGTCTGTTCAATTATTCCCATATGCTTTCCTCCAGCTTGTACGCCTTGTACAATATTCTTTTTTAATTAATGACAATATCTTATAATACAATTTTTGGTAATTATACTCCTTTTGTTTGAGTTTGTAAATACTTTAATCACATTTTATAACATTGTTCTGCTTTTAGTTAGTTAAGCATATTTTCTTTGACAGCATTCAACTTTTTTCTTTACTTTACAAGGTTTTATAATATAATGATTTTATATTACTGCTAAAGGAGGTTTTTACTGTATATGGTTAAAATATTTGAAGAATATGCTGACAGGCTGAAAAATCAAAAGCTTTTTGAAATGGAAGAAATTTACCAGGAACATTTCCAGGACTTTGTCCCTATGTTCCAGAAACATTTCAAAGAAACCTGTGAAAATATTGTAAAACTGCAGCAGGCAGGTGAACTTGGTGAAATATCCTATCTGGAATACACTTTCCTTTACACCAGCCTGCTTATGAAAAATGAAAATGCAGAAGTGCGTGTATACAATGATAACTGGTACTTTGACAGCGGGCAGCGTACTATAGGTTACTTTGATTTCTCCAGCCTGTTCCAGAAATACCATGAACTTGAATCAGAGCTTATATCTGCACATAAAAGATTTGCTGGCAGTGTAAGTGCACAGGAAACTACTTCTTTCCTGATATCCTGTGCCAGGCCATTTTATTGTTATATTATCTCAATATTCCGTTACTCAATTCTCCCCTGTATAGAAAAAGAACCCTTTCTTTCTGTAAAACGTGCAGAAAAGTTTGAAATTAATGTTGGTGAATACATGGCTTATTCAGAACCCATATATAAAGAAAACCAGCTGCGCAGTACAGGGGAAGCACTTGCCATGTTCTCACAGCGCCAGGAGTTTGAATATGCATTTGAAGATTTCACCAGGCTTGACCTCTCTGGTACTGACCTCTCTGAGATTGACTTAAGGTATTCTGACCTGAGGTATGCAATACTGGATGGTACAGACCTGCAGGACTCACTTCTTTTTGGCACACGTTTCTGCAATGCCAGTATGAAAGGTGCTGACCTGCGTTACAGCCTTATACATGAATCAGATTTCACTGGCGCAGACCTTTCTGGAGCAAAGTTCACCGCTACCGAAGCCTATGCAGGAGTCCCAGGTTATAATAAATGGATAGTTACAGGATACCAAAGGGTAAGTTTCCGTGGTGCAAACCTCTCTGGTGCTGATTTCCTAAGAAGCAGCATACGTGATGCTGACTTTACTGGCGCAGTTATGGATGGGACGGTTTTCCAGAGGGGACAGCTTCCACAGTACAACCTTTCGCCAGAACAGCTGCAGGTTATAAATATTTTTGGTTAACCAGGAGGGTGTCTGGCAATTCAAAAGTACATAAATTGACTGGCTCTGGCAATTCCAAATGTTTTACCAACAGCAGCCCGCTTCCGCTTGGATGGATACGCAGTGGTGCATAAAGCCTTAAAAAACAAGGCTTAAGCACCAGCGTATCCATAACAGCTGCTTTTTGGTAAAACATTTGGAACTTGCCAGAGTAATATAATCTTTGTACAGTTTGATGGTTTAAAAACTATTTCCAGACACGTCCTTGAAGAAAAGGTAAAAGGAAACAGGAAATAATTTCCTGCACAGACAGTTTGTGACTGTGTGCTGCCTGCCACAAACTTGATTATATTCAAAAAACAGCGCAGAAATGAGGTAAGTTATGGATTACTTTTTACTAAAACAACTTGGTACAATTTCCATTCCCAGGGAGAAAAAACATGAACCAGGGGAATTTTCCATCCGGGTTATGGAAAATATTGCAGCCCTAAGAAATTTTGATTATATTGCAGCAGAATCCCTTGTAAGTGACAGGGTTAAACTGCTTCTTGAACAATACCTGCCTGAACAGGAGTGGCAACCTTGTGCTTTTGTTGACCCACAGAAGCAGGAACAGGAAACATTCTGGTTCCTGCCGCCTATATCATACGTACCAGAAGATGTAGGCTTTGCCAATGGCCTGCCATGTTCTGTCACTGTAAATAATGAGGATTTTGCAGAGAAATCATCTGGCATATTCTACATACCCAATCCCAAAGGGACACCTTTCGTAATTATACACCTTTCTGTAGCAGAAAGTATACTGCGCCGTGGTTTCTGCGGTCTTATACTGGAACGCCTTCCTGGCAGGACTGGTTCTGGCAGTAAAGCAGGTATTGTATAATTGCAGGAATATAAATAAAAAACTTAAAAACAGTTTAAGGGTTTATAGGAGTTCCCTTTGAATAACCTAAATACATTAAGAAGGAGTTAAGAAAGATGGGATTCTTAAGCGGGGTATCATCATTTATAGAAAAACACTCCGAAGCTGTACATGCAGTACTAGATGTAGCCGGGTTTATACCAGTTGTTGGTGCAGTGGCAGATATTGCCAACACAGCACTGTATATACATGAAGGTGATGCATGGAATGCTATTATGTGTGGCATTGCAGCAATACCTGGAATTGGTGACCTTGCATCACTGGCAAGGAAGTCTTATAATGCTTTTAAAACAAGCAAAACAGGCATTAAAGTAATGAATGCACTTAAAAAGTACAAGGGTGTAGAAAAAATACTAAGCAGCCTGCGGGGTAAGGTTAAGACTGGTGCAAAGGGGTTAAGCAAACTGTCAAAAGGTTTTGAAAGTCTGTTTGACCGTATAAAGAATTTATTTAAACATATATGTATAAAAAAGGGCAGGTGCTTTACAGGGGATACCCTTGTCCTTACAAAGTATGGGTATACAGCTATTAAAGAAATACAGAAAGGTGACGAAATACTTTCCAGGGATGAAAAAACTGGCAAAACTGGTTTTAAAGAGGTTGAAGATGTATTTATAAGGGCAGTACATACAATTTACCATGTATGGCTTGATGGAAAGGAGGAAATAAAAACAACCGCATACCACCCAGTATATGTACAGGAACAGGGATGGGTAACAGCTATTAACCTGCGTGAAGGTGATACCCTGGAAACAATGGAGGGTACAGCATGTATCACAAAGATTATAAAAGAAAGACATGAAGAACCAGTTACTGTGTATAACCTGGCTGTAAAAGACTGGGTGTCATACTTTGTAGGGCAGGTAAGGGTTTATGTACATAATGGGATTGGGTATGATGGTAAAAAATCCCTATTAGAGAGCACCCCAAAAGAAATTGCAAATATGACAAGAAAGGAATTACATGACAGGCTTCCAAAAGGATGGGATTTCCAAGACCATAATGGCAGAATACATATTAAAGACGAAACTGGTAATTATAGGGTGCGTATAGATGTACCAGATAAAACAACTAATTATACACATATCCATATCATAGATAAAAACAAAAATCCTTTAGATATTAATGGTAATATTGTATCATATAAGGATCCAGCAGGTCACATACCATATAATAATTAAATAGGAGTTTAATAAATATTATGAATAATAAAATACAAAAAAAAATCGAAGAAACAGATTACTGGGATTGTGAAATATTTGATCTAAAAATATCTTATTTTGGAGATGAGATAGAATTAATTTTTTATAATGATGAAGAATCTTCTTGGAAAATTTCTTTTTTATCCTGTTATAAAGTATTATATGAAACAGATGCTAACAGAAGAAAAATTTTTAGTGTAAAAGATATGAAAAGGCCACAGCTTGGCTACTGGATACAAGATATTTCAGTTAACGAAGCTCAAACAGAAGGATTTTATATAATAAAATTAGATTTGAGTATTATGGAAATGCAAATTGAATGTAAAAATATTAACATAGACAAAATAAATAATAATAATTTATCATTCTTTTGGGAAACATAACACATCTAATTTTACAGTATATCAGTTAATTAAAATATTTAAATTAAAGAAAACTGCATGCCACCCAGTATATGTACAGGAACAGGGATGGGTAACAGCTATTAACCTGCGTGAAAGTGATACCCTGGAAACAATAGAGGGCACAGCATGTATCACAAAGATTGCGAAAGAAAGACATGAAGAGCCAGTTACTGTTTATAACCTGGCTGTAAAAGACTGGGTGTCATACTTTGTGGGACAAGTAAGGGTTTATGTACATAATGGTGCATATAATGGTGGTAGTAATACAATTAATGATTATATTAAAACTATTCATGAAAGAAAACAAGGCAAACATATTATTGGACACAATAACTACATAGAAGGCAGAAGCATATTTTATGGAACAGTTGATGATGCCCAGAAATTAGTTAACAAATTTGCTGGAACTGGCCAATGGATAGGAAACGACCGGAAAAGGGTTAACTGTGGTAAAATTATTGGAGAATATATAGACCCAGGTACTAAAAAGAGCCAGAAAACAACCATGGGATTAATACACTATTCAAAAAAAGGAACACATATAGTCCCATCACACCCTAAAAAATAGGAGGTAATATAATGTTTTTTTCAGAACAAGAAGAAAAAATAATAGGAAATTTATTTAAAGATATTTCTGAAGAACCATACAAAATATATATATTGGAATTTAATGATGGTTCAATTTTAAAGGCACAAATGGATACATGCTATGAATCTGATAATGGATTAGAGGAAGATGATGAACAATACCAGGAATATTATGCATGTGCTATGGAAATCATAAAAGTAATAAAAGATACAACACCAGAAAAAAGATATAAAGAACATATGTTGATTGAAATTAATTACTTAAATTATCCCAAAAATATAACCGATTTAAATTCAAGAAAAATATAAATTTAATCATAGTTACAAATTAAGATTTATGATTTCTTAAATTTTCAAAAAATAACTGTATTACCTGACTGTCCACAAATGAATAACACATAGGTAATACAGTTATTTTTAGTTTATTACAAGAAAAAATTGATTATTGGTGATTAAGCCTTGCCTAATATACATCGGTAAATAACAATAAAATAATTATTCTTTAAAAATTTATTAACTCCAAATAAATAATCTACAAGGTGACGAAATACTTTCCAGGGATGAAAAAACTGGCAAAACTGGTTTTAAAGAGGTTGAAGATGTATTTATAAGGGCAGTACATACAATTTACCATGTATGGCTTGATGGAAAGGAGGAAATAAAAACAACCGCATACCACCCAGTATATGTACAGGAACAGGGATGGGTAACAGCTATTAACCTGCGTGAAGGTGATACCCTGGAAACAATGGAGCGTACAGCATGTATCACAAAGATTTTGAAAGAAAGGCATGAAGAGCCAGTTACTGTGTATAACCTGGCTGTAAAAGACTGGGTGTCATACTTTGTGGGACAAGTAAGGGTTTATGTACATAATGGAAATGATTATAACAATAATAAATCTATTATAAATCTCATTGATGATATAGATGAAATTACAGATGATATTATAAAGATAAATAAAAAATATTCAGATGGTTTTGAATTAAACAATAGTATTAAAAATATACTTAATTCAGCATCATATTATGATGATCCATATGAACAAGGAGCAGCAGTAACAAGGAGCATTACAGATCATGCATTTGCTAATGGTAATAAACGAACTGCATTTGATACAACAAATATGTTATTATCTCATTTGATGTTAAATAATAAATTAACTGATAGTCAAAAATGGCATTTAATATATGATATAGCAGAAGGAAGGTTAAATGATGTTACAAAAATTGCCAATATATTTAAAGGAAAATAATACAAAACTTCTTATAAAATATGATGGAGAACGAAATAACAAAAAATATACAATAAAACTTTTATATAATAATATCCAACATATAAATTTAGGTGGTGACACGGACTTACCAAACTCTATTTTTAAAGAAATATTTAAAAATAATATTTTATTTGAACCAAAAGAAATATTGATTTTTTTCAATAATAATATCAATATAGGTATTGAAGCTTTAAAAAATAAGTTTGGTGATAAATGTATTATTTCTGTAATAATAACTGAAGAAAATAATAACCTTTTATATACAATCCATATACAAACAACAAAAGGCACAAAATACATTTCAAACATAGATTACAAAAAATTATATGAAACTTTACTTACAGAAGAAATTTAAGTAAAATATAACAATTCTATATAAAAAACTTAATAACTATTATACTTTATAAAAGAAGATACTTATAAGGACAGTACATACAATTTACCATATATGGCTTGATGGAAAGAAAGAAAAAAAACCACATACCACCCAGTATATGTACAAGAACAGAGATGGGTGACAGCTATTAACCTGGGTAAAGGTAATACCCTGGAAACAATGGAGAGCACAGCATGTATCACAAAGATTGTGAAAGAAAGGCATGAAGAGCCAGTTACTGTGTATAACCTGGCTGTAAAAGACTGGGTATCATACTTTGTGGGGCAGGTAAGGGTTTATGTACATAATGGTGCATATAATGGTGATAGTGAACCTAAAATAACTTTACCAGAAAATGATTCCCAATTAAAACATATTTTTAGAAAAGATGATGGACATATTATTGATACACCAGAAAACATAAAAAGAATCTTGGATGTTGCAAACGATTCAAAAAATTATTTAGGCAAAGATATAAGAGGAAATGAGTGGTATGCCAAAATAGAGAGTGATAATTCTCAAACATGGGTTAGAGTCAGAAATCTAAAAGTGGATAATGCTGGAGTAAATATAATACCAAAAAAATGGAATAATAGTACTGTATTGTATAATAATGTAAGGAGAAATAAAATAAAATGATATTCCAAAAAGCTTTTTATAAAACAATAGATTTACTTGAAACATATTATGATAATCATAAACAAGATGATGCAATTATAACTATTTTATCCGATTTGGATTGCACCATTTTTGAAGACGGAAAACCCGTTGACCAGGCTGTATATACTGACTGGAAAAATTTAATTAGTACTCTTATTAAAAACGAAGAATTAAGTGATAATGATATGAAAGATGCGCTAATTAATTTTTTAATTTACTATCAAGAAGAATTTGGATATAAATTAGAAGATGCTATAGATTATTTTAAAAATATTTGAACTCTAAAAATTCACAAAAATATAATAAAAAATAATCTCTTTACAAATATTGTAAAACAAATATAAATGAATGAGGAAATAAAAACAACCGCATACCACCCAGTATATGTACAGGAGCATGGATGTGTTACAGCTATTAACTTGCGTGAAGGTGATACCCTGGAAACAATGGAGAGTACAGCATATCACAAATATTGTGAAAGAAAGGCATGAAATAGAAAAATGCATGATAATGATATAGTTTCTTATAATGTAAACTTAATTAAAAAAAATATATCTGTCAAAACATACAATAATGAACAAAAAAAATATAAAACAATTTATTTTTCAGAAGTTTTAACACATTCTTTTAAATGTATTATTGACTATAATATAATCTCAGATATCTGTGAATCTGAAATACAAAAGTTTATAAAAGATACCCAAAAAGAACTTATAAAACTAAAAGGGTTTTGTTGGCCTATTATTTATAACACAGAGCAAGAGTTAATTGATTTCTTAATTACTAATAAATACAAATATATAGAAATAAATTCTTCTTATGGTATGTTTGGATGGGTGATCGCAAAATCTTATGAAATAAGGGAATAAAATTATACAAAAAATTTTGGCCACTACTATAAAAAACTCTTTCATTTTATACATCCAGTGCTTAATGCAGCTGGATGTATAATAGTTGTGGAACAACGGCAAATACTACCAATACAGGGCACTGTATATGCATAAATGCAGTGATGGGCTTTAAATAATGGCACAACAATAGTTGCCAGACAGAGAAGTACTTCTACTGGACAACCAACACTTGAAATAAAGGTATCAAATAGCAAAATTTATAAAATTAGATATTAGGAGTGATTATATGGAAAAATGGGAAGAAATATTTACAGGGATTATCCCACAAGGAAATTACCAGACCCAGGTTATTAATGGAGAGGATAAAGGACTAGTTATAGAGTTAATAAATAACAACACCCATATTGTTTTGTACTTTGGTGTAATCCTGGCAATAAGAATGTTAGATGAAGGAATTGTACAGACAGAATTATATTCAGATAGTGAAATCCAAAAATTCAAGCCAGATGCTTTCAAAAATGTAATTTATAAAGTAACAGGAGGGGAATTTGAAAAACAAATACAAAATATCGCAGATGGATATTATGAAGTTTTGAATGTAAAACACTATGTTATAATTACACAAAATTATAATATTGACATTATTACAGAGTGGGAACCAGAGATAAACATACTTTAAAATTTATTATGGTTATACTTTATTATTTACAGTACCTGGACTCTTTTACAAAAAATCTGTTTTCTGCCTGTCTTGAAAATATAGAACAAATGTAAAAAATAAATTTTTAATTGTATTTATTAGGTAACAATGATTAACCTGTATGAAAATAATACTTTGGAAACAATAGAGGGTATGTATCACAAAAATTGTGAAAGAAAGGCATGAAGAGCCAGTTATTGTGTATAATCTGGCTGTAAAAGACTGGATATCATATTTTGTGTGGAAGGTATGGGTTTATGTACATAATAGGAAAAATATAATCCTAATAGTAATTCTAAAGGCTATGAATTTAAAGAAGGAATAGATGGTGATTTGAGAGGTAAAGGTACTGTTGAAGATGCTTTAGAAGAAGCATTTAAAGAGTACAAGAACCCAAAGAAAATTTTTATGTAAGCCAATGGTCTGAAATTAAAAATGAATATGGAAAATCTGTTCCATTTAAATGGACAAGTACTAAAACTAAAGCACAAATTAGCATTGATTTACCACATACAAATAATCCAGCTGCACCACAAATACCACATGTTGGATACAAAACAGGTGGAAAGAAAAAAAGGTAAAAAAACAGTAGGGCATATTTTTCTTGATGAAGTTATTTACCATCGGCGCAAAGACAAATAGTGACAGGAGGAAAAAGTAATATTAACAATACCAATGGAACTGGAAGCAGCCCCAAAAAAGTTATGGTAAATTTTGACCAAATTGGAAAAGAAAAATTTAATCTTATTAAAAAAAATATATTAAATAATTTAGGAATTACTATTAATGATACAAGTAACTTTATATGGGAACAATTTATAATAAACTCTAGCATTTATGGGGAATTTGCCTGGCAATATATAGCTGGTATATTGCCAACAGAAGAATGTTATTTATTTTTTAACCAGATTGAATATAAAAATACATATCTATTTAAAAATAGTAAAGACTTATGTGATATTATTGGAGAAACATATAATTGTGAAATATATGTTACAGATTACAATGGAACATATATTATTTGTTATAACCATGAAATGAATTTATGTGGTTGTGGAAAAGCTAAACAATGGATTGATGATTTTAAAATAGCAAATGGAATTATGTAATATATTAGTTTACAGCTTTCTTCAAAAAATACCCATTTTAAGTTAAATAATAAAAATATCTTTTTGCAAAACGATGTTAAAATTGTAAGTACTACTCCAAATAAAAATATAAAAGGTGTTGAAACAATAGAATATCAAATGCCAAAGCTTGATAAAACGGGAACACCCATTCCCGAAGAATATCAAACTGGGCGTCCTAAAGTAAAAACTGTCTATGACCTAATATTATAAGTACAGATAAATATTTGGAAAGAGGATTAAAAGCCGCTAATAATGCATCAAAAAATTATAAAGATGGCATTTTACCGTGGGAGTGGGTTGGAGTAGATAACCAGGGGGAATCATGGAGAGGTTATTATGAAAATAGAATAATTTCATCCATGTATCCAGAATAAAGGAGGATAAAATTGAGCAGAAAATTTAGAATTGAAGATAATGAATTATTAGACCAAAGTCATTATCCAGTAAAAGCAGTATTTAATATGGTGAATGATGAAAGATTTGAAAAAGTAATCTTAGGAGTATGTAATAATATTGGATTTGGAGAAAATTATGGTGCATGTGTATTTTGGGATGATTTGGATGATTATGATAAAGCCAATACAGAATTTTATGAAGGAGCTGAATTTGGTTTACATAGTGGAGAAGAAATAATTATAACGCCAAAAGAATTATTGTATTATTTAAATCTTATATATAAAAAGTATTGCCAGGATTACTTAAAAAACCAAGAAGAAATACTTAAATGGCTGGAGATATATAAAGATAAAAATGGCATATCCCAATAATGTACAAACTAAAAATACAATATACAAAGATGTAAATTATATTCAAAAACTATTTTATGCAAAGGCTGGAACTAATAATTTTTTATAATTATATACCCAATCACCACTTTAAAACCTTTTGGTAATAAAAGATACCACATAAGACATTTAAAACCAAGGTTTATCTTAACCAATAGAAAATTGATGGTCTGACAGACAGAACATAATATTATCTACAATTTATCATTATAGTTAATATTTTTGAGCTAGCAGATATAAAAATCTACTAGCTTTTTTCATACTCACAACTCTGTACAATTATTTATAAAAAATACCTAATCCTTTTTTATCACATACTAATCTACTTTTTACTATTATGGTTTAAATATATAATGAAACAATCAACATAGGATTCTTAAGCGGGGTATCATAATTTATAGAAAAACACTCCGAAGCTGTACATACAGTGCCTGATATAGCTACCAGTTGTTGGTGCAGTGGCAGATATTGCCAACACAGCACTGTATATACATGAAGGTGATGCAGTGAATGCTATTATGTGTGGTATGGCAGCAATACCTGGAATTGGTGACCTTGCATCATTAACAAGGAAGTCTTATAATGCTTTTAAAACAAGCAAAACAGGCGTTAAAATAATAAATGCATTTAAAAAGTATGAGGGTGTAGAAAAAAATACTAAGCAGCCTGTGTGGTAGTTCTTCTCCAAACAAAATCTTGATGGATTAAATGAAGTAAGAAAGCAGTTAACAAATGATGTTGATGGTCTTGATTTTGAACCTAATAATGCTATGATGAAAAAGATTGAAAAAATGCTTTTTAATGGTCAAAAATTGACAGGTGCATATAAAAATTTTTACGAGCATGAATTAACAGAAAGTACGTTGGTGAAACGAGGGTATGAATACAATGATGCTCATAATATGGCATTAGAAATTCATAATGTCCAACCCCAAGCATTATACTCTCCAGAAACCGTACAAGAATTTTCTAAATGGTTTAATAAAAATGATTATGAATACTGGGAAATAACTATAAAAAATAAGAGAAGTGTAGAAGGAAAGATTATGAATAAAGAGAATTTTACTGTAAAAAAACTTATGGATTCATTATATAGAAATGAGATTCAAAAACCAGATGATGAAGTAATATACTGTGAAATACAATATCAGCGTGACCGAAGTAGTTTTGCCGGAGTAGTATTAAAAATTACTAATGAAAAGGATGTTATTCTAGTAAGACAATACGAAGAAAAAATCATACAAGATGTAAATAAATACGAGAAGATATATATAGGATATGAACCAGATTATATAAATTCTGTAAAAGAGATTTTTTCTTTGGAAAAAAGAGAGTACGGAATAGAAATATTTTTCTTGGTTTATTCAGATGTGCGTTCAAGTCAAATTATATTTGAGGAATTGATGAAGAATGTAAATAAGTATATAAATACAATAAGAGGGCAATTTTAAAAATTGGGTATTATTCTTAATTTTGTGTCTATAACCCTTTATCTTATTCCAGATCCCACAAAGCCTTATAAACACTAGGAACTTTGCTCATTTCTAATACTTAAAATGGTAGTGTAAAATATGTAATACTTAATTAATTGTACCTATTAGGTAACAATTATTAACCTGCGTGAAGGTGATACCCTGGAAACAATGAAGGGCACAGCATGTATCACAAAGATTTTGAAAGAAAGGCATGAATAGCCAGTTAATGTGTATAGTCTGGCTTTAAAAGACCGGGTGTCATACTTTGATGGAGGCAGGTAAAGGTTTATGTACATAATGGGATTGGATATAATGGTAGTAGTTACTTATGAAGGTTAATAAAAGTAAATAACCCTTATTCAGTTGCTGATGCATTAGCTGTTAAAATTGGTGGTGAATCAAGAGTAAAATTTGCAAATGCTCCTAATGGAAGAGAATTTGGTGTTGTAATTAGTAAATATATTGCACAAGCAAAACCAGATTTATCAACATACGGAAAAAGTTGGAGAAAGCAGACAAAAGCAACTTTTGAAGCTGCACAAGAAACTGGAAGAAAAGCATATTTTCGGTTTGAAATACAACCAGTTACTTCTGTATATACGAAAAATAACAGAGTATATACAAAGATATGATGTTGGGTATGTAATTGATACTACTCCGTCAAGTGTAAAGAATTAGGAGGAATAAAAAATTATGGTTGAGATACATGGATGGATAACAATAAGGGAAACTTATGAAGCAACAGATGAAGAACATTTTGAAATGATATTAAAACAAGTTAATGATGAACTAGAAAAATTGAATTATTGTAATCTAAATATTAAGAGGATAAATGGAGAGTGTTTCATTGAACTTTTATCATGTACAAATCATATGTCATTGGATGTCATGGAATTGCTTTCTTTCTTTGAGATAGTAGGTAAGGTAGCTAAAGGAAGTTATGGTTTACTTTATATGTATAATAATGAAGATGAAGATAATTATAATTCCTTTATGGTGTATAGGCTGGCCCGGGGCAAAGTAAAGATATATCAAGATGATTTATTGTCCCCAGTTGTTCCAACTATAGAGGATATAGATGACTAATATTGATATATATATTATTGTTATACTTTAGAACTTCCAGCACCCTAAGGCATTTTTGAAAATAAAAAAGTGCACAAATTATATGGCTATGACAATTCCAAAATTTTATTGCCAATAGCACACTTCCGCTTTGATGCATGTCATTTAGTTAAGCAGACTATAATAAATAAATGCTTTTTGATAAAACATTTGGAATTTGCCAGAGTAATATAATCTTTATGCAATTTGATAATTTAAAAGCAATTTTCAAACACGCCATAAACTCTTTTACGAAAAAATCTCATATAGTAATAAAAGGAGGCAATTAAGCATGTTACCTACAGAATTAGTAAATAATATAAATTTTAATGATAGTTATGTAAATAATATAATATTTTTAAATGAAACAATTATAATAAATATTAATTTATGTATGTGGAAACAAAAAGGATACAAAAAAATGACCTAGAATTAAAAGAAGTAAATATTATATTTTCTAATGTTACAAATTATAATTGGAATTCAAATAAAAGAAAAGAAGATATATTCTATGATACGATTATAGAAATTAAAGCAGAAGACAACAAGATAACAGTTATTTTAGAAGATGAAGAACTATTAAAAGTATCAGAAGTAACTGTATTGTCATTTGAATGTACTGAAATCCAATTAAATTATATTACCAATTAAAACTATTCCAGGAAATATTAAAATTAATATATATACACTTGTACTACGCCAAACAGTAAAGTAATACTTAAATAAATTAAAAATAAACTATCCTATAAATATAATTTTTCGGCAATATATGAAAAAATATTCTGATATTGTACATGCAGTGCCCAGTGCAGGCCAATTTATATCAATTGTTGGTGCAGTGGCAGATATTGCCAACACAGCACTGTATATACATGAAGGTGATACCCTGGAAACAATGGAGGGCACAGCATGTATCACAAAGATTGTGAAAGAAAGACATGAAGAGCCAGTTACTGTTTATAACCTGGCTGTAAAAGACTGGGTGTCATACTTTGTGGGGAAGGTAAGGGTTTATGTACATAATGGTGCGTATCAGAATAACAGTACATCTAAATATCTACAAGAATTAAATAATTTATCTGAAAATAAAATTAACCATATAATTAATGGAAGTAAAAATTCAAACCATAGATAGGAAAAATTAGTTCCAAATAAAAGCTGGAATGATATAAAAAATATTATTGCAGATGTAATGTATACTGGTGTGACAGGAACATATAAACCGGTTTTTTATAAAAAACAATTATAAACGTTTTTGAAGTTAAAGTTATATACAATAAATTAAGTAATGGTATAATGAAAATTTCAGATGCATGGGTAAATTAATAAAAAGGAATATTATTATGGAAAATTTTAAAATATATTTATTATAAGGAAAATATATAAAAGCAGAAGAAATATGTAAAAATATAGATAACAACCGTATAAAAGATATGATAATGAATATTGCATATGAAACAGAGAATATATGTGTATATAGTTTTACACAATATATGATTCAATGAACTAAAAAAATATACTGGATCGAATTGGCAATAGACCTAATGTTACATCCATATTACCAATAAATACAAATATATAGAAATAAATTTTTTAAAGGACATACCAAAGGAGGTCTGCCTGATTGGAAAATCCAAGATAATGTAAATCCCAGTGATATACTAATTCAACTTTACATTAGGAATAAAATATGTTAAAATATAAATATG
>CAQGLR010000050.1 GCA_948794795.1 uncultured Lachnospiraceae bacterium | reverse complement strand
AAAATAAATTTCGTCACATTTCACAATGGTTTATTGGGGGGTGTGAACTGTAACACATTAATTGCTTCACTTCACATACAAATATAATATCCAGTTAATTTTTATTTACATATATCCAGTTATGAAAACCACAATTCTTTGCAGACTGGTATACTGGCTGTACAACCTCTTCTAAAGCATTAGAAAACATTGTAAATGACAATCCCTTTTTATAAATACGCCCTTTAATATCACTATTATTTAAGTGTTCCTTTGCACATTTCTCAAAAGCATCCATAACAGCTGTATTATTATTCATTATTTCATAGGAGAAATACTCCAGCTTGCAAAGTTTTGGGAAATAAGTATCCCAGTCTGGAAGATTATTGCTCTTACTGCTGTTAATCTCCCTGGTTGTAGGATGCAGGTTCCAGAATTCATCATGTGCTACATAAGACCAGGGCACAAAATGGTCAATGGAAATATCTTTTGCTGTGATTATTTTATCTCCATAAATTTCATGGACTGGTTTTAATGTTAAAAGAAGTTTCCAATATTTCTGTACCTTGTCCAGTTTACGTTCTAAAGGAGGCTGCAGCTTATCTGCAATACCTGGAACACTTGGATTTCTTTTCTGCAAATACAAAATCATATTGTACTGCAGCCAGCCCTTTATAATTTCCTGGTTCTTATTAATATAACTAACCCATCCAGGCTGTATATGTATTGTTGTATTCATGCCATTTAATTTGGAAAAATAATATATAAGCCGTTTTTCCTTGTTAATCCTGTCAATAAGAAGGCTCTCTGGCACATCCCATGCCTTACCCTTCATTGTATCCATAAATGGAGCCTGCAGACGGTATGGAACATTATAAACCAGTACACGTTTTTTCTTTAACACCTCTTTGTCCTTACAGTTTTCAAGATATTCCAAAACTATATCTTTCTTTTCAGAAGGCTTTATATTACTGGTACTACTGATATAGTGCACAAGTTTTTCCAATGTATCCCTTGGCCCCAGGTTCAAATGGTATTCTGTAACCATATACCAGGCACCAGCTATCATTTCATTAACTAATTCTTCATACGTAATAACATCTTTGCCATCAAGTACCTTGTTAATAATTGCCTGGAACCAGAAAAATTTATAACACTCACTTGTTTTGTCAAACAAACGGCTAAGATATTGTATCTCTAATCCATCAGACTCTGGTAACTGCATAATAATCCCCATGCCCAGTATTATGATATTGGGCTTATGTATCTTAAATATTAATAACAAATATTGTATTTTGCACCAGGATAATATCCTCTACATTAATTTCTTACCATCAGAAAATGCATTGCCTGCTATTTCTGTTAACTTCACATACTGGTTATTAAATGGGTCAAATGCTATTGGTACTACTTTTGATACATCAACATTTCCTGCTGCATCAAGTGCATTTTCATCAACACTTACATTAACTATCTCTCCTGTAAGGCGGGAAGTTTTTTCATCATAATTTTTTAATTTACATTCAACACATACTGCAAGCTCATTAATAACTGGTGCATCCACAAACCCGGATTTAGTTACAGTAAATCCTGCTTTTTGTATTTTATCTGAAACTTTATTACCAGAAGCTATTCCTAAATAATCACATTCTGTTACATGTGCTGCATCTGCCATACTTACTGTAAATGCTTTTCTTTCTAAAATATTTTTAGTAGTTTTATGGCCTGCGCTAATGCACATGCTGATTTCATTTGCCTCACTAATACCTCCCCATGCAGCATTCATAGCATTTGGTGTTCCATCTTCATTATAAGATGCAATAATAAATACTGGCTGTGGATAAGTATAAGGTTTTGCCCCAAAATTTTTTCTCATAATTAATTCCTCCATATAATTATAAAATACAGCCAGGGAGATATACACAATCTTCCTGGCAGCTGGTTAATAATTTACTTAAATTCATTTTACATCAGCACTATACAAAATGCAATTTATTTTAATCTCAATAAGTAAGCAGCCAATGCCTGCTTGCAGGTATTGCAGATTGCAAATATCCTTTTAACTATTGTTAATATAGTTAAATACCAGACAGGTTTTACACAAAATAAATTTATAAATACTCTCTGCCTTCTTACAAATATTTTAAAATAATTATTTCTTTCTCACAATAATATTTACCCACGGCTTATTTTTATAATCTGGCCTCACATTCTCTGTTTCAAAACTTTCTTCCAGTACAAATAAACCATCTTTTAAAAATATTTCTTCCAGTTCATCAATATGGTAATCACTAAAAAAACGTTCTAGCCGTTCTTCTTCCTTGTCCCCATATTTAAATGAAGCATACATTATCCCGTCTGGTTTTAATGCTTTGTTAAATTTGCGTAATATATCTGGCAAACTACTTTTTTCTATATGTAAAAGAGAAGCATTTGCCCATATCCCATTAAATTGTGAGTCAAATTCAATTTCATCAAAACGCAGGCATTTTACAGGTATTCCTATATATTCTGTTGCAAGCTGGCACATTCCCATAGAAGCATCTATTGCCTGGACATTAAACCCTTGTTCTAAGAAAAATTTACTATCCCTTCCACTTCCACAACCTGCATCCAGAATATAATCTTTATTATGTAATAAAGCAGTAAATTTGCTATAGCAAAATCCCATATCTGCATTAACTGTCCTCTTTGCAAATTCTTTTGCATTCTTGTTATAATAACTAATTGTTTTATCATTCATATAAATCCCCCATGCCGCATTTTATGAGGCTTAAATAGAAATAAAAATACTGGTTTTGCTTTTTCCGCACCATACATCCTTATGTATGTATCTACAATAAAGATTTTTATAACAGTTCTTTAAGCTTTCTAATTTCTTCTTCTGACAATGTTATACCTTTTCCCATCTTCTCATGTCCTGGCGCCCAGTCCCTTATATCATACTTTGGAGTACCATTATTCCATGAAATAAGATTTAATTCCTTTCTCCATCCCTTTGGACTTTCTGAAATAACACCTATCTCTTCTATTATTTCATATTTAAAATCTGCCATATTATAACTCCTTTTCTATAAATTCTAATATATCCAAATCAATATATTGGTAATAATTAATATTATATTTTATACATTTATTAGTAAGTTTTTTAAAAGTTTAAAATTGTCCCTAATTGCATCTGTATGTATCTTGTAATTTAACCTCATTAAGTAAGCCCTTTAAAATACACGCTTCTTAAGCGGTGGGTTTGATTTACCAGGGCTTACTTAGTCTGACAGGAGTTCAAGCTCCTGCCAGACTGCCGCAAAGTGGCTATGAGGTTGGTTTGTTATTGGGCAAGCAGCGAAGCGGATTGCGAATATCTGCGAATTGCATATGGTTAAAATCTGGATTATGCAATTCTTATCAAACGCCTAAAAATTCTATTGTGTTACGATTTCGCATCCAGTTTTGAATCACAAATCTTGGGTCATCTTCATTTCTATATTTTGCAATATCTGTTAATGAGATAAACCCACTTTCAAAATTTGTTGTATAAATGCCAATATCAATGACTTTAGCATGAATAGTCTCTTTCACAATTTTCGCCATACATGTTCTCCTATCCTAAATCATAAGCCCATACAAAATATCTCTTAAAACGCTTATCCTCTGCTTAATCTACAAACCATTTTCTAAGCATTTCCCCTCATTTCCCGATATGCTTCAATATAAAATTTAATTCTTGATATAATTGAGCTATCTTTCCTGCGATTTGAAATATATTTTTATCCATTAAATTATCTCAAAATATTCAAGTGCATTCTTTATCGCCTCAATTTTTTCTTTGGGTGGATGTTTCCCCGCCGCTTTAACTCTTTCACCTCATTAGGAGCATCATACACCGGTAATCCTAACTCCCTCTTTATCTCTGCTATATATACGGTATATACTTTAAAGCCATACTTCGTTTCTATGTACTCTTTAATCATTTGTAAGTAACCCGCTCCTTCGGCTTGTACGCTCAGGCTCTTTTGTCAATATTACCAAATGGCACTTTACCCTCACTCCCGCCAAACTCCACTTTTACATTAATTACACTATTTATTGTTTTTGGAAAGAATTACAACCGTTTCTATGTGACAGCTTTGTCCAAACATATCATAGGGCTGTACTTTCCCCACTTCATATCCCCTGTTGCACAAATATTTTAAATCCCTTGCGAGTGTTGCTGGGTCACAGCTTACATATACAATCCTTGCAGGTTCCATATTCACAACTGTATTTAGCAGTTTTTCATCACATCCCTTTCTTGGAGGGTCAAGGGTAACAACATCCGCTTTTAATTTTCCACCACTCTTTTCATATTGCAATGGCACTACTTCTTCAGCAGCGCCATTAAAAAATTCTGTATTTTCCATATTATTAAGAATTGCATTTTCCTTGGCATCTTCTACTGCCTGTGGCACAATTTCAACACCACACACTTTAGCAGCTTTCTGTGCAAGGAACAGGGATATTGTGCCTATGCCACAATACAAGTCCCAGACCACCTCATCACCTTTTAAATCTGCAAATTCCATAACTTTTTCATATAATTTTACTGTTTGTCCATAATTCACCTGGTAAAATGAAAGCGGGGAAATATGGTATTCAACTTCTCCTATATAATCTGTAATATAAGGAGTGCCATATAAAACCTCTATGCTATTTCCTAATATAACATTTGTCTTTTCTTTATTAATATTAATACATATACTTTTTATAAAGGAATTTTCATTAAAATTATTGTTTATGTCATTAATACTACCAGATTTCTGGGAAAGACTACATTCCAGAAGCATTTTAACAAGCTTGTATGCATACGGAAGCTTGTCTGCATTGATTACAAGACATACCATTACTTCACCTGTTGCCTGTGCTGTCCTTATAAGTATATGGCGCACTATTCCCTTATGGTTAGTTTCATTATATGCAGATATTTTATTCTCTTCCATATATTTAATTACAGTTTCTAAAATTGCGCTGCTGCATGGATGTTGTACCAGGCAGTTTTTAAATGGTATTATACTATGTGTGCGTCCTGCATAAAACCCTGTTACAATATTGCCATCTTTGTCATATCCCACTGGAAATTGTGCTTTATTCCTGTAATAATATGGAATATCCATACCTATAACAGGCTCTGTCTGTATATCTGTAAAACCTCCAATCCTGTTTAAACAGTCCTGGACTTTTTTTCTCTTCCACTCAAGCTGCTTTTCATAACTGCAATGCTGGAGCTGGCATCCCCCGCATTGCTTTGCTACAGGACAGGCTGGCTCTGTACGCCATTCTGATGGTTCTATTATTTCTAAAAGTTTTGCATAAGCATATTTCTTCTTTGCTTTCATTATCTTTACACGCACTTTGTCACCTGTTAATGCATCTTTTACAAACAAAGTATATCCCTGGATTTTGCCTATGCCCTCCCCATCTGTCCCTAAATCTTCTATATCTATTATAAATTCATCATTTTTTTTACAAGTAAATATATTATTTTCACTTTGTAATGCCGCGTTTTTATCTTCTGTCCCGCTTTGTCCAATATAACCTGGCATCTTATTCTCTTCTTTCTAAAATTAGTCTTTTACATGCATATTTCTTGCAATATAACAGTTATTTACGCTTTTTAACATACCCTGTGCTCTGGCGTATATTTGAGTCAACAATCCTGTTATATCCAAGCCATTCTGTTGAAGGACTTGCCTTTTCATATATCTCTGTCATTGTTTCAAGCCTGGCGTCTGCATTATCAGCAAACGCAAGAGCCATAGCCTCTGCCATAGCTGGCTTTTTAGGTGAACCATACTCAAGCTCACCGTGGTGTGCAAGTATACAATGGCGCAGTTCTGTTGCAAGGACTTTAGGAAATCCTGGTATCTCTTTTACTTTATTACCTATAAATTCTGCTCCTATAAAAATATGTCCTAACAGCTGGCCTTCATCTGTATAATCATTAGCTGGAAAATATGAAAGTTCATATACTTTACCTATATCATGGAATATTGCTGCCGTTATAAGCAAATCCCTGTCCAGTATATTATAATTATCTGCCATAAAACTGCACATCCTTGCTACTGCAAGAGTATGCTGCAAAAGGCCCCCGATAAATCCATGGTGTATTGATTTTGCAGCAGAATGTGACTTAAACTTATTGGCAAATTCTGTATCATCAATAAAACACATTTCTGAAAGTTTCCTAAGATAAGGTTCTTTTATTGTTTTAATTATTTCTTTCAGTTCATTATACATTTCTTCTATTCCATATTTAGATGCTGGTATGTAATCAGCAGGATTATATTCACCTTCTTGTGCTTTTCTTATTCTGTTTATATTTACCTGGCGTGCTCCCTGGAATGATGTAACCATCCCATCTGCCATTATAAAATCCATAGCCTCAAATTCTTCTATGCCATTATTTAGTTCCCACACTTTTCCATCTATTATTCCAGTTTTATCTTGTAATATTAACGAATAATATGTTTTACCCGCTTTTGTTTTTAATACCTGCTTTGTTTTACAAAGATAAATTCCAGAAAACTTATTTCCCTCTTTATACTCTTCTATATATGTCATTATACTTGAAATGAAACAGCCCTTGCTGTTCCAAAACTCCTTTCCAGCATACAAAACACGATATATGGTACCATTCCACATATCGTGTATACAATTTATACGTATACTTTATTCAAATTAATAATTCCTTATAACAACTTTTTCTGTTACCAGATAATAATATCATATTTTCTGTTACATCACAAGCCTTATAAAATTAATTTATACATATTTTTCTATGCTGCAGGCACTGGCGGCAGGTTTAAATTTTAATAATATTTTTTTACAAAACCTGCCCTTTTTATCTAAATATCATATAACACTTTCATATGATTTTTTCAGCTTGTTTAATGCATTTTTTTCAATTCTTGATACATACGAACGTGATATTCCATATTTCAATGCTATTTCCCTCTGTGTTTTCTCTTCCCCGCCGCCTAAGCCATATCTCATAATAATAATATCTTTTTCCCTTGGAGTTAATGTCTTATCAATTATTTTGCCGAGTTTTGCAATATTATCCTGCATTGTAACACGCTCTGCCACATCTTCATCTTCATACTCAATTATATCTATAAGGCTTATCTCATTACCTTCCTTATCCGAACCAATGGAATCATATAAATATATATCCCTTGATGCTTTTTTATCAGAGCGCATCATCATAAGCAGTTCATTGCCACAGCACCATCATTGGCAACATACAGGACAAAAAAATTTGTACACCTGGTTTAAATTCTTTTAATTATTTATCATCTGTATACAGATATATTCTTGCATATTTCCCATCCCATATTATTTCTTTTATAATAATTTTAAGTATATCTTTTTGTTTTGCTGGCGGAATCTTTTCCCACATCTCCTGTTTAAAATGTATTAAATCCATAACATTTAAACCATATGAAAAGTCCACTGTATTTTCCTGTAATTTATTATATTGCTCTTTAAGTTTTGCCATTGTATTTGTAATTTCATCTATTCTTTCTAATATAACTTCTGACGTTTCTTTACTGCTGCTTCTGGCTAATACATCAATAAGTGTTCCAGCCTGGCGTTTACAATCTTTAAGCTGCCGTAGGATTAAAGCATCTTCTGGCTGGCTGTTTAAACTTTTTCTAAATGTTTCTATTGTCTTATACAGATAACTGTAATCTTTAATAACTTTTTCTTTTAAAGAAAATATTCCAGCAGCTGCCATTTTATCTAAAACATTTCCAGGAATATTTGGCATCTGGCATAAATTCCCCTTGCTTTTTTCTTTACATTCACACTGGTAATAATACCTTTTCTCCCCACCAGCTGTTTTTCTTCCACTTTTAGGCCGCATAAAAGAACCACAGCAGCCACAACGTATAATACCTGAAAGCAATGCACCTGTTGTCTTAGGATAACGGTAACTTTTACCAGAATTTCTTTTAAGAATTTCTTGTGCTTTAATCCAGTCCTGTGAATTAATAACTCCTTTGTGTTCCCCTACTGCTACAATCCAGTCCTCTACATTATTAACCCTTCCACTGCCTGGCTGGCAGTTAATTTTATTATAAGCAATAAGTCCATGGCTGCCATCAAACATGTCCTTTTCTGAATAAACCCCATAACCATTTTCCAGGAGATATTTATAAATTATTCCGTCCGCCACGCAATATACAGGATTACTAAGAATTGATTTAATAGTATACCTTCCATAGTATTTTCCATTTCTTGTATGGTAATTATTATTTAAAAGATAAGTTTCTGTCTTTGACAGGGAACCAAGTTCCGGATATTTGCAATAAATAAACCGTACTATATCCAGTTCTTTTTCCACAGCTTCCAGCTGGTACCTGCTTCTTTTTCTTCCTGTTCCATCTATTTCTTCTATTTTAAGGCTTGTAAATCCAAGAGGTGTCTTACCTCCAAGCCATCTGCCTGTCTTGGCAAGCGCATACATATTATCAGTAATACGTTCTGCAATAGTTTCCCTTTCAAGCTGTGCAAATACAGAAGCAATATACATCATTGCCCTTCCTACTGGTGTCCTTGTGTCAAATGCCTCATTAACAGAAATAAAACCTGCCCCACAGGCAGAGAGCCTGGTGACAAGCTCTGAGAAATCTTTTACACTCCTGCTTACACGGTCAAGACGGTAACAGATAACTGCCTGTATTTTTCCCTGTTCTGCATCTGAGATTAACTTCATCATCCCTGGACGTGAAACAAGGTCTTTTCCAGAAATCCCTTCATCCTGGTAAATTTCTATATTTATATTTTCTTCCCCATTTTTAACAAAATTTGCCCTTACATATTCCTCACATGCTTTTATCTGGTTATCAACTGATTCACCCTTTCCTGTAAATTTTGATTTACGGGCATAAATACCAATTACTGTTTTTTCTTTTTTATTTTTCATTTTTTATGGCTCCTTGCAGTTCCATTGATAACTGGCAAAGCTGGCTGTCTGTCCAGCTACTGTTTTCCAGTACAGCTTTTACAGCTTCTATATGCATCTTCTGAAGTAATTTAATTAAAACATCATGTGGAATACTATCTTTAGATATACAGATATTTACCTGGCAGGATTTTGCCATAATGGCACCTCCCAAACTTTATTATTATATCTTATGCACAAAACTTATTAAAATTAACTATTATAATTTCTGATTATCCCTTATTTGCACAGATAAGAATATAACTCTGCTTCCATATCTTTTTAAATACTTTCCATCCAGGGACATACAATTTGTAAAATTTAAAGATTTATTTGTGTAAAGTATATAAAAATATACAATTAAAATTGTGGAAAAAGCCGGATTGTTATTAAAAATTACTAATTGCGACAAGTGTCGTTTTTTTTAGTAATTCCATTTTATATAATTTACCCATAAAGTTGATGCAACGGTAATTAAAAATTATTAAAAATTAATAAATGAAAGGAAGATGAAAATTATGTATAACAAATTAATGACTTGTTTAAAAAGTGTAAAAGAAAAAATTGATTTTAAACCAGAGACAGCACTTGTCCTTGGTTCTGGTTTAGGTGATTATGCTGATGAAATCCAGGTTGTGCAGACAATAGAATATACCAGCATTGAAGGATTTCCAGTATCAACAGTAAAAGGGCATAAAGGACGTTTTGTATTTGGATATGTTGGTGAAAAGCCAGTAGTTATTATGCAAGGACGTGTACACTACTATGAAGGGTATAAAATGTCTGATGTTGTTCTCCCAACACGCCTTATGGGTATGCTTGGTGCAAAGAAAATCCTTCTGACAAATGCTGCTGGCGGGGCTAACCCATCGTTTAAACCAGGGGATTTTATGATTATTACAGACCATATTACAACAGGTATCCCAAGCCCGCTTATTGGCCCAAATATTGATGGACTTGGAACAAGGTTTCCAGATATGAGTGAGGTTTATAGTAAGCGTTTACAGGATATAATTAGAAAAAATGCTAAAGAATGTAATATTGAAATACAAGAAGGTGTCTATGTACAGTTTACAGGACCTAACTATGAAACACCAGCCGAAGTAAGGCTTGCACAGATATGGGGCGGCGATGCAGTTGGCATGAGCACAGCATGTGAAGCTATGGCAGCACACCATATGGGACTTGAAACCTGTGGAATTTCATGTATTACCAATATGGCAGCTGGCATTTCAAAAGAACAGCTTAACCATAAAGAAGTACAAGAAACTGCTGACCGTGTAGCCAAATCATTTAAAGAACTTGTTACAAAAACTATTATAGATATGTAATAATTATATTAAAATTTATCTCAAAAGAGGTGGACTGGTATGAAAGAATTTGTAATAAAAGGAAATATTTGTTATAGTAAGTCCAGTAATGAACTATGCATTACAAGGAACGGCTATGCTGTCTGTGAAAACGGGCTTTGTGCTGGCGTTTATAATGAACTGCCAGAACACTATAAAAACTTTCCTCTCTATGATTATACAGACCAGATAATTATTCCTGGATTTACAGATTTACATGTAAATGCACCACAATATCCGTTCCGTGGTTTAGGAATGGACTTAGAATTAATTGAATGGCTGGATGTACACGCTTTTACAGAGGAAGCAAAATATAATAATATAGAATATGCAGACAAAGCATATAGTATTTTTACAGAAGACCTTTTAAAAAGTGCAACTACAAGGGCATGTATATTTGCCACAATCCATGCACCTGCTACTATACTGCTTATGGAAAAGCTTGAAGCTTCAGGTATTAAAGCATTTGTTGGAAAAACAAATATGGACAGGAACAGCCCTGTATATCTTTGTGAAGAAAATGCCGCCCAGACATTCTGTAATACAGAAAAATGGATTATAGACAGTGGAAAGTTTAAAAATGTAAAACCAATACTTACACCTAGATTTATCCCTGCATGTTCAGATGGACTTATGGAGAAATTATCTGTATTGCAGAAGAAATATTCCCTGCCAGTACAATCCCATCTGTCTGAAAATTTAGGTGAAATTGAATGGGTAAAAGAACTTTGCCCTGGTACCAGGTTCTACGGGGAAGCATATGACAAATATGGCATGTTTGGAAATAACTGCAAAACTATAATGGCACATTGCATACACAGTGGCGAAGAAGAAATTGCACTTATGAAAAAACAAAATGTATTTGTAGCACATTGCCCAGAATCAAATACTAACCTGTCATCAGGTATTGCACCAGTAAGGACTTACCTTGAACTTGGAATAAAAACCGGTCTTGGAAGCGATATTGCAGCAGGTTCAACATTATCCATTTTCAAAGCTATGGCAATGGCAATCCAGTGTTCTAAACTACGCTGGAGGCTTATAGACCAGTCACTTGCACCACTCAATTTTGAAGAAGCATTCTATATTGCTTCAAAAGGCGGAGGGGAATTCTTTGGAAATGCCGGAAGTTTTGAAAAAGGATATGAATTTGATGCAGTAGTAATAGATGACATGTCTCTTAAACATCCACAAGAATTAGATGTAAAAGAACGCCTTGAAAGACTTGTTTACCTTGCAGAAGACAGAAATATAACTGCTAAATTTGTAAACGGGAAAAAACTTTTCTAAAATACCAAAGTAATTTTACACCAGTACCAGCATAGTTCCATGTAATGTATAAAACCTTTACAGCAAGCCAGATACCGTGCTGTTTACTGCATGGTATCTGCCCCGGCAGGCATGTTCCATTTTGCCTTTATGGGAATAAAATAATACAGGGGAATTAAAATGGAATCAAAACAACAATTATTAGAAATAATAAGTAAATCTGAAAGCGACAGATGCATGTATTTAAGTGAACTATTTAAGTATATACCTGATGAAACTGCCAGGACAATTTCTTATAAAAAAATCCAGAAGAACCATTATATTATTCATTCAGAAGCCCCTTGTGACACTGTATATATAATTCTTTCTGGTAATGTAACAGGCATGGACTACCATAAACAGGGACGTGCTTATTATTTCATGGATTTTGCCCATATGTATATTGTGGGGGATTTTGAAGTATTTGGGGATATTCCTGAATATACTGTATCAATATGTGCTACAGAAGAGTGCCAGATGCTCTCTATTCCATCCAGAAGTTATTTACAATGGGTACAACATGATGAAAACGCTTTATTTCTAAGAATAAAAAACATTATGTCAATGCTGGTTTTTGAAAAAAAACATGAACGTGAATATATGTTTATGAATTGTAAAGAACGCCTGGTAAAATACCTGGTGAAATCCTATGAAAACAAACAGCATGAAAGCCCTGGCAGGAAATATAAAATTGCCAGGACCCAGTCTGAACTGTCTGACAGAATTGGTTTTAATGTAAGAAGTATACAAAGAAGTATTGCTTCATTAGAAAAAGAAAAACTTATCTCAGTTGAAAATGGAAAAATTACTATTTCCCATGAACAATTCCTGCAGTTAAAACAATATGAATGTAAATAAAATTAAAGGAGGCTTAATAAAATGAAAAAATATAAACGTATATTTACAATAGTTATAGACTCACTTGGCGCAGGTGCAATGCCTGATGCAGCAGAATATGGTGACGCTGGGACAGACACCCTTGGCCATATTTCACAGTCTGTAGAAGATTTTAATATTCCTAACCTTAGGAAACTTGGAATAGCAAACCTTCATCCATTAAAGCAGGTAAAACCTGTAGAAAAGCCACTTGGGTATTATACATATCTCTATGAGGCAAGCACTGGAAAAGATACTATGACTGGACACTGGGAAATGATGGGGCTGCATATTACAAAACCTTTTAAAACTTTTACAGAAACAGGTTTTCCAAAAGAACTTATAGATGAATTATCAAGCAGGACAGGCCGTGTTATTATCGGGAACAAAAGCGCAAGCGGAACAGAAATACTTGATGAACTGGCAGAAGAAGAGATTGCTACAGGACATATGATTGTATATACATCTGCTGATTCTGTACTGCAGATATGTGGCAATGAAGAAACTTTTGGACTTGAAGAATTATACCGTTGTTGTGAAATTGCCCGTGAAATCACAATGAAGGATGAATGGAAAGTTGGACGTGTAATTGCAAGACCATATACAGGAAAGAAAAAAGGGGAATTTAAAAGAACCAGCAACCGCCATGACTATGCACTTAAACCATATGGAAAAACTGCACTGGATTCATTAAAAACTGCTGGATTTGATGTGATTTCAGTAGGAAAAATTTATGATATTTTTGACGGTGAAGGACTTACAGAATCTAATAAATCTAAAAGTTCTGTACATGGAATGGAACAGACTATTGAAATTGCAAAAAAAGATTTTAACGGGCTATGTTTTGTAAACCTTGTAGATTTTGATGCTTTATGGGGACACCGCCGCAATGTACAAGGTTATGCGCAGGAATTAGAAAAATTTGATGTAAAATTAGGTGAATTACTTAATTTACTGTCAAAAGATGATTTATTAATTATTACAGCAGACCATGGTAATGACCCAACACATACTGGCACTGACCATACTAGGGAAAAAGTTCCTTTCCTTGCATATTCTCCTGCAATGGAAAGCTGTGGCAGACTGGAAGATACAGATACATTTGCAATTATTGGGGCAACAATAGCTGAAAACTTTGGGGTTAATATGCCAGAAGGGACTATAGGGAAATCTGTTCTTGAAAAAATAAATTAAAACACATAATAAAGATAAGGAGAAGGCCAGTGTGGGTTTATGCCAGTATACTGCCATAAATCCACATACTTTACAAGAATGGGGGATTAGATATGAAACTTATATTAAATTTATTGGGTATAATATTAATTCTATTAATTTGCTGGCTGATTTCATGGGACCGCAAAAATATTAAATGGAAAACAGTAATTAAAGCACTTATAGCAGAAATTATTATTGCACTTATAATTGTTAAAGTTCCTATTGGACAGAAAATTATTACAATTATGTCAAATGGGCTTACAGCAGTAATTAACTGTGGTAATGAAGGATTATCATTTGTATTTGGAGACCTTTTTAATGGAAATTTAAGTATTTTTATTATCCAGAGTCTAGGTAATATTATTTTTGTTTCTGCATTAGTAGGTGTCTTGTACTACCTTGGGGTTATAGGATTTGTTGTAAAATGGATTGGCAAAGCTGTAGGCAAAGTAATGGGGACAACTGAAGTAGAAAGCTTTGTAGCTGTTGCCAATATGTTTCTGGGACATACAGACAGCCCTATTTTAGTAAGTAAATATCTTAAAGATTTAACAGACAGTGAAATTTTTGTAATCCTGGTTTCAGGAATGGGAAGTATGTCTGCATCTATATTAGGAGGATACCATGCCCTGGGAATTCCTATGGAATATTTGTTAATAGCAAGTGCAATGGTTCCTATTGGAAGTATTATGCTTTCTAAAATAGTATCACCACAGACAGAAGAAGCAAAGTCAATAACAGATGTTAAAATGGATAACAAAGGGAATAATTCTAATGTAATTGATGCCCTTGCAGAAGGTGCTTCAACAGGTATGCAGATGGTTATTTCTATTGGAGCTTCCATCGTCGGTTTTGTTGGGATTGTTGCTGTTATTAATCTCTTTTTAAGCTTTTTTAATATTACATTGTCAGATATTTTTTCATACATTTTTGCACCATTTGGTTTCCTGTTAGGCTTAGATGGAAGTAATATATTAATGGAAGGCTCTTTATTAGGAAATAAATTAATTCTTAATGAATTTGTTGCATTCCAGGATTTAGGAAATAAACTTGGTACTTTAGATGCAAGGACAGGTATGATTTGTGCTATTTCTTTATGTGGTTTTGCAAATCTTTCAAGTATGGGTATGTGTATTGGCGGTATTGGCGTGCTCTGCCCAGAAAAAAGGGGAACTATTTCCCGCCTTGTTTTTAAATCTATGATAAGTGGTGTATTTGTTAGTATTATGAGTGCACTCATTATAAGTATTGTTTCTTTGTTTTAACCTTATCAGAAAAGTACCTTCCTGCAAAATGGAAATAAAAAAATTTGTAAAACATATATGTATATGAAGATTGCGGATATTCCGCTTAATTTATTTAAGCAATAATAGAATTTATTGCGGAAAGGATAATTTATGGATAACTTAGATATTTTAAAAATTGTTGACCACACTTTACTTGACCAGACAGCTACATGGGAGGAAATACGCCAGGTTCTTGATGATGGCATGAAATATGGAACTGCATCTGCTTGTATTCCAGCTGCATATGTAAAACAGGCAGCAGAATATACAAATGGGAAATTACCAATCTGTACAGTAATTGGCTTCCCAAATGGATATAGTACAACTGCTTCAAAAGTTTTTGAAACAAAAGATGCTATTGCTAATGGTGCAGAAGAAATTGATATGGTAATAAATATAGGTTTTCTTAAAGATAAAAGATATTCAGAAGTTGAAGATGAAATACGCCAGATACATGAAGCATGTAATGGTAAAATTTTAAAAGTTATTATTGAAGCCTGCCTTCTTACGGAAGAGGAAAAAATTAAAATATGTGAAATTGTTACAAATGCTGGTGCAGAATATATTAAGACTTCTACAGGTTTCTCAACCTCTGGTGCAACTTTTGAGGATGTCAGGCTTATGAGGGCACATAGCGGGGATAATGTAAAAGTAAAAGCGGCTGGAGGAATTTCTTCTTTTGAAGATGCAGAAGAATTTATACGTTGTGGAACAAACAGGCTTGGGACAAGCAGGCTGGTCAAGATAATGAAAAATACAGACTCTGGTCCAGGATATTGATTTTATGCTTAAAAGGATTTAATTTATTGAGCTTCGTCAATTTGCAGAGTATTTTGTGGTATGCCGCAGTTAATTATTTTGCACCTGGCGGCACGCTCCCGCTTCGTGAAAAACGCAGCAGTGCATAATCCCTTATAAAACAAGGGATAAGCACTGGCGTTTTTCAAGAGCCGCCTGGTACAAAATAATTAACTTGCGGCATAAAAATATACTCTTTGTGCAAATTGACAGAAGCAATTTTATTATTGGCTTTTAAGGCAGAAAATTAAAACAGAAAAAGTTGTTTATGTAATTTCTTTATAGAAAGAAAGGAGTGGCTTACAATGAAAATATCTGTTATTATTGAAATTGCTGGCTATTTAGGCTCTGTATTAGTGGTTGTTTCTATGTTAATGTCATCAGTTGTAAAACTAAGGGTTATTAATACAATAGGCAGCTCTATTTCTGCAGCTTATGCATTGGTTATACATTCTTATCCACTAGCATTAATGAATATCTGCCTGGTTATTATTAATATTTATAACCTTACGAAACTTTTAAAACCAGAACAGCACTACAATCTGGTTAATGGCAAAACGGATGATAAGTTTCTGGCATATTTCCTTGATTTTTATAATGATGATATAAAGAATTTCTTTCCAGAAAAGGATACATATACTTCTAAAGCTAATATTGCTTATATAATATGCTGTGGTATTAATCCTGTTGGACTGCTGCTTGGACAAATGGATGAAGATGGAGTTTTAAATATTTGTATTGATTATACTACTCCTGAATACAGGGATTGTTCTGTAGGAAAATTTTTATATCCAGAACTGGCTGGTAATGGAATACACAAATTTGTATTTTCTGCAGAGCCAGGAAAACATGAACAATATCTCTTAAAAATGGGATTTAAAAATGAAAATGGAATATATGTTAAAAATTTATAATGAAAAAAACAGCACAAATGTAATGACATGATGCCAGGGCCAAAATATTATTCCTACTCAAAAGAGGCCTATATTATATAGCAAAAATATAATCAAACCATTATATATTGTATACAATTTGATATAAAAAGGCTTTTGTCCTCAGTATCATGTTATTTATTTAAGCAAGACCTAATAAATTAAAGGGCTTATTAATGTTTGAAAATTAAATTTATACAAAGATTATATTACTCTGGCAAGTTCCAAATGTTTTACCATAAAGCAGCTGTTTGGGAGCGCTGGTGCTTAAGCCACGTAAATGTTTCGTAGAAACATTGGGGCTTTATGCACCACTGCGCATCCCATCCAAGCGCAAGCGGCTGCTGTTGGTAAAACATTTGGAATTGCCAGAGCCACATAACTTGTAAAATATTTAATTTTTAAATATCTATAAGCCCATCATTTACAGAGGATACCCTTAACTAAATGACGTTGCATAATGTTGCCTTTCTGTTGTATTGGCTTCTCTATACATCTCGCTGCATATGTAGCAAGCCTTATATTTTTTGTTTCATCAAAACTGTCTATCCCCTTGATTAAACCTATTGTCCCTATGGATATCAAATCATCCATATCCTTATCCCCCATATTGTACTTTTTTGCAATATAAGCTACCAGTCTAAGATTTCTCTCAATTAGACAGTCTCTTGCCTCACGGTCTCCTGACCTGCACTTTACAATGCACTCCTTTTCTTCTTTTGCACTCAAAGGTTTAGGAAAAGACTGCACCAATTACACCTCATTTTCTTTTATATTTATTCTATGCAATACCCGGCAAGTCCGTGCTTTTCCCTGTTTTTTATATATAAATAAAAAAGCGGACACATTTATGTCCGCCTGGCTGCTTCTTTATAATTATAACAATTTCCCCTATTGTGTATATTTCGACATTTCTTCAATAAGCTGTTCTTTTGTATGGAAACCTACAAGTGTATTTACACATTCACCATTTTTAAATATAAGAAGTGACGGAATTGAAGAAATTCCATATTTCATCTGTAACTCTGGTTCCTCATCTACATTTACTTTACCTACACAGAAACTATCTGTTTCTTTCTCAAGCTGCTCAATTACAGGTCCCTGCATCTGGCATGGCATACACCATGTTGCCCAGAAATCAACAAGTACAGGCTTGCTGCTTTTAATTACTTTTTCTTCAAAATCTGATGATTTTATCTGCATTATAATTCCTTCCTTTCCATATTTTGCAAAATATTTATTATGCTTTTTTGTAGTATATGTACATCTACAATAATTTATCCAGTTCATCTAAAAGAAACTCTTTTGATGTAACGGTTACTGCTTCTATTCCAAGTTTCCTGGCAGCTTCAGTATTTTCCTCCCTGTCATCAAAGAAAATACATTCTTCTGCTTTGAGGTTATATTTATCAAGCAGGTATTGGTAAATCTTCTCATCTGGTTTAGTTATATGTATCTGGTATGAAACCACAACTCCATCTGCAATACTGATAAATGGTGCATCTTTTGTATGCTTTTCAAAAAGCTCCTGTGAATAATTAGAAAGTATATATATTCCATATCCTTTTTCTTTTAACTTCTGGGCTTTTTCCCATACATCTTCACGTTTTACATGCATTAATTCCCCATGTGTCATAAACCACTGCATTACTTCTGCATAATCTGGATAATTTTTAAGATACTGGCCTACTATTTCATCATGTGTCATATTTGCAAGGTCAAACTCATGCCACAGGTTATCGTTAAACATAAGTTTTCCTACTTTATATGCTTCATCATCTGGCAGGCCATAGTCTTTAAGCATGTCTTTCCATCTGTATTCCAGTAATACATCACCAACATCAAATATAATATTTTTTATCATTATATTTCCTCCTGTAATTCAATCATCATAGCTGGAATAATCTGCTTTTTACGTGACACTATATTTTTAAGGATTATGCTTTCTTCATTCCCTTCCTGGTGGAAAGCTGCTTCTGCCAGTTCTTTTGCCCCGCTGCCTGCATATAAAAGCTCTGTATCTGCCTGCATTATATCTGTAAGCATAAAGAAAATCATTGAAACATCATGGTCTGATAATGCTTTCTGCATATATGGCACAAGTTTAACTTTTATAGATTCAAGTTCTGTATGTGTCATTGATGTAATCTGCCCTACTCCGAATGTTGTTTCACCTACAACAAATTTCTTAAAATCCTGGTAAAATATTTCTTCTGGGGATTTGGAAGCCAGGTTGCTTCCTGCGGCAAACATCTCTGAGGCATATTTTTCTGCATCTATACCAGCTATTACAGCAAGTTCTTCTGCTGCCTTCCTATCTGTTTCTGTACATGTTGGTGAACGGTATATAAGTGTATCTGACAATATAGCAGAACATAAAAGCCCTGCTATATCCTCTGGAACCTTGACACCTGCTTCATAGTACATCTGGTAAATTATTGTTGCTGTACATCCTAATGGCTGGTTCCTGAAAAATACAGGTCCCATAGTTTCTATTGAACCTATGCGGTGATGGTCTATAATTTCAATTAGCTCTGCTTCTTCTATTCCATCTACTGACTGTGAAGGTTCATTGTGGTCAACAAGTATAATTTTCTTTTTACGGGCACCCAGAAGGCTTCTGCGGGAAATCATCCCATAATAATTGCCATTCCAGTCAAGTATAGGAAAATCCCTGTATCTCTTCTTTGCCATTACTTCACGTATATCATCTACATATTCTCCAAGCCCAAATGTTAAAATATGCTCGCTCTTCATAAAGAATTTAATTGGTATGCTCTGGTTTATAAGACGTGATGCAGTAAATGTATCATAAGGCGTCTTTATTATAAAGCAGTCTTTATTTTCAGCAAGTTTTGTAATGGTATATGATACCATTGAACCATCACATACTATTATACACTTTGCCCCCATTTCAATGGCACATAACTGTGACTCATACCTGTTTCCAAGTATTACTATATCACCCTGTTCAATATAACTCTCCATAAGGTCAGGATTGGCAGCTGCTATAAGGCATTTACCTGATTCAATCCTTTCATCAGGATTACCATACACCATTTCTCCTCCAAGGGTTTCTATTATATTGCTGTATGGAGTCCTTGCAGTAGCTATAATCCTGCTGTCATATACATCCATATACGACTTGGCTATATCCTGGATTGTTATAAGCCCTGTAAGTTTCTTAAAGCTGTCTACTATTGGAAGTGTCTGTAACATATCTGTCTTCATAACTTCCCATGCTTTTTTCAGGGAAATATCTTCTCCAACCCCTTTTACCCTTTCAACATCAATATCAATAACCTGTGTCCTTACATCCCCCATATAATCTGGCGCCGGTATACCAAAGCGCTTAAGCACAAAATCTGTTTCGGAATTAATCTGTCCTGCACGTTTTGCAACATATCTCCTGCCTGTTATTTCACGTTTCAGTTTCGCATATGCAATAGCAGAACAAACTGAATCTGTATCAGGGTTTATATGTCCAATAACATTTACTATTCTGTCTGAATCCAATATATTCCAGCTCCTTTCTCATTATTGCAGATTACAGGACACCACGGCGTCCTGTATGGACAAGCTGCCCCTCATATAAAACAGAGGTATCTCCTATATAATAACACATAAACCATATTCTTTAACAGATTTTTTTACCAGCTTTACAAATAAATTTCATTACCAGGTTATAATTATTCTGTTGATAGTAATTTCTCTGGTACAATTTTCTTAATTTTTATAGAAAGCAGACAGGCAATTCCAAATGCAGCCAGAACCATGCCTGTACCTGCTGTTGTAATAAACCCAGCAGATACAGAATAATTACACTTCACAATTCCAATCCCGCTAAGAAATACAGAAAGCAACGGATTAATTATAATTTTACTTATAATAATCCCAGCCACAGCTGAAATTATAGCAGCTGGCATAAAACTAAGTGCTGTCTGTAACATAAGCTGCCTTGTAGTAAAGCCAATGGCTTTCATAACACCATAGTCATGTTTTTTATTATTTAATAAAGTCCTTACCAGAATATATAATACAAATAATATAATTATTACACTTACAGACAAAATAACAATTACAATAACTGACATAAGTGAAACATATACTGCACTTCCGCTTTTTATATTTGAATGTATATTAATTGTATAAATCCCATTTCCAAAATGGCTGCTTATTTCTTCATTAAATTTATCTATATCAACACCATCTCTAATATTAAGATAATAGCTTGCGCCTTTTGGTTCTGCCATACATTTATATCCATCCCTTGTCATCATACAGTCTTTCCCTAAAAAGTTGGAATTCTGGGTAAAACCAGTGACAAGATACACCGCCTCTTTACCATATGCCTCAAGTGTAATTTCTTCCCCAATTCTAATCCCCTTATCCTTTGCATATCTTGCCCCTATTGCCACTTCATTATTATATTTAGGAAATCTTCCCTTAATAAATAAATCCTGGTTATTCAAATCCATAAAATTATCTGACAAGATAACCAGAAGTGAAATACCTCCTACATGGCGTACTTCTTCCATATGGTACAAATATGCTTTCTCCACACGGGTATCTTCTTTAAGTATCTTTATAAGCTCTTTTTCCTGTTTTATATCCACATTAATAGAAGAGTCTGCTGTTTCTCCTACTATCATATTAATAAATGGTTCTGTGTCAAAAATAACATTCTCCAGCATAACCCCCGAAAATACTATAATAAGGGAAAGTACAAGCATTGTAAGGCATATAGTGATATTCTGTTTTATCCCGGCAAATGTTGTCTTAAGTGCAAGGGCAAATGACAGTGGTACTTTTGTATGTTCCAGTGGAACATGGTTACGTTTAAAGCTATGTGTCAGTACACCTTGCCTAAGTGCAGTAACTGGTTCTATGTTCCGTATCCTGTGTGATGCCATATAAACAGCAAGTGCTACCATACCACACAAGCTTAGAACTGACAGCAAAGAAGGTACAGGCAGGAAATGCACATCATATGGGATACCTGTCTGGTCTGCCATCATAGTATTCAGGGCTGGAAACAGGCAATATGAAAGCCCTGTACCTATGGTAACTGCAATTAATGTTATGCTTAGGAACTGCAATAAAAATACCATAATAACCTGTCTGCTTCTATATCCTATTGCTTTTAATGCACCCAGGTTTTTCATATTTTTCTGTATATAATTAGAAATATTGGATGTAATCACTACTAAGGAAATTAAAGCCACAAAAGCAGCCATAGCACTGATAATTGCTGAACAAATCATCTGCGAAATATAACGGCTGCTGTAAACCAGCGTATAGGAATTACTTAAAATACTAGCAGCAGGATATTTTTCTAATATAGCATTTTTCAGGTCTGCCTCAAAATACTCACTATTTGTTTTATCATCCATGCGCACTGAAACCAGCGTACCCCTGGCAGCAAGCTTTTTATCTGCCAGTTCCTCATATTTATCTGCTGTAAATAATATTTCAGTTAAGATACAATTATGTGAACCTGCCATTGCATTATTAAAAAATCCACAGACCGTATAATTTATAACTGTATCACTGCCAATTGTAATATCAATTGTACTGCCAGGAGCAATATCTTCACTGGAATTATAAATTACGGGAAGGTATACACCACTTTCCAATCTGCTGTCTTCAACAATTTCAGCTCTTCCAACGGAACGTTTTAAAGCTGTTTCTTTTTCAAGGGCAACCAAATTCAGGCTTAATTCCGCATTATTATATCCAAAAGAGCCAGCCATACACAGTGAATTTTCTATTTGGTATTGTATGGTACGGCTGTCATTTTCAAGTGTTTCTGTAACAAAATCCCGTATTTCTTTACTATCATCATTAAGCACCAGTGTAACATGCCCATCATTTAATTTATCATGGCAACGGTCAAAATTCTGCTTATAATCCATAATAAGCATAAGGCTTAAGTTAAGCATAAGTGCGGCAAGCAAAAGTAAAACACTAATTACTGCCATCTGCCCTTTTGCCCTGCGCAGGTTAGAACGTGCAATAAGAAAACTTCTTTTCATATTACCACCCCATTTCTGTTAAAAATGTGGCGAGCTTCTCATGCCGCTCTTTATCACCATGTACATATCTGCCTAAATTACACTCTCCAAGAACTGAACCATCCTTTAAATATAAAATACGGTTCCCACGCCTGGCAGAGCGCATGTCATGTGTTACCATAACTATACTCTGTCCCCGTCCGTTAAATTCTGTAAGTGTATTAAGGACATCAAGCCCTGTCTTTGAATTTAAAGCTCCTGTAGGCTCATCTGCAAAAAGAATCCCAGGTGAATTAACAAGTGCCCTCACAATACCTGCACGCTGTGACTCCCCTCCAGAAATCTGTGCAGGAAATTTATTCTGTGTTTCTTCAGGAATATCTACTGCCTGGAATAATTCTTTGGCATATTCTACAATCTTTTTCTTATCCTTACTGTTTAAAAGTCCAGCAGCAAGTACATTATCCATAACACTCATGCCATCAAGCAGGTAAATCTGCTGGAACACAAACCCACAGTGTTTTCTTCTGAATACTGCAAGCTCATCAGAGCTATAACTTGAAATAACCTCATTACCAAATGTAATCTTGCCTAAAGATGGCGTATCCATACCAGAAAGAGCATATAAAAGTGTAGATTTCCCTGCACCGCTTGCTCCCATAATAACAGTAAAATCACCTTTATAAAGTTCCAGGTCTATATTTTTTAAGACATGCTGCAGCTGCCCGCCATTTGAGAAAGTTTTACTTAATTTTTCTGTCCTTAATAATACTTCTTTCATAAATAACACCTCCAAAATTCTGTCTGGCTGTAAAATTGCACCAGGCTTTTTTTCAAGGTTTATTTTACTTTCCCAATTCTTAAATGTCTTTAGACAAACCTTAAATATTCCTTAAAACATTTATAAAGTGCCAGAGCACTCCTGGCTTGTTCCACAAAGCAAAATATTAACTACTGCCCTCAGTCCGTTTTGTCCGTTTTCAATTACAAGTTCCCCTTGCATTTCCCTTATAAAATAATCAGAAAGATAAAGCCCAAGACCTGCACCATCCATATCTTGTGTATTACTTCCACGCTTAAACTTTTCTTTTAATAATGGAAGCTCCTCTGCACTGGCACCACCGCCATAATCTTCAATTATAATAGCAAGGTATCTGTTGCCTCTGTCTGCTGTCACATCTATTTTAGTTCCTGCATATTTATAAGAATTAGCAAAAAGATTATCAAATACCTGCTGCAGGCGCAGCCTGTCTGCAAAAACCAGGCATCCTGGGATTCCAGGTATACTTGCATAACCAAGATAATCTGCACGCCCAAGCATTTCAAAAACCTCTGTGCTGTCCAGTTCCACAGGTGTTACTGAAAGCTTATCCAGTTCCTCTAATGCTGCTGTAAACAGGTTTGTCACTAATGCATTAACCTGGTCTGCTTTATGGATAATATTCTGGTAATTATCTTTTACTTTATCACTATCTGCAAGAAGCAGCCCCAGTTCCGAAGCCGCCTTAATACTTGCAACTGGTGTCTTGATATCATGTGACAGTTCTGCTACAAGTTCCCTTTTCTCTGCCTCTGCCCTTGCTTCGGCAATTCTTGCCCTTTTCAATTCATCACGCATAACATCAAAGCTTTCTGTAAATGCACCAAAAAGATTAAACCTGTCCATTTCTAATGGAAAATCAAGATTTCCTGCTGCAATACGTACAGCAAAACCTTTTAATTTCTTAAATGGTTTAATTACTCTATTTTCCAGATAGAACATATATCCTATACAAACAATACACTGCACAGATAACACCACCAGCAGGAATACCAAGATTTTATTCTTCTGTTCCTGTAACTCATTTATACTATTATTATAAATAATAATCCTGCCTGCTGCCTGTTTCCCATTATTTATCATAAGTATAGTATCTCTATGTATTATGGCCTTATTTACACTTTCACTTAAACCCTTTCTTGTCCTGAACTTTACATTTCCATCCATATCCAGTACAACATAATCAAGTCCAGTATTGTTGTTATAATTATCCAGGTCATCCCATCCATCCTGCACAGACATAAACACTTCATTTACTGCCACAGAATCCTGCGGGCTGTCTATATCCCAGAAGACCATAAACATAAATGCTGCAGCCTCTGCTAAAAAGACAAACAACAAACTGATAAAAAATCTTTTTCTTTTCATTACCTGCCACCACTAAATTTATAACCATCACCCCACACTGTAATAATATATTCTGGCTTGCCTGGATCACGTTCAACTGCTTCACGGATTTTGCGTATATGGACATTAAGTGTTCCATCACCTGTAAACTTATCTTCCCAGACCTTTTCAAAAAGTTCCCGTTTGGGAATTACCCGGTTTTCATTTTTTATAAGGTAAGACAACAATTTAAACTCCTGTGCTGTCAGTTTAACAGGATTTCCCCCTGCCAGTACCTGTCTGGAGTCAAAATCCACTGCCAGCCAGCCGTCAGAATACTTTATACCTGTATCCTGTCCAAAACGCTTTAACATAACTTTTACCTTTGCAAGCAGGACGCTAAGAGAATAAGGCTTTTCTACATAGTCATCACCACCTATATGAAAAGCAACCAGTTTATCATCATCACTTGTCCTGGCAGAAATAAACAAAATAGGAATCTGCGTTTCTTTGCGCAGCTCCTGGCACAACTTGAAACCACTATCACCACCAAGGTTAATATCCAGCAGCAAAAGCCTTGCCGTATTATCATTTAAAAACTTCTGGCATGATAAAGCATCATACACAGCGGCTGACTTAACACCAGACAAGTTAAAATACTCCACTGTACTGTCCGCAAGCAGTTTCTCATCATCAATAACCAGGCAGTCATATTCCATTGGCACAATCCTCCTTATAAGCCAGCAACCATATTACTTACAGTCAGCCTCTGTATATTCACTAATATCTATTATATACTTAAATCTTCTTGCAAGCGCAGGTGCAAACCTGAATAACTGGTCAAGAGTAGTACCCTCATCTGCAAGAATAACAACAAAATCACCATAAAACTCATCCATAATACCAAATACCCCTGCTATCGTAGGAACAGTAAGCAGAGCTGCTTTATCAATAAGCAGGCAGTTACCCCTGAGCTGTTCCTTAAACTGCCCTATATCCATTGAATTCAACTTCTCAGCACTTATCTTTGCAATACGCCCAACACTCATATAGCCAGTCTCCTTCATAACCCTTATAATCCTTTTAGAAAGACCAGTAATTAATTCTGGGCTATTGCCAACAAAAACAAAATGCGAAGGGTCCTGTTCACCACCTATCAAAGTCAGAATATCATCAAACGAACTATGTAATGCCCTAGTAGTTGGCAAATCAGAATCCAAAATACCCTCACCACTTCCTGTCACAGAATCATCACCCTTTAACCTTTCTTCTTCTCTTAACCTTTCCTCTTCCCTTAACCTTTCTTCCTCTCTTAACCTTTCCTCTTCCCTTAACCTCTCTTCCTCTCTTAACCTTTCCTCTTCCCTTAACCTTTCTTCCTCTCTTAACCTCTCTTCTTCCCTTAACCTCTCTTCCTCTCTTAACCTTTCCTCTTCCCTTAACCTTTCCTCTTCCCTTAACCTCTCTTCCTCTCTTAACCTCTCTTCTTCCCTTAACCTTTCCTCTTCCCTTAACCTTTCTTCCTCTCTTAACCTCTCTTCTTCCCTTAACCTTTCTTCCTCTCTTAACCTTTCCTCTTCCCTTAACCTTTCTTCCTCTCTTAACCTCTCCTCTTCCCTTAACCTCTCTTCTTCCCTTAACCTTTCCTCTTCCCTTAACCTTTCTTCCTCTC
>CAQGLR010000049.1 GCA_948794795.1 uncultured Lachnospiraceae bacterium | reverse complement strand
AAAATAAGGACTACACTGCAGAACCACAAGAACCAGTACATACAGATATAGATATTTGAAAGCAGTAATGAAATATCCAGGCAGTAAATGGAAACTGGCAGACTGGATTACCAGCTATTTTCCTAAACACCACAGTTACCTTGAACCTTTCTTTGGTTCTGGTGCAGTCCTGTTTAATAAACCACGTTCTAACATTGAAACAGTAAATGACCTGGATAACAATGTTGTAAACCTGTTTGAATGTATACGTGAAAATCCAGTAAAACTTGCAGGTATGGTTTATATGACCCCGTATGCAAGAGAAGTGTACGAAAGAGCATTTGAGGAAGTCCCAGAAGATAAATATGAAGCTGCATTAAATTTCTATATACGTTTAAACATGGGGCATGGCTTCCGCACTTCTGGTGAGCGTGTAGGCTGGAAAAATGATGTCCAGGGCAGGGAACGGGCATATGCGGTACAGGACTGGTGCAACCTGCCAGATAAAATTATACAGGCAGCAGAACGGTTAAGGGGTGTACAGATAGAAAACAGGCCAGCGGTTGAATTAATAAAGCGTTTTAACTATCCAAATGTATTAATATACTGTGACCCTCCATATATGTTAGAAACCAGGAACGGCAAACAATACAGGTGTGAAATGGATTCCAAAGGCCATGAGGAACTGTTAAAAGTTTTGTTGGAGCACAAAGGACAAGTATTGATAAGTGGTTATGATACAAACCTGTACAATGAAATGCTGAAAGGCTGGACGAAGGTTCAAAATGTATCTTATTCACAGACACATTCTAAAAAGTGTGAGGTATTATGGATGAACTTTAAACCAGATAATGTGCAGGTAAATTTATTTGACTTTATGGGAGGATTTTAAATGTTACATACAATATTAACAAAAATTAGACAGAAAATTATTAATAATGTGGGTTGTGCTGCTGCAAGATGGATTTTACATAATTGTGATGATGGGCTGGTTATCAAAAGAAAAGCTGGGGCGGAACAAATTATAAAAGTTTTCTCTGCCCAGGCATACAGGAATATAATTAAACCTGCAATACACAAATCTACAGAAGTAATAAAGGTTGGTGATGTGGTTACAGACAATGGCTGTCATGGTGAAGTTGTTGTGACACGTATTTATTGCGGGTTATTTCAAGGCTATTATAAAGAAGATGGTGTTACTGTATCTGGTTTAAAGATGGAGCATTTTAAAAAGATTGTCGCACATATTGATTTGAAAATAGAAAACAGTTAATGAAATGGCAGGAGGGCAGCAGGTGGATACAAAAATATACAGTATGAATGATTTCTTCTGTGGCTGTGGTGGAATAGGTCTGGGTTTTAAACAGGCTGGTTTCCGCATTGCAGGAGCCTGGGATTCAAATAAATATGCCGTACAGACTTATAAAGAAAATGTATGGGCGGGTGTTAAGCAGGCAGATATAAGAGAAATGGATATTGATGATATACCAAAAGCAGATGTATGGGCGTTTGGGTTTCCGTGCCAGGATTTAAGCGTAGCTGGACTAAAGGAAGGCATGAAAGTTATATGCAGGCATTGTATGACAGAATGGCAGTTCTGTACAGGACATGAAGCATGCCCTTCTTGCGGTAAACAGGGATTTAAAGCAGCAAACAGGAGCGGGCTTTTCTTTGAAGTTATGAGGCTGTTAGACCAGGCAAGGACATCCAGCAAAAATAAACTGCCAGATATTCTTATGGCGGAAAATGTAAAAGGCCTGAAAAAATACATACCAATGCTTAAAGAGCAATATAAGGTGTGTGGTTATAAAACATATTGTATTTTATACAATTCTAAGTTCTGGGGAGTACCACAGAACCGGGAAAGATACTTTATTATAGGTGTAAAGCAGGAAATACAAAAAGATTTTGTTTTTCCTGCAGAACAGCATGTATACATACCAGAACTTTCTTCAATATTAGAAAATGATGTTGATGATAAATTTTATATACCAGATAAAAAGGCAAAAATCATTATTTCCCAGGCACTAAAAAGGCTGGACAGGCTACAGGGATGTCATGCTGTTATAACGCCAGGCAGGATAAGTAAAAGACAAAATGGGCGGCGTGCAAAAGGAAATGAAGAGCCAATGTTTACCTTAACAGCGCAGGATTTGCATGGTGTTATACAAAATATATTCCTTACAACTGATAAAGTGGCTTATTGCTGTGATTCCTCATACCCAAAAGGGATTGGACCAAGAACAAGAGCCAGAAGGACGCATGTAGTTGAATATAAAAACGAAAAGTATCTGGTCAGAAAACTAACTCCATACGAATATGGTCTGTTGCAGGGTTTTCCTATGGACAAATGGAAACAGACAGTATCAGACAACCAGGCATATAAATTATTTGGAAATGCTGTAACAGTAAATGTATCTAATGCTATAGCCAGGGCTGTGCATCTGTTTTTAAAAAGTTATGAAAGAAGGTAAAAGTATGAAGTATGACAAAGAACTGTACCTAGATTCAGGAATATATGGACTTGATGAAGAAGTTACCAACAAAAAAGAAAAAATAGTGTTGTGTAGGATGCCACATATATGTGCAAGCTGTGCACGTGAAATACGCAAGGGAGAGCAGGCTTTATATGAGAGTGGTTTTCTTGATGGCGAACCTGTATCCTGCTATACATGCCTGGGATGTATTGAAGAATGGTTGGAAGAAACTGGACGGGCTGGGAACGGAGATGAAGAGGAGTTCATAAATGTATAAAAAGGAGTGTGTATGTATGGCAAAGAAAAAAATTGACATAAAAACAACAGTTATATTAACGGAAGGTTATGAAAAAAGATATACAGAGGCTTGCCTTAGGGCATTGGCAGCAAGGGATAAGAAAGGGATATTAAACCCACCACCAGGACTAACAGGAAGCACAATAATAAAATCTTAGGAAAGAGGGGGACAGATATGGTTTCTATAGACATGGACAAGCCTGGAGATATCACAATAGAAGACTGTATTAATTCATATAGACGTAATGCACAGGGAGTAATTCTTCACAATGGCGAAGTTGAAGGTTTTACATATGATGTTTCTTCTTTATTGCATAATAAAAATAATGGGAATTTACAGAAAGGAGAGGCAGCAGGGAATGTTTAAATGCAAAGAATGTGGCTGTAACTGCGATAATGCAGATATCATAAATGGTATATGTGATGACTGCAGGGAAGAGATAGAAAGACAGGAGAAAAAACGCAGTATGCTTGCTTTTGAAGGAGACCAGATGGAGTTTGGCTTTTGTGCCACACATAATATCCACAGGCGAGACAAAAATAAGACACTTTATACAATATAACAGAACACCCGTTATGCTGGCAACATAACGGGTGGAAATACTGCAAATGCAATATCTGGACATATAAGATTATAACATCTGTTGTATTTGTGGTCAAGAAAAAAGCAGCATGGTTAAGCCGTTTATAACTTGATAAAACTATTAACTTTAGCCCTGGTCATAAAATACCAATGAAAAGGCAGGTGTATAATTTTGTATTTTAAAACATCAGTAACAGCAGGTGCAACTATAGAGGTTAGCAAGAGTTATACCAGACGTACAGGTTCAAAAGCAAGAAGCAGAAAAAAGAAACCTACCCCAGAAGAAATAGCAAAAGTAAACCAGATGAATGCTGAACGCAACCTCCGTATAAAAATAAATGCAAACTTTGGTATTGATGATTTATTTGTAACATTGACATATGTAAAAGATGAAAGACCAACACCAGCCCAGGCAAAGAAATATATTAAAAAGTTTCTGGATAAGTTAAGGGACTGGTTTAAAAAAAGTGGTTATGAATTGAAATATATTAATGTTACAGAATACAAAAACAAAGCTATACACCACCATATAATCATAAACCATATTGATGGGCAGGATGTTTCTAAAATAGTAAGGACGTTGTGGAAATTTGGAAGGCCAGGGTTTAAATACCTTGATGGGAGTGGCCAGTATAAAGACCTTGCATCATATCTCATAAAAGAAACATCAAAAACATTTAAGGAAAATGATGGAGGACACAGGCAGAGATACAGCTGCAGCCGCAACCTGGTTATACCAGAACCAAAAAAAGAAATTGTTATGGCGGCAAGATGGCTGGAAGACCCAAGACCTTTGAAGGGATATTACATAGACAAAGACACTGTATACAATGGTATTGATTTCTTCACAGGAAGGAAGTACCAGCGTTACATGATGGTAAAAATTGGTTATGGCGGTGGATGTGGATAATTGTTAATAACACTGGGGCGTCTAATATTTATTAGATGGGAACAAAATAAGGCAGGTGGTATTTTTGGAAGTTAGTATTTATATATACATAAGCCATAAGGGCAATCCGAGAGGTGCAGGGGATGCTATAGCCTTACTAGAGTTTATAGACAGCAAAGGTACAGCACATACCAGGATAACAAGGGCAGCAGGAAATGACTGCACAAAAAACAGTTTAACCCTGGAAGTAACTATCATGGCTTTGGAAATGCTGGTAAAACCGTGTGAAGTAACCATACATACAGATAACAAATACATAGAATCATGTGTTTCTCTTGGGTGGTTAAAAAGATGGCAGCAGGAGGGATGGAAGAAATCTGGAGGTAAACCGCTGGCAAATTCGGAGTTATGGAAAGATTTTTATATTTCTATGCGGACACATAAAATAAGATTTGAGCCATATGCACAAAGGCAGGAATTTAACATTAAACAAGGAGGTTGATTATGGTCATAACAGATAGTATTGTAACAGGATATTCAAGCATATGTTTCTTCTGTGGTAAACCAGCAGAATGTGAACATCATTTATTGTTTGGGAATGGGACAAGGAAACTTGCAGAGGAGGATGGGCTTAAAGTCCCAGTATGTAACCAGTGCCATACACTTGGGACAGTAACAGGGCGCATACATGATAACCCAATGGCAGAAAAACTTTCAAAAATGTTAGGACAAGCGATATTCGAGACAGAGGTTGGTGACAGGGAGGACTTTATGGCACGTTATGGAAAATCTTATTTGTAAAAGGAGAGAAAATGTTAAATAAAGTAAAAACAGAAAATATTACAAGGGCATATATACATTCTTATAACATAGCAATGGAAATAACAAAAAATCCTGACTTTGCGGTACAAATAGCATTGAATGTCATTATAGCTATGCTTGCAGTAGAACCAAAAGAACCCATGTTTAACCCATTCCAGGCAGTAATTGAACAGATGGCGGCGCAGGTACATAAAGAAGGGAGTGAAAAAGAATATGACAGAACAGAAAATGAAGCAGATTAATGCCTGGGTTTCAAAGATAGATACAAATAATCTTGAAATACAGGACAAGATGGTTATAGCCAGTGCAACAATGGAAATGTTAGAGAAAATTGAAGCTGTTTATGATAAATATAATGGCAGCAGTATATCAAAAAGGCTTTTTAAATAATTGGGGGATGTTATGAACAGAAAACAAAGAAGGGATTTAAAGTATAAGAGAAGCAGGGGGACAAATTTAAATGACCCAGAGCAGGCACAGGAGATGCTTGAAAACCTTCCTGATGCCACTCTGGTGGCAGGAATTAATAACAGTCTTGGCATATTGCAGAAAAGAGGTGTTATTATTTCAGACTGGGATAATAAGAAAAGGGAACTTTACAGGCTGAAAGTTTTCAGCAAAAAGGTTTATTTTTTAGCAGCTGAACTTGACAGGGATACACAATCAGACAGTAAGGAAGGTGAATCTGGTGAGGTATGAGGCAGAAAATGGAAGTAACAAAAAAAAAGAGCTGTTAAAGAGGTATCTGGAACAGTATCATAATGGCAAGATGAAAAGAACACAACTTGAAAGACGGCTTAAAAGAATTAAAGAAGAAATGGATGCACCTATAGGCGGACATGGGTATTCCCCGATCAATTATGGAGGTACAAATAATACAGGACCTGGTGCAGCTTCCTTTGTTTACCGCATGAGTGAAATTGAAACCAGGATAGAAAACCAAAAAAGTAATACAGAGAAGGCTCTTTTAAAAGTAATGGATATTATGGACTTTTTAGAGGAAAACAGTACAGAACGGATGGTGTTAGAACTCCGCTTTATTGATTGTAAAAGCTGGAAAGTCATAGAAAGGGAATTACATTTAAGCAGGAGAAGTTGCTTTGATTACCAAAACAAAGCATTAGAAAAGCTGTTGGAATTCAAGAAAGTTAAAATTATCTTGAAAGAATATCAAAAACAGGATATCTAAAAAATACTAATTTAAACTATTTCTTTATTGATGCCACAATTGGTAATAGTTAACAACAGAATGTTTTTTCTTGTATAAATAAAGGTTTTATACAATATAATCACTACAATGCTTATATTTTTATAATGTAAACTTTAACAGGATATATTTTACATTTACATTTGACATGGTATAATATACTTATTATTCAAAAAGGAGGTTTTGTATCATGTCAGAGGTAAATGAAGAAAACAAAGAGAAATGTTTTGTTATTATGCCAATAAGTGATCAGGAAGGCTATCTAGTAGGGCATTTCACAAAAGTGTATGAACAGATAATAAGACCATCTGTAGAAGAAGCAGGATATGAGGCATACAGAGTTGATGAGAATACTATTTGTGATACAATTATGAATAAGATTTTTAGTGCTATTCAGGAATGCCCTATGGCGGTTTGTGATTTAAGTGGTAGAAATCCTAATGTTTTATATGAATTAGGATTAAGGCAGGCGTATGATAAACCAGTGGTATTGATTCAGGATGACAAAACTGAAAAGATTTTTGATGTAAGTGGAATTAGTACTGTTTTTTATAATAGTGCAAGGACGTATGAGAATGTAATAAAAGCGAGAGAAGAAATTAAAAAAGCTATTATAGCAACAAAGGAAGGGAAAGCAAATACACTGGCAAAAGTTATGAAAGTGAATGCGGCAGATTTTTCTATGGTTGAAGCATCTAAAGATGATAAGACAAATGTAATGTTAGAGGGAATTTATGACAAAATAAAGGAATTAAATAACAATATGCAAGAGGGTTATCCATATTCAATTACAGCAGACCCACAAAATGGTATTACATTATATAATAACAATGACATAGAAAAAGGGACAATATTAAATATAACTGTTGAATATGAAAATAGTAAACAAATTAATAGATTTATTGATGCGGTTACTAGTAATACAATAGGATTAATTACATTTGAGAATAAAAAAATTTCAGAAAATATGATGGTTTTTAAATTTATTTTTAGCAGCAAGGAAGCTTGCAGAATGGAGTTTAACCATATAATTGTCCGTGCTCATAACTTGGATATAGACATAATAGAAAATTATACAATATAGAAATTATTATTAATTATAAATAATAAATTATTTAAAACGTTATCCTATATAAACCCAGTGAAATCAAAGGATTCTGAACTTTTAAAAGTCTGCACTCAATTGCACTATCAAGTGTGATAAGATAATAACATGGAAAAGCAAATACATAGTACACAGCATTATTAATTTTACAACAGACTATAATTATGTATAAGCCCTTATACTATATAACAAATGTATAAGGGCTTATATTTATGCATTAGGATATACACTACATAGCATTGTATTGTTATATGTATATATGCAATATACAGGTGTCAGCGCAGACAGGATATAGTTTAGTGATACATGTCAATACAGATGGTATCTAGGTGCAATGACAATACTAAAGAAAGATAATATCCAGAAGCGGCAGCAGTACATAATGTAGATGCGAGTAGCAATGTGCAAGAAAAGGCAGGCATACTAGAAGGCTAGGGTAATGACCATAGTAGAAGAATAACCTGCTGCCTATATAGATATTAGTTGTTTTAATATGTCTGCCCCATACAATATTAAAAGGTACTTCCGAGCCCCAAGGGGGCTATGCGGGGCTGGGGAAGTGCAGTATTTTTCTGGATGAAATAAAAAAATTTTTAGCCTTTTCGTTACGCGGACGGTCTAGTTATAAAAAACAGGAGAAAAAAGATGACATGAAAACAGAAATGGATTTGGAAGAGAGGATTATTTTAGGGAAACAAAACCTTTATAATTCAAGGACTATGGCGCAGCTGTTCGGTTTTGAAGGCCCACGACGTATTGAGCAGCTGACATATGACGGGGTTATTGATGCTGTCCTCGTTAAGGTAAATGGCAGGGAAGTGCGCAGATATGATTTAGTCCCGACTATACAAAAATATGTGAAGCATCTTTCGGATAAATCTAAAGGAAAGAGCCGCTCTAAAAAAGAAACAGATTTGAAAGAACAGAAGCTCGAGGCAGAGATTGCCCTCAAGGAAAGCCAGGGTGAGCTGCACAGGCTTAAAACACAGATTGCAGCAGGGGAATATATATCAATAGATGAAGTAAAGCTTGATTATGCAAAGTTTTTTCTTGTATTTAAAAAATTTGCAATGTCCCTTCCTGCCAGGGTTGGAGGGTTGCTTTCTGGACAGCTGGAACCGCTTGAAGCAAGAAGGATTGAGAAAGAAATGTCTGGTGAGGTTGCTTCCCTTCTGGAATCCTTTGTCATAGCAGGGATTGTAGGACCAAAGGAGGCTAAGGATATTTTAAATGCAGAGAAAAAGAAAATGGCGCAAGAAGTACCAGACCAGCCAGTATCTTAAAGATGCACTGCAGCAGCTGCGCCCGCCAGAAGATTTATCTGTTTCGGAATGGGCGCAGAAATACCGTATACTTGATTCTAAGGTTTCTGCAATCCCTGGACCCTGGAGGAATGACAAGACCCCGTATCTTAAAGAAATAATGGATGAACTCCTGAATTACGAAACAGAGGAAATAATCTTTTGCAAGTGTACACAGGTAGGCGGGACGGAAGTAGTCCTTAACTTGTTAGGTTATACAATACAACAGGACCCGTCACCTGCCATGGTGGTTTATCCGACTGACAAGCTGGGTGAAAGCATAGCAGAAAACCGTATTGTGCCAATGATAAAAAACAGTCCCTCCCTTAAAAGGCTTTACAATGAATCCAGGTCACAGAAACTGGAGCACCAGTTTGATGGTATGTATTTAACAATAGCAGGAAGCAATTCACCTTCTTCACTGGCATCAAAAGCTATAAAGTACCTGTTCCTGGATGAAGTAGACAAATATCCAGGCGCAAGCAAAAAAGAAGCAGACCCTGTAAGCCTTGCAAAGGAGCGTACAAAAACGTTTGCTAACAGGAAAATATATATTACAAGTACACCAACATTAAGTACAGGGCATATCTGGAAAGCCAAGGAAGAGTCAGATGCAGAAAAGCATTATTTCATACCATGCCCACATTGTGGGGGTTATATAGAACTTATTTTTGATAACCTTAAATGGCCTGGAAAAGATAAGGATTTAGTTGAAGCATATGGGGAAGAAGCAATAAAAGAGAAACTGGGGATGCTGGAAACAGCAGACGGTACAGGAAATTTAAGTGATGCAGACCGTGCAGAGTTTGCTTTTTATGTATGCCAGGAGTGTGGCTGTGTAATTACAGATGCACAGAAGCAGGCAGCTGTAAAAAACGGACGGTGGGAAGTTGTACGGAAACAGACCCAGTTTGTAAAAAAAGTCTGTTTCTGGATTAATACACTTTACAGCCCGTTTGTACGTTTTTCAGAAATTGCAAAAGAGTTTATGAAAAGCAAAGATGACCCTGAGAAGCTGCAGAATTTTGTAAATTCATGGCTTGCTGAACCATGGGAGGACACTAAATTAAAAACAAGCGCAGGGCTTGTTTTAAAACGCCAGACAGAACTGCCAGAATTTGTTGTGCCAGACTGGGCTAAACTTCTTACGGGAGGTGTTGATGTACAACAGGACTGCATGTACTGGACAATACGTGCATGGGGTGATTTTATTACAAGCCAGAATATTGCACATGGGCAGGTTTATTCATTTGATGATATTGAAAATATTATGAACCTGCAGTATATGACAGAGAGTGGGAAAGCAATGGTTGTAAACCTTTGCCTGGTTGATTCTGGGTTTGATACAGACAACGTATATGATTTTTGTGCATATAATTCGGACTGGGCATTACCTTGCAAGGGTTCAAGTAACCCTATGGAAAACCATTTCCTGATAAAAACTGTAAACAAGGATTATTCCAAGGCATATGGGATGAACCTTGTAGTGCTTGATGGTGGAAGGTATAAAGACATGATTGCAGGAAGGATGCACAGACCAAACGGACGTGGCAGCTGGATGGTATATAAAGGGTGTGATATGGAATATGCCGAACAGGTCACATCAGAACATAAGGTTAATGTAAAAACTGGAAATGGAAAGACAAGGCAGGAATGGACACCAAAACATAGCCATGCACAAAACCATTACCTTGACTGTGAGTGCTATGCAATGGCAGCAGCAGACACTCTTGGGCTGCGCAGTCTTTACCTCCAGGGTATGCCAAAAGAACAGGAACAGAAACAGGAACAGTACACTCCAGAGGAAGACTGGATAACACAGAATGAAAACTGGATATAAATTGGGGAGGCAGCCATATGGATGGACAAATGACACCGCAGGAAATGCTTTCTGAGGTAAACAATGCAATTTATACTATATGTGTTGGAGGACAAAGTTATAAGATGGGTTCAAGGCAGCTTAACAGGGCAGACCTGAAAACATTATATGATATTAAAAATGAGCTTACAGCACAGATTTCAGAGGGGACGCCAGGGCTTTTAGATAATTGCTTTGTTGCAGTTTTTGACCAACGTTAGGAGGGCGTGCATGGGAAACATACTGGATAACATAATAGGTTTTATTTCCCCTGCTGCAGGTGTGCGGCGTGAAGCATGGCGCCAGAACCTGGAAGAAATAAGGAATTATGATGCAGGGGATTACAGCAGGGTTAATGCAAACTGGACAGCTTACAACCAGAGTGCAGAGTTTACAGACCGTTACAGCAGGGATACAGTAAGGGCAAGAGCCAGGGATCTTGAACGTAACAGTGACATGGCAAACAGTGTAATAGGTGCATATAAGCGTAATGTGGTAGGGCTTGGGTGGACATTGCAGGCAAGGACAGGCAACGGGCGTCTTGACCAGGAAATAGAAGATGCATGGACGGAATGGTGCAAGCGCAAAAACTGTGACATAACAGAAACACAAAGTTTTAACCAGATGTTAAGGATGGCAGTTAAACGGAAGAAAGTAGACGGGGGAATCCTTTTTAAAAAGTGCTATACAGATGGAGGGGTGGTCCCGTTTAAATTGCAGGCACTGGAAGTAGATGAACTTGATGCAGGGCGGGCATCACCTAAAAATAAAAACTGCCGCATTGCTGGTGGTATAGAATTTAATAAATACAATAAGGCAGTTGGTTACTGGATAAAACAGTACAGTATAGACGGGTTCGGGCAGATGGGGCCTGTATATGTGCCTGCAAAAGATATTATATATTATTTTACAAAAAACCGCCCGTCACAGGTGCGTGAAATGAGTGACCTTGCACCAACAGTGACCAGGGTAAGGGATGCAAATGAATTTATGACAGCAGTAAGTGTCAAAGAACGTATAGCTGCATGCCTTGCTGTTTTTGTAAAAAAAATTGTCCCAACAAATGGGAGTTTTGCGAGGGGGATAAACAATAACCTGGATTCACGGCGGCCACATGAGGATTATGAAGGGAAAAGGATAAGCCCTGGAATGATTAAGGAGCTTAATGCTGGTGATGAAATCCAGGTAGTAAACCCATCAGGGCAGGCTACAGATGCGGCAGGTTATATTAAATTACAGCAGCGTCTTATAGGTGCAGGGCAGGGTTTAAGCTATGAAGCAACAAGCCGCGATATGAGCCAGAGTAATTACAGCAGTGCCAGGCAGGGTATTATTGAAGATGGACAGACATACATAGAGGATATAGAACTTGTACAGGAAGTAATTATGGATGAAGTATATGAAACATTTATTATTTCAGGTGTGCTTTCGGGTTTATTTAATATCCCCGGCTTCTGGGAAAATAAACGCAAATACCTTAAACATGAATGGGTTGCTTCACCTAGAAAATGGATTGACCCGCTTAAGGAAGCCACAGCTACAAAAATAGCATTACAGACTGGACAGAAAACATTCCAGCAGATAGCGGCAGAAAACGGTAAGGACTGGAAAGAGCAGATTGATGAAACTGTTGCAGTTTTAGATTATGCAAGGAAAAAAGGCCTGGAAATGGGAGGTGTTATTTTTGATAAAACAATACCAGAGCTTAAACCATCAGATAACGGACAGGAAGCAGCACGAGGAATACCTGCAGGAACGGGTAGCGGAAACCAGCCCAAGGGGCAGCAGGCAGGAAGCCAGCAGGAAGAAGAACCAGACGAGGGAGTTTAACCCGGCAACAATCAGGGCTATGGAAGGTGAAGGGAATGAGCGGAAACTCATTCTTTCTTTTTCTTCAGAAGAACCTTACAGCCGTTACTGGGGCAATGAAATTTTAGACCACAGCCCTGCTGCTGCGGATTTTGCAAGGCTCAATACAATAGGTGTGCTTCTTTTTAACCATAACAGGGACAAAGTTTTAGGGAAAGTAAACCGTGCCTGGATTGAAAACCAGCGTGGTATGGCTGAGGTTGAGTTTGATGAAGATGAAGAAAGCGAACTGGTCTTTAAAAAAGTCAAAAATGGTACCCTTAAAGGTGTTTCTATAGGATACAGGATTGGCGTTATTGAAGAAGTATCACAGGGGAAAGTATCTTCTGACGGACGTTTTGCAGGGCCTTGCGAGGTTGCAAGGCAATGGATGCCATACGAGATAAGCATAGTAAGTGTCCCGGCAGATGCCACAGTAGGGGTTGGGCGCAGTTCAGAAGGGTATGGGATACCAGAAGAAAGGACACTGACGTATTTTGAGGCACAGTTTCAAATAAACAGGAATAAACAGGAGGTATAAATTAATGACACCAAAACAAAGACGGGAAGCCGCAATGCTTAAACAGCAGGCTATTATAGATGCAGCAAAAGTGGATGGCGGCCGTGCCCTGACAGAAGAGGAACAGGCAGAATTTAACAGTTACCAGCGTGAAATTGAACAGGCAGATGAAGAAATTAAAGCACAGGAAAGAGGAATTACAGGAAATACAGGGGCATCTGCTGTACCACCAGACGGGGAGTTCCATGTACCTGTCCTACAGCAGTTACAGAGCCCAGCAGTACCAGATGCAGGCCAGAGGGATGCAGCAATGGCAGAACGTAACCGTGTAACAGAGATTATGGCACTCTGCCGTGATTTTGATACTGACCCGTCAGAACATATACACAATGGAAGCACGCTGGAACAGGTCAGGGCAGCAATCCTTGACGGGCTGAGGGCTACAGGGGCACCTGTAAATGCACAGGTAACAAGGGATGAAGAAGACACTTTCAGGCACAGGGCTTCTGATGCACTTATGATGCGTGCAGGCCTGCCAGTTGGATCACCAGCAGAGGGGGCTGGCGAGTTAAGGACACTAAGTTTAAGAGACCTTGGCATTGAATGTTTAAGCAGGGACGGGCAGGACATACAAAGACTTTTAAGGATGCATCCTGATGAAATGTATTCAGAGCTTTGCCGCCAGTTTTATAACCCAACAGCAGCGTTTCCAGCTATTCTTGACAATACAATCAGGAAAAGTATTGTACAGCTTTACAATGAAGTCCCTACTACATTCCAGGAATGGACAACAAAAGGCAGCGTAAAGGATTTCAAGATAACACCAGACCATGAATATTTAATAGGTGGCATGGGTGATTTCCTCCTGGTTCCTGAAAATGGTGAACTTAAGCCAATGAAACCAGAAACAAAACTGCTTCCTAATTTTAAAATTGATACCTATGGACGTTCTTTCAGCATGACCAGGCAGGCATTTATAAATGATGATATTGGTTTCCTGACAGAAGTCCCAGGGCTTTATGCAGCAAGTGCGAAAAAAACTATTGATAAAACAGTTTATTCACTGCTTTATAATAATAAGAAAATTTTTGACGGGCTTAATCTTTTTGATGCAAAACACAATAATATTATGGAAAAGGGTTCAAGGCCTACGCAGGCGGCTATACAGGCAATGATTTTGCAGATGCAGCAGCAGAAAGACCCGTTTGGGGAAGCAATCTACATCACGCCGCAGAATATTATTGTCCCAGTGGGGTATGAGTTTGACCTGGCAGTAATTTTCCATAGTGCGCAGGTAACAGGTTCAGCTAATAATGATATTAACCCATTGTATAACTATCCGTTAAAAACAATACAGACACCAGTGCTTAATGCACTTGCTGGTGATAAGGCTGTACCATGGTTTATGACAGCAAACCCATCAAGCGTAAGGGGCATACAGGTTAATTATTTAAATGGGCAGGAAACACCTACTGTAAGAAGAATGGAAACGCCAGGTGTATTAGGGTTCCAGTGGGATATTTATCTTGACTGGGGTATTACTGCAAGGGATTTCCGTGGCATTATAAAAAACCCTGGTGAAAAATTAACAGCATAGAAGGAGGGGCAGGATATGGGAAAGGCTGCATTCTGGCAGAGAGGGGAAGCCCTCGACTATATTAATACTGGTACAGCAGTTATTGAAGCAAATACAGTTATAACTTTTGGAGGGCGTATAGGCATTGCTGGTACAGATATCCTTCCTGGTGAAACAGGCTCATTGCATGTTACAGGTGTATTCGAGATGCCTAAAACAGTAGAAGGGGCTGTTGGTATGGGGACAGATGTATATTTTGATGGTGATGGTATTACAGACACTGGGGGTGATGGCACAGTCCTAGCAGGCTATGCAGCGCAGGCAGCAGCTGCAGGCGACACTGTTATCCTTGTAAAGCTTGCAGGCTGATGGAGCATCTTACAGCGGTTTTCCCTGTGCTTTTTGGAAACCACAATTATGAGCCTGGTGATGAGCTGCCAGTATATGATACAGGGTCTGTAAGAGAGTGGATAAATAACGGGACAGCAATATGGGAAGAAGACAATGTGACAGAAAAATGTACAGTAAAGGCAAGGATGGCAGCTGCCATGCCAGGTATTACAGGTGATGCATACCCGTCTGCTGGCACAGGGCAGGACTTAGTGGGGAAACTGCCATCCAGAAAAACCAGGGGAGCACAGACAGAGCCATCTAAAGGAAGGAGAAAATCCAGTGCATAAAAAAATGACTTTTAAAGAGATTTTGCGTAATGATGCAAAAACAGTATTTTTAAATCCTTTGGAATTCGGCGAAGAACACATAGTCAATGGGAAAAGGATGGTTATTATCATTGATGGTAACGAGCTTACCGAGCGTGAAAAAAGGATAAAAAGCCATATGGATGGTATATATAAAAAGCAGACACTTATATATGTCCATGCCCTGGATTTTGGACCTCTTCCAGGTGTTGGAGAACCTGTTGTAATTGATGGTTCAACTTTTATTGTTACTGACAGCATAAACGAGGGCGGTGTGTATTCACTGCACCTGGAGGCGAATAAAAATTGAGCATTGTTGTTGAAGCTGCCAGTTTAAGCCATGTTGAAAGAAGACTTGGCAGCATGAAAGAAAAAGCCCCTAAAGTGCTTAAGATGGCAGTTAATGATACTGCAAAGAAAGCACGTTCAAGCCTTGCTAAAGAGGCAAAGAAAAAGTATGTTGTTAAAGTTTCTGGTTTTAAGAGTGTTATGGGTATAAAACCTGCCACTAACAATAATCCAGAGGCTGTTATCCATGCAAGTGGTAAAAAAATCCCTTTAGCAAAGTTTTCTTATAAGGATGGGGAATTGGGGACAGGGGAGTATTTTAACCCTACATTGCACAGGTACCAGACAGGTGCAGGCGGAATAGGCGCAACAGGAAAAATACTTAAAGGCACAAGATTCAAACCATCCTCATCAGCAAGGCTGAAATGGTTTGTAGCTAAAATGCAAAGTGGGCATATTGGGATTTTTAGCAGGAATGAGGGAATGAAACGTGGACAGAAAGGTGAGGTTTCTGAAAAGATGGGTGCTTCTATACCAGAAATGATAGGAAATGAAAAGCAGGTATACGGGGTTGTAGAGCCACATATACAGGACGATTTAAAGGAAGCTGTAAACAGGCATGTCATGCGTGCATTAAGAGGTGAAATTTAAAATGGTTGCAACATTTTTACAGGATGAGATGGCAGAAGAACTCGGGAAGATTTTTTCGGGTTTCAAGTTAAAAAGCCCAGCTGGCGGCATGGATAAAATACATGTCTTTAAGCAGCTTCTTCCAATGCCAGAGCCTGCAGACCAGGAAGAAATACCTCCAGAACTTTTGGAAAATGGACTGGCAGGCGGGATAACAAGCCCAGACCCGTATCCATACATAATAGTGCGTATTGATGATGGTGAAATAGAGAATGCATACAGTGCGCAGATGGTAAATATTAACCTGCTTATTGGGACGTATGAGCCAGATTATGACAAGCAGGGGCATAAAGATGTACTAAATATAATAGCAAAAATTTATGAAAGATTTGCAAAGGTGCCAGTGCTTAATGGGAAGTATACTATCCAGTATCCCATAACGTGGGCTTTGCAGGAAGAGGAATCATACCCTTATTACTTTGGGGGTATGGGCATGGCATTTGAGATTGCATCAATAGTAAGGGAGGACAGATATGCATGAGTGAAAAGAAACAGGTACAAATACCTGCAATGGACAGCGGGGTGTCAAAACCAGACAGTACGTTACCAGATGTGGGTAATAAAACAATGAAACCAGGCGGGACAGATACAGGACCAAGAATCTATATAGGTCCTGGTATCCCTGGCGCAAAACAGTATACAGTTTTTAATAACGGCTTGCCAGAAAGCCTTAAAGAAAAGGCTAAGGAAAAGCCGTTTTTAAATTCTTTGATAATCCCAGTTGGGAAGCTGGCACAGGCAAACAGGGAATTGGATACAGAAGGAAGTGCATTAAATATTTTGTTTAACAAAGCAGTCAAAGAAATACAGGAGGGATGATAGTATATGGCTTATAACCGTGGAGTAAAAATATTAGAAAATCCCACAAGCCTGGCAGCACCGGTTCTTGGGACTGCTGCCCTGCAGGTAGTTGTAGGTGTTTCACCTGTAAACCTTGCAGAAGACCCCTATAACGTAACAAACATACCGAAGCTCGCACACAGCCTGCCAGAGGCTTCGGCAGCAGTAGGGTACTCGGGTAACCTTAAAGATTATAACCTTAACCAGAGTATAAGTGCTACATTTACAAAATTTGCAGTTGCACCAATTATATTAATAAATGTGCTTGACCCCAAAAAACATAAAACAGCAGTACCAGAAACAGCTTGTAATGTGGATAACATGCAGGCTGTTTTGCAGTCCGAGGGTGTTTTACTGGATACCGTTATTGTCAAGGATGGGGAAAACACATTACAGGAGGGGACAGATTATATTGCCAGTTTTGACAGTGCAGGGCTTGTGACGGTTACGCTTTTGGAAGCTGGCAGTGCAGCAGGGGCAAAAAGTTTAAATATTTCTGGTGACAGGATAGACCCGTCAAAGGTAACATCTGGTGATATTATCGGCGGATATGATGTGTCTGCAAAGAAAGAAAGCGGGCTTGAACTCATACGCCAGATATATCCGCTGTTTGGCATGGCACCAGGGCTTATAACTTCGCCAGGGTATTCAAAAGACCCTGTGGTTGCATCAGTCATGGCGGCAAAATGTTTAAATATCAATGGTGTATTTACATGTGAATGCATAGTTGATTTAGACTGTACGCCAGACGGGGCAGTAACATATTCTGATGTAAAAACCATAAAGGAGAAGTCTGGTTTTTCAAGCTGCCATATGGAACCAGTATGGCCAAAGGTAAGGGCTGGTGATGATGTATATTATTACAGTGCCATTTATTCTGCGCTGGTGGCTTACAATGACATAGTTAATGATGATGTGCCAAACCTAAGCGCAAGCAACAAGCCACTTCCAATAACAGGGCTGTGCCTTGATGATGAGGGAAATAGTGGAATTGTCATAGACCAGGAGCAGGCAAATGTTGTAAACAGCTATGGTGTGGTTACTGCCATTAACTGGAACGGTTTCCGTTCATGGGGCAATAACAGTGCAGCATACCCGGCAACAACAGACCCAAAAGACCGCTGGTTCTGTTGCAGGCGTTTTTTCAGCTGGTGGGGCAACAGTTTTATTTTAACCTATTTCCAGAAGGTAGATGACCCTGCCGATTTCAGGTTAATTGAATCAATATGCGACGCTGAAAATATAAGGGGCAATTCATATGTGGCACAGGGCAAATGTGCAGGGGCAAGGATTGAATATATAGAAGATGAAAACCCCATAACAGATATAATAAACGGGAAAATACAGTTCCACCAGTACCTTGCGCCATACCCGCCAGCAGAATATATATTAAATGTGCTGGAATTTGACCCGTCAATGCTTGAAGCGGCTCTGAGTGGAGGTGAATAGATATGTATAACATACCATCAAAGATAAATATGTTTAACGTTTACAAAGACGGTACACAGCTTGTGGGGATTTCAGAAGAGGTTACACTTCCAGATTTTGAATCACTCACAAGCACAACAAGCGGCCCCGGGATACTGGGTGAGATTGATAGCCCAACAATAGGGCATTTTTCAAGCATGGAGATAGAAATACCTTTCAGGACAATGGACAAAGACCTGTTTATACTGTCAGACGATATTTCATCCGTTGACGTTACATTAAGAGGCTCAATCCAGTACACAGTAAACACGACAGCTGCGACTACTGAAAAAGGTATGCGTGTTGTAATACGTGGTAAAAACAAAGGCCTTACTGGCGGAAAAATGAAACAGGGTGAAGGGACCGGGAGCAGCATAAAGTTAGAGGTACTTTATATCCTGATTGAAATAGGTGGTGTTACCGAAGTTGAACTTGACAAGCTTAACTGTGTATACAAGATACATGGCAAAGATTTATTAGAAAAAATAAGGAAACTGTGCTGATAAAGCACATGTATTAATTAAGGGGGATATATTTATGGCAGCAGAAGTTAAAGAGATGGAAACAAATAAAAAAGCTGAAACAGGAATTGAAGGACAGCAGGAAGAAAACCAGTTTCTGGTTGTATTTAAAAAGCCTTTTGAATTTGAAGGGGCTGTTTACAAAGATGTTGATTTAAGTGGTCTTGAAAACCTCAGCGCAAGGGATATGATTGCAGCTAACAAGATTATGGAACGTGGTGGTACAACTAATGTAATTCCAGAGCTAAGCCTTGAGTATGCCTGTATTATTTCGTCAAAGGCAACAGGGAAACCAGTTGAATTTTTCCAGTCATTACCACCAAAAGAAGCACTTAAAATTAAAAACCGTGTAACAAATTTTTTATATGGCGAGGACTAAGCCCGGCAGATGGACAAGATCTTCGCAAATTAACCATACATTTGTCAATTATCCTGCGGACAGGCTTAGATACATTAGAAAGCATGTCCGTTTTTGAGTTGGCAGAAATAGCCCAGGAGGTGGCGGAGGTTTATGGCAGCTAAGGGCGGCAAGGAAATGGAAATTGCTATAAAAATAGCAGGAAAGGTCCAGAGTTCCTTTAAAAGTGCATTAAATGCCGCAACAAAAGGTGTTGGCAGGCTTGGAAGCAAGATTGCAGATGTTTCAGGCAAAGGGCTTAAAGCCATACCCAAAGGCATTGGGACTGTTGCTAAAACAGTGGGTGCTGCTACCGCTGCCGCTGCTTCTGCTGTAGGGGCAATGGGTGTGGCAGCTGTAAGGACTGGTATGGACTTTGAAAAGTCAATGAGCCAGGTTGCAGCTACAATGCTTCTTGACAAAAGCACAGAAGAAGGACAGAAGGCTTTTGCAACATTAGAGAACGCTGCCAGGCAGTGTGGGCGTGAGACAGCATTTTCTGCGACAGAGGCAGCAGAAGCCTTGAACTATTTAGCCCTTGCAGGTTATGATGCGGACAAGGCAGCGGGTGCATTACCAACTGTTTTAAAACTTGCAGGGGCAGGGGCTATGGAACTGGCGGCGGCCAGTGACATGATAACAGACAGCATGAGTGCCCTGGATATTGAGGCAACACAGGAAAACCTGGAATCATTCGCAGACCAGATGGCGCAGACGGCAAGTAAGTCAAATACCAGTGTGGCACAGCTTGGGGAAGCTATATTAACTGTAGGCGGTACAGCAAAGAACCTTGCTGGCGGCACTACGGAACTTAACACAGCGCTTGGTATCCTGGCGGATAATGGTATTAAAGCATCAGAGGGTGGCACACATCTGCGTAATATGATTTTATCACTGCAAAGCCCACGTAATGATGATGCTGCTGCAATGTTTGAAGACATGGGGCTTTCTGCCTATGATGCAGCAGGGAACATGCGGAGCCTTGGTGACATATTTGGCGATATCAATAAATCACTTTCAGGTGCTTCCACACAAAAGGTAGATGAAACACTTTCAACTATATTCAAGCTTACAGACCTTTCATCAGCAAGGGCTATGCTGGCAGCAACAACAGATTCTGTTAAATCTTTGGGGGCAGTGGTTGATGCATCACTTGCAGGAAGCGGTACCAGCATATCCAAACTTGGGATTGACCTTAAAAAAATGGCAAAAGAATTTGATGCAGCAACATCACAGAAAAAATTTGCCCAGGACATGAAAAAACAGTTTAACATGACTGGTGAACAGGCAGGGGTTTTGTTTAATGGGTTACAGTCGCTTGCATCAGGTACAGGAAACCGTTTTGATGAATTAACAAAGGCGGTTGAAGGCAGTGCAGGCGCATGTGCAGATATGTATGCAATACAGCTTGATAACCTTAATGGTGATATAGATATCTTAAAATCAGGGCTTTCAGATTTAGGGATTAGTATATATAAAGACCTGAATGCCCCGTTAAGGGAAATGACACAGTCTGCCACGCGTATGGTAAGCCAGCTCTCCTTTGCATTTTATGAACAGGGCATGGAAGGAATGGCAGGTGCAGCAGGGAACTGTCTTTCAGCAGCAGTAAATGCACTTATAGGCTATGCACCAAAAGTAACAAGCCTTGGCATAAGCCTTTTAGAAAATTTTATAGACGGGATAACAGGGAACTCTGGTGAAATTGCAGGTGCAGCATCCAGGGTTCTTTCTGTTTTTACAGAAGGGGTGTTTAAACTTGTCCCTAAAGTAATTACATCAGGGCTGGATTTAATTTTGCAGTTCGCGCAAAGCATAACAGGGGAACTCCCACAGCTTATGGACAGTGGTACACAGGCGGTAACAAACCTTGTGTATGGCATTGTTTCCAGGTTGCCAGAAATTGTACAGACAGCTGTAAGCCTGGTGGAAAATTTAGCCCTTGGGCTTGTAGAAAATGCACCTGCACTTATATCGTCAGGGGCAAAACTTTTATCAGGCCTTGCAAATGCACTTACAAGCCTGCTGCCACAGATTGCGCCAATAGGAATGGGAATAATTATGCAGATAGTGCAGTCTGTCATTTCAGGCCTGCCGCGTCTCGTAAGCGCAGGTACAAACATATTAACAAATATTGTTAATGGCATTGCACAGCATCTTCCAGCAGTTATAACAACAGCACTGGCAGTTATACAGACATTTGTAAACAGCCTGGTACAAAACACACCACAGCTTTTATCTGCTGCAATACAGCTTATAGGGAGCCTGGTGCTTGGCATAGTACAGATGCTTCCTGCAGTTATACAGATGGGCATACAGTTAATTTTAAGCCTTGCGCAGGGCATATTGTCAAACCTTCCGCTTTTACTGCAGATGGGTACACAGGCTATATTGAACCTTGTAAGTGGCATAACACAAAGCATACCAATGATTATCCAGGGAGGTTTCCAGTTAATTACCTCATTGGTACAAGGGATAGCACAGAACCTTCCTGCTATTGCACAGGCAGCATTTACAATTATATTATCACTTATAGGCGGGCTTATAACAGCAATACCACAGTTATGGGCAGCAGCTAAAAGCCTTCCAGGGGCTATATGGGATGCCATTATTTCCGTCAACTGGCTTGAAGTAGGATGGGATTTAATAAAATCTATCGGCCAGGGTATTATAGATGGTGCCCTTAGTATTGGTGACAGTATTATAAACACAGTTAAAGGCTGGTTCGGGGGCGGTGATGATGAAGCTGATTCCAGTGGTGCGGATACTGCACAAAACTATGCTGCCGGGACAGGCAGTAAAGGGTTTGCTAAAAGTGCAGTGGCAGCAGGGTTTGAATCAGGTGCTTTTGATGGCCTTGACACTGCTGGTGCAGAAATTGCAGGTGCACAGGCAGGTGAAGCATTTTCAACTGGTTTAAATAACAGTATGGCATCATCCAGCCTTGATACAGCAGGTTTTAATGCAAATATGGCAAGTGCAGGGAATGCAGGTGCAGAAGCTTTAAATAATGGGGTTAATACAGGCCTTACAGGGATATCTGTTGATGCAGGCAGCCTGGTGGATATTGCATCAATGGCAGAAGCAGGCAATACAAGTATGTCAGCAGTTTTAGATGGCATGAATAACAGCCTTGAAGGAGCCAGTGTTGGCATAGGGGCAGCAGTAGATACATCAGGGATTAATGCAGCTTTTACAGATGCAGGGGTTTCAGGTGCAGATGCAATAAGCACAGGGATGACAGGAAACAGCCAGGCAGTAATACAGGCAGCTTCCTCCCTTGGGACGGAAGTAAACACATCAATGGATGAATCGTGGAAACAGATGGAACAGGGCACACAGACAGCCATGCAGAAGTTAACCACAACTGTTACAGATGCGGCACGTTCTGCTGCAAATGCAGTAAAATCTGCGTTTGAGAATATGTCAATAACAATCCCTAAACCAAAACTGCCTGTTATTTCGGTGGATTACAAAACAGAACCATATGGGAATGGCGGCAATATAAAAGTCCCTGGTTTTAATGTGGCATGGAATGCTGCAGGTGGTATATTTAACAGGCCTACAATCTTTAACACGCCAGCAGGGATGCAGGGCGTGGGTGAAGCAGGGCCAGAAGCAGTCCTTCCGCTTGATATGCTGTGGGCAAAAATGAAAGAAATTTTAAACGGTCCTGCTACGGCGGATAGTGGAGGTTCTGTTATTAATGCGCTTTTAGAAAAACTAAAAGGTGTACAGGATAACAGAAAGGATACACCAGAGCTTGCAGGTGCTGGCGGGGTGAATATCCAGTACAGCCCTGTATATAACCTTTATGGCAGTGCAACAAAACAGGATGCCGTTGAGGCAGGACGTATAAGCATGGCAGAGTTTAAAAAGCTGATGAAACAGCATGAAAAGGATTTAAAGAGAAAAAAGTTATAGGAGGATGGCATGTCTGGGACATACACTACAATACAAGGTGAAACCTGGGACAATATAGCCCTTAAAGTATATGGCAGTGAAAAATATACATCTTTTCTGATGGGAAACAACTATCCACATCTGGATATACTGGTGTTTCCGTCTGGGACTGTATTAAAAACACCGGACCTGCCAGAAGAAACCAGTGCAGGGCTTCCGCCCTGGCGTGATGGCACAGAAGAAGATGATGACGTGGATCCATATGATGATTACAGTGATGAAGATGAGGCAGATGAAGGATGGCAGTAAAGAAAGACACACCAAGACAGGTGGCTGTAAAGGTAACATATTCAAAGAAAATAAAATCAAAAAAGGCAGGCAGGACAAAGAAACGTCCTGCCGCTGTTATGGCAGAATATAATGAAGGTTTCACATATACAGACCCTGCATCAGGGGAGAGTGATACCATAAGCATAACCTTAACCAATACAGACCTGCGCTGGGCAAAAAAATGGATTCCAAAAAGAGGTGACAAGCTTACAGCTAAAATTATAGAAAAAAGCTGGGATAAGGCAGGGCAGGAGAAAACCTTCTTTTGTGGGAAATTCTGTCTTGATGATATAAACTACAGTGGGCCAGAGCTTACCTGTACAATTGGGGGCGTGTCTGTCCCAGACGGGAATGCTTTCCGAAGCACCCAGAGAAACAGGACATGGAAAAAGGCAGTTTTAAAAGAAGTGGCATCAGAAATAGCTAAGAGATACCATCTTAAATTAGATTATACAGGCGGCACAGTGGCTCTTGGGACTGTGGAACAAAATAATGAAACTGACAGCAGTTTCCTGAAAAAATGCTGTGAAGATTATGGCATGGGCATAAAAGTTTACTGTGGGAAGATTGTAATTTATGACAAGGCAGAGTTTGAAGCAAAAAAGCCTGTTGTTACAATAAAAAGAGCAGACCTGCAGAGCTGGTCTTACAATACTACAATAACAGGTACATATACAGGTGCATCAATAAAGTACACAAGTGGCAAGGATGACAAGGAAATAAAGTGTGTTGTTGGTGGCGGGAAACGCATATTAAACATAAATGAAAAGGCTGAAAGCCTTAAAGAAGCACAGTTAAAAGCCTGTGCAAAAGTAAATTCTGAAAATGAAAAAGCATCTACAATGACAGCTACAATAATGGCAGATATACGCATTGCAGCAGGCTGTACTGTAAAAATAGCAGGGCTTGGGCATTTAAGTGGTAAATACTTTGTTGACCAGGTAACACATAACCTGGAGGCAGACGACGGTTATACAATGGATTTGGAATTGCACAGATGCCAGAAGCGCATAAGCCAGGTATCAACGGTAAAGACATTAAAAAGCAAGGAAAAAACTGCAAAAGCAGTAAAGACACCAGATAAGGGTAAAACACAGGAAGCAGGGTTTAATACTGGTGACAAAGTCATAGTAAATGGCAATGCCTACTGGGGAGGCAACGGGGGCAGTGCCAGGAATTATAACAACGTACAGATGTATATTACACAGGTACTTGGAAACAGTTATAAATACCGTTACGGGGTTACAAAGCGCAAAGGCGGCACAAGGCTTGGATGGTGCGCAGGGGACAGCATAAAAAAAGCATAGGACAGGAGGTGGGGAAGCTGGATAAAGGCGGGAACAGGATTGGTACTATAAGCAGCTTTGATAAAAAAACAGGGATGGCAAGTGTATTGTACAGTGACAGGGATGGGGATGTTACACAGATGCTTCCGTTTGCAACATTTAACGGGGAGTATAAGATACCTGAAACTGGTTCAAAAGTCCTTGTTGTACATCTCAGTAATGGGAGTGAAATGGGGATAATCCTTGGCACATATTGGAATGAAGGCAACCCTGCAGAAGGTTACAGTACATACCATAAACATCTGGGGGATGGAGCTTCATTTGATTATGATGCTGGCACGGGAGTGTTAAACATATCTGCAAAGCATCTGGAGTTTATATCCACAGATGACAATGGCAGTTTTACAGCTGCGGGGCTTATGGCAGACATAAGGGTAATTAAAAGAAAGCTGGATATGGCATAGGAGGCATAAAGTGGCAAAAACAGGAACTATCGGGGCTGTTATGACAGGAAAATTTAAAGGGGTTTCTGATGGTACAGGGACATTTTTAGGAAGTCCTGCAGGGAAAAATGCCGGGACTGCCATGGGTACTATTGGGAATATCGGAAAAGAAGTAATATTTAAGACAAGCGATAAAAGGATACTAAATTTTACAAAGATGCAAAGGACTGTCAAGGGACGGTGGGCATCACATCCCAGGGTAAAAAAGAAGCCTAAAAAACAGTTTCTAGGCCCTGATGCAGACAGCATAACATTTACTATTGAATTAAATGCCATGCATGGGGTGAAACCACGTAAGACAGTAAATAAAATAGAGAAATTAATACGTACAGGGAAGCCACAGACAGTCGTTATTGGCAAGAAAAAAGTAGGGAACCACAAATTTGTGGTAACTGAAATGAGTGAAAGCTGGGAAACAATATTAAACAGGGGTGAAGTAGTTAAGATTGTATGTGACCTGACACTTGAAGAGTACCTTTAGGGGGTGTTATATGTTTAATAAACCAGAAGTACTGCTTGATGAGTTTGATTATCTTTCTGCAACAGAACTTGAAACAATAAAGAGGAATCTTGGATGTCTTTACAGTACCGCAGAAGGGACATGCCCGGGAGACCGTAACTTCGGGCTTGACCAGTCTTTTGAAAGCTATCCTGTCAATGTGGCACAGAACCTGTTTGCACTGGAAGTAATAGAAAAAACAGAAGAATACGAAAGCAGGGCTGAAATTTTAGACATATCTTTCAGCTACGAAGAAGACGGGAACATGACCCCTAATATAACTATAGGTTTAAGGAATACAGAAGAAGATGATGAGGAAGATGAAGAATAAGGGAGGTGCCAGGGCATGTCAGAAAACCTGGATACAATAGATAGCCTGCCAGATATAAGTTTTATAGACAATATTTCCCTGGAAGACATACAAGGCAGTCTTCTGGGGGATTTTGTGGAAAAGTACCAGGAAATTACTGGTAAAAAAATACAGCTGTCAAAGTCAGACCCTTACCGTATTATGCTGCTTGGCTGTGCACAGTTAATATACCAGGGGCTGCAGAATGTAGACAAGGCAGGGAAAATGAACTTTCTTAAGTATGCTTATGACGGGTATCTGGATAACATGGCAGCACTTAAACGCATTACAAGGAACCAGCCAAAATGCGCACAGGTACCAGTTAAGTTTACACTTTCAGGGGAAAGGGAGTCTGCTACAGGGATACCTGCAGGGACAAAAGTAACAGCTGCGGATGGGATTTATTTTGCTACCACTGGGTATGCAGAGATACCTGCAGGGGAAACAGAAGTGGCAGTTATGGCAGAATGCACAGAAGCAGGTGTCATTGGGAATGGTTATGCCATTGGTGAAATTAATACACTGGCTGACCCTGTAGGTTTTATTGCTTCTGTTTCAAATACAGGGCAAAGTTCGGGCGGGGCTGGGACAGAGGATGACCAGAACCTGGCAGAGAGGGTTTATCTTGCACCTTCCAGTTTTTCAACAGCAGGCCCTGATGATGCATATACATACTGGGTAAAAGATTACAGCCCGGATATCGGGGATGTAAAGGTTTCAAGCCCGTCACCTGGCATAGTGGATATACGCTTTATTATGGCGGATGGTACTGTACCTGGTGATACAACAGTCCAGGCAGTAAAAGAACATGTAAGCCAGAGGGGAAGGCGTCCTCTTACGGACTGCGTACAAGTAAACAAACCAGATGTTAAAGAGTATACTATAGATTTTACATACTATATAAGTTTAAATGACAGTAACATAATGGCTGCCATACAGGAGCAGGTTGCTGTGGCAGTTGAAGAGTATAAGGACTGGCAGGCATCAAAAATTGGCAGGGATATAAACCCTGATGAACTGGTATGCCGCATTAAAAATGCAGGGGCTAAGAGGGCGGTTGTAAGGACACCTGTGTTCCTGGCAACAGATGGGATGTCAAAGGCAGAATGTACAGAAGTAAATGTTATATACGGAGGGCTTGAAGATGGTTAGTTATTTTGACGGGCAGATAACAGACATACTGCCAGAAAATATTGCTAAAAAGCCAGAAGTCCAGGCGTTAAGCTATGCACTCCAGCAGGGCTGCCGCCTTCTGTATAAATACAGTAAACGTCTTTATATTTATTCAGATCTGGACGCACAGCCAGAAGAAGTAATAGACCTGCTGGCAGCAGAACTGCGTACACAATATTATGGCAATGAACTGGATATTGAAAAGAAAAAACAGCTTGTAAGGAATACATTAACCTGGTATATGACAGCAGGGACACCTGCTGCTGTAGAAGAATTAGTTACAACAGTATTTGGTGGAGGGAAAGTAACAGAGTGGTTTGAATATGGGGATGAACCATATTGCTTTAAGGTGGAAACCGGAGCAGTAATTACACCAGAAACAAGCTCTTTTTTCTTTGATATAATACGGAAAATAAAGAATACAAGGTCACACTTAAGGGCTGTCAGCATCAAACGTAATTTAAACAATGAAGTTTTTACAGGAGCTGGGCAGACCCAGTATTACCATCCAGCTGCCATTATAGACGGATACAGCATAAAGCTGGCAGCAGGGGCAGGATTATACCAAGGGACAGCAGGTTTAAATGTAGATTATCCTGAAGCTGTGAGGGATAATTTCTGGCAGCAGGACCAGGCAGAGCAAAAGGAGGGATTGGATGCCACAGCCATTTAATAATGCGGTTATAACGGATGCAGGTGCACAGGTTATAACAAAGGCACAGGCAGGGGAAGGGGTTAGGATTGAATTTACGCATATTGCAGTTGGTGATGGGGTTTATGAAGAATCTGAAAAAACAATGCAATTCCTGCAAGGACAGACGTCATTAAGGTCGCAAAAAAATATTTATGCATTGTCAGATATTAACGTACATTCGGAACACAGCGTAAAAGTTACAGCACTTATAACTAACCAGAATCCTGCTACTGGAGAAACACTTATAAATGAAGGCTATTTTATTAATGAAATGGGACTTTTTGCAAAAATATGGGAGGGAGAAAGCTGTACAGAAATATTATACAGCATTGCCATAACATCAGGCGGACATGGTGATTTTATGCCACCATATAATGGTTACAACCCAGCCCAGATTATACAGGATTATTTTGTGGCTGTAAGCAACAGTGCAGATATTACAATTAATACAAAAGGTGCAGTCCCTACAATAGAGCAGATGGAAACTGCATTAAACAATAAAGCAGACCTGGATGGCAATGGAAAACTGTTAAAATCGCAGATGCCATTAACAGAATCTGAACAACAGCTTCAAGCAGGAGAAACAAGTATAACATTTACCCTGGAAGGTTTAAGCGATAACAGCAGTATAAGTGTATATGCAGATGTCCCAGGTGTAGGATATACAGATATAGTAGTGGATGGTGACA
>CAQGLR010000048.1:3193-28963 GCA_948794795.1 uncultured Lachnospiraceae bacterium | reverse complement strand
GCATGTGTTTATAAGGGTAATTACTAAAAATCCTTTAATAAGCCTTTGCTTATTATTTCTTTTAGAATTTTCAGGGTTGTTTTACTGTTCAGTTATCAAGGTCCTTTGCTGTTGCCTTTGTTTGCGCCAGCGTGTTAAATATTACCACATCTTTTTAAGCTTGTCAACATCTTTTTTATATTTTATTGACATTTTTAACCTGCGCCATCCACAGCAACGAAAATCATTTTAACCTATATTATAAATATTGTCAATACCTTTTTTAAATTTTTTTATATTTCTATCCAAAACCATAAAAACACGCAATTTGCAGCTATTTTTATATTTTACACATTGTAATATAACACACGTTTCCAGGTAAATTAAATATATTCCCTACAGGGCACGCTTCCGCTGCAATGTCATTTAATTAAGGGCATTCTTTGTAAATGTCCTGGTATCTATTATTCTCATATTTATCTATTGAAATCAATTTTTTCTACTTAATACCTTAAACATTACCTAAGATTTTCTCCATACTTTACCGGCTCTTCAGCCACCATTAGTACTTCCTTTGTTTTCTGTCCATATCCATATCCCATTTCCCAAGAATCCACAATTTTTCCTCCTCGTTCCATATCATTATTATCTGTCCAAAGTTCACATTGCGTCATAACAGTCTGTACTGCATCTTCCATACCCTCTGGCGGATACTTATGTTTCTTAAGAAGTTTTTTAATCATCATACGCATCTTAGCTCTTGCCGGCTCACGCTTTTGCCAGTCAATTGTACGGTTCCTGCGGAGTGTATCTACAAGTTCTTTTGTAATTGCTATCAATTCTTCATTCTCATAAAAATCCTTAATAGCTTGCGGTTTTGTAAGTGCATCATAAAATGCCATTTCATATGCTGTAAGTCCAAACTCGTCACTTTCCTGCCTTGCTGTCACAATCTGCTTCGCCAAATTTAAAAGCTCTTCGATTACTTGTTCATTTGTAAGCATTCCATTTAGGTATCTGTTCATAGCTTCCTGTATAATCTCACTAAACTTTTCCGATTTCACAACATTAGTTCTTCTGTATATTCGTACTTGTTCTGCAATCAGCTTCTTTAATAATTCAACTGCCAGGTTCTTTTCTTTCATCTCCGATATTTCTTCAAGAAACTTAGGGTCAAATAGAGAGAAGTTCTGTGACATATCTGAAAACAGATTAATTACACCATCACTCTTAATACTTGCTTTTAACAATTCATTTATTCTGGCATTCATCTCTGGAAGTGATATCTTTTTCCCTTGTCCATGATTCATAAGCCGCATTACAATTACTCTGACAGCTTCAAAAAATGCAGCTTCAATACGAAGTGGTTCTTTCACCATCGAAGAACAAAGCGATAGTGCCTGTTTTAAAAGTAGTGCCTCTTTTAAAAATCCAGTTTTCTCTTTTTCCTTATCATTGGCAACAATAAAATTCACGCCTCCGCTAATTACCTTTGAACGTTCTAAATCAGAACCTGTCATAAATTTTGAATAATTATAGCCATGGAAAAAATCCTGACATACAGACAATTTTTCTAAAAATTTAGGATATAAAACCTTAGCAACATTAGCATCCCCATAATTTTTTTTATCACGGGAGGTATAATCGTTCATAGCTTCTTTCAGGGCAGATGCAATACCTACATAATCAACAACAAGCCCACCCTCTTTATCCTGAAACACACGGTTTACCCTCGCTATTGCCTGCATAAGGTTATAGCCTTTCATAGGCTTGTATACATACATCGTTGCCAGTGATGGCACATCAAATCCAGTAAGCCACATATCAACAACAATAGCAATTTTAAATATGCTATTATTATCCTTGAATTTCTTTGCCATCTCTTCCCTATGACGTTTATTTCCAATAATCTCTTTCCATTCTTCTGGGTCTTTATTGCTATCTGTCATTATTACTCCAACTTTTTCTGTCCATGCAGGCCGGAGCTCCAGAATCTTTTTGTATATTTTCATTGCAACCGGACGGGAATATGCCACTATCATTGCTTTACCAGTAAGTAAACAAGCCCTGTTATTCTCATAATGGTCTAAAATATCATAGACAAGCGAATCTATTGTTTTATCGTTTCCAAGGATTGCTTCCATATGTCCTAATTGTTTTTTACTTTTCTCCACAACTTCTGTATCAGCATTTTCTGCCATTAAATCATACTCTTTATCAATCAGTTTCAACGTTGCTTCATCCAATTTCAGCTTGATAACCCGGCTCTCATAATAAACAGGCCTAGTTGCTCCATCTTCTACTGCCTGTGTCATATCATACACATCAATATAATCTCCAAATACTTCTCTTGTACTCCTGTCTTTCAAAGATATAGGGGTACCTGTAAATCCCACATAAGTAGCATTGGGCAGGCAATTTCTTATAATTCTAGCTGTTCCCGTAATAATCTTTGCCTCATTATCCCCAGTTTCATTTTTCACTATTTTTACTTTTTCGCTTAAACCATATTGCCCACGATGTGCTTCATCTGCCATAACAATAATATTCCGCCTTTCAGACAAAGGTTCTTCTGACCCTTCAAACTTTTGCATTGTCGTAAAAATAATTCCATTTGCCTGTCTGCCATCTAGCCAGTCTTTCAATCCTATATCATTTTTTGTAGAATTTGTCCCTAATTTTCTGCATGTAGCATGAACCGGCATTTGTCTTAAAAACGAACTGCATTTTGCGAACTGTCCAAAAAGCTGATCATCTAAATCATTCCGGTCCGTAATAACAACTATCGTTGGACTATCCATTGCCTCCTGCAACAAATGTGCATAAAACACCATGGACAGAGATTTTCCGGAGCCTTGTGTATGCCAGAACACACCACCTTTACCATCTGTAACCGTTGCTTTTTTTGCTTTTTGTACTGCTTTATTCACTGCAAAATACTGATGATATCCAGCTAATATCTTATGCTTCTTTATACCCTCGTTTGAAAAGCAAATAAAATTCTTAATAATATCCAACAATCTTATCCTGTCAAACATTCCCTCAAAAAATGTGTCAAACTGGGCTTCCTGTGTATTTTCATAACTTCCATCTTTAGTTTTCCATTCCATAAAACGATCTTCACCCGAAGTGATAGTTCCTGCTCTTGATGTATTCAAATCACTTATAACAACAACACAATTATAAATAAACATGGAAGGTATCTCATGGATATAGTTTCTTATCTGTGCATACCCTTCCGAAGCATCCGTTTCTTCTCTTGAAGGCGATTTAAGTTCTATTAATACAACCGGAAGTCCATTCAAAAATAAAATAACATCTGGTCTCTTATGACTGTTTTCAATAAATGTCCACTGATTTGCAACAATAAAAGAATTGTTATCCACATTTTTATAATCTACAACATAAGCAATAGAATGGCACTGTTCCCCATTTACATTATATCTAACAGGAATACCATTCTGAATATAGTCCATAAATACTTCGTTCTTCTGTACAAGATCACCATTTTCATAATTTTTCAGTTTGTATAAAGCATCCAAAATAGCATCCTCTGGAAGAGCCGGATTAAGCCTGTGGATATATTCTTCAAGTACATCATTATTTAACGGACTGTAAAAGTCCCTTTCTATATCTGGACCATAAATATACTGGTATCCTATATTTTGAAATAATTCTATGATAGAATTTTCATAATCTGCTTCTGTAAATGTTATGTACACATATATCACCTCACTGTATGTTTTTCTATAATTATTTTCACAATATTACCTGCTATTTTTTCTGCTTTTTCTTTTTCATAATAGTTTTCAACTTATTTATTTCTTCCATGTATTCATAAACAGAAATTATTTCTATTCTATTTTTTTATATTTAATCATATGTATGAAAAATCCCCCTTCTATTCTTTAATTGTGCATACATAAATATCTTCCTTAAATTGAAGTACCTTAGTAGCAATGCATTTCATACTAAACTAGCTCTCATAATATACAAAATATCCAATTCATATTAAAAAAATCTTTTATCTTATCTATCATTGTGTCATCTCTATTCATATCAAAAAAAATCTTAATATATATACAATAAATAAGACTATTGGCAATGAAATAGCAATTATCACAACTACCTCTGACGCTACAACTTAAAACATTTCAATTGGTAAATGATAATTTAGAACAACAAGCTCAATCGTTATTCTTAAGGATGTTCCCTTCTATACTTTCTGATATAAATGGTACAGTTGGTGATTTGGTTTCATTTTCTAATGGAAAAAAAAGACCAAATATTGAAGGGAATATTCCTGTGTATGGCGGCAATGGCATACTCGCATATACCAATAAGTCAAACAGCCAAAATTGTATAATTATTGGTCGTGTTGGTGCATATTGCGGTAGTATATATTATTCATCTCAGCCCTGTTGGATTAGTGATAATGCAATATCAGCACAAAGTAAAAAAGGAACTGCTCAACTTTTTTCATACTACTTGCTTAAGAATGCTTTTCTTCCGAATAGGCATATTGGAACTAGTCAACCTCTATTGACACAAGGTATATTAACAGGAATTCCTTGTTGCATTCCAAATGATGACGAAATAAATGCATTTAACGATATGTGTACACCATTACAAGTTATGTTAGATGCTAATATAGCTGAAAATGCACAGCTTTCGCTTTTGCGAGATATTATTTTACCTAAACTTATGTCAGGAGAAATTGATGTTTCTGACATCAACCTTTAAGCCACTAAATTATCATTTATCGTCTGATTAATTGCTATCTTTTTATCAATTTGATACAATAAGCAACTTATTTTTCTTTGTTCTAATATATTCTCAGGAAATGAAATCATAATCTCATCGCTTAATCGTTGACGGTTTATTTCTGTTTGACCTGTTGAGCCTTCTGCAAGCATCTCTATTTCTTTTTGATGTAATTTTATAGCATAACCATAATATATTGGATCTAATTCATCAGTTGGTCTTAACAATATCATATGTCCATCTATTGTCATTGGTTCTTTAATAGTAAACAATTGTGCTACTCTTCCTGCAGTACCAATTCCTGTTGAATTAATAAGTACATCATAATTTTGAAGAATTTTTTCTACAGGAATTATCTTTTTTTTACAATCATTTAATCTTGCTTGCATAAGTGAAATTTTATTATTCTTATTACACTTTTGATTTAATACAACTATTGTATCAGATGTTGGTTTTTCTACATATTTAGGTGCTATACCCTTTGTCATTATTGAAGTTACTTTTCCAAGTGACTTTGTGATATATTTTGACATATTTCTCCTCATTATCCAATATATTTTTTATGAGCTAACTTCACATTACTCTGCTTTACCATAGCATAATGCAAAGTAGTATCCACTCTTTGATGCCCTAACAATTTCTGCAATTGTTCTATTGGCATCCCTTTATCTATTGCCATTGTTGCTAATGTCCGACGAAACTTGTGAGGATGAACCTTAGCTATATTTAATCTCTCACCCATCTTTCGTAAACGGCTTTCTATCCCTCCTATTGTCATTCTATTATATGGTTTTTTCAACGAAACAAATAAAGCATTATTATCATCTTCTCTACTTTGTAAGTAATTCTGTATATGAATTTTAGTCCGGGCATCAAAATATACAATCCGTTCTTTACTTCCTTTACCAAATACCACACATTCCCGTTCTAAAAAGTTGATGTCTTCCCGATTCAGTAAAACCATCTCGCCAATTCTCATTCCTGTTGAAGCGAGCATATCTATGATTGCCAAATCCCTCAATTCATTACAATTATCCCTCATCAGTTCCAAATCTTCATCGGAATAAATTTCCTTTATCATTGATGCCGACTTCACTTTATGAATTCTTCTAACCGGACTCTTCAATATGTAATCCTCATCCTCTAACCATGCAAAGAAACTGGACAAAATTCTTCTTATATTATCTATTGTCACCTTGCTTAATTGTTTTCTACCTTGATATTCTATAAGATATAACCTCAAATCGTCTGTATCTATATGTTTTATCCCTTTCCCAACAGTTTCAAACATAGTTTCTATAGTTGTCCTATAATACTTCAAAGATTTTACAGAACAGCCCTCTGTCCTTTTTGCAGCGATGAATAAATCAAGTTTCCTCTGGTTTTCTGAAGTATCATCTGATAAATAAATTGAATTACTTTCAATAATGTCAACCCCCATAAAACCTGTTTCCAGAAGTCCTCTCAAGACTTCCATCCCTGCATTATCCAGATATCTCTGCATACCCTGCATAATTTCAATCATAATTTTTTGTTTCATGCGTATTCTCCTTTATTACAAAGAACAACATGCAACGGCAGTTCTATTTTTTGTACTCTCGCCGTCGTTAAGAGTTTCTAGTGATTCATGGCTTTTTATTTTGATACACTTAGATAATACAAATCATCTGGGCACACATCCTGGCCATTTACCCATTCAACAGTATTTCCCGATATTTTCACTGTATTAAATATACTTTTATCCTGTAATTCCCCAAACCACGAACCTGAAATCATTGGTTTTACATCAAAAATTCTATCTTCACCATTACTGAAAGAAACTAGAAGAAGATAATTATCAAGTGGTTCTACTCTTACTGGTTTCGGTCTTAACATGCAGTCATCTCCTCTCTACTATTGCAAAGGTTTAATCTTGAAAAACGGTTCACCATCCTGTAAAAGTTTCCAGTTGGCATGGAGTTCTTCCTCATGCAACAATATCCAAGCCTCTACACATTTTCTTTGTTTTCTTGGTAATTCCCCCTCCAAAATATTTCCATCAAAATCAAACACAGCCTCATAATCAGCATATTCCGCATGGACATGTGGCAATTTATGTTTTCCACCCTGTTCTTTATACATTTTTATCAAAATTCCATAAAACATACTTATTGTTGGCACTTTTATACTCCCTTTCATTTTAATTATATACTTAGGTAATTACGAAACTCTGAAATCCACATAAAACCTAGTTTTTCTGAGTCTTATTTCTATCTCTCTCCTCAAAGAATTTTTGATTTTTATGTTTACCTTACATAAAAATATTGTTTAATTTATTCAACTCAGACTTATTTCTATATAAAATGCATAAATTTTAGCGAATTAGTTTCGTAATCACCTATAATTAATTATATACTGTTATTCCTAAATCTACAAACATTTATAAATGATAATTTACCACCATATCATGAACGGAAAGATTCCAAAAAAGTAAATTGTGATGGTAACAATGAAATACCGTAGGCATTTTTCAGCCTATTCATAGCAGCTTAATGTTAAATATCAGAAACATCAATCTCACCAAGCATTAGTTTGGGCAACAACAAATCCCGCAACTCTGTGAGTTTTGCCGATTGATTGTCGTTTTCCTGCATTGTCCTATACATCGGATCGACTAATGTTTCAAACTCTTCAAGGGCAGAAGCAGAAGGAACAGTTAATTCCATTGCATTTAAAATATTTGTTGTCATGCTTGGAATGGCTGATCCAGTGTTCATAGAAGCAAGGTCTTTTGTCTTAACAAAGTGAAATACGAACTTCGCAACATTTGGCAAACGCATCTCAGTATAAAACATGGTATCAACTGACCAAAAAGGCTGATTGACATACATAACATTATTGAGTGTACCTTTCCTCGGTATAAGAACAGACTCTTTATCATACAGAGGACGCTCAACATACCGCATAATACCACCAGAACCATATACAGGATAGTAACCATCAGCTAATTTCTTATGATCTTTTCCATACTTAACCGTGATGAGATCGGATAAATGACCTTGCTTCCAATCAGGATTGGCATTGCCAATGAACATTTGCTGATATAATGCATGTGCTTGTTGTTCTAAATTATCATTTATCATCATGTTTAACTCTATTTTGTCATCTATCATAGTTAAATATCGTGCAATTCTTTGTTGCTTCTCAGATTCATTTGGAATATCTACTTCTAATCTGTTAATATCATTACGGTTAACAGAGCCAAATACTGTGCCACTTTCTTTATTAAGTAATTGTGGCATATAATATTTCATCATGTAATACAAAAACTCTTGATTTCCATTTTTCATTCTCAGTGAACATACACCTCTGCCTAGACACATTTCTACTGGTGTAATATTCAAGTCACCAACTGGTGCCCGGACACTCATTATTACATCTCCAGCTTGAGCTGGCTTTGTTACTAATGTTGTATATGTATCAAATGCTGGTCTTTTAAATCCAAACGTCCTATTTCCTTGCAAAAAAGGCATACCATTTCCATCTGGATTAAAATATTGAGATTTAGGAGATTGCCCCATAGTCACATCCACAATCTCTTCCAATTTATATTTCATACCCAATCACTCCTAGTTTCTTTCTAATTTCTTCTTCCAACTCATGCGATTTGGTAAACATATTTGATAATTCACTTGTCAGCCTTACCATTTTCTCTTCAAATGGTTCTCCATCATCTTCCTGCTCTTCAATACCAACATATCTTCCTGGTGTAAGAATATAATCCTGTTTTGCTATATCCTGGATAGTTGCTATTGCACAAAAACCTTTCTTTTCTTCCAGTGTACCATTCTGAAATGTTTCAAATGTATCTGCTAACCTTTTTATATCCATCTTTTCATCTAAATCTCTATGTTTTCTGTCTACCATATGCCCAATGTTTCTAGCATCTATAAATAGTGTTTTTCCTTTTTGTTTTTTATTCTTTGTAATAAACCAAAGTGTTACAGGAATTGTCACGCTATAGAAAAGCTGTGTAGGCATAGCCACAATTCCTTCAACCAGGTCATCCTCAATTATCTTTTTACGGATTTCTCCTTCACCGCCCGACTGGACAGATAAAGCACCATTTGCAAGCACAAGGCCTATTTTCCCATTTGGTGCAAGATGATGAATCATATGCTGAATCCATGCATAGTTAGCATTTCCAGCAGGAGGCAGCCCATATTTCCATCGTATATCATCCACTAACCTTTCCTGGTTCCAAGGATGATAATTAAATGGTGGATTAGCAAGTATAAAATCTGCCTTCAACGTCTTATGCCAGTCGTTCATAAATGTATCTGCCTGATATGGACCAAAATCAGCATCAATTCCTCTGATAGCCATATTCATTTTTGCCATTTTCCATGTATCAGCATTTGCTTCCTGGCCATATACTGAGATTGCCCCTCTTTTTCCATTATGTGCCTGAATAAATTTCGCACTCTGTACAAACATACCTCCTGAACCACAGCAAGGATCATATACACGGCAATTTTCAAATGGCTTTAAAATCTCAACTAAGGTTTTTACAATACTAGATGGTGTATAAAATTCACCTCCACCCGCACCTTCTTTTTCCGCAAACTGTGCAATACAATATTCATATGTTCTTCCAAGCAAATCCTCATTTGCTTCTATATCTGCCATATCAATACTGTTTGTAAAAATATCAACCACATCCCCCAAAACTCTTTTATCCAAATCAGGACTTGCATAATTTTTAGGTAATACACCTTTTAAACTTTTATTCTCTGCCTCTATGGCTTTCATTGCATTATCAATTACTATACCAATTTCTGGGGTATGGGCTGCTTTAGATATTGTTAGCCATCTGGCCTCTTCTGGTACAAAAAAGACATTTTCCATTATATATGCGTCAATATCATCTTCAAATCCATCTTTTTCTTCTACAAGTTCATTATATCTTTTATCAAATGCTGCTGAAATATATCTCAAGAATATTAGCCCTACAATAACTTTTCTATATTCTGCTGCTGGAATATGTCCCCACAACACACATGCCGCATCCCATATCTCTTTTTCAAATCCAATATTTACATTACTCTTTCCAGCCACAGTTATTCCTCACTTTCATTCATATATTTACTATAATTAAATCCTATACGCAGTTTTATTTTACATTATTTATTGTCCAATTTTTTAGCAGATAACTCTATATATACTATATCATCCAATCTACATTCCAACTCCAAACAAATATCTAATAATACCTGTTAGTCATTATTCAGCTTTTAAAATGTGCTTAGTGCAATCTGTATACTTTTTTCTCAGAATCATTATATCATTCATTCTTTTCTTTTTACAATTGTAACTTTTAATTTCCGAAAAAATTCTTCAAACATAAAAAGCAGAAGAATTTTCTTCTTCTGCCCTTATTAACATATTTCCATCCAAACTTTTTCTTTAATTCATAAAGATAATATCTAAATTATAGTACTATGGTGTGTCTGGAAATCACTTTTTAAAAACCAACGTGCGCAAAGAGTATATTACTCTGGCAAATTCCAAATGTTTTACCAAAAGGCAGCTGTTTGGGGGCGCTGGTGCTTAAGCCACGTCTTAAATGTTTCGCAGAAACATTGGGGCTTTATGCACCACTGCGCATCCCATCCAAGCGGGAGCGTGCTGCCTGGGGTAAAATTTTGGAATTGCCAGAGCCAATAACCTTGTGCATTTAATTCTCCAGATACACTCTGGATTTAGTCTATATAGTCATCAAATTCATCTAATTCTATGGAAGAAGAATATACAAGTTCCCCATCTGCTGCTGCCACTTCATTATCCTGTACATCTTCCAGTTCATCTTCTGGAATTTCTTTTTCCTTAGCCCTGTTCTCTTCATCCTCAAGAGCACCCATCTGGGCTTTACGGCGCTCCTCAATATACTGTTCTGCCACTTCATCACAGTCCAGCTTAACAGAACGGTAACGCTTCATACCTGTACCAGCAGGAATAAGTTTACCAAGGATAACATTTTCTTTAAGCCCGACAAGAGGGTCTATCTTACCCTTAATAGCAGCATCAGTAAGAACCTTTGTTGTCTCCTGGAACGATGCAGCAGAAAGGAAAGAATTAGTTGCAAGTGAAGCCTTAGTAATACCAAGCATAACCTGCTTGCCTTCTGGAGGTTCCTTGCCTTCTGCTGTAAGCTTCTCAACTTCATCCTCAAAATCAAGTGCATCTACCATTACACCTGGAAGGAATGGAGAATCCCCATTATTTTCAATACGGATTTTCTTAAGCATCTGGCGTACAATTACTTCAATATGCTTATCATTAATTTCAACACCCTGCAGGCGGTATACACGCTGCACTTCACGTATCATATAATCCTGTACAGCACGTACACCCTTGATTGCAAGAATATCATGAGGGTTTACACTACCTTCTGTAAGCTCATCACCAGCCTCAAGAAGCTGGCCATCTGTAACTTTTATACGTGAACCATATGGTATAAGATATGCCTTCTGCTCACCATTCTCAGGATTTGTAACAATAACCTCACGTTTCTTCTTAGTATCACGTATAGCAACAACACCGCCAAACTCAGCAATAATTGCAAGGCCCTTAGGCTTACGTGCTTCAAAAAGCTCCTCTACACGTGGAAGACCCTGTGTAATATCATCACCAGCAACACCACCGCTGTGGAAAGTACGCATAGTAAGCTGTGTACCTGGCTCACCAATAGACTGTGCTGCTATAATACCAACAGCTTCCCCGACCTGTACAGGGTCACCTGTAGCAAGGTTAGCGCCATAACACTTTGCACATACACCAATATGTGACTTACATGTAAGGATTGTACGTATCTTAATCCTTGCAGTACCAATATTATCTGCAATCTTCTTAATAGCAACAATACGTGCAGCACGTTTTGGCGTAATCATATGGTTGACCTTAACAATAAGCTCCCCTGCGTCATCATATATATTTTCACATGCAAAACGCCCTGTAATGCGTTCCTCAAGTGATTCTATCATTTCCTTGTCATCCATTACGCCAGATATCTCCATGCCAGGTATAAAGTCCCTGTCAGCACAGCAGTCTACCTCACGTATAATAAGGTCCTGTGACACATCAACAAGACGCCTTGTCAGGTATCCAGAATCGGCTGTACGCAGCGCTGTATCAGACATACCTTTCCTGGCTCCATGCGCAGAGATAAAGTATTCCAGTACATCAAGCCCCTCACGGAAGTTTGACTTAATAGGAAGCTCTATTGTACGTCCTGATGTATCTGCCATAAGCCCACGCATACCTGCAAGCTGTTTAATCTGCTTATCAGAACCACGTGCACCAGAATCTGCCATCATAAATATATTATTATACTTATCAAGCCCATCCATCAGGGCATCTTTTATATCATCATCAGCAACTTTCCATGTATTAATAACTGCTTTATAACGCTCTTCTTCTGTAAGAAGCCCACGGCGGAACTTACGTGATATATTTTCAATAGTCTTTTCAGCATCAGCAAGTATAGTCTTCTTAGCTTCTGGCACTGTCATATCCGAAATTGATACAGTCATTGCTGCACGTGTTGAATATTTATATCCAAGTGCCTTTATATTATCCATAGTTTCAGCAGTACCAGTTGCACCATGCACGTTTATACACTTTTCAAGTATCTGCTTAAGCTGCTTCTTAGCTACATGGAAATCCACTTCAAGCCTTAAGAAATTATCAGGATTAGTACGGTCAACAAAGCCTAAATCCTGTGGAAGTATTTCATTAAATATAAACCTTCCAAGAGTAGACTCAATAATCCTCTCTTCCTCTTCACCAGCATCATTTATGCCAGTCCTTCTTACCTTTATCTTTGCATGAAGGGTAATAGCCTTATTTTCATACGCAATAATAGCTTCATTTACATTTTTAAAGTACTTGCCTTCACCCATAGCTCCTGGACGTTCCTGTGTAAGATAATAAATACCAAGCACCATATCCTGTGATGGTACTGCTACCACACCTCCATCAGAAGGCTTTAACAAGTTATTTGGCGAAAGAAGCAGGAAACGGCATTCTGCCTGTGCCTCAACTGACAGTGGAAGATGGACTGCCATCTGGTCTCCGTCAAAATCAGCATTAAAAGCTGTACAAACAAGAGGATGCAGCTTAATAGCCTTACCTTCTACAAGAGTAGGCTCAAATGCCTGGATACCAAGCCTGTGAAGTGTAGGTGCACGGTTAAGCATAACAGGATGCTCACGTATTACCTCTTCTAACACATCCCATACTTCTGTCTGGAGTTTTTCGACCATTTTCTTGGCCTGTTTTATATTATGGGCTGTACCATCTGAAACAAGTTCTTTCATAACAAACGGCTTAAACAGCTCTATTGCCATCTCTTTTGGAAGGCCGCACTGGTATATCTTAAGCTCAGGGCCTACCACAATAACAGAACGTCCTGAATAGTCAACACGCTTTCCTAAAAGGTTCTGGCGGAAACGTCCCTGCTTACCTTTAAGCATATCTGACAGGGACTTAAGAGGCCTGTTACCAGGACCTGTTACTGGCTTTCCACGCCTGCCGTTGTCAATAAGCGCATCTACTGCTTCCTGGAGCATCCTTTTTTCATTACGTACAATAATATCAGGGGCACCCAGTTCAAGCAGCCTTTTAAGCCTGTTGTTCCTGTTGATTATACGGCGGTATAAATCATTCATGTCAGATGTCGCAAAACGCCCGCCGTCAAGCTGTACCATAGGCCTTAAATCAGGAGGGATAACTGGTATAACGGTTAAAATCATCCACTCTGGTTTATTGCCTGATTCACGGAAAGCTTCAATTACCTCAAGACGCTTAATAATCCTTGCCCTTTTCTGTCCTGAAGAACCTTTAAGCTCTGCTTTTAGTTCTACAGATTCTTCCTCAAGGTCAATGCTCATAAGCAGTTCCATTATTGATTCAGCACCCATTCCCGCACGGAATGAATCACCATATTTGCTCCTTGCCTCCTGGTACTCTGCTTCTGACAATACCTGCTTCTGCTGCAGGCTGGTTCCATCCTGTGTTTCAAGCACAATATATGAAGCAAAATACAGAACCTTTTCAAGGTTTCTTGGTGATACATCAAGTATAAGCCCCATACGGCTAGGTATACCTTTAAAGTACCATATATGTGATACAGGGGCAGCAAGTTCAATATGCCCCATTCTCTCACGCCTTACACTTGACTTTGTAACCTCTACGCCACATCTGTCACATACTACGCCTTTATAACGTATCTTTTTATATTTTCCACAATGGCACTCCCAGTCTTTGCTTGGACCAAATATTTTTTCGCAGAAAAGACCATCTTTCTCTGGTTTTAATGTCCTATAATTGATGGTTTCAGGCTTCTTAACTTCACCACGTGACCACTCCCTTATCTTCTCTGGTGAAGCAAGCCCAATTTTAATAGAATCATAAGTAATATGCTTATCTTCCCTCATATTAGTTTCTGTCATAGTAACCTCCATCTGCCCATGGCGGGCCGCAAAACAGGATAAGCCGGGCGGATATATAATCCGCCCCGCTATTTGCTTATAACCTAATCAAAATCTGGAACTGGAATTAAATCATCTTCAAATGCGTCAAATGCAGCATCTTCAAGCTCTTCTGCAGTCCCTTCTGTAAAGCCTGCATCCTCAAATGACTCCCCGTTTCCAAATGCAAAGTTGTCATCACCATCAATTAATGGCTTAATTTCTGCATCATCGCCCTCTTCTATTTCTTCGCCAAGCTTAACTTCATTTCCTTCTTCATCAAGTACAGTAACATCAAGTGCAAGTGCCTGTAGTTCTTTTAAAAGAACCTTAAATGACTCAGGTATTCCAGGTTCAGATATATTATCACCTTTAATAATAGCCTCATATGTCTTAACACGCCCAATTACATCATCAGACTTGACTGTAAGGATTTCCTGGAGTGTGTAAGCAGCACCATAAGCTTCAAGTGCCCATACTTCCATTTCACCAAAACGCTGGCCTCCGAACTGTGCCTTACCACCAAGAGGCTGCTGTGTAACAAGTGAATATGGGCCTGTAGAACGTGCATGGATTTTATCATCAACAAGGTGGTGGAGTTTAAGATAATGCATAAAACCAACTGTTACAGCCCCGTCAAAATACTCACCTGTACGCCCGTCACGCAAATCAACTTTTCCATCCCTGTTAATAGGGACACCTTCCCACTCTTTGCGGTATTCCTGGTTTTCTACAAGATACTTCATAACATCTGGGTCAAGTATATTTGCATATTTATCTTCAAAAGGAACTATATCCTTTAAACGCTTTATTTCTTCTTCATCCTGCGAAGCCTCTGCCTTCTCTAAGGCAACCGCAAGCTCTTCCTGGTTAAGTGGTGTATTTACATAATCATTTGCAACTTCCAGGGTATCCATAATATCATTTTCATTAGCACCATCAAATACTGGTGTAGCTACATTAAAACCAAGTACCTTTGCAGCAAGGCTTAAATGTATCTCAAGCACCTGTCCGATATTCATACGTGAAGGCACGCCAAGAGGGTTAAGCACAATATCAAGCGGACGTCCGTTTGGAAGGAAAGGCATATCCTCAACAGGAAGCACTCTCGAAACAACACCCTTGTTGCCATGACGGCCTGCCATCTTGTCACCAACCTGGATTTTACGCTTCTGTGCTATATAAATACGGACAGTCTCATTTACACCAGGAGGAAGCTCATCACCATTTTCCCTTGTAAATACTTTAGCATCAACAATTATACCAAATTCACCATGTGGCACTTTTAATGAAGTATCCCTTACTTCACGTGCCTTTTCACCAAAAATAGCACGGAGCAGCCTTTCCTCTGCTGTAAGCTCTGTTTCTCCCTTTGGAGTAACCTTTCCTACAAGGATATCACCTGCACGCACTTCTGCACCAATACGGATTATACCTCTCTCATCCAGGTCTTTAAGTGCATCATCACCTACCCCTGGGACATCACGGGTTATCTCTTCTGCGCCAAGCTTTGTATCCCTTGCCTCAGCCTCATATTCAGTAATATGGACTGATGTATACACATCTTCCTGTACAAGCCTTTCACTAAGAAGAACCGCATCTTCATAGTTATAACCTTCCCATGTCATAAAACCAATAAGCGGGTTCTTGCCAAGAGCAATCTCACCGCCACATGTAGAAGGCCCGTCTGCAATAACCTGTCCTGCCTTGATTTCATCACCCTTAGTAACTATTGGCTTCTGGTTCATGCTTGTTCCCTGGTTGCTCCTCTGGAACTTATCAAGCTTATACCTGTGGTGCCCTCCTGTCTGTGTCCTTACAACAATTTCATTAGATGCAGAACGTTCAACAATCCCGTCTTCCTGCGCAATCACGCAGTTTCCTGAGTCAACTGCTGCCTTCATCTCCATACCTGTACCCACAGCAGGTGCTTCAGTTATAAGCAGCGGCACAGCCTGGCGCTGCATATTAGAACCCATAAGGGCACGGTTCGCATCATCATTCTCCAGGAATGGTATCATAGCTGTAGCAACTGAAAATACCATTTTAGGTGATACGTCCATTAAATCTATCTTTGATTTCTGGAACTCCAGTGTATCTTCACGGAAACGTCCTGATACATTGTTCCTTACAAAATGGCCATCTGCATCAAGCTCTTCATTCGCCTGTGCAACCACATACTTATCTTCTTCATCAGCAGAAAGGTATACTACCTCATCTGTTACAACAGGGTTGGCAGGGTCAGTCTTATCAAGCTTGCGGTATGGTGCTTCAATAAAGCCATATTCATTAATACGTGCATATGATGCAAGTGAATTGATAAGGCCTATATTAGGTCCTTCAGGTGTCTCTACAGGACACATACGCCCATAATGTGTATAGTGTACATCCCTTACCTCAAAACCTGCCCTGTCCCTTGAAAGACCGCCAGGACCTAACGCAGACAGACGTCTTTTATGTGTAAGCTCACTAAGAGGGTTATTCTGGTCCATAAACTGTGAAAGCTGTGAACTTCCAAAGAATTCCTTTACAGCAGCTGTCACAGGTTTAATATTTATAAGTGACTGTGCAGTAATAGTAGTGATATCCTGTGTAGACATCCTTTCACGCACAACCCTTTCCATCCTTGACAAACCTATACGGTACTGGTTCTGCAGAAGCTCCCCGACAGCACGTATACGGCGGTTTCCAAGATGGTCTATATCATCATCATTACCAATGTCATATTCTATATGCATATTATAATTAATAGAAGCAAATATATCTTCCTTTGTAACATGCTTAGGCACAAGTTCTGATATATTAAACTGTATAAGTTCTTTAATCTCTTCTATATCACTGTTTTCATCAAGAATCTGCTTTAAAAGAGGATAATATACAGCTTCAGTCACGCCAAGCTCTGCCGGGTCAGTATCTGGAAGGTATGCCTTTAAATCTACCATAAGGTTTGAAAGCACCTTAGTAACCCTTTCTTCTGACTCAATCATTACATAAGGCACAGCTGAATCCTGCAGCTCTGTTGCAAGCTCTTCTGTAATTATTGTACCTGCCTCATAAACTTCACCTGTCAGCTGGTTAACAACATCTTCTGCCAGCTTACAGCCTGCAATACGGTTTTTAAAATGCAGTTTCTTATTAAACTTATATCTTCCTACCTTTGCAAGGTCATACCTTTTGGGGTCAAAGAACATTCCATTAAGAAGGTTTTCAGCACTGTCAACTGACAAAGGCTCACCTGGACGCAGCTTCTTATATAACTCAAGAAGACCATCCTGGTAATTCTCTGTTGTATCTTTTTCAATACTTGCCAGAATCTTTGGTTCATCACCAAAAACCTCTTTAATCTGTTCATTAGTGCCAAGCCCAAGAGACCTTAAGAATACAGTAATAGGCACTTTCCTGTTTCTATCTACACGGACATAAAATACATCGTTGGAGTCTGTTTCATATTCAAGCCACGCACCACGGTTAGGTATTACTGTAGCAGAATACAGCTCCTTACCTATCTTGTCATGGCTTTTCGCAAAATAAATGCCCGGTGAACGTACTAACTGGCTGACAATAACACGCTCAGCACCATTAATTACAAATGTACCTGTTGCAGTCATCAAAGGCAGATCACCCATAAAAATCTCATGCTCTTTGATTTCTTCTGTTTCCTTATTATGCAGCCTTACCTTAACCTTTAAAGGGGCAGCATATGTTGCATCCCTTTCTTTGCACTGGTCGATATCATATTTAATTTCATCCCTGCAAAGCTCAAAATCTACGAATTCAAGACTAAGATGGCCGCCAAAATCGGAAATAGGCGAAATATCCCTAAAGACCTCCTTTAATCCCTCATCCAGGAACCATTGGTAAGAATCAGTCTGCACCTCAATGAGGTTTGGCATATCAAGAACTTCATTCTGATGGGCGTAGCTCATTCTCAAACCATTACCTACTTTAACCGGACGTATTCTATTCTTCTCCATACGATGTTCCACTCCTTAACTTTTTAGAGGATTTTGTGGCATTAAAACTTTCTTGCCCCTGACTTATTGTTTATATATATTTTGCAAAAAAGCTTTTCATTTGCAACAAATTATGTTATAATTGTATAAAAATAATTTATTGTATAGTCAGCCACAATAGTGCATTTTTCATATTATCATCAAATCAATTTTCTGTCAAGCTTTTAGCATAAAAAAACAAGGAATACAGGTATATCCAGTTAATATATTTAAAGGAGTCCTGACATTCCTTTTTTTGTACTAATTGTATGGTAATTTTTGCAAATACGCATATGGCTGCATATAACATAACACATCTGCAATTATGGAGGACAATAATGGGAATTTTAAACATTGAAGAAATCTTAAAAGAAATGACTCTTGAAGAAAAAGCATCTATGTGTTCAGGTGCAGATTTCTGGCATACAGAAGCAATAGACAGGCTTTCACTTCCTGCTGCAATGGTATCAGACGGCCCACACGGGCTCCGTAAACAGAATGATGACCCAGACCACCTTGGAATTGCCGGAAGCATAGAAGCTGTGTGCTTCCCTACAGCATCAGCTATGGCATGTTCATTTGACAGGGAACTTATACAGCAGGCCGGGGCAGCACTTGGGGAAGAATGCCAGGCAGAAGGCGTCAATGTACTTCTAGGTCCTGGAATAAACATGAAGCGTTCACCTCTGTGCGGCCGCAATTTTGAATACTTTTCAGAAGACCCTTATCTCGCTGGTGAACTTGGTGCAGCATATGTAAATGGTGTACAAAGCACAGGTGCAGGCACAAGCCTTAAACACTTTGCTGCCAACAGCCAGGAATGGCGCAGGATGAGCATAAGTTCTGAGATGGACGAAAGGACACTGCGTGAAATATATCTGGCAGCATTTGAAAATACCATTAAAGAAGCACAGCCTTGGACTGTTATGTGCAGTTATAACAAAATTAATGGTACATATTCATGCGAAAATAACTGGCTTCTTAACAAAGTCCTCCGTGATGAATGGGGCTTTGAAGGGCTCGTTATGTCAGACTGGGGTGCAATGAACAACCGTGTTGAAGCACTTAAGGCAGGACTTGAACTTGAAATGCCATCAAGCCATGGTGAAACAGACAAGCTTATTGTAGAAGCTGTTAATAATGGCTCACTTCCAATAGATATACTTGACAAAGCTGTAAGAAGGGTACTGGAATTAGTAGATAAATCCATAACTAATAAAAAAGAAATTACTTATAATAAAGAAGAACATCATAAACTTGCTAAAGAAACTGCTGTAAACTCTGCTGTACTTCTTAAAAATAATGGTCTTCTTCCACTGTCTGGCAACCAGAAAGTGGCATTTATAGGTAAGTTTGCCAAAGTTCCAAGAATACAGGGAGGCGGTTCAAGCCATATAAACTGTTTTAAAACAGAAAGTGCACTAGATGCCATTGCAAATGCTTCTGGAAGTACCATATGTGAAGAAACCTGCACACAGAAGGAAGGACAGTCATTTATACTGCGTAATGCAGATGGTACTTTAAACTGTGGTTTTACTTATTCCCAAGGTTATGACACAGATAAAGACGAAATTAACCAGCAACTTATAGATGAAGCTGTACAAAATGCCGCTGCTGCTGATATTGCAGTTATATTTGCAGGCCTGCCAGATTCATTTGAAAGTGAAGGTTTTGACCGTACACACCTTGACATGCCAGCCTGCCAGAACCACCTTATTGAAGAAATTTATAAAGTACAGAAAAATATTGTTATAGTCCTGCATAATGGTTCACCTGTTCTTATGCCATGGCTGGATAAAGCAGGAGCTGTACTTGAAATGTACCTTGCAGGACAGGCAAGCGGAGCTGCTGCAATAGATTTACTATATGGCAAGGCAAACCCTTCTGGCAAACTTGCCGAAACATTCCCTCTGCGCCTTGAAGACAACCCTTCATACCTGGACTTCCCAGGAAGCAGGGACAAAGTCCGTTATAGTGAAGGTATATTTATTGGCTACAGGTACTATGATAAAAAGAAAATGGATGTACTCTTCCCATTTGGATATGGTTTAAGTTACACTACATTCAGGTACAGCAATATGCGTGTTGAAGTAAATGGTACAACTAATAATAAAGCTGTTGACGGACTTAAAGCTAACGATAATGATAAAATTAAAGTATATATTGATATAACCAATACAGGCAGCAAAGCAGGTGCTGAAATAGTACAATTATATATAAAGAACTTTATTTTCTTAGAAAACAGGCCTGAGAAAGAATTAAAAAATTTCACAAAAGTATTTTTAGAACCTGGTGAAACCAAAACAGCCTGTATGGAACTTAATTTCCGCTCATTTGCATACTTTAATGAAACAATAAAAGACTGGTTTGCAGAAAGCGGCACATATGGAATACTTATAGGTGCATCTTCACGTGATATAAGATGCTCTGCTAGTATTGATATAACCGCATCCAAACAAATTCCTTTCCATGCATGTGAAACTACAACTTGTGAAGATGTAGAGCTTTTTGCAAAAGATACCAGGCCGCTTGATGAAATGCTGGCCAAAAGCAGGCAGGATAATGCATCAGATGAAGAAACCATCCAAAAGATGAGAAGGGATTTTGGAGGCACCCCAATACATTCAATACTCTCATTTAGCAGTGAAAATTTAAAATATGAAGATATATGCAGGACAATACAAGAATTAAATAATGCAGGACAATAAACCTGGATTTAAAATAATGCGTTATAAATAATATAGAAAAATCCTCTTTAACAGGGGATTTTTCTGCATAAAGGAGAATATATTAATGAAAAAGAATATGAAAAATAAGCACAAAAAAGTTATTATAATATTACTGCTAGCCATATCAGTTACTGCAGGCAGCTTATATACATGGCAGACCGTAACAGCGTTTGAGCATGGGACAACAGATAAAAAAATTAAAGAAAATATGTTAAATAACACTCCGCCAGCAGACTATAAAATTAACCAGTCTATGCAAGGAGATGCAAAAGATGGAATATACAATGAATATTTTCTAAAAGACAAACTTCAGACAGTGTCAATTAATATTGATGAAAACAATTTAAACTACCTTCTGCAGAATGCAGACCAGAAACCATCTGTTATGACAAACAGTGTTACCATTGGTGATAAAACTATCTATTATACAAGCCTTAAAACTAAAGGAAGCTACACATTAGAACATGCATTTCTGGATAATATTGGAAGTGACAGGTTTTCCTTTACAATTAACTTTGGAAAATATATTAAAAAGAAAAATGGCTATGATAAAAGGCAGAACTTCTATGGCTGTAATAAAATAAGCTTTAACAACTTTTTCTTTGATAAATCAATGATGCGTGAATATATTGCCATGAAACTAATGACAGAAATGGGAGTACCCACACCGCAATATGGCCTGGCAAAGCTATATATTAACGAAAACTACTATGGTGTATATTTTATGGTGGAAGCATTAGACAGCAGCATACTTGAACAGTATTTTGGAACAAGTGGAAGTGATACCAGTGATTATATTACCAAACCTGAGAATACCACTTTAGAATACGATAATAGTATGGACAAGTTTATAAAAGAAGATGGTACATTTGATTTAAGCACCATACTTAAAAAAGAAGCTGGCGGGAACTATACAGCAACAGGGGAATTAAATAAACAGGCATACTTATGGGAAGAGGACACAGATACACTACAGGATGTTGCAACAATGCTTCCCACAGCACTTGGATGGCAGAAGAAACTGACACAGTTAAGCAAGGGGACGGATTTTAATAGTAATAAAATTGATTCCAACAGTAATGAATATTTAGAACTGCTTGGACAAGTTATAGATATTGACGAAGCATTACGTTATTTCGCAACACACAGCTGGCTTGTACAAATTGACAATATGTTTGTAGAACAGCACAATATGGGACTCTATATAGATACTAATGGAAAAAGCCTGTTTCTTCCATGGGACTATGACCTGTGTTTTGGATGTTACTATCCAAGCACAGCAGAAACTACAGCAAATATGGATATAGACCTTATGTATAAAGATGACCAGATTGCATTTGAAAATATATATGGGCCTATGGACAGGCAGCAGGACAACCAAGACAATACAGACACCACTGCACCTAAAAACCTGCCAGATTACAGCAGCTTTCCATTCTTCCAGGTAATTTACCAGAATAGTTCACTAATGGACAAATACCACCAGTATATGAAAGACTGTTCTATAATTGCAACACTTGGCGGCAAAACATCAGATGGCAGGGCATATAACCCTGGCTGGTTTAATTCTTGCATTTCAGATATAGAGGAAGAACTAATACAGGCAGCAGGTGAAAAGCTTGCAGATAATGTATATTACCTTAACAGGACTTCCCAGCCACATGATATAGAATTTGCCTTGCCAAACCTGAAAAGCATTATAGCACTACGTTCTCTTGGAGTAATGCTGCAAGTGGATGGCATAAATGTTTTAGTGAGTGGATATTCATGTAACCTGGAAACACTTGGCAATGCAATGCAGGGAATGTCTTCTAATACTGGCAGGCTTGCTGCTATAGATGCAGGCACTGGTATTTATTCAATAGCAGAATACGGGGACTCATGGGCAAACGAACCACCATCATTAAGTGTAACTGAAATAGAAGACACAAGCCCATTATACACACATGTAAAAGAATCACTGGATACTGCTGGTGCAGTTATAAAAATATTTGCAATTATAAATACAGGTGAACCCGAAGGGGAAAACACTTTGTATTTTCCTGCCGGAAATAATGATAAAGATAATATCCCTATGGTCTATGCCTGTACAGATAATGATAAACCAATAAAGATGGAAGTTAAAAAAGAAAATAATACATATGCTATATCCCCAGGGGATTATAACTGTTTTGCACTTGTATATAATAATTTACCGGAGAAAGAACAAGAAATTATAAAAACACCAGACAGCCAGTCTTTAAAATGGATTATGGCAGTTGCATTTATTGCTATTCTTGCAATAACATTTCTTCTTATTATTAAAAAGCAGAACAATACAAAAAAATATTAAAAAACTTATTAAAAATAATTTCCAGTTATTATCTTATTTTTTATAAGACAGATACCAAGCCAGATACAATGCCCAAGAGGCATGGTATCTGGCTTTTGTAGGTGTACACATTACTGGATGTGGAAATTTAAAAAGAATTTTCTAAAAAGTTGTACTAATTTTTATAATATTTGTATAAGAAATCTTTATTTTCTACTTTGTTTTTTTCTTTTTTTAACAAATATATCCATAACCACTTGACAATAATCCATATTTTGATTATCATAAATATAGTTCACAATGTAAACTATATTTTGTAAACATATATTATAGACATATATAAAGATAAAAAGATAAAGTTTTTAGGAGAAAATAAAATTATTATGGAAGATTATAACTGGATTGACATGATGGAAAAAATGCAGGAAATAAGGCTTTTTGCAAGCCTTAATATCCGTGGAAAAAGGAATGGCAATACATCCCCACAAGAGTTAGATGTACTTTCACGTATTATAATGTCTGATACACCACTGACCCCTTTAGACATGTCTGTAATAACAGGACTCAATAAATCTGCAGTAAGCCGTTTAATTGAACGTCTGGAAAAGAAAGAATTTCTTATAAAAAAATATAACAAAAATGATAAACGCAGTTATACACTTCACATCACAGAAAACGGAAACCAGGAACTTAACCAGGCATACCGGCATTATCTTGAGCCAGTTTATAAACTCCGCCGTACTATTGGGGAAGAACGTTTTAAATCATTAACTTCACAAATAAAAGAAGCAAATTATATATTACAAAATAAGGAGGCAGAAAAATGACTTTTTATCAAGAACTTCAATTAAACCAGGCTGGTTCTAAATCTTATATTGCCAGTTTTAAAAATCCAAAAGATAAAATTAAACACATCGGAATTTACTTATTTAAAATTCTTTTAACTGTATCTTTTTGTACAGTATTTATTGCCCTGTTCTGCACATTATTTGGTAACAGTAACAGTATTGCAGGACTTGCAGTATTATTAAGTGTTATGGTATTCCGTAATGTTGACCTTGGAATACGCACATCACATGGTGTGGTTAATATTTTTATTGTATTTGCAATATTAGCAGCAGGACCTGCAATATCTAACCAGCTTCCTGCAGGATGGGCATTTCTCTCTAATAGCGTCTTTATTATGCTTTTAATGGTACTTGGATGCCATAATGTAATTATGTATAACCACTCTACCCTGGTACTCGCTTATCTTTTACTACAGGGATATAATGTCACTGGTGAAATGTTTAATAAACGCCTTGCAGGGTTATTTATTGGCGCATTACTTACAGCTGCTGTATATTACCATAACCACAGAAAGAAAACCTATAAGCGTACATTTAAAAACCTTTTCAAAGAATTTGACTTATCATCTGCACGCACCAGATGGCAGCTACGTTTTACCCTTACAATTTCCAGTGCAATATTAATTGCCTCACTTCTAGATATCCCAAAACCTATGTGGATAGGAATTGCTGCAATGTCTGTATGTGTACCTTTCAGGAGTGATACTGGATACCGTGTAAAATACCGTGCTCCAGGAAATATTTTAGGAAGTATTATTTTCTTAGCTGCTTACTTTATTTTACCAGAAGGTTCTGTTGCATATATGGGAATACTTGGTGGAATTGGTACAGGATTATCCGCAAGCTATGGATGGCAGACAGTTTTTAACGCTTTTAGCTCACTTTCTACCGCAGTACCTGTATTAGGCCTGCAGCATGCGGTTTTACTTAGGATATTTAACAATGTGTTTGGTTCCGTTTATACCTGGCTGTTTGACAGGGTATTTGAACCAGTTCTTTCAACATTAATTAATATAATGAATTTTATAAACAGCAAATTCCAAAATAATATAAGTGCAACAGAGTAAAACAAGACTGCCACACTAAAAATAAAAGGTATAATATTTTAAACAAAACTTTTTGCTTGCAGGCAATGCGGATTGCGGATATCCACTAATATGTATTGCCTGCTGTTTTGATAAAAAACCATCCGGATACATATCAAGTGTTACAAATAATTTATCATCAGCCGTTGGCCCACAAATAACATTATATAAAATATCATCAAAGGAAAGTTTTCCCTTATCAGCTTTATAATTGTAATGTACTACGACATTTTCTAATTTATTTTCTTTAACAACCTGTGTTCTATTAAATAAAAATACATTAACAATATCAGAAAATAACCTTTTTATTTCTCTCTTTTTATTATTATATCTTTTATCTCTTCTTCTGTCAGCTGCATTTTCTGGGCTATTTCTTTTGTATCCAGATTCATGTCATAATATGCATATACCATGCCAAGTTCTTCTCCTTTTTTCAGTCCAAGCTCCTCACCCTTTTTCAGTCCAAGCTCCTCTCCTTTTTTCAGTCCAAGCTCCTCACCTTTTTTCAGTCCAAGCTCCTCACCCTTTTTTAGTCCAAGCTCCTCTCCTTCCC
>CAQGLR010000048.1:0-3093 GCA_948794795.1 uncultured Lachnospiraceae bacterium | reverse complement strand
AAAATCTATTTTAGGTTTCATTAACTGCCCCATAACATTACCCTCCATATTTTGTTTAATTATAACACCAGCCTGTGTTTTTAGCAATAAAAAGCAAAAACTGTTATAGCTTAACTTCGTTTGGATATATAATAACTTATATATGTTTTGTTATCTTAAAATACAATATTACATGTAGTATTTTTAATCTTCCTTTTATTTTGTCATTTGGTTATCATAAATAAAGTGGTATAATATTAACTCTAACACAAAAAATTCTTCTTTAATATATGGCAGAAAAGGATTTCTTTATAGTTTAAACTGTTAAATACTATATATTTTTATATGCTATGCAGAATAATTATATAATATATTAAGTAAAGGATATATATTATATAATTATTAATTTTATACTTGCATTTTTTATTCTTATAATATAACATGATTAAGTAAAATATTATTTACATTTACAAGAAGGATTAAATATATGCATATTCTAATCTGTTATGATGATATATCCATACAGGCATTAACAATATACTTGTATTTAAACTAGGGAGGGGTATAAAATGGCATTTACAGACAATAAACTATCTGTTAGCAGAAAACAAAAAGAACCTTTACAATTACTATCTGCTTTAAACGGGTCTGTCCCATGGCAGGAAGATAAAAGACAACGCATATTTGCAGGATATAATAACCAACCTGAAAACTGAAACCAAAAAAAGTAAAAAACAAGAAGACAAGAAATTAGGGGAGATATGGAAGAAAGCAGTACCAATACTGCGCGTATGCACAGATGGCAAAGTAAATAAACTAATGGAGGAAAATAAATCTTATAGTGACACACACCATCAAGACCAAACAGCCTATTTTGGGGGTAAGATAAGTGCTGATGAAATCCCTTATATAGTTTTACCAGGAGCTGAGGAGCATGATTATAAAATGAAGAAGAAGTTAAAAAAATCCAGGCAGCAAATTGTAGAGCGTGGAAAATATATACTAGACATGTACCATAAAGACCCTGAAAAACCTAAAATCACTGGAAAATGTTTAAACCCAGATGAAAAACCAACTGTAAAAAAAACATCTGTAAAAAAAGCACTTAAAAAAATTACTGCTTTCTGCCTGCTTGCCCTTCTGCTGGCAGGATGCCAGAAACCTGCTACGAAAGAAGCAGAAAATATTACTGTTAAAGAAGAAACAACACAACCTGCTATAACAGCACCAGAAAAGCAAGAACCTGTACAAGCCAAAGAAAAAAAACTATCAGAAATATATGACTGGGAAAATGCAATGATTATGGATTGCCGCTATTGCCTGGATTTTGGTGAAGGACAGGTCTTACAAAACCAGGATTATGTCTTCTATCCTGAAGACGGATGTAAAATTGCCCGTATAAGCAAGGCAGACATGTCTAAAAAGATTATATGCAGGTTCAGCCCTGTAAAAAAAGAAAATATATCTATACATTACTGTCTTTCAGATGACAGGCTGTTTATTGAATATAACGGCAATGTTTATTCCTGTGGCTTTGATGGCAAAAACCTGCATAAAATAATATCACGTAAAAAACTTAAAAAACAGGTTACTGCCATAGAACCTTATGCATGGTACTACGGAAATGCCAACACATTAAAATTCTACCAGGACAGCCTGTATCTGTCCATTGAAAATTTTATATGGAAATTAGATTTAAAGACAAAAAAAACCACAAAAATATCAAAAAGGTTCTTTAGGGCATGTTTCTGTGGCAGCACATTATATTATACAAGATACGGGAACAATTCACTTTATAAAATAAATATACGTACAGGCAAAAATTCCCTCGTTATAAAAAAGAAGTGTGATGCCCTTACAGAAACAGACGGGGAACTTTATTATGTGCATAACTTTAATATTTATATGTACCGTAAAGGGCAAAAGGATAAAAAAATATTCAACTTTAAGAAAAAAATGAAAGCTTTAAAATTAGTAACCAACATAGACTCTGATTCAGGAAAAATTGCTACCACTTACATTACAGATGATGGCAAAGACAGTATTGCCATATATGACACCAGGACTTCTGTTTTCAATAAAATAGAAAACATAAGAGACTTTACTTATTTAAGATACTTTGTTGATGATATGCTGTTTTATTCCACTACATACCATTATGAAAAAAAATATATTTCGTCCCTGTCATACCCCCAGCCTGCCAGGGATAAAACCTTTAAAATCACAAGGGAAAGCATTACACAGCCAGGCAGCACAGAATATACACCGCAGGAAAGCCAGGAAGAAAAACTGTCAGACAAATATGACTGGGACAGCGCAAAAATTACAAATGATTACGATGAAGAAAACATACCAAACCTGGGGAATGGTCCGGTTTTACAGAATGAAAACTATATTTTCTACCCTGAAGACGGCTGCAGGATTATAAGAATAAATAAAAAAGACAAGACAGTAAAGCTTGTATGCGGGTTTGACCCTGCCAAAAAGAAACACAGCACAATAAGCATACGTTTCTGCCTGTCAGACAGCAGGCTGTTCATTTCATATGCAGGCAGCATATACTCCTGTGGATTTGAAGGGGAAGATTTCCATAAAATACTATCACGTAAAAAGCTAAAAAAACTGACCGGACTGACTAATGTATATGCAATGCGTTTCCATAAAGGCAGCCTGTACCTGCCATCTTCCATATGGTCCATATACAGGCTGGACCTGGAAACAAAAAAAGCCACACAAACATCAGATTATTATAGCATCGTTGCCGGATGTTTATGTGGCAATGCGTTGTATTATACAGAATTTGACTACGAATCCCTCTACAAGGTAGATATACATAATATACATACAGTCAAGCATACCCTTATTGCAGATGCAGGCCATTATGCAGTTACAGAATCAGATGGAACACCTTACTACCTGGAATATGGGGTATGGAAAAAAGCCACAATATATATGTACCGCAAAGGGAAAAAGGATAAAAAAATATGGGAATCTGACATTGCAGCATCAGCAGCAACATACTGTACCCCAGGCAAAATTGCCATGCAGTATTGCAACAGTATACTAATTCAACTTTACATTAGGAATAAAATATGTTAAAATATAAATATGAGT
>CAQGLR010000047.1 GCA_948794795.1 uncultured Lachnospiraceae bacterium | reverse complement strand
CAATGATGCGTCCAAAGGCAGTCTTTGTACTGTATTTACAAAACCCAAAGATATCCACCATTTTTTCCTGCCTTTTCTCTGCTTCTTTTAATAATTGTACTAAAGAAATTTTATTTCCATCCGTATCATACAGACAGAAATTTTTTGGTGTGATGCGCAAAATTACATCTGCCTGGTGTTCTTGTGCATAAATATAATTATGCACTGTCCCATATTCTGCATCTGCCATTACAGGGACCATCTTTTTTTAATGAAAAATGTGTAAGGGATTCTGCTGTATGTTTATCTGTAACCCTTACTTCATACATACGTTCCTGGTTCAAAGAATAACACATATGGATATGCTGCTGTTCCTGCTTTTTCCCATTCTGGCGGACAACAGAAGCATCCACCAGAAGTACATTTTTTGTAATTTCTTTTACTAATTTTCATTTAAATCATATTTTTTAGGCAAATTTTTCTTAAGTTCGCACTTATGGAGAAAGAAACTTAGATACAGAGAATATGGATAAAGTTATTAATAATGCGTCTGGAAATGATGAAGATGTATTAGAATTATTTTACCAGGTATTAGGTTATATTATTTCACAGGGAATTGATGCTAAGAAATTTTTTGTCTTTGCTACAGCTTCTGATAGTGGAATATGTACAAAGTAAAACCATAGAACACCACTGCAAGTTTCTCTTTGCCAGTAACCATCCGGTACGTTTAAAGTATAAAGACAACGCATTTTATGAAAGACTTGTACTTGTTCCATTTATTTATTCTACATGTAATGAAGAGAAAGATTATAATCTGCCCCAAAAACTGTGGAAAGAGCGCCATGCTATTGCAACTAAAGCAGCATTAGCATACCACCAGTTATATAATAATAATTATATTTTCAAAAAACCATATATAGCTGAAACAATGGTTAATGAATGGAGAAATGATGGCAATAATTACTTTTACCAAAAATTCTGGGAAGAAAGGTGTGAACTGGAATATGGACAATTTTTGCCAACAGATATTGCTTTTAAAGAGGTCCAGGACTTCTGTATGGAATATGGAAAGGTAATATCTAATGAAGAAAAAATAAATTTTTCAAAGACTTTCCGAAAGTTATTTAATCTGGAAAATAGTAAAAAGCGTGTAAGAGGGTATTCATCACCGGTTTATGGATATATTGGAGTAAAATTAAAGCAGGCTATTATAATTTAGTATTAAAATACAGGTATTATATACTATCGCAGTTATGGTAACTCATGTAATTTAATTTACATATTATATATTTATATAGACATAGAAAGGGAATTGTTATTATGGACAAAACAGTATACACAGTTGCAGAAGTACAAAAACTATTAGGAATTGGCAGAGGTTGTGCTTATCGTTTATGTAATGGACAAGCTTTTGTAGTAAAAAAGGTTGGGCGTAGCATTTTAATTCCTATTAAATCTTTTAATGAGTGGTTATATTCTGATAATAAGGAACTACCTGTATCTGAAGAAATTTAATAAATACCACTAGAGTAGAAAAATAATAAAAAATTATTGTGTTATGGGGAGCTGTATCTGGTACACAGCTCTATTTTTAACATAATGGAGTTTATTTGTCCGTTCCTTGTTACAAAGATAAAACTAAATACAAATACAGGTGTAGAAATTGCATAATGAAACAAAATATGTTATTATAGACACATGTTCAGACTAGTTTAAAATTATTTTAAGTGAGGTATAATTTTAAAAATTGTACAGATAAAAATATATATTATCATATGTTGTCTTTAAAAGGAGGTGTTTCCATTATGACTGCAAAGGTTTTTCAAAATGGCGGATACCAGGTTATAAGCCTGCCAAAAGAATATAATTTTGAACAGGGTGAGGTTACTATTAATAAGATAGGTGATATAGTATTTTTAATGCCAAAAGACAGTAAATGGCATGGATTATTACAAAGCCTGGGATTATTTTCCAGTGATTATATGTCAGAAAGGGAACAGGGGGGATTACAAGAAAGGGAAGAATTATGAAATATATGTTAGATACTAATACATGTATATTTGCAATGAAACAAAAAGGAAATGTCATTGCTAACCTTATGAAATACAAGCCAGAAGATATATGTATTTCTTCTATAACATACGCAGAGCTTGTTTATGGGGTGGAAAAAAGCCAGGCGAAGGATAAGAACAGGTTTGCCCTTACATTGTTTTTGTCTGATATCCAGGTTATCCCATATGATGATAATGCAGCACAGGAATATGGCTATATAAGGGCAGATTTGCAACAAAAAGGAATACCTATTGGACCTATGGATATGCTGATTGCTTCACATGCAAAGGCACTGGGTATTACCATAGTTACAAATAATACAAATGAATTTAAGCGGGTAAGTGGTCTTAAATTAGAAGACTGGTTATAAATTCACTTTAGAAAATAATTTAATCTCATTAATATTGTATGGAAATTACAGTACAACTCTTTGACTCCTGCATCCCGTGGGTCCGAATCCCGCTAGCCCAGTTATAAAAACACCCATAAATATTGTTTTATGGGTGTTTTTTATTATAAAACATTCTTTTTTATAGAAACATGACTATATTTAAGTATATCTGATGCTGTTTCATATTCCCTTTCTTTAAATGTTTTTACCAGTCTTGATAAATTCTGTTTGTGTGGTGGGCTTCCTGCTTCTTTGACCTCGTATTCTGCTATCTCCACAGGCGTTAATCCGGGCAGTCCCTGCCCTATAACGGTTTATACCATACATTTGTACCTTGTATATTTTACATGCTGGAGGAAAGCTTGGTTTTCGCATAATATTTCCCGACACAACCATCTAAAGCCAGTGGGATTGCGGCCACATTATTTCAAGTAGAGGCATTATGAATAACCCCTTGTTAATAAAACTCTAAAATAATTTAAAATCTAGTGATAAACATAAAAATATATGTTATTATAAAAGAAGATACAGAGAGGATATAGAATTGTAATAAACTTTCTTAAAGCGGAAGGGGAATAAAACATGGAGAAGGACTATCTTACAGGAGCATTGGACAGACATGGGCTGTATGAGTGGTATGGGAGTCTTAAGAAATATACTATATTACAATTTATGTTTTTAGATTTGGATAATTTTAAAATGGTCAATGATACATATGGCCATAGTACAGGTGATGAGCTTTTAATTGCCGTTGCAAAGATATTAGAAACATGTATGGAACAGGCTACATGTGTACGGCTTGCGGGAGATGAGTTTGTAGTTGTTATTACAGGAAGGGTTAAAAGGGAGAAGGTCGTTGCAGCAGCGGAATCAATTAACAGCAGGATACAGCAGAAAGAGGGTTTTAGTAATATAGATACTGATGTATCAGCTAGTATTGGGATATTGTTAAACCAGAGCAGCAGTGAACCACTTAATGAAATTCTTTTTAAAATTGATGCTGCAATGTACCAGGCAAAAGGGAATGGCAAGGCATGTTATGTTGTATTTAATGATATAGCAGATGATGTCTATAATGAAGTTATGATGGAACAGCACCAGCTGGAAGCGTTGGAAAATAATGAATTTGAAATATCTTATAAACCTGTTATTAATTCCCAGACATCCAGGCTTGTAATGTCTGAGGCAAGAATTGTATGGAATATGCCAGATGGGACAAAGAAGCAGCAGGAAGAGTTTATACCTTTGTTTGAGAGAAATGGATTTATACGGGAATTAAACTTATGGGCTTTTATGGAAATTTGTAAACATATTTCAAAGTTTAAAAAAAGGAAGACAGTAAGGGCAACAGTTGGAATAAGAATTTCAAAAATTCTCCTTGGTGAGAAAAATCTTTCTGAAGAACTTGAAGTAATTATGGGTATATATGGTATTGAAAAGAAAGATGTATGCCTTGAGGCAGAAGAGAAAATATTTTCAAGGGGAAGTGAAAAGATGGTTTCTGCTATCAAAGTTTTGCAGGGTAAAGGATTTTCAACTGCTGTTATTAATGTTGGAGTGGAATTTACAAGTATTAAATACTGGGATAAACTGCATTTTGATTATATAATATTTGATGCTTCTTATCTTGAGGGGGCATTAAAATCTTCAAGAGGGAAGATGGTTATTAAAACGTTATTTTCAATAGGAAATGAGTTAAATGTAAGGGTAGTTGCAGATGGTATTTCTAAAAAAGAGGATGTGATATTCCTCGGTGGCTGTGGCTGTGTTGCTATTAGTGGTGAATATTATTCTAAAGCATTGCCAGCCAAAGAATATAACTTATATGTTGATGGAAAACTGGCATATGGCAGAAAAGAAACAGAATTCCGTTTTATTAATGGTCTGGTATCTTCTGATGGTGAATGTAAAGGTATGGTTATTGGAAATATTAAATTAGAAGAAGGTATATCCAGCCAATGGGGAAGTATATATTTTCCAGGTGGCCATGCTATGGAAAATGTGGTAATTATTCCTCCATTAGTACTTTCAGAACCGTCGTATACTATAGGCATGTGGCTTAAACCTGAACTTAACAGCAGCTGGAGCAGCTCTATTTATGCAAGGTATATAGGAGGTTTTATGTCACATTCACCATTTGTTATTGGAGGTAACAGTGTATTCCGTATTAGTGAGGATTCTGACTTAAATGGATGGCATGATGTATTTAGCAGGCAGATTCATATTAATAAATGGAGCTTTGTATGTATGACATATGATTCAGGAGTATCAAGATATTATATAAATGGCAGGAAGTGCGGATATAAGCCAGATATCCCGCTGCTTCCAGTATGTAAACAGATTATAGCAGGAGGTGACCCTTTCCAGGATTCTTATAAAGGTTATATGTCTGCTCTGGTTTTCTATGATAATGCGATGTCAGAAGACGAAATCAGGGAATGGTACCATAGCTTTTTGTCAGAAGACGGGTTCCAGGGAGAAGAAGAAACATTCTGGGATTTGGAAGATTCTAGTACAACGTTTTGTTAAAATATATAAATGCTTTGCCATGTGTTGTTAAGTAGTATATGGCAAAGCATTATTAAGTTTATACAAGATAGATAGCAATTGTACCAAAAGAGGTCTGGCCTTTAATATCCAGGATGATATCACTTGTATTAGAAGGAATTCCATACTCATCAACTGTACCTAAAAAATGTTCAATATTATTTTGTATATGCCATTCTTTTGGGATAAATAATTTGGTTTCACCAAAGTTATTATATATATTTATATGTGCATAATTATTTTTAATAGTTGCACTGTCAAAATAAACTGCCATAGAGCCAAAAGAATTTTCAATTTCTGCAAAGCAGAAATTATCTGAATTAATATATTTAATAGTAGAACCAAAGTTATTGCGCAGCATTATATTTTCCCCGTTAATATGGTTATTGGAATTTTCTTGTATAATTTTAGATTTTGCTTTAAATTCTATATGTTGTTTTTCATTTTTGCCAAACAGCATTGTGAGTCCTATGCTTGCAAGCAGTGCTGCACAAAGTACAGGCCATGGTGTAATTGCAGTAATTCCTAAATATTTGTCATAAATTATACATATACATGCTGCTGGTAAAAGTATTTTATAAAAATCTATAGTGCGCATGCCTTCAATAATCATAAAGACAAACAAAATTGTTAAAAGTAACCTGAAAACATCTATTTTGGGAAAACCTGTATATCTGCTTACAATTATGTATATAGCAGCAATAATAAGGAGTAATCCCCATAGAATTTTACCAATATTTTTATTTTCTTTCATAGTAACCTCTTTTCTTTGCTGGATTATTAGTGTAATCTTTGTTCTTCTAATTTACTCGTTAATGGTTTGTAGTAATAGCGTGATACAAATACACGCTTGTGGGTGCCAGTAAATGTTACAATACTTGAAGCTGCCAGGTTCCGGTTAATTGAATAAATCTGTTTGGTGTTCAGTATTGCTGATTTGGATATCCTCATAAAATAGCCAGGAAGAATATTTTCTAATTCATAAAGTTTGTATTTTACCTGGTAAATATCATCTCTTGTATGGGCATTTATCTGCCCGTTGTCTGTTTCAAAGAAAAGAATATTATCAACAGCGATATAATATTCTGTATTTCCTTTATAAAACATTATTTTTTGTGCTGAATTTGCAATATCACTTATTGTTTTCTGGATTTCAAGTATTTTATCAGAAATACAACAGCACTTTATTAGTATTTCATCTTCTGTAAGTGTTTCATTTATTTCTATCTGTATTTTCATATCCTCCCTCCATAAGGAACTGCAACAAAGTAATCTGTATAGTAGTGCTGTATTGGTTTGATAAGAGAAGTATAAAGAAATATAGAAGATATGTAAAGGCATTTACTGTAAGAGGGAGGTTTTGGCAAATAAGAGGTTTATTTTCTGCTGTATAAAAAACTTCTGCCATCCTTTCCAGTCTGTTCTATTATTCCTATGTACTTAAATATATTAACTGCAAGCTGTGCATTTTTTATGCTGGTATTGGTGTGTTTTGCGTAATCCTTTGTACCAAACTGTACAGGCAGTGTGTCAGGAATAAGCTGCAGGTACCCATCCAGGCTGTTTATATAAAGTTCATCTACAAGCCCAACAGGTATCCTGTCAAACCTTGTTGCCCCTTTTTTCTTATCTTTGCTCCATCCGTTAAGAATCCTGTATTCTTCGGCATCAACAAGAGTAAGGCATATATGTAGCCGGGGATTGGCGAGGTAAGTCTTTATCTTATATAACTCATAAAATACGTCATAAAAGCAGCCACGTTTAGGTGATTTTCTTTTTGCGGATATTTCTCCTGTAGTTTCATCAATCCAGTACAGCCATTTTGTATATACAATAGGATATACTATTGTTACAGGATATAATCCAAGAAAGTTATCAAGCTTTTTACGCATACTGTTAAAGCTTCTGGTCTGGATTTCAATAATTTGGTTTTCATGTAATATATCCGCAACGAACCTTCCAATTTTTATTTCCTGGCATGAAATATCAGGTTCATAAAAGTTTTTAAGGACAGCGTGGAGGGTTTTTTCTTTAAGAGTACCTATTCCATTTTGTTTACGTTCTTTTTGTATAGTTTTTTCACATGCAGTGTTAAATAATTCTTTGCTATGTTGTGATACAGGCATATTTGTCACCAGGCCTCAAACAGAAATGTTTATATTTGAGGTACAAACAGAAGAATCCAATGTTTGTATTTTATCCTTTCTTTATTTGTTTTTTACCTTTTCTGCTAAAATAAAAATTAGTATTTATATTTTACCTTTAATATCTGTAAATGTGAATATCTAATTTTAAAATGAGCATACTTAAAAGGTACTGATAATTAAACAAGCCAGATGCCAGTATATCTGGACTGTAGAGATATGCATCCAGGGCGGGCATTTAGAAATGAGGTATTTATGGACATATTTACAGGCAGTATTGATGAAAGGCTCAATGCTGTAAATAAACTTTTAAATATGGAATCTAATTTTGATATAATACAAAGAAATCTGACAATCGGAAATAAAAGGGTTGTAATATTTGTAATTAATGGTTTTTTAAATAGTGATTTATGTGAAAAGATTATTGAATATTTTTATAATGCTGGCGCAAATGGAATGCCACAGGATTTACAGGATTTTATGAATAAGTGTGTACCATTTGCTGATGCAAAGCCTGTTGACAGTGAACAAAGTTTTAAAGATGCGGTGCTTTCAGGGCTTACATGTTTTATGATAGAAGGCTATAATGAGATAATATCACTTGATATCAGGCAGTTCCCGTCAAGAAGTGTTGAAGAACCTGATAAGGACAAAGTTTTAAGAGGTTCAAGGGATGGTTTTGTTGAATCGCTTATTCCTAATACTGCTCTGGTCAGAAGGCGTATAAGGGATGAAGACCTTGTATTTGAAACACAGAAGGCAGGAAGAAGCTCACGTACTGATTTAGCTATAGGTTATATGAAAGGCAGGGTTAAGGAGACAGTTATTGAAAAGGTTATGGACAGAATAAAGAATATAGATGCTGACTCTCTTACAATGAACCAGGAAAGCCTTGCAGAAGCGATTTTTCCAGGACGCTGGTATAACCCTTTTCCAAAGTTTAAATATACTGAAAGACCTGATACTGCAGCGGCATGTCTTTTAGAAGGAAGTGTGGTTATTCTTGTTGATAATTCCCCATCTGCAATGATAATACCAACTTCTCTTTTTGATATAATAGAAGATGCCAATGACTATTATTTTCCTCCTATAACTGGCACTTATCTCAGGCTTACAAGGATGCTGACTAATCTGCTTGCGTTATTTATTACACCTGTATTTCTAATGTTTATTGAAAATCCAGAATGGATACCACGTGGGTTTGATTTTATAATGATAAAAGATGATATAAATGTAAACCCGTTAATACAATTTTTAATACTTGAACTTGCAGTTGACGGTCTTAAGATGGCATCAGTTAATACACCTTCAATGTTGTCAACACCATTAAGTGTTGTTGCTGCTATTGTATTTGGTGATTATACAGTACAATCGGGGTGGTTTAACAGTGAAATAATGCTCTATATGGCATTTGTAGCTGTTGCCAATTATACACAAAGTAATATGGAACTTGGTTATGCGCTGAAATTTAGCAGGATAATGCTTCTTATTGTAACAAATTTCTTCGGTGTCTGGGGATTTGCGGCAGGCACTGTTGTAATACTTTGTGCACTTCTGTTTAACAAGACATTTACAGGCAGGGGATATTTATATCCGCTTTTGCCGTTTAACGGCATACAGCTTTTAAAAAGGTTTCTTCGTGTAAGCCTTAAGACAAATGAGAAATTACAACAGTAAATAATCTGCTGGGAACGGTATGCCGTTCCCTTTTTAGATGTTGACGCTGTTATTAAAGTCTGTTAAATTTATAATATAATACAGAACGGGAGAGGCATAATATATGTACCAGATTGCACTTTGTGATGATGAGGTGGCTGAACTTAACAAAGTAGAAAATATGTTTGAAGCCTATTGTAAGAAAAATACAAGACCTGGTTTTTTGGTAAGGCGGTTTGTGGATGCAGATGAGCTTCTCCGTGTGACACAGGAGAAAGAATATATGCCAGATATATTATTTATGGATATATATATGCCAGGGAAGTTTGGTATTGATGTTGCAAAAGAATTACGCAAAATGGGAAACAGATGCCATATTATTTTTATTACAGCTTCTACAGAATATGCACTGGATGCTTTCCATGTAAATGCAGACCAGTACCTTGTTAAACCAGTGCTGGAAGAAGAGCTGTTCCAGGTTCTTGACAATGTTCTTGCTTATATGGACAGGGAGCATAAAAAGTATCTTCCATTGAGGATTGACAATAGTATACAACGTGTAGCACTGCATGAAATTATATTTTGTGAGGCACAGAAGAAATACCAGTGTATTTATCTGGAAGATGGTACTAAGCATTTGCTGCGGATGACGATGGCAAAAATTTATGATATGCTTTCTGTATATCCAGAGTTTGCAAAAGCTGGGATAAGTTACATAGTTAATTTAGAGCATGTAGACAGTATTAATACACATGAACTGCTGCTTGATAATGGGGAAAAGATTTATCTGCCAAGAGGGTCATACCAGCCTTTAAGGGAAAAGTATTTTAGATATTATTGTGAAGAAGAATAGAACCTTTTATTATGCAAAGTGTACCCTGAAAAGTGCAAATCGTTCTAAAGGTATTGTAAAAATAGCAAATTATGTTACGTTTATATAAGAAACATTGACAAAAAGCATATGCTTAATATAAAGGAGTGCAGGTGAATGCTTGGAGGTTCATTATGGGTTGCAGTTTTGCGTAATGGTCTTGGTGCAATACTTATGATGGCAGTTTTTCTCTTATTAGACCATCCAAGATTATCCATGAAGAGAACAGTCTGTTATTATTTTTTATTTGCACTTTTGGCTATATCTGGATTTAGTTTCTGGTATTTATATGACCGTGGAAATTTTATCCGGTTTTCTGGCATGTTATCTATTTTTGTAGTAGGAATATTTTGTATATCATTAAGCAGGGAAATACTATATGTGTCATTATATAAACTAGCACTTGCTTTTTATATTCTTTCATTAACAGTATTTTGTGGTATTGATGCTTCCAGGATATGGTTTAATGAAAGCATGTGGGCAGATATTATAATACGCTTTATAATGGCTGTGGTTATTATTTTTGTAATTGTGACAAAAATCAGAAAAAGTTTTCTTGAGGGTATTGCTTATCTTAGGGATGAAATGGATTTATTTAGTGCAATTACAGTATTATTATCTATATTTATTGCTGCAATCGTGGCATTCTGGCCAGGTACACATGCATTTTCGATGTTTAATATAGTGCGTACAGTTTTGCTTTTTTTTATGTCAGGAATTATCCAGTATATGGTGTTCCAGCTTTATCTTCATAAAGGAAAGGAACGGCGTTACCAGGTTGAGAAAGAGCTTCTTGAAACAAATGAAAGGCTTATAAGGCGCCAGTTAGAGCTTATGCATGAGTCGGAAGAGGAGGCAGCAAGAATCAGGCATGATGCCCGCCACCATTGTCTTTTGATTGAAGAACATATAAGGAATGGTGAGAATGACAAATTGCTTGGCTATGTAAACCAGTATAAAGAATATATTGAAAGCACAGAAGTGGATTGCATTTGTAATAATGAAACGATTAACAGTATTTTGTCTGTTTATTCGAGATGGGCAAAGGAAAAGGGTATACAGGTTACAATGTGTGTAAAGGCAGCAGGTGAAATTGCAGTAAAGGATATTGACCTGGTTGCTGTTATTGCCAATATTTTTGAAAATGCAATACATGGGTGTATTGAATCTTGCCAGCCAGGGCAGAAAATTGATATATCAGTTATGCGTAAAGGAAAAAAAATTGTTGTACAGTGCAGAAATACCTGCCTTAAAGATATAAAATTAAAAAACGGGATGCCAGGAAATGGAAAAGGTACTGGTATTTATAGTGTTATGAAAGTTGTATCTTATTATAATGGAGAAGCTGAATTTGATGTAAAAGATGGGATGTTTATTGTAAAAATCCTCCTGAATATTTTACAGGATGATGAAAATAAATAAATTAAAAGCCTGTACAAGACAAGTATATTAGCATAGTGGATAGTAGAAAGTGCAGAGGAAACAGGAATTTGAAAAGAGGAATTTATGATATTTGATACACATGCACATTATAGTGATAGCAGATTTGACAATGACAGGCATGAATTGCTTATGTCTATGGAAGAAAACGGAGTTGGGGGAATTGTTGAAACAGGGGCAGACGTAAAGTCTTCTGATAATGCAATAGAGTTGTCTGGAAAATATAGTTTTGTATATGCAGCAGCAGGAATACATCCACAGGAAACAGCTGGTATAGATGAGAGCCATATGGAATGGCTGGAGGCACAGGCTTCTAAAGAAAAAGTAGTTGCAATAGGTGAAATAGGACTTGATTATTATTATGGACAGCCAGAGCGCCCTGTACAGAAGAAATGGTTTATACGGCAGCTGGAAATTGCAAAGGATACAGGTCTTCCTGTGATTATACATAGCAGGGATGCTGCTGAAGATACATTAAATATAATAAAGGATTATAATGCAGGAGAAACAGGAGGGGTAATCCATTGTTTTTCTTATAGTTTTGAAATAGCAAAAAAATATATTGATATGGGATTTTACCTTGGAATAGGAGGAGTGGTGACATTTAAGAATAACAGGAAGCTTACAGATGTAGTATGTAAAGCACCTCTGGACAGTATTGTCCTTGAAACAGATTCACCATATCTTGCACCAGAACCTTACCGTGGGAAAAGAAACTGTTCCATTTATCTTAAATATATTGTAGAAAGGGTTGCAGAGCTTAAGGGAGTGCCACAACAAGAGGTTATAGATGTAACAGAAAGAAATGCAAAAAGATTGTACAGGCTGTTATAAGTATACAATTATAAAGAAACCCTTAGCTTAGGGCAGATATACAATAAAAGGAGGAAAAAATGGATTACAATATCTTAACAGTTGGGGATTGTATCAGTAAACTTGAACATGAAGGCCAGGCAGTAATTATTGAGAATGGTTGTATTATAGGATTTATAAAGGAGAAGATAATTTTACAAGAAGTGTCTGTGGGAGCAAGTATTATACAACTGGATGGACATGGTATGTAATCTGGCAGGGGATATTTTATATTATTTTTATATAAAAAAGTGAACGCCTGGGCGTTCACTTTTTGCCATTACTTTTTGTTTGTTAAATGGTTTACATTGCATTTATTCTTTCTTTGATAAAATCTTTAATTATTATAGCAGTTTTGTCTGGACCTAGTTTACTGCTGTTAATACATAAATCATATAACCTGGAATCGCCCCATTTGCCAGCTGAATGACGGTTGTGGTACTGTCTTCTGTGTTTGTCATGCCTTTTAATTTTAGCTATTGCATCTGCTTCATTTAAGTGGTATTTATCCATTATACGTTTAATTTTAACATCAGAATTACCAAGTATAAAGATAGAGATTAATCCTTCTTTGTCTTTTAATACACTTTCTGCGCAACGTCCTACGATAACAAAAGATTCACCTGAATCTGCCTTTTCCCTTAAGTAGTCAAACTGCATTTCTGCAATTATTTCTTCAATAGAATTGGTATATGCACCAACTTTTCTGGAACTAAAAATTCTTCTGGGTTTTTCTTCATATTTCTCCAGGTATTCTACATGGATATCTTTATCTTTGGCAATATCATCCAGCATATTTCTGTCATATAATTTAAAACCAAGGTCTTTTGCAACTTTTTCTGCAATTTCATGCCCGGCACTGCCGTACTCACGCCCTATTGCTATAATTACCTGTTTATCCATTAAAATCCTCCTTATTTAGCAATATCTTATAAATATAATAATCATAGATATTGTTATTACTATGATAGTTGCAGGTGCTGCTGATTTGCAATATTTGCCCCAGCCGATAATATAACCATTTTTAGCAGCTACGGATGTTCCAACTACGTTTGCAGAAGCTCCGATTGGTGTTGCACTTCCCCCTATATCTGTACCCATTGACAGGGCCCATGCCAGTGTTTCAAGGTCAACTCCCTGTGTTGCTGCAAGGCTTCGTACAATTGGTATCATTGTAGCAGCAAAAGGAATATTGTCAACAAATGCACTTGCTATTGCTGATATCCAGATAATAATTGCTACCATAAGTTTTAAATTGCCACCACTGATATCACCAATAAAGGCAGCTATTTTTTCAAGTATACCTGTTTGTTCCAGACCACCAACAACCGCAAACAGCCCGATAAAGAATAAAAGAGTTTTAAAATCAACTTTTTTCAAAAGCTCTAATGCACTTTTACCAGAAGTGACAAGAGTGACAATAGCAACAACTGTACCGATAAAAGCTACAGTAAGACCAGTCTGTGCATGTGTTACAAGTAATACAACTGCACATCCAAAGATAATGCTGCTGATTATAAAGTCTTTTTTATTAGTTATCGCATCTTTTGGTTCTGGTATAGTTGAAAAATCAATATCTTTTGAACTATCAGCTGCTATCTGTTTTCCATATACTAAATAGAAATAAATAATTACAAATATAAGGCTTATTGCTGCAATAACACCAGTATTGGTTAAAAAGTCAGCAAAGGAATATTCAAAAGATGTACCTATAATAATGTTTGGAGGGTCTCCGCACATTGTAGCTGAACCTCCCAGGTTTGCACAGAAAATCTCTGATAAAATCATGGGAACAGGGTTGAATTTAAGAAGTTTTGCCAATTCTATAGTAACTGCTGCAAGGAATAGTATAACGGTAATACTATCAATAAACATTGCAAGCAGGGAAGACATTATCATAAATGTAATAAATAAAGGAATAGGTTTATAGTTTACCATCTTAGCAAGTTTCATACATAACCAGCGGAAAAAGCCAGCCTTTGCCATTCCTTCTACCATAACCATCATTCCAAATATAAATATGATGGTTGCCCAGTTAATTCCGGATGTTGACTCACCTTCACTTCCAGAAGCATACCAGAAAGATGGTGTTATTATACTATGCAGGTTTAAAGTTTCGATAACTGCAGACATACTATGCATTGCCAGGCCAAATACTAATAATAAGGTTAGCAGGCCACAGCCTAATGTAATAATATGTCTTTCAAGTTTTTCTGACACAATTAATACAAACATTGCGACAAAAATAATTACGGCTAAAACTTGTGCCATCATGTTTTTATCCCCTTTCATTTTTAGATATACCAGTTTAATATAACCAAGGAAACCTGTTTTGGTATGGATAAAGCTGGTACTTTAAAGTATGTAATTTTAGTTCTGGTCTATTCCTATTAACTTCAACCATGCGAATTATAATACTTTTGAAATTTGTTGTCAATTACTTTTTAATTTCAATAGGAAGAAACAGTATTTTATTTTGTACAAGCAAAGTATTTGAATTTATGGCAGATAGTGTTATACTGGACATTAGAAAATAAAAACATATTTTGGATTATAAGGAGGCAATATGGCAACCCTGGGAGTACCACAGAATACGATTGAAATTTTAAAGAAGCATAATATTAAATTCCAGAAAAAGTTTGGACAGAATTTTCTCATAGATACACATGTTTTGGAGAAAATAGTAAGTGCAGCGGGTATTGCAGAGGATGATTTTGTACTTGAAATCGGACCTGGAATTGGGACTATGACACAGTATCTTTGTGAAAATGCACGGGAAGTCATGGCAGTTGAGATTGACAAAAGCCTTATCCCAGTTCTTTCAGAAACTCTCTCTTCTTATAATAATGTAACAGTTATAAATAAAGATATACTTAAGACTGATATTAATAAAATTGCACAGGATTATAATAATGGCAAGCCTTTAAAGGTTGTGGCAAACCTTCCATATTATATAACAACCCCAATTATAATGGGGCTTTTTGAAAGACATGTACCGCTTAGAAGTATAACAGTAATGGTACAGAAGGAGGTTGCACAGAGGATGCAGGCTGTGCCTGGTACAAAGGATTATGGGGCATTGTCCCTGGCTGTGCAATATTATTCTGATGCTGTAATTGTTGCCAATGTGCCAGCTAACTGTTTTATCCCACGTCCTAATGTAGGTTCAGCAGTTATACACCTGGAATGCCATAAAGAGCCTCCTGTAGTGGCAGATAATGAGAAACTGATGTGGAGGGTTATCCGTGCATCATTTAACCAGAGAAGGAAAACATTGCAAAACGGGTTAGCTAATGACAGCGGGCTTGGAATAAACAAAGAAATGGCAGCAGAAGCATTAAAGCAAATGGGACTTGCAGAAACTGTAAGGGGTGAAACCCTGGACCTTGGACAATTCGCAGAATTAAGCAATATACTTGGCAGGATTAAGTTATTATAATTTGTCTGGCAAAGATAAGAAAGGAGTATTACTTTGGATATATCAAAGAGAATAGAGGCACTGCGTGTATGTATGCGTAAAGAAAATATAGATATGTACTATATACCATCAAATGATTTCCACAGTTCGGAGTATGTAGGGGATTTTTTTAAGTGCAGGGAGTTTATATCTGGGTTTGATGGCTCAGCTGGTACTGTTATTGTAACATTAGAAGAAGCAGGGCTTTGGACTGATGGAAGGTATTTCCTGCAGGCGGAAGAACAGCTTAAAGGAAGTGGAATTACCCTTTATAAATCTAGGATGGAGGGTGTTCCAAAGATTAAGGATTATATTGGAACTAATATTCCAGAGGGTGGAATATTGGGGTGTGATGGCAGGGTAGTGCCAGCTTCATGGGCAGAAGATATGGAAGAGTGTCTTGCAGCCAAAGGGGCAAAACTGGACAGCAGCCTTGACCTTGTGGGAAATATATGGCAGGACAGGCCAGTAACAGCTTCAAAGCCAGCATGGCTTCTTGATGTATGTTATGCTGGTAAGACAAGAGAAGAGAAGATTACAAGGTTAAGGGAATATATGGATGAATACCAGGCAGATTACCATATTATTACAAGCCTTGATGATATTGCATGGCTTTTAAATATCAGAGGTAATGATATCCATTGCAGTCCTGTGGTGTTGTCGTACCTTATTGCAGGAAAAGATAGTATTATTCTTTTTGCGGACAAGAAAGCATTTGGCAGTAAAGAAGAAAAGGCTCTTGCAGCAGCAGGGGTTTTGTTTATGGATTATGGGGATATATATGGTTATGTGAAAGGGTTTGCCAAGGGAAGCAGGGTTATGCTTGACAAAAATATTGTAAATTATGCCATTGTAAAAAATATCCCAGCAGATGTAAAAGTAATTAATCTTGTAAACCCATCTGTGCTTTGGAAGGCATCTAAGAACAGTACAGAAGTAAATAATATAAAGAAAGCCCATATAAAAGACGGGGTAGCAGTTACAAAATTTATATACTGGTTTAAGAAAAATATGGGTAAAATTCCTATGACAGAGTTAAGTGTAACTGAAAAGCTTGAAAATATCAGAAGTAAAGGGGAACATTATATTGGACCTAGTTTTGATACAATATCCGGGTTTGGTGCACATGGGGCAATAGTACACTATTCGGCAGTTCCAGAAACAGATGCTTCTATAGAACCAGATAACCTTTTGCTTGTAGATACAGGCGGACACTATCTGGAAGGGACTACTGATATAACAAGGACATTATTTACAGGAGGAAAGGCAACCGGGGAGCAGAAGAAGTATTATACAGCTGTTTTACGTGCTAACCTGGGTTTAAGTGATGCACATTTTCTCTATGGCTGTTCTGGGGTTTCCCTTGACTATATTGCAAGAAAACCTCTGTGGGATATGGGCTGTGATTATAACCATGGTACAGGACATGGTACAGGATATCTGTTAAATGTACATGAACCTCCTAATTCATTTGGAGAAAATACAGTTTTTGAAGAAGGAATGGTTACATCTGATGAGCCAGGAATATATCTTGAAGGAAAATTTGGCATACGGCTTGAGAACCTTATACTTTGTGTAAAGCGTGAAAAAACAGTTTATGGACAGTTTATGGGGTTTGAACCGCTTACGTTTGTGCCATTTGACAAGGATTTAATAGAACCAAGGCTTTTAGATAATAAAGAAAGGGAACTTTTAAATAATTACCATAGAAAAGTATATGAAAATATTTCACCATATCTTGACAAGGATGAGAAAGAGTGGCTTGAAAATGCATGTAGTGAAATATAAGTATATTTTTAATTAGTAAAACCCCCATAACGGCTGGGGGTTTTTGTCAGCTGCGGTGTTTTATATTTTTAACAAGCCTCTGGCGGCTGTTAATATTTTTATATGGTATATTAAAATCCGCAGGAGCCTGCCTGTATATAATAGTATAATAAAATAAATAAAGTACAACAGCACATACAAGGTCAACAAATGAGTGTTGTTTTAAAAATAAAGTTGACATGCATATTAATATGCATAGTATAAGTGAGCTGTTTTTAGCCCATTTTTTATTTTTAAAGAAATTACTGGTAACTATTGCAACATGTATTGCAACCGAGTTATACACATGTATGCTTGGACATACATTAGTATCTGTATCAGCAGCATATAATATAGATATTATATCTGTGAAAATATTTTCCCGTTCAAATGTAACAGGGCGCATATTTTGTGCATTTGGAAAGAAAGTATATATAATAAGGCTTGTAGTCATGCCCATAACAAGTATTGTGGCACATTTATAAAAGTCTTCTATATGCTTTGTCTGGAAGAAAAGGAAAACCAGGACTGCTGCAACATATATAAACCATAACAGGTATGGTATTATAAATATTTCGCAAAATGGTATCCAGTCATCTACTATACAGTGGATTTCCATAAATTTTACATCTGTACGGCGTTCAAGCAATATAAACCAGAGAATATATATTGGAAGATATAATAATATAATAGCATGTTTATATTTATATAAAAGTTGTTTTAACTGGTTCATTAAAAAGCCTCCATATTTTTAAAAGTTACCATTTGCGCGAATGTTTCCAGTCTATTTCCCTGCGTATATAATTAAATGTTTCTTCTTCGCCTTTTTCTGCAAGCATGTTAAGCAGTTTTTCGATAAGCTTGCGTGTATGGGGATGTAGTACATAATGGTCTTTGTTTTTGGTGTAATATGCAAGTGGAAATGAATCGTTATAGGAATCCCTGTTGTAATTTTTGCTTGCGGCAACCCTGTCACAGAACATTTCAATAATATAACGTTCAGGCATAGGCATGCCTTGTAACCCGTCCTGTGGTTTGACAGAATAGTCTATCCAGTATTCAAAATGATGTTTATTACGGCCTTTGTGGTGCAGCCATGCAGAAGAATATCCGTAATCCTCTTTTTCTCCAAAGTTAGGGCTTCTTTTGCCTCCCTGGTAATACTTTACACCAACAAAAAATTCAACAGGGTTGTATTTTGACCAGTCATGCATTATACCTTGTTTGTAAAGCCCTGCACGGAAGCAAAGCCCACGTACCAGTTTCTTGTGGTGGAGTATAGTTGAAAGATGTCCTGTGAAATTATTCCATAATCCCATAAAATCAATCCATTTCCTTATAAGTTGCTACGGTTAAGTGCTCATATTATATTCCATTATAGTATGTAAGTCAATCAATGCCATACAATTTTAATTTACTTTTCATTTTTATTACGCCATTGTTTAGGTGTAATTCCTTTCCATTTTTTAAATGTGCGTATAAGATGGCTGCAGTCTGCAAACCCCGTTTCGTGGCTTATATAAGTAAGGTCTATATTTGTCATAAGAAGAAGGTCTTCTACTTTATTGAGCCTTATAAATTCAATATATTCTTTACATGACTGGTGGTATGTCTGTTTAAAAAGCCTTGCGAAATTGGAATAGCTCATGCCGCACATTTCTGCAAGTTCATTAATCCTTAGTGGTTCATTATAATGTTTTTCAATATATTCTGTAATTCCTGCAAATGCATCTGAAGGATTATTAGATGTACGTATTGTTTCGTCAATATCAAGCCCACGTCCAATCCAGTTCCTTGCAAAATATGATAACAAGGTAGAAATGTGTGAACAGACTACAATATCATATCCATAATTTTTAGTATTTAGTTCTTCTATACAGGTATTAAATATTTCATATATTGGAAGGTCTTTAAGCATTCCAGAAGAAAAGTAAAGGTATTCAGGATTCTTAGAATATGCAAGTTCAAATATTTTAAGAAACCTTGTTTTACAGCTTGTATTTATATTTAAAAAGTTTAAGTCAAATTTTAATACCTGGTATTTTATATGGTATTCTTCTTTAATTGTGCCCTTTTCTGGTACAGGCATTATTGAATTATGTTCTAAATTATACTTAGGATTGTATATATCCTTTTCCTGGGAAACTTTAGAGGCAGGTTTTGATTTGTCCAGTCCTGATAGTTTGTTATCTTTGCCGTCAAGCTTATATATAGAATGTATAAGCTGTGGAAAGAATATTATTATATCACCTGGATGCAGTATATATACATAGTTTCCACAAACTGTTTCTACTTCACCTTCAAGTATATGTATAATTTCAAGAAAATAGTGCCAGTGTGGAAGTATAGGGAAGTTGTCTGGTGATGCTATATGGTTAAATGCAACTAAAGGGGCATTAAGCCTGTCGCTGTATTCATATAAATTTTTCACATTAATTCTCCGTTTTTAAAAAAGTATGGAACACGTCCGTTTCACAAATTTTCATATAATAATTTCCATTTATCTTTTGCTGGTGGTGGTACACAGGTTTTCCAGTGGCAGCTGCCAGTAATAATTCCACAAAAGGAGTACTTTAACTCCGTCGGTGCTTGTACCCTGTTATATGTGTTACCGTAGCACAATGTCATTTAGTTAAGCAAAGCTCAATAAATAAAGGGCTTATGGATGTTTGAAAATTAAATTTATACAAAGATTATATTACTCTGGCAAGTTCCAAATGTTTTACCAAAAAGCTGCTGTTATGGGGGCGCTGGTGCTTAAATCTGGTTCTTTCAGATTTTATGCACCACTGCGCATCCCATCCAAGCGGGAGCGTGCAGCTGTTGGTAAAATTTTGGAATTGCCAGAGCCACATAATTTGTAAAATATTTAATTTCCAAACATCCATAACCTTGCCATTTACAGGATGGTTACTTAACTAAATGACATTATATCGTAGCGGAAGCGTACCACTGTTATGAAACGGATGTGATTCTATGGACAATCCTGCCCCTGTTTCCAGGGGGTGTTTTATGTTAATGGGTTATTATTTATTCAATAATTTATATAAGTCATATTTTTATTATAATATAGATATTATAATACTTTATAAAAAAAATCCAATAGTTAATTTATAAAATAATAATAGATTTGTACAATTTTTTGGTCAATTTATTATATTATACTGTTTATGCTGGTGCTATACTCTTACTTACTGTTTTGAAGAAGGAGGAATAATGTTATGACACCGATGAAATGGTTTTATTCTTTTTTAAAGAAATACTGGATACGTATGGCAGCAGGACTGCTGCTTGTAACAATAGTTGCAATAGCTGCTTTATCAGGACCATATGTATCTAAACTTATAGTTGATGATGTTATTAATGGCGGGCAGGCTGGAATGTTAGGAAGGCTGGTTGCAATTCTTATAGCACTTGTAATTGTTAAAGGGTTATGCAGGTTTTTCTCACAAGTGCTTTTTGAAACAAGTTCACAAAATGTTTTATTTAGTATGAGGGATACAGTTTACCGCAAGCTTTTGCAGGAGGATTTTGCATTTTATAATAAGAACCGTACAGGTGACCTTATGAGCCGGCAGACAGGTGATATGGATGCAATCCGCCACTTTGTTGCGTATGTGGTTTACACTGTTTATGAAAATGTGCTTTATTTTGTATTTGCACTGGTTATGATATTTGCTACAAATGCCAAAATGGCATTATGCATGGTAATAGTGCTTCCACTGACAGCGTTTGCAACATACTCGCAGGCAAAAAGTGTAAGGCCTGCGTTCCAGAAGTGCCGTGATGCATTTTCAAGTCTTAATACTTATGTGCAGGAAAATATAAGCGGTAACAGGGTGGTAAAGGCATTTGCCAAAGAAGATTATGAAATTAGTAAATTTACAGTTGAAAATGACAGATACCGTGATGCAGAGCTTGGGGCAGCAAATATATGGAAGAAATATGTTCCTGTGTTTGAATTTTTCTCAAATGCACTGAATATTATCCTTATGTTTGTTGGTGGTGTAATGGTTGTAAAAGGTGAAATGACAATGGGAGACCTTGTTGCAACCAATGGATACCTGTGGATGCTTACTGTGCCTCTCCGCATGGCTGGATGGTGGGTTAATGATATACAAAGATTTACTACATCTGTAGAGAAAATATATGGTACATATAGTGCAGAACCAGATGTTAAGAAACCTCTTAATCCAGTTGAAAGAAAGAAACTGGATGGAAATATTGTATTTAATAATGTGTCATACAAAGCAGATGATGAAGATATCCTGCACAATATTAATTTTGAGGTTAAAAAGGGCCAGACTATAGGAATAACTGGTACTACTGGTGCAGGCAAATCTACAATTATTAACCTGCTCTGCCGTTTCTTTGATGTGACAGGAGGGGAAATACTTGTAGATGGTATTAATGTAAAAGACCTGGATATGTACCAGCTGCGTGAAAATATAGGTATTGCAATGCAGGATGTATTCCTTTTCTCAGATACAATAGAAGGCAATATTGCATATGGCAGGCCAGACTGTAGTTTTGAGAAGGTTAAAGAAGTTGCAAAAATGGCTGATGCTAATATTTTTATTAAGAATATGCCAGATGGTTATGACACTATGATAGGTGAAAGAGGTGTAGGGCTGTCAGGCGGGCAGAAACAGAGGATTTCACTTGCAAGGGCACTTCTTAAAGAGCCTTCAATACTTATTCTTGATGATACTACATCTGCGGTTGATATGGAGACAGAAAGCTATATACAGCGCCAGCTTGAAAATATAAACCATTCATGTACAACATTTATTATTGCATACAGGATTTCTTCTATAAGAGATGCAGATAAGATTATTGTGCTTGATAATGGAAGGATAATTGAACAGGGTACACATGATGAACTTGTGGCAAAGAATGGTTATTATTCTACTGTTTATTACCACCAGTACCCTATGGCGGCAGAATTAAAGAAGAAAAATATGCAGCATAATGCTGCAATATAGAACAGGAGGTGGCAGGTTTGGCAAGAAACCGTTATGATATAGATGAAACTTTAGAAGATAAGTTTGATATAAACCAGCTCAAACGCCTTGCAGGATATATAAAGCCTTATAAAAAGAAAATGGCTTTAGTGCTTTTTCTTATGCTTTCATCCTCAGCACTTGGCATGTTTATACCAAAGTTCCTGCAGATGGAGATGGATATTTATATTCCAGGTAAAGATATAAATGGAATAGTTTTTCTGTCTTTGCTTGCAGTGGTTATTGTGGTATACTCAGTTATAAGCACAAGAATTAAAATAAGTGTAACTACAAAGGTAGGGCAGGATATAATACACCAGTTAAGGGAAGATATTTTCAGGCATCTGCAGGAGCTTCCCTTTAGTTATTATGACGACCGTCCCCATGGCAAGATACAAGTGCGTGTTGTTAATTATGTTAATAATTTAAGTGACCTTTTGTCAAATGGTATATTAAATACAATAACTGATTTATGTAACCTGGTTTTTATATTAATATTTATGTTTGCAATGAGCCCTAAGCTTACGCTTGTATGCCTTTGCGGCCTTCCCGTGCTTGCGTTATATGTTATAGTAATAAAGCGTAAACAAAGGCGTGCATGGCAGGTACAAAGTAATAAACAGTCAAACCTTAATGCTTATATTGCAGAAAGTATAAATGGCATACGTGTAACACAGGCATTTGTACGTGAGCAGAGAAATACAGATATTTTTAATGATTTAAGTAATATGTACCGCAAATCATGGCTCCGTGCTGTTTACTTTAACTTCGCAATGGGACCTATGGTTGACCTTATATCAACAGTTACAACAGCTTTTATATATGTTATAGGTGTGTATAGTATTATGGGCGGAAGCAGTTCTGGAATTGAAATTGGTGTTATATTTGCATTTACAGCATATATAAGCAGGTTCTGGGCACCTGTAAATACTATAGCAAGTTTTTATAATAGTGTGCTTACAGCAGTATCATACCTGGAACGTATTTTTGAAACTATTGATGAGCCTGTTTTAGTCAGGGATGAACCAGATGCTGCTGATATGCCTTGTATAAAAGGTGATGTGGAATTTGAGAATGTAACTTTTAGTTATGAGGACGGGGTTACTATATTAAAGAACATTAATTTTAATATAAAACAGGGACAGAGTATAGCTATAGTAGGGCCGACAGGAGCAGGTAAAACAACTATTGTAAATCTTTTAAGCAGGTTTTATAATGTTGACAGTGGCAGGATACTTGTTGATGGGATAGATATATCTAAAGTAAAACTTAATTCCCTGCGCAGGCAGATGGGTGTAATGATGCAGGACAGTTTTATATTTTCTGGTACTATTATGGACAATATACGTTATGGCAATAAAGAGGCCTCAGATGAAGAAGTAATTGCTGCTGCAAAAACCGTATGTGCGCATGATTTTATAATGCAGATGGAAGACGGGTATAATACACAGGTAAATGAACGTGGAAGCAGGCTGTCAGCAGGCCAGCGCCAGCTGGTTTCATTTGCAAGGGCACTTCTTGCGGACCCTGCTATACTTATACTTGATGAAGCGACTTCAAGTATTGATACAGAGACAGAAATAGTTTTACAGGAAGGTCTTGAGAAACTTCTCGAGGGAAGGACTTCATTTATTATTGCACACCGTCTTTCAACTATTAAGAATGCAGATATGATAATGTATATAGATAAAGGCGGTATGCAGGAGTCTGGAAGCCATAATGCACTTCTGGAGAAGAAAGGTTATTATTATAACCTTTATATGTCACAATACCAGATGTAGTATATAAACAGGGAGGGAAACATTTGTATAAGTTTAAAAGCCGTGTAAGGTATAGTGAAACAGATGAAACGGGTTGTATAAGCCTTGATGCAATTATTAATTATCTGCAGGACTGTACTAATTTTGAATCAGAATATTTAGGTGTTGGCATAGAATTTTTACGTAAAAAGCATTTAATGTGGGTTTTAAATTCGTGGCAGATAGTTATAAGTTATTATCCGTCCTTTGGAGAAATAATAGAAACTGGCACACAGTCATATGGATATGATAAAATAATTGGATACCGTAATTTCTTTATAACAGGTGAGGATGGAAAGACAATAGTTAAAGCTAATTCAAACTGGGTGCTTATGGATACAGAGACAGGCAGGCCTGTTGTAATAACACCTGTAATTGGTGATGTATATGGGAAACATGAGCCGCTTGAAATGGATTATGCACCTAGGAAAATAAAGCTTCCTGGCATTGGCCAGGAAGCTGGAGGTTTTGTTGTAAAAGAATACCACCTTGATACTAACCATCATGTAAATAATGGACAATATGTAAGGATGGCAATGTTTGCACTTGGATTAAAAGATAAGGTAAAAGAACTGCGTGTTGAGTATAAAAGACAGGCTCTTCTTGGAAATAAAATAATACCTGTTGTTTATAATGATAATGGACAGTCATTTGTATCACTTAATGGTGAAGATGGCAAGGCATATGCAATAGTACAGTTTATCCACGCTGGGGAAAAGTGAGGATATTATACCTGGAGGGTGTATGGTTACGTCTATGTTGTATTTGCTTGGAACAGCAAGCACATTATATTTTTTTGTATATATTTTTTTAACTGGGAATAATAATTTGTTCACATATTTCTGGCTTTTGCTGGGTGTTTTTTTAATTGGGACAGGAATATTACATTCCCTTGTGGATAAAAAGCAGATAACTATACCAAAACCACTGTCTGTTATATTTTATACTATTATATGTACTGGATGTATTATCCTGGCTGTAACAGAGTTTATAATAATAAAAAGTGGTTTACAAGAGCCAGAACCAGGTGCAGATTATGTAATTGTACTTGGAGCAAGGGTAAATGGCACTAAGGTTTCACTTAACCTTAAATACCGTCTTGATGCAGCACTGGATTATATAAAAGATAATCTAGGATGTAAAGTTATTGTTTCAGGTGGACAGGGAAAGGGTGAAGATATAACAGAAGGCAAGGCAATGGAAGATTATCTTGCCAGCAAGGGGTTAAGCAGAAACCGGATTATAAAAGAAGAGAAGTCAGAAAATACAGATGAAAATTTAAGGTACAGCATGGATATAATTGGAAATAAGTCAGATAAAGTAGTTATTGTAAGTAATAATTTCCATATTTACAGGGCAGAAAAGATTGCAATAAAACAAGGATATGAAGATGTATCAGGAATTGGGACAAAGACAGTACTTTTTACAATGCCAAATTGTTATTTACGTGAAGCATTTGCAGTTATAAAATATAAGATATTTGGACAGATTTAGTGGGATTTTGCTGGTATTTTATATGTTTTGGAAGTTATCAGGTTTTTATGTAATAATTTGTATAAATATAACTGGTGACATATATAATGGCATGTTATAATTCTTTATACCCCGCCTGTACAGATTATTTTCTGGCAGTTATTAAGGTAATTAACATATTATAGCTATACAACCATATTAATTCAATAATAAAATGCTTTATTTATATGTAATATTATGGTAATATAATTTAGTGGTTACTTAATGTTCTTTTAATTATGTAATTTACTAATAAAATAAATTAAGGGGGAATGAAAATTGGAAATGAAAAAGATTCTGCCATATGAAAGAACAGGGGACAATGGAAGCAATATTACATTGGTTTTTTTACATGGGTCAACAATGTCAAAAGGAGGGATGTATCCATTTGCAAGTGTATTTAAGGAGTATAACTGTATAGTATTCGATTTAACCGGGCATGGACAATCTGATGCAGATGAACCAGACCAGATAAGTGTTTTTGCAGAGGATGTAGAATATTCACTAAACCAGTTAAAAGAACAGAATATAGTTACAGGACAGGTTATATTATTAGGGTATTCAATGGGTGGTGCAATTACCTGTGAAATCGCCATACGTAACAATTTAAGCCTTAGTGGGATTGTATTATTAAGCAGTGGTGGTGATTTGAAAAATTATTCACCAATGATAGATGACCTTAAGGCAATGCCTGTAGAAGATTTTAAGACAGAAGATATTCTTTATGCTTTGTTTGGAATTGATACTCCTGAAGAAGATAAGAAACGTATTTCAGAGCTGTTTTCTTCTACAAAGACAGCAGATAAAACGGGATATGCAGATTTAATGCTTTCAAATGGCTATAATAATCTTGAAGCATGTAAAGCTATTAAGATTCCTGCCCTTATGGTGCATGGAAGCGATGACAAGATTGTTGAGCCAATGGCAGCAGTAGAAACATGGAAAACTATAGAAGGCAGCCAGCTTCTTATGGTTCCATATAAAGGACATGGTGCTATTTATGAAGATACAGAATTTATAAAGGATAAAATAATTTCATTTATAAAAATTTGTTCCTGATGCCTGTTTAATGTACTAATTAATAAAACAGTGGACCAGTCTGGAATTAAATATCTATAGGACCCACCATTTACATCTCCTCAGGCTTAGTAGTATATAAACTGTCTGCAACAGAAAATGAAAAAACTGAAAAAAGATGAGGCACTGCCAGGTGTTTCATATACCTGTCAGTGTTTTCTGCGGAAAGGCGGATTTATAATAATGGAAAATAATGCTATGATTAAGGGAGTTGCATATTATCATCCAGAGAATGTGGTGGATAATGAATATTTTATTGAGCACTTTAAGAAACAAGGGAAAGATATTGAAGGCTTGTTAAGGGCAACAGGAAGAAAAAGCAGGTATATTTCAACAGATGAGAAAGAAAATATGCTGACAATGGGGTACCAGGCAAGCCTTAAAGTGTTAGAACAGACCCATGTAAAGGTTGCACAGATTAATTTAATTGTATTTTCATCAGGTACACCAGAATATATAGCACCAACTAATGCATTAAAACTACATTCCATGCTTAATGCAGGACAAAAGTGTGCAGTGTATGATTTGAATGCGAATTGTGCAGGGATGGTGGTAGCCCTGGACCAGGTTGCAAGGCTTATGAAAAGTAATCTGGATATAAAATATGCTTTGTTAGTTGGTTCTGACCAGCTGAACCGTTATGTAAGGTATAATGAGGTGGTTCCATATTCAAATTTTGCAGATTCTGCTTGTGCTATGGTAATTGAAAATGTTTTTTCAACAAAAAGGGGATTTATTGATTCAGACTTTTATACTAATTCAAGCAATCATGATAAAATCCTTTTGCCAGCTAAGGGAATGTCAACTGTAACAAGGGACAGGAACCTGCCAACAGAAGATAAATTAGTTAAATGGATTCCATTTGACTTTGGTGGCGCTTTTCATAGTGCAAAGATATCTATTGAAGAACTATTATTTAAGAATGGCCTGCAGAAAGATGATATTAAGAAATATTATTTTTCACAGCTTGCTTTAAAAAATATTGTCCTTGCCAGTGAAGATTTGGAAGAGGATATTGAAAAGTTCAAATTTGTCGGGGATGAATTTGGGTATACAGGTACTACAAGCCCAATGTTAGCCTACGCCAGGTCAATAGAAGATAAGGAATTGCAAATTGGAGATTATGTGGTTTTTTGGACAGTTGGTGCAGGAACTACTTGCGCAACAGTTTTATATAAATATTAAGGAGAATGAAATATGCAGACACAATCAGTAAATAGTGAGGAAAAACTTATAAATAACATTTTATTTATTTATATTTTAGGTGTAGCAATATCTGGTTTCAGTTTTGTTATGCTATTTTTACATGGTGGTATCCGGGAATGTATTTTTCTCTTGACTGGTTTATTTGCCATTATAACTAAATTATTTGAAAAACCATTAGGCAAGAATGCAAAGTATGTATATGCCTGTATTCCGCCAGTTATTGGTGCCATTACTGCAGCAGTTTGTAATACAGATACCAGTGACAGTTATGTCTGCCTGACACATTATTATTTTGTGGCAACATTATTGCTGGTTCCATATTACTCACAAAAGTTACTAAGGGTAAGTACGGCTGTAACTATTTTGTCTAACCTGGTACTTATGCTTTTGTTCCCAACAGGCTTTTTAAAGTTACATAGTATTATTGCATGGGTATTTATAGGAATTGTTTATATGGTGCTTTTTGCTGCATGTAGTTTTATTGTTTACCGTACTACAGTTCTCTTTAAAATAGTAGAAGACCAGGGCCAGGAAGCAGAGAATGTTTTACATAATGTACAGGCGGCATTTGACAGCCTGGAAGAATCTTCTGAAACAATATATAATTCATTACAGGAATTTGAAGGTAATACAGAAGAGATTGCTGCTTCTACACAACAGATTAATGAAAGTGCAGATTTGCAAATTAGTGAAGTAGAAAACAGCCTGACGATTTTTAATGAACTGGATGATAAGATTGTACAATCTGAGGACAGGGTAAACCAGACTGTAGAAACTATTAAAAACCTGAGGGCTAAAAATGATGAGGGATTTGCTGTAATACATGCATTGTCAGAAAAGTTTGAGGAAAATATTAAAACAACACAGACAGCAGCAGATGGTGTTGAGGAACTGTCCCGTAAATCAAGTTCAATCAGTGGCATAATTGAGAGTATACGTGAAATTGCACAGCAGACAAATCTTCTTGCATTAAATGCTGCTATAGAGGCAGCAAGGGCAGGAGAAGCAGGAAAGGGGTTTGCAGTGGTGGCAGATGAAATTAATTCATTGTCAACAGAATCCTCAAATGCTACTGGAAAAATAGATGCTATATTGAAAGATATTATTGAAACAGTAGAGTCTACCCATAAGGTTATGGACCATAATAATGAAGTGGTAAATGTTTCCAGTGGAAGGCTGGAGGATACAGTTAAAATCTTTAAGGTTATGCTGGAGTCTTCAGAAGAGGTTATAAGTATTACTGAGCTGCTGAAAACAGAACTGGAGGACATTGTTGGTATAAAAGACCAGCTGCTAGGGGTTATGAAACGTGTAGAAGATAGTTCTAAGAATTTTGTAGTTACTACAGCAGGTATTAGTACATCTACAGAAGAACAAGTTGCTGGCCTGGATAATATTGTGAAATCTATGAAGAGTATGCAGACAGGAATGGAGAAGCTTTCAAGTGTACTACATAAAGAAGAAGATGCAAAGTGATTTCTGGCTTGGAAAGTGTAATATAACTGGACTGGCATAAGCCTGCCTGGACAATAAGTACAGGGCAGGCTTAAATATTGCACAAATTATATGGCTCTGGCAATTCCAAAATTTTACCAATAGCAGCACGCTTGCGCTTGGATGCAATGTCATTTAGTTAAGCAACCCTTCTGTAAATGGTAAGGCTGTGAATGTTTGAAAATTAAATATTCATAAGTTATGTGCCTCTGGCAATTCCAAAGGTTTACCAACAGCAGCCGCTTGCGCTTGGATGGGATGCGCAGTGGTGCATAAAGCC